>DAISZK010000020.1:0-38004 GCA_036824855.1 Chthoniobacterales bacterium | reverse complement strand
GATCTGTCGGATCGCGGGGACAAATCCCATGTCGAGCATCCTGTCGGCCTCGTCGAGCACAAGGAACTCGATGTGGGCAAAGGCTTTTTCCCTGCCACGGATCAGGTCGAGAAGGCGTCCCGGCGTAGCCACAACGAGATCGGCTCCCTGCTCGAGCGCCTTGATCTGGGGACGCTCGCTGACCCCCCCGTAGATCGTGGCCACCGTGAGCGGCATATGCTTGGCGTAGGCTCGGACATTCTCCTCGATCTGGACGACCAGTTCGCGGGTCGGAGCGATGATGAGGGCGCGGATACCCTTGGAGGGAGAACTGGCCAGCAGTGAAAGGATCGGCAGCGTAAAGGCTGCGGTCTTGCCGGTACCTGTCTGAGCGATGCCGATCAGATCCCTACGCTGCAGCACGAAGGGAATAGCAGCAGCTTGGATCGGGGTCGGTTCGGTATATCCGGTCTCCTGAACGGCTTTGAGAATCGCGGCGTCAAGGCCGAGTGAGCGAAAGGGCATTCCCCAGCAAAGGGAGAAAAGCCTTCGTGGAAAAGCTTAAACGGGAAAACTGGCTCTACCCGACCTGGCCAAACGCTAGGCCGGAGCGCGCGTTACTTATTCTCCAACTGGTGGAGCTTCTCTTTGGATTCCAGCTTGCAGGCCGTAAGAACGATATCTCCGACCTTGACCTCCTTGAAATCTCCCTTGATGGCAACCTTCTGGTCAACAGAGAGATAGGCATCCTGCGAGAGGATGTTACCGCTGCGATCGCGATGGAGAATGGTGGCCGAAGAACCATCCTGGGAGATTTGGATTTCCGAGTTAGCGGGAATCGATCCATAAAGAAAATTTGCCTTCACTGCGGGGAGGCTCCCCGAGGAATCCTGCATGGTGACAACGAGCACCTTGTTCTCGCCGCTTCCTTGGCTGAGGGCGGAGACACGACCGATCACGGTGATGCGCTTGCCAGAGTACTTGCCGATTGCAGCGTCGGGATGTGCGGCAAAGTCGCCGGCGATCACCTTGAGGCGAACAGCCCTGTTCTCAGGAAGAGGCTGGAGGTACGAGGCCGCATCCATCTTCGCAATCTTTGTGGTCGGGAAGTCCTGAGCAACCACGGTGGAGACACAGAGCAGGGATGTGAGGAGAAGAAGTGTTCGGGGAGTAATGTTCATCAGATCATCAGTACCAGAGGCAGACAATCATCGGGAAGCCGAAAGCTTCTCAGCAGCGTCCGAGTCGATAATGTTTCCGTCTTTAAACAAGCACTCCATTCCTGTTGGATTAATGGATGTCGTTTTTTCAGCAACTCCTGAGGCATCCCTACATGCTTGTCGGCATCGGCGGAGCCTTGGGTTCGGTCGCCCGTGCTGGCATGACAGACCTAATCACCCGCTGGATGGGCAATAAGTTCCCCTTCGGCACGGTCGTGGTGAACATCACCGGAGCTCTGATCATGGGCCTGATCGCCGGCTATGGGGAAACCGAACCCGGGAAGCTGATCTTCTCACCGGCAACGCGGACCTTTCTCATGATCGGAGTTATGGGCGGCTACACAACCTTTTCTTCATTCAGCCTTCAGACGTTCCTGCTCATGGAGCAGGGGAACTGGACCGGGGCATTCCTGAATGTGGTTCTGTCGGTTCTTCTGTGTGTGGCCGGGATCTGGCTTGGTTTTTCAATCATCAGGGCCTGCCAATAAAGTTATTCGGTGAAACTGGGGGAGGTTGCCTGCAGAGAGGGCAAGGGAAATTCCCTAGTTTGGAGTGGCTCGTCGCAAGACAATCAGACACTCTTCTGCGCCGTGCCTGCCCATTGCCCAAAAAACTCCAACCGTTCAGGAGTCACCCTGACGGAGCTGCTTGTCGTCTTGGCGGTGATCGCTGTCCTCGTCTCGCTTGCTCTCCCGGCATGGAGGGCCATCACCCGATCTCATGCGAACAATGCAGCCATAAGCCTAGCCATGGGAACGCTGGAACAGGCACGCTTGGCATCAGTCTCCGGCAAAAAGGAGGTCTGGGTGGTATTGAGAAATGAAGAGGCACTGAAAAAAGGTTCCCTTCGCATCGTCACTCGTGATGGAAAGGAAGTTTCGGCCCTTCAATCCCTCGTAGCACTAGGCAACTGGATTCAGCTTCCACGGGGAATCACCTTCCAGACCGGAGAAGGGACCCTGATGGATCAAAACCCGCCGGCCGAGGTGATCGCCACCGCACTAGGTGGGTCGCCCTCCCAAGGACTCTCATTGGGAGGTGTGATGTTCCAGCGCTCCGGGAGAATCGGCATTCCCCAACAGGGAGGACCCGGTCTTTCCCTGCGCCTTAAGAATGACACGGGACCTCTCCCCTCGTCACTCGAACTTGCCCGGGGAAGCGGGCGTGCCAATCTGAGGAATCTCTAACCAGCAAGCCATGAGAACGAAGAACAGTGGCTCGAGACGAGGCTTACAGGCCTTCACCCTTGCCGAGATCCTGGTGGCACTTGGTGTTTTTTCCGTCACGGCATTTGCACTGATCGCGCTCTTCTCCTTCACGCATAAGACAGAAAGCGACGCCAAGGAGGAAACCCAGGCCACCCTTATCGCCTCCGACATCATGGAGGGTCTCACCTTCGGTAAGGATCCCTCAACCCTTTATCTGGCGACGTCTATGAGCAATGGGATCCCGGTCTGGGAAATCATCCATCCCCAGTCATCGACCAGTTGCTGTGTTGCCTACGGAGCATCGTGCGAACCGATACGTCTAATTTCCGATACCGAAGCAACCAATCCCCTCCGTGAACCGGAGATCACCGCCCTCGCCTGGCTAACACTGAGCCCAAAACACTCCACCCCCGGCATGGTGACAGTTGAGGTTCTGGTTGCAACACCTCCTTCGGCTCCGGCATCTGGGCGCACGATCCATCGCTACGCAAAGCTTCTCACGATCCCATGACCAAGCGATCTGATCAGCGTGGTGAGCGGCGCGGCGCACGTCTCCTGGACCTTGAGGGTTTCACTCTGCTGGAGGTTCTTGTGTCCTCGGCGATCCTCCTTGTCCTGATGCTCCTCCTGCTCGGCATGGGCGATGGAGCCTCGAGGATCTGGCGGGATGGGGAAGGCAGGCGCGAGGCACAACGTGAGCTCCGGGGCGCCCTACAGATCATCTCAGAGGATCTGCACTCGGCGGTGATTACGACCAATACCGAATCGCTTGCGATCAGTAAGGTTGAAGAGGGGCGCACCCAGTCTCTCTTTTTTCTGGTTTCTCATCCGAGTGATCGGAGGCACGCCGAGATCAAGGGGGACCTCTGTGCTGCTGGATACTTTCTGGCGGCCGACCCCAAGGAGAGCGGATGCACGAATCTCTACCGCTTCCATGCCTCCGGAGAGACGGTTGCTCAGGCGGTGGAAGATGACTCGCTTCAAGAACTCTATAGGGAAGCCTCACCCGAGAACGCCTCCACGACGGAACTCCTGGCGAGAAACATCGTTTCCCTTCGGATCGTTCCGCTTCCCGTCAAGACCTCCCCCCCCGAACTACTGGAGGTCACCCTCTCCGCCATCAATGCCCGGACCGCTCATCTCATCGCCTCGGAGCCCAAGGCGGCGGAACGGAATGCGCGTCTACTGAGAGAGCGTGCGCAATGGTCGACTGGGATCATTCATCTTCCCACCTCTCGTGATGTGATTCCGCTGCCCTGATGAAAAACATTCCTTTCAAATCATCATACTCTCAACGATTTCGGCATTCAGGAGGCTCTGCCATCATCGCGGTGCTCAGTCTGATCGGACTACTCACCATCCTGCTAGTTTGCCTTCTCCAGAGTGTGAGGATCGAGCGCTCCAGCAGCGCCGTTAGCTCTGCCGAAGAGCAGGCTCAGTTGAGTGCCGAGTCGGGCATCGCCTCGGCACAGGAGCTCTTGCTGATCGCGACCTCGAACCGTCCCGCCTATCTGGTTGGCCTCCCTGCACACAAAGATCATGCACAGGAACATGAGGAGCAACAACACGAAGAAATTACTCCTCCGCTGCTGCTGGGAGCCTCCAACCTAATATCCAGCAACCAGATTCTTCCCCTGTTTTCCTTCGACCTCAAACAAGCAGCATCCTTCCCAAAGCTTACCAACGGAACCTTGGAATCACTTCTTGAGGAGCGTTCTTCCAGCAATCCCGCGGTGGCGGTGGATCTGAATGACCCATCCTTGGTCGGCATCTCCCTCGATACGAACTCAGCAAAAGGCACGAATCAGCCAACGCCACGCTCACCCGGGATAATCGCAGCTGATGGTAGCTACCCGGCTCTCTGGCAGTCGCTTCACGACAGCGAGGGAAAAGTCATTGGCCGATATGCCTTCGTCATGACTGATGAGTCGGCCCGTTTAAACCCGGCCCTTCACCTTGGCAATGCGCGCACCGATCCTACGAACTGGGATCATGGTCCGGGCGACCTCCCGTTGACCAATGGGATGGCAGATCTTCCCGATGTGCAGGAGGCTCTGGAGTTGCGTCATGTGGCTGAAACTCTCCCCACGGAAGGGAGCTTCGAGACGGCCTTCTCCTCCTCGGAGGAGTATCAGCAGAAACGATCTCTTCTCACACGCGATCCCTGCCTCACTCCCGATCTCATTCCGGCAACCCTGCCTGAGGGTGGACTACCCAAGTACAATCTGAATGATCTGGCCACCAATCCGGCCTGGGGAACAACCCCCTATGATCGTGCCACGAACATTGCCCGGATCATCGACAAAAACCTCCCTAAGTTTAAACAACGGGATCCATCATTGGCCAAGAAAGGCGGCGATCCGTTCCTCTACCTGACGCGTCTTGCCTGCAGCATTGTCGACTATATCTCCAACACCTCGGGCCCCACAGGGGCTCCGGGAGGTGAGCCATCCGGACGCGATCTTGTCCCCTACGTGACTCAGATCGCCGAGAAATGCACGCGCACGGCGTTTATTACCAACAGTGCTACCAACAGCACCACGATCGAGAGCCAATTCTTTGTCGAAGTCTGGAATCCCACCACCGGAGTCATAAAGGGGGGAACACCCCGTCTGGTGATCGGGAACAGGGCCTACGTGCTCTTCGGAACAGCCAAGGAGACACCATTTGCAAAATATGATGAAACGGCCTCCGTGACCCGGGACCTGCGCCCTAATGAATTCGCCGTACTAGCCTTCAAGCCCGAGTCCCAAACCTGGACCTCACCCACCCCTCCCGGCACCAATGAACCGTGCTGGAAGGATGGACCCACCGGCAACGAAAACAATGCCCATGAGTACTTCGAGTTCTCGTGGAATGGGAAGTTGGTCGACATGACCCGCCGCTCCCCGGATACCTCCAATAAAGAGCAGGGAGGACTCAAGCATCTGGCACAGCAACTGCTCAACGCTCAACCTCGTTGGCAATGCCTCACCATCCCAACCTATTCGGGAAAGGATGGCGAACCGGATGAATCCTCCGAGGCACTGAATCCTGGAAAATACCGTTTTGTTGGTGATCCTCGCGCTACCTTCCTCACCTCCTACAACTGGGTTCCGATCACGACCTATCAGGAAAACACCCTCTGGAACGGTGTCGTACCCGGAGGGGTGCTCAACAAGGGGATGATCCTGGATCCGAAGAATACCTGGAAAAGCCGTGATTGGATTCCCGAGAACCCTGCGATCGGGAACCGCCCTGCCACAGTCGATCAGATGCCGGATCAGATCCCTTCATCCTATCGCGACGGAATCGATGGCAAGACGGCTCCCTTTGTCATGCGAAAGGGCGCTATGGTTTCGCTGGCGGAATTGGGAAATGTTTTTGAACCGGCCCAGATTGATGATCAGGGCACAGCGCTGAACCCGAGCCAGCCAGGCGTGCTCACCTGTAGTGCCGGGGGTCGCACCCTCCGGATCGGCCAACCGGAGTTCCAATTTGCGGGAACCAACAACTGGGATCTCCCCGGGAAGCGGGCCATCGAACTCCTGGATCTCTTCACCGTTGCCGACGAGGGGAGACGTCCCCCGGCCAAGGATACTTCTACGGACACCAACCAACTCGGAACCAATGCCGGCATTCCCGGGCGTATCAATGTGAACACCGCCCCTCATGCAGTCCTGACCTCACTCTTCTACGGAATAGCGGTCACCTCGGACCAACGAGCCACAAACTCGCGGATCGATGCCCGGGCTGCGGATGAACTGGCCACTATCGTGGAGACAAATCGCCCTTATCAGAGACTCTCCGACCTCTATCCACTCACGACAAATCTCGTGAATGCCCAGACCTACACCTCCGTTCTTTTCGGTAATGTTCGCGGCAGTTCGCCCCCCGCCGCAGATGCGTTCGACAGGGCAAGAGAGGAAGCCTTTGGCAAGATGATCGGTCACTGCGTTCTGCAAACAAGAGTCTTCCACCTCTACGTGATCGGTGAGTCTCTTGATAAGCATGGGAAGACCATGGGGCGCGCATTGATGGAGGGTCTTCTCAGGTTGGAGCCCGATGCCCGAGGGCGCCTGATTCCATCACTTCACGACATCCAGTGGCGTTGAGCCTGAACTCATCCATTCCAAATCAATGATCGTTCTTGCTTCATTTCTTCTTGTTGCCCAGGCGGCGCTCCTTCCCTTGGCACCCGGCTCTCCCACCGCCTCTGCTACTATTTTCTCGAAGGGTTCATCGGGAGAATCTCACCGGCATCATCACCTCTCGCCCACACCGACTCCCACTCCTGAGGTCAGGGTCACCATCGTGAATGCCACCAGCGTTCCCTCAATCGCACTCGGTGTTGGTCTCAGTTCGGTTCCATCTCGTGGTCATGACCTAGGCACTGAAAGCATCCCCAGCGGTCTTAGATCCACTAGAAACTCCAGAGTCACCAATATTCCTATTGCCTATCCCGACTTCCACCAGGGGGAATGGACTGCCAACCACGCGATCAGCACACCGGAGGTCCAGTACGCGGTACATGGCACCAATGGCCCTCTCCTTGCTCTCCAAACCATCCACTTCAAACCACTCTCCAGCCAATACCTCCTCTTAACGGGCGATCTCAGCACTCAGGGCCCAAAGGAAAAACTACCGCAACTCCTCGGAGAAACAGCACCCGCTGGGAGCTACCCCCCAAACATTCAGTTCCATGTCATCCCCTACACCCTTGTCACTCCCGACCCATGCCATTACAGGATCGTCAATGCCATGCCGCGGAAAACGCTCCTTCTCCGCAGCCCCGCCTCCGGAAACAGACCATCCCAGCAGCTTGCCTATCTGGCTCCCGGAAATAGCGTCCTGCTAGTGCGTCAGCCTCCCTGTGTGAAGTATGAGGCCGTGATCGACGATCAAACGATCCCGCTTGAGATCGAACAGGAGGGAGCTGAGGGGAACTGTCTGATCCCCTTCTTCCTAAGGAATGGAAAACCTGACTTTGTCCGAGTGTTTGAAGATCCCTAGAACACTTCCGCCCTGCCCGAATCCATGACGAGCCGTGCCAGCATCTTCCGGCGTGCATCACCGCCCAGATCCGTCATTCTTTAGCCCATGTCCCAAGTCTCCTATGCCCTCTGAATTCAGCAAGTCGCTGCGACGACTCTCGGAACACTGCGCCATTCCGGGACTGATTCGCTATGTGGTGCTCTTTAACGCACTGGTCTTTATCCTCCATCTTCTGGCCCCCGGGTTTCTTTCGGTTCTGGAACTCAACCCGGCGATGGTTCTTCACGGGCAGGTCTGGAGACTTATTACCTGGATCTTCATCCCTGAGACACTGAGTCCGTTCTGGATCTTTTTCTCGCTCCTTTTCCTGCTGTATCTCGGCGACGGATTAGAAACTGCCATGGGGGCGGCGCGACTGACCTCCTTTTATTTGTGCGGCATCCTGCTCTGCACCGTGGTCTCTTTCGCATTTGGCTTATCGGGAGAGGGTGCATCCATCGGTCGTGCCAACACCTTCTTGAACCTCTCGCTCCTCTTGGCCTTCGCGACCGTCTATCCTGACTTCAAGGTCCTCGTTTTCTTCATCCTTCCGGTCAGGATCGCCTGGCTCGCCCTCTTTAGTGCCGTGATCATGATCCTTTCGGCATTAGGGCAACCGCTTATCGTGGCAGCGACTTTGGGAACCGCTTTTCTGAACTACCTATTATTTTTCCATGCCGAGCTGAGATCTCATCTTGGGATTCTGAAAAGCGAAGCTGCCAAATTCTCCGGCCCACCTTCCCGACGCAATCCTGCAGGCCCCAAAAACCTGTCGGTCGAAACCCTTCATCGATGCGAGTCCTGCGGCAAGACCGAGGTCAGCCATCCGGATATTGATTTCCGTGTCACCACAGATGGGAAAGAATTCTGCAGGGAACACCTACCCTCAAAGCCCTAGGGAATTCAACGGGCCGAAAAAACAATCCGGGTTCCCTCCTCGGTTCTACGAACCGGAACTCCAAGAACCTCGCCAATCATGGTTTCCTCGAGAGTTGCGGCAAGAGGATATTCCCTCATCAGAGCGGCGTAAGGATTATGATACTCGTGGATCTCCCATCGCTCTCGGGCAATCGAGAAAACAACCATCCTCTCCTCCCTGTCGCGTAACCGGACCAAGGCACGCACCCTTTCGTTGATGTACCCAGAGGAAATCATCCCACGGTAGCGCTCGGCCTCTGTACGGTAATAGAGTACCAGCAGTTTTTGCGGGGCGGTTGCACCGAAAAGCTTTCCAGCATCACGTAGAAGAGCCAGGGAGAGCCCGAGACCCGGCTCTGCAAAGAGACGCTCTCCGGATTCGGCGAGCCTGTAGAACATCAGAGGCCGCCCTTTGGGAGCGGGCTGCCTCCAGGTAGTCAGATACCCTTCGGAGGCAAGCGTCACGCAATGCGACTTCACCCCCATGTAGCTCATCCCCAACTCGGTTGCGATCTGCTTTACCCCAAGCCCATTGTGGGATCGCTTGATGAGATCCAGTACCGCCAATCGCGCTCCCTGCCCCGCGCCAAAGACAAGACTCTTCCTCATCAGAACAGCTCTCCTTGGGCTGAAGGTTGAGAGTTTGGGAATGAGGCATCGGGATGGGGAGGTAGGGAATCAGGGATAGGGGCTTGGTGGTCGGGGATTTTAGCGAGTGTTGCCTCGCGCTCCACTTCTGCGGTCAGGGAGCGGAATTCACAGTCACGCAATGCCTCGATCAGTTCGGGATAGCGTGGCCTCACTTTCATGGAGGCAACAGGCTCAGGAAGAGGTAGGTCAAGATCGAGTGCCACCATCTGACGGTTTTGAAGGATTAGTTCCCGGGCCGCATTGACTTTTTCGGCAACCTTGGGATCCAGAGTCTGCGAGGCAAGAATCACATCGAGCGATCCATACTGATTAATCCATTTTGCGGCGGTCTTGCCACCCACACCCGGAACTCCCGGGATGTTGTCGGCGGAATCCCCTGTCAGCGCGAGCACATCAGCAATCAATGCCGGATCCACTCCCCACTTGGCACGCACATCCTCGACACCCAGCAGCTTGAATCCTCCATTCCCCTCGCCCACGTCAGCTTTTGCGGTGGAGTAGATTGAGACCCCATCGCCAACCATCTGGAGGATATCTTTATCGTTAGTGGCAATGACCGACTCAATTCCCGATCGGGAGGCTTCCACCACATAGGAAGCGATCAAATCATCGGCTTCATGGTTCTCAAGAAAGACACTGGCCACCCCAAGGAGAGGAACGATCCGCTGGATGGGTTCCTGCTGAGCCTCGAGATCATCAGGCATCTCGTCACGGTGCTGCTTGTACTCAGGTTGAAGCTGAGTGCGACGCTCGGGGAGACCAGCATCCCAGACGACCGCCGCGTAGTCTGGCTTCAGATCCGAAAGCATCCTACGCAGTGCTTTCACAAATCCATAAATAGCATTGGTCGGCACTCCTTTGGAATTCGTTAGCCCCCGAATAGCAAAGAACGATCGATAGAGATAATAATGCCCATCCACCAGGAGGATGCGGCCACCAGACGCATTTTTTCCATCGCTTGACTCGTTGAATGCGTGACTCATTTTCAAAGAGTATTTTAAGAGGGCCCGTCCTCTTGATTAGGGATGCGGAACAGGCGGAGGTGTCGGGGTGGGTTGGCTGACGGAGAAGCCTCCGGTCTCGGGTAGCGGCCAGTCGTCCGTGCGGAAGGGCGAAAGAGGGAGCCCCTTGGCATTGAAGAGATTCACATCAGGCATATCGGCCCATGCATAACGGACGGCCGCGGGTTTTGGAACCGAAGGCGAAGATACCCTCACCTTGTCGCCCTCAATCACCACATCAGCAAAGACAAACTTCCTGTCCTCTCCCGCCACCGTGAATCCCTTAGGCACGCCTCCCTCTGCCTTCAGTGCTCCGGCGGCATGATTGATTGAGACCACGCATTGACTCCCCTTCAACTCGAGCGACTTGAAGACCGGGCACTCCTCATCACCTCCCTGGCCATAAACTTGGGAGAGTGCGAGATTGAGGGCTCGTTGAGCCGCCGGCTCTTTTTTCAGGTAATGCACATTCGTCTCTCCGAGATCCTCGGTGACAATCAGTGCCGTATGAGGCGTCTTGGCGACCGCCTGGAGCTGGGCCTCCTGCACCACGGCGATACCACTCGCCTCATTCGGATCGGTCTGCGGCTTGCGGTTGCGTGCCAATTGGAAAACAAAGAAGGGTAGATTCGGTTGACCAAAAGCCGTACGCCATTCCGCAATCAAGATGGGCAGCATCTGGCCGTAGGTGTTGGCGATGCCGACATAGGAATTATTTTCCCCCTGATACCAGCAGACGCCGCGAAAGCGGAGCGGGAGCAGCGGATGGATCATTCCGTTCCAGAGAACAGCTGGACCACGGTAATCACCGGGCCAACCCTTGGGCGGTTCGGGTGATGGCTGGTGGTTCTGGGCTGCCGCAGCTTTGTCACCGAGGTACTTGTCGTAGGCGGGTTGGAGTTCGGCTTTCTTTTTCTCGTATTCCTGCCGCGCGATGTCCGGGTTGTTCCAACGATCGCTCTGCGACCATGGGCCAGAACGAAGTCTCTCCACCGGCATCCAGGCCTGGATGGTCGTGCCACCGTAGGAATCGTTGAGAATGGCCACGGGAACCTTGAGTTCTTTTTGCAGTTTATCTCCGAACCACCACCCGATTGCCGAAAAGAACTTCATGGAGGGATCTCCCGAGAGCACCCACTTGGCATTAACATCTGATACAGGCGTCGACTGGCTGTTATGAGGAATCGTGCAGAGACGGAGGAGTGGGTTCGTCGTGGTACAGGCATTGGTTCCACCCTCACTTCGGCCGAGCGCCCACTCCATATTTGACTGACCGGAACAGAGCCAGACTTCGCCGACCAGCACATCGTTGATGGTGACCTCATTACTCCCTTTCACGGATAAGGTAAGCCCCACGACCGAGGCCTCCATCGCGGGTAACTCTGCCTTCCACGATCCCGAAGCATCGGCGGTGGTCTCGGCGTGCTTACCAGAGAAATCGACCGAGATTTTTTCGCCCGAAGCGGCCCATCCCCACACAACCACAGGCATCTGCCTCTGCAGGACCATGTGGTCGGCAAAGATCGCCGGCAGCTTCACGTCGGCATGGAGCGGGAGAACCGAGGTAAGCAGAAAAAGGAGAACAAAGAGACGGGGGGAAGCGTTCATTGGCCCATCCTACCTTCGCTCTCTCCCCATCCGCAATAAACGTTGTGTTTAAAACACGAAGATTGATGCGTTCTCCCAATCTCATCACTATGAAACTCCCCCCATGAAGTTACCAATTCTCAGCGTCCTGTTGCTTCTTGTTTTCGTTTCGCTATCCCTCCGGGCCGATGAACCGGTTGATCAAACCTTGCAAGGGGGCACCTTCCAACCGACCTCGCAATCTTTCAAGACCTACCAATGCCCCGAGTGGTTCAAGGACTGCAAGTTTGGGATCTGGTCGCACTGGGGCCCTGATTCGGTTCCCGGCCGGTTTAACAACTACGCCCACGACCTCTGGCATCAGGGTAGCGAGGAGTACAAATGGCACATTGAGCATTACGGCCATCCCTCGAAGTTCGGATACAAGGATGTGATCGAGTCGTGGAGAGCTGAAAAATTTGATCCGGATGCCTTGGCAGCAAAGTACAAGGCCGCCGGTGCCAAGTACATTGTCGCCCTCGCAACGCACCACGACAACGTCGACTGCTTCGACTCCACCTACCACGAGTGGAATTCCGTGAAACATGGCCCCCACAAGGACATCGTCGGCCTTTGGCGTGATGCTACGCTCAAGGCCGGACTCCGTTTCGGCGTCTCTTCCCATGCCGACAACCGTGGCTGGAATTACATGTATGGAGCCCAACTCTCGGATACCAACGGCCCACTGGCCGGCGTCCCCTATCAGGGCAAGGATCTCTCCCTAGTCAGCCTCTACAACTCACCAACCAATGAAAAGGCCAAGCCGAGTCAGGAATGGCTCGATGGATGGGAGAAGCGCCACCTTGAGCTAGTGGAAAAATATACTCCTGACTTCCTCTTTCTGGACGGCGGCATTCCCCATGGGCAACTAGGTATGAATGTCATCGCCAATTACCTGAATCTCAATGCCAAGGAGCATCACGGCATTGAGGAAGGAGTCGTCACCACCGGAAGCCTCCTACCTTACCGCGAACGCGGAATGTACCCCACCCTGCAGGAAAAACCCTGGCTCGATGTCAGCTCGATCTCGGGATGGTTCTACATGAACCACAATCCGCATTTCGACTCTCACTCAAACATTAAGAATGCGCCCACTGTTATTCACACACTCGCCGACGTGGTGAGCAAGAACGGTAACCTCCTGATGAATTTCCCGCAGCGCGGCGATGGAAGCCTCTATCCCGAGTGTGAGCAGGTGCTCGAGGAACTCACCAAATGGATGCCGATCAACGGGGAGGCAATCTTCAACACCCGGCCTTGGACTACGTTCGGGGAGGGACCGACCCAACTCAATCCGAAGGGGATGAATGAGCTGATGCATCCAATGACCTGGCAGGATATCCGCTTCACGCAGTCGAAGGATGGGAAGACCCTCTACGCGATCGCCTGCGGTATTCCGCAAGGTCCACTGACCATCTCTTCACTCGGTTCGATCTCGGATCTAATTACGGCGGTCAACCTCCTTGGCTCTTCGGACAAGATTGCTTGGAAAGCAGATCCTACGGACCTCGTCATCCAACCCTCGACAACGTGGCCCTGCGCCCATGCCGTGGTCTATAAAATCAGCCTGAAATAGGATTCACCTCATTCTTTAACCCCAATGAACATGAAAAAGATCTCCCATCTCCTGATAGCGTTGGCCTCTCTCCTCCCTTTGGAGAGGCAAGGATTCGCTGCGCAGCCTGATCCGGAAGTCGATCGCATCTACCAGTATTTCGCTCCCTCGGAAGCTTCCAAGGATCGTCCAAATCTCGGGATGTATCTCTGGATCCCTCCGAATACGCCGAAGATCCGGGCGGTCATGGTTGCGATGCACAATGGACTTCCGATCAACATCCTCCAGAGCGCCCCGGTGCGTGAGGTCTGCCGGAAGCATAGCATCGCCCAGATCCTGATCACACCATGGGCGAAGGATATCGGCAGCGTCATGATGAAGGATAACACCTACGACGTGACCGACCCCGCCCGGACCGCGATGTACGATTCCTACATCAAGCGACTCGCCGATCTGTCGGGCCATCCCGAACTCACCAACGCCCCGATCGTGCCGCTGGGTCACTCGGCCGTCTGTGGATTTCCCTTTGAAGCCGCGATCCGTAATCCCGCGCAATGCCTTGCCAGCATTCCGATCAAGGCGGGACTCCCCGACGTCTACAGCTATTTCGGTCCAGGGGGAAAGGCGATGCATCCCGACGCATCGATGTACTTGAGCAACATCCCCATCCTCTTCGTCACCTCCGGCAGTCAGGAGACCGTCTCCTGGAGCGCTTACCCGCACGCCTACGGGACGTATCTGAGGGCTTACCGCAACGATCAGGACACCAACGCCGGCACGACTTACCAGCCTCATAACGAGCTCTTCAGCGGTTGCTGGGAGATGACGAGCGGTCACTTCGACATGTCGCCGCGGAACTACCAGTTCGTGGCCGACTGGTTGGACGCCATCGCCTCAGCACGACTCCCCGAGAAGGCGGGAGCCCCCTTAAAAACCATTACCCTCAAGGATGGCTGGCTGATGAATTCGAAAATCCCAGCCGCAGGAGAGCTCCCGAAGGATTATCCCATGCCTGCTCCCTATCTTGAGTACAAGGGCCACCGCAACGAGGCGCTCTGGTTCCCGAACGAAGCGCTTGCCCGCAACCAGTTCGACCTCGGCATCACCGAGCCCCGGAAAAAGATCGAGATGTTCACCTTCCTCGACCCTACGAATCAGCCGATCAGTCTCGCCATGGGACTGATGGCCCCGATGACGAATCCTGCGGCACTCCTGCACGACGACGGACTCTTCACACTCACCACCCACCGGCTGACAACCCCGCCGGAGATCTGCACGGTTTCAGAAAAGGATCGCAAGGCCCATCCCGAGATCCCGCTGACCTATACGAATGTCGCCTTCCCCGGAATGACCAACCTTCCGACAAGTGATCTGCCCCTCGAATTCAACGCCCATGGCGGAGCCTTCCAACTGGTGAAGAGCGAACAGTTCAAGGATGAGCGGGGCGTCACCGAGTCGCGTCTAACACTAAGACTGAAGCGCCACCGCATCGATCCGGGTGATGGATTCAACATGTCCTTTGTCCGTGTCTATCACGAGGGGGACAAGGATTTCGCTGCCGCCGGACGCACCTGCCAGATCTCCCTCTCACCTTCCGATGCGCCGATGATGAAGAGTGCAAAGCCTCAAACCATCGATTTTCCTACCGTGGCGGATGCTCGTGCGAATTCCTTGAAGATCGAACTCCATGCCAAAAGCTCCGCCGGCCTGCCGGTTGATTACTTCGTCATGAAGGGACCCGGTATCATCCGTGACGGAGCCTTCATCCCGATGGAGGTGCCAGCGAGCGCCACCAACCCGATCGAGGTCACGGTTGGCGCCTACCAGGTCGGCTCCTTCAAGGAAAAGGATGGGGTGAAGCCATCAGCCACGGTCTTCCAGACCTTCCACCTGATTCCCTGAAAATCCCTGACCAGAGTTTTCGGATTTGCTGATG
The DNA here is from genome assembly GCA_036824855.1 of Chthoniobacterales bacterium. Lineage (GTDB taxonomy): Bacteria > Verrucomicrobiota > Verrucomicrobiia > Chthoniobacterales > UBA6821 > UBA6821. The sequence goes on along the minus strand of DAISZK010000020.1, from coordinate 22,897 downwards.
CGATCGCAGCCTTTATCAGTGGGTTGCAGATAGGGCACCGAACAACACGCACACCTACAGAAGGATAGCAAAAAACTCACCCCGATGAACGCTCCCACAAACACGGCCGTTTAGCCGCCTAGTAACTGTTCGGCAGAAAATGAATCCAGAGACATCCAAAATAAAGCGGCCAATTGATCTGCTCTCACGGATCACGTTTTATCTTACACTCCTGATTTTCGTGTGGCCCATCCACGCCGATTTGATGGTAGCTCTACTGAGTTCAAAAAAATATGGCTATGCGGTTCTATTTTCCCTTGGCTGCGTTACACTTGTCCTTATTCCGGCCATTATATCATTGAGGAGACTATTGGCTAACCCTGTATTGAGAGGTCGTGGCTACATTTATGCGACATTTGCCATTCTTGCAGTTATGGAGTTGTGGACCCTAACAACAGTAATTACAGAAAGAACCAAACATGCCGGACCAAGCGCTACAGCGAACGCTCTGCGTCACTGACCTTATACGTTAGGTGAAAATGAACAGAATGCTTTTAACTAACTATGCACCAATGAGCAATGTTCAGTATATGTTTTCTGCAATAATCATAGTAATCATGGCGATTGTTTATTTTTATCTAAAAAGAAAATGAATCAAAAAAACCTCTAACCAATTACTGGAGCGAACACCATTAGGACCGCCGGTTTGCTTGGGTGTACCGTGCATGGTGTCGCTCAGTTAAAGCCGTTAGGGGTCCCATCACCCATTTTCATTCAGATGACTGTTTCCTCGGATTCTCCATCACGGATTAGGACAGATCGAGTCGCTGCCGCATCTTTGATTATCACATGCCTGAGTTGGCTATGGTTTGCCATGTGTTTTACAGCGCGCACAGGAGCCTGGTGGAATTCGATCTATTTATTTGTCATTCTTTACACGCTTTCTACGATCTTGGCTTTGTGTGGTATCCGTTCACCATTTGCTATTTTGGCATTGCTGCTCGCCGTGCCATCGCTTGGGATTTTCTGTATTTTTGCTTTCGACCGCTAATTTTATATGTCCCCTAACCAACAACTTGAGCGAACACCATTAAGTTGGACGGTTTACATGGGTTACCGTGCATGGTGTCGCTCAGTTCAAGCCGTTAGACTGACCAATCTTCTATGTTTTCTATGAAATGGATAACACCAATTTGGAGAGATCCCGAGGGATGGGCTGAGAGCGTAGCTAAAAGTAAATTGAGGGTAATTATATTATCTACAATTCATTTATTTAGTGTATTTGGATTTTTATATTTATTCGCATTGGTAATTAAAACCCTTGGAGACATCCCTAACCTTGGGTGGATATTTATCATTATATCAGCAACGCCTATTGTGACTGTGGGTGTTATATGGCCAGTCATGTATTTATATTCAATCCATAAAATGCTAAATAAAATTAAATATAATATGCAGTCTAACCAATCACTGGAGCGAACATAATGAGGAACGCCGGTTGCATGAGTGCATCGTGCATGGCGTCGCTCAGTTCGGACGTTAGGTCTATGCGACTATCACGCTTTAAATTTTACGGAACGATTATTGGGATCTTTCTCCCCATTTTCTTTATTGCTGCATCCAATCTTGCCTTTCAGTGTAAATTCCCACTTGGTGACAATTTTTTTACTGCGACAGCAATTATTGCGCTTGGATTAATAGAGATACCGCCGGTAATTATTGGCAGAGCATTGAATCTACCAATTGAAAATGGAGGGATTGCCTTTTTAATCGCCGATCTAAACGCTTCTGGTTATTTATTGGTAATATTATTTTATGGCATATTGGGACTTATTATAGATATAGCCATACGTACAATATTTTATGACGCTAAAAAGACCTAACCAATCACTGGGGCGAACACCATTAAGTTGGACGGTTTACATGGGTCTACCGTGCATGAAGTCGCTCAGTTCCAGGCGTCAGATTTAAAACACAATGTTTGACTCATTTGGTGGAGTTTGTACATCGATCTGTGTACTAGTGATTATACTGGCGTGGTTTATCTCTGGCTTGCCCCGCTGGATGCCCAAGATTATTTTAGCATTTGTGACTCCAGTCCTTGTCTCTTTTGGATGGTGCTATTTGCCGACAATCACTCTCTGGTTTAAGCCATTAGCTTTTGGTCATGTCGACTGGGGCCCTTGGGTTCTTATGGGAGCGATAATGTGCTCAGCGGTCTCCGTGCCGATAAGTATGATCGCCGTGCTGGCGTTATCATTCTGGCGAAAGAGGCGTGGAATAGGTAATAGAGATTCTAGCAATGCAGCCACTAACATCTAACCAGTCGCTCCAGCGAACGTCCTTTGTTCGTCGTTGAGATTTTACGAGCACCCTCTTATTGTCTGCAGCGCATGGAGGATTTTCTGATACTCTTGCTTCAGGTTTTGCTGGAACTCTTCGTAAATCTTCCATGGGACATATTTTTATATGAGGAGCCAAAACTTGATGCAAGGGACTCCCGCCCATTTTTGATTGGTGTATGGAGTTTAATTTTCGGTGCTGCTGTGGGAGGTCTATCACTGTTATTTTATCCTGATGTTATTTCCAAGCATGCATGGCTGCGGGTATTTCTTTTGTTTTTTTCGCCGTTATTCGCTGGGTTGACTGGCTATTTGAGTGCAAAAATGAGGTTGTCATATCGACCCTATGTGGTGCCTTCACAGCATTTTTGGTGGAGTTGTATGTTTACTTTCGGATATGTACTCATCAGATTCACTTACGCCTCTAGAGCATGAATCCTTTGACACCTATCCAATTAGGGTGCACCCAGTATTGTGTCGCTCAGTACAAGGAAGTTAGGTTATGCCTTGCCATTCTAAAAATAACATCACTATGAGAGAGGTATTTGTTGACCAGGATCACGCAAGAGTAGGATATTACAAGTCTGTTCTGGATGAGGCTGGCATTCAGAGCTACATTCGTAATGAATACGGAAACAACATTACTGATATTCCTTCACCCCTATTTTTTCCAACGCTTTGTGTTGTTAACGATAACGACTATGAGACTGCCATGGGTATACTAAGAGATATTTACTACGCTCCAACATCGCAATTACCAGATTGGAAATGCCCCAAATGTGCCGAGTGGATTCCCGGTAGTTTTGATTCATGCTGGGCATGTGGAGAATTGCGAGCAGAAGCAAAAATCAATTCCAATGGAGACGGAAACACCTAACCAATCGCTGGAGCGAACGCTAGGCGTTCATCGTTTTTGGATGCGACCACCATCATACGCGTCCCTCAGTTCGAGCCGTTAGGCGTCACAGAGCATCCATGAGAAATCGACATCTAAAACTGGCGACGGCGTTGTGCATGCTGTTTTGCATTGGGCGAATTATTCAGCAAGCGTGGTTTCTTCTATTTGCTCCAGCGCCTGATCCGACGAGCACCAGCTTTGCCGTCAGTTATCGGGTTACCAGCACCATTGAGACCGGCGTTATCGTAGTCATCGGCATCGGAGCATCCGTGCTGCTCTACACTCGTCAGACGCCATTCCGTGGGCTAGCTGTGGGCGCATTATGTCTTTTCATCATTTGGCGGAGTTTCTTTGCAAACCTCGGTATGTTTTTTAGTCCCATGTTCGGGGACGGCTCTTTGTCCGCCGCCGCAACAGGGTGGTGGCATCTTCACGGCCCACTTATATGGCTTCACAGCATTTCATTCTTAGTACTGCTTATCGCGAGTATCTCTGCATTCTATGGATCTTATGTTATTAGCAAGTGCAATAACCGTGTCGCCTAACAAACCGCTGCAGCGAACACCCTTTGGTCGTCGCTGATTTTTTCCCATTAGTCTTAAGAATTATGGCTCTAAAGCGAGAATACCTGCTAAGAAGGTCACCAAGGTTTCCTGACAAAGAAGAGTACATGGAGATCGTTCCGGAGGTCGGTAGGATACTAGCCTCTGCAGTTGTTCCAGAATTTAAATCTGGTATTGCCCCCATTGCCCTGGAGTACATAGACACGTGTGAAGGTGAAGTATTGATGAGACTCCGCCCGAATAATGGATGGAATTCGCATAAATACATATATCATGAGAATTCCATGATTTGGACATCAAGCGAAGTTGCTGCGCAATCATGGTGGATTATAAGGGCACAAGATATGCCAGAATGGTGGGAGGATTTCAAAGAACATGCTTGGGAACAGATGGATCTTCGCCTAGAGGAAAAAACTCAGAAAAAGAAGACTAACAAGCCGCGGCGCCCTACTTAAGATGCTGCTGCGCGCATCCTGTGATCAAAGCATTTCCAATCCAATTGATATTAAATGCATTCTCGCAATCCCGGGCGTAGCTTTAACCTATGCCAAGGCTCACCGACACCCTCATCCTACTTGCAGTTTTCTGCGCTTCTACTGCGCTTTTTTTCTGGCTGCTCAGTCATCTCATTCACGACGGAGCACTCAGTCTCGGCTTCTATCTTGACACTAGAGCCAGAGGCCCAGTCTTCCGTGCGTCAGCGATTCTAATGTTGGTTGCCATCAGTCTTTCTTCCGGCTGTGTGCTCATTGGCACATTCCGAGATTTTCTCCAAGACCGACGAACCAAAAGAATCAACAAGGGACGCAATGCCTAAACAAGCGATGCAGCGAACGCCCTTCGGTCGTCGCTGATCTTATACGTTAGCCAACGGGCACCTCATCAGTCTCAAATCTCTGCGGCTCAGCGCCTCGGCGGGAGAATTGCAGTCTCCCACTTGAGCGCGTAACAGTTCTTAGAAAACCACGGAGACCGATCCCCCGGCCGGAACTTCTACTGGCTTACAGCGACTGAGAATCTCGAGTGGTAGAGGTACGGATGCTAGGACTGCATCCTCTGCGAGCACCTGAACCTTGGCATCAAACTTGGTCGGATTGCTCAGCGTGAGAGTCTTGGATTCATCATTCCAGACGGCATCGATATGGTCGAACACCTCGAGACGCCCCGTGTCGGTGCGGAGATAGATCCCGGGAAGCTCAGCCACGGTGAGCATGAGCGCGGTTTCGACCCAGATCGTGGAGCCGAAGATATTCCCCCCAACTCCTTCCTGACCTTCCCAGTCGCTGAGGTTGACCCGCTCGCACATCATTCCCGAATTCATCGTTCCAATCTGATGCCCCTCACGGGAGACGTAGCTCGTGATGTTTCCGGCGATATCACGGATCAGGTCGAGCGCCAGTTCGTCACCCGAGTCACGCCAGAACCTGAAGAGTGAATCACCTGAGAAATTGCAGATCGCAGGTGCGGCGTGCTTGTTCTGAATGTTGGCCCAGACGGAGCCGTTCGACGGCACGTTGACCTTTCCTAGGTGGGACTCCGGAGGATAGGTGAAGTCGTAGCTGGTCACCCAGGTGGAGAACTGTCGGGTCAGATCACTGGCTGCTCGAGACCAGAAGGGATCACCCGTTGCCTCGAAAAGGTCGACCAGCGAAACCAGGAGCGCAAAGCACGATTCGCTATCGGGAGCGGTGAGCATGTCGCACGGTCCTCCGGTGGTGAGGCCTCTCTCGACGCAATCCCGGACAAGCTGACGTCCCAGATCCTCGGCGGCTTTCAGATAGACTGGGTCGTTGAAGAGTCGTGACGCCAGGATCCAGGCTGCGGGGAGGACACCTCCGGCGGTGCTCCCGCCGATGCCGATCTCGGCCGTGCGGATGTCGAGATGCTGGCCGATCTGGCCATACTTGCGGAAGATCCTCTCGAGGGCGTCAGCGAGATTCTTGGCAGAGGTCTTCCATGCGGCGGGAACCTCTTCGCCCCGAGCCTCCAGCATCAGGATCTGCTTGATCCCGAAGTAGAGCGCGTCGGAGAGACGACGCACGGAGACAAGATATCCAGGACGTGGAGGACGGGGATCCTCATTATTGAACTTCGTCCCGTCATGATGGGCTTTCCAGAGACCATTCTCGACGGGGCTCCCCTCAAACATGAAGGCGAGATTGCGTAGGGCGCGTGCTTTCTGGGTCGGCTCCCCCTGCGCGATCATCGGCAGGGTGGTGAGTCCGCCCGAGACCCAACCGAGCTGCCACCAGTCGAACGGCTTGGTATTGAGCCTGCTGATGCCATGACGGTAGTAGCCGAGTTCCTCATCCCAGTTGAGCGCGTTCACCTTCTCACGGACCATCCGATCAGCCTCGCTGAAGGGGAGGGCCTTGACGGTGCGGCGATCTCCGAAGTCCTTGCGCCCCTCGGCATAGCGGTCGAAGAGATCCTGCAAACGTGGCGCCTCGAAGAAGCAAAATCGAACGGTCACCGTGACCTTGTCCCCGGCTTTCCAATCACGGAGAGGATCTCCCTCCCGGAAGCCCATGATATTCGGTATCTTTGAGCGGCGGCGTGGACTCTCCACGGTGAAGGAGGCCTTCTCAGACGGCCCGTCCTCCGTAATGGTCAGACCCATGGCGCCGAGTTCGTTGTGATCGGGTGTGAAGAGGAGGAATCCACGCCCCTCCGGAGAGCGCCATCCGAGGCACGGTGTGGCCACACCCCACGTGTCGATCTCGATCGAGGCGGCAGAGCCGTCTTTATTCAGATGGGCCTGGTTGGTGATGCTGATCGGCTTGTCGACGGCATAATGGGAGGCATCAGGCCAGAAGGGGGAGTACGGGACATCGACGATCTCGAAGCGGTTCCCGTCATAGACCATGCAGGGAGAAAAGACATAAGACTTCGGATTCCATTCGGCAAAATCGGCGACAAGTTGGACGCTTGTTGCCGGAGAGCTTCCCTCGGTCAGTTCGATCACCGACGTCACGTCGAAGGACCCAGATCGCCCAGAGACCTCCGTTACGGAGGTGCTGGTCTTCCAGTAAGCGCCATTCAGCGGGGTATCGCCATTCCAGGGGAGATCATGAATTGAGGAAGCGCTCTTGAGTTTAAGAATCAAGACGGTGCGCTGAGCATCGAGAAGGGAGGCGAAGACTTGAGAAGGAAAAGGATTCTGAACGGAATTCATGGAAAAGGTGGATAATTAGCAAACCTTGCCCTCCTTGCAACCATGCACGAAGTCGTGATGCGGTCTTGATTCCCTTTCACGAGACGTGGAAGACTTCGGGATGATTAGCACCAACTCCCCCCGTCTTACCTGCTCACTTGCCGCACTTCTGCTTTTGGGTGCAGCACTGAACGCCTCACCTGTGGAACTCCACGTCTCCCCGACCGGAATGGCAGGGGCAAGCGGAACAGCGATTGATCCCCTTCCCTCGCTGAAAGAGGCAGCGACTGCACTGAAAGCACTGCCAGCGGATCAGAAAGCCGCAGGAGTCACGATTTTCCTCTCGGGCGGCATTCACTCTCTGCCGGAAGGAGTTGTTTTTGATGCATCCTGCTCCGGAACTTCCAATGCCCCTCTTGTGATCACAGGAGAGGTGGGAGCAACCCCTGTCCTGACGGCGGGACGATCGGTCTCCGGCGCGCAGCTCGAAACAGTCTCTGATCCGTCACTCCTCGAGAGGCTTGATCCTCAGGCAAAAGCCCATATCCGGCAGGTCGATCTTGCAAAACTCGGCATTGCTCCCATCGCTCCATTTCCTGAGGTCTTCAGCGGCGACTGGCGTCCCCTTCAGGTGACCTTGGGCACGAATATTCTCCCGATCTCCCGCTGGCCCAAGGGTGAGTATGGGTTCACCACCATGAAAAGCGTCACCGACAACGGCGATGCCACGCATGGCGGTACTTTCGTCTATCGTGATGACCGACCCTCTCATTGGCAGAAGGCGCTCGCAGACGACCAACTCTGGCTTCGTGGATTCTGGCGTGTTCCCTGGGTCATCAATGGGGCCCAAGTGAAGGCAATCGATACGAATGCCACCACGATCACCCTGGTCAAAGACGTCGGAGGCGGAATCGGCTCCAAGTATAAGAAGGACGCGCAGGGGCGCCGCTGCGGCGATGGTACGGAGGCATGGTGCGCCGTGAATCTTCCTGAGGAGATCAGCACCCCGGGTGAGTGGGCCATTGATTTCAAACGTCGAATTCTCCTGATCTGGCCTCCGGATGATGCATCAGCACAGAACCCGATCTTGGTTTCAGCAAACAAGGATTCCCTGATCACCTTGGACAATGCCTCCCATGTCATCATCAAGGGACTCCACTTCCTCGGTTCGCTTGGTGATGCCGTTTGCATCAAGGGGGGCGAGGGGGATCTGGTTGCTGGATGCGACATCTCGGACATCGCCCGCACCGGAATCTCCGTCCAGGGAGGTAAAAATCATCGGATCGTCTCCAATGACATCCGCGAAACTGGCGGGTCTGGTGTCGCCGCTGCCGGGGGCTCCAAAGCAAAGCTCGAGCCCACGGGGCACGAGATCTTGAATAACGATGTCAGTCGCGCTGCCAATGACTTTCCCGAGCCTGCCATTCAAATCGGAATCGGCGGCGCCAGCCAGATTCTCAGGGATGCCGTCGGCATCCGAGTCGCCCACAACCGGATTCACGACAGCGCCAATGCTGGAGTACGTTTCGGAGGAGTCGACAACCTCTTTGAACTCAACGAGGTTTACCGCATCGGCTTGAATTCTGGTGATCTCGGAGGATTCTACGGCTACTGCGGGTTTACCGGATTCGGTAACGTAATCCGAAACAACTTTGTTCATCACAGCATGAACGGAAATGCTTTCTACCTCGACGACGGAACCAGCGGCGTCACGGTCTCGGGGAATGTGGCTTATAAATGCAATCTAGGCGTCCTCATGGGCGGCGGACACTACAACCGGTTTCTCAACAACATCATTGTCGACTGCCTTGTGGGCATCCATCTCGATGATCGCGGTGTTTCCCGGAAATACACCCTGGACGACAAGCGCCTCGGTGGAGACGTGAAGTCGGTGAACCCGGATCAATCCCCCTGGAAAGAGAAACACCCAGAACTAGCTGACCTGGTCGCCGGAGTGGAGACCACGACTCCGAAAAATGACGAAGTCATTGGGAATCTGGTAATCAACTGCCCCAAGCCTTTTGATTATCCCAAGCCGGAAAATGCAGGAGGTATTGTTCAAAAGGACAATTTAACGGCTGGCTCTCTGTCGGAATTCGTTGATGCGGAAAACTTTGATTTTAGCGTGAAACCGGGGTCACCTCTGACCGCTTCAATCATGGGATTTCCCTCCATCCCGTTCCAACAGATCGGCCTACAGATTGACGATTATCGCAAGAGCATCCCTCCCCGTGACATGAAACTCCTTAAGGAAGGTGACACGACGAAGCGAAAGTTCAGTTCGTCAACGGACATTGAAGCCTCCAACAAAAAGTAAGAGGGCACGATGAGCAACTTCCCTTCTCTTTCCCTGCGGACACCTCGCACGCTCGACCTCGTTCATGATAATCCGGGCGATGCCCCCTACGTCACGGCATTCAACGAACCGGAGCACCTCAAGTCGTTCGGCTTCGACTCGAAGGTCTTCATGATTTTCGACTCCCCTCAGTTGGCCATCAACTGGGAAGGGTTCGACCCCTCGATCTTCCCGCAGGGAACCGAGGAGCGTGCCTGGGTCGATGCCAAAGCGGCCCGGCTCAAGAACCTGTACGGAGGAATCAAAGCAGCGGGTGTCGGCGTCCTCTGCATGTCAGATCTGATCCTTCTGCCGAAGCGTCTCGCGACCAAGATGGAGGCGGAGGGCACCGACTGGCGGGATCCCCGTCACCCCCGCACTCAGGAACTCCTGCGGCACATGATCGCTGAAAGCTTTGAGATCCTGCCCGAACTTGACGGACTCATCGTCCGCATTGGCGAGACCTACCTTGATGACGCACCACATCACGCCGGCGGCATTCGCGAGAAGAAGAACCCGGAGGAAACGATCATTCCGCTCATGCAGCTACTGCGTGAGGAACTCTGCGTGAAACGCGGCAAGACCCTCTTCTTCCGTACCTGGCTTTCCTTCGATACCGATCCTGAGGCCTATGCCAAGGTCGATGCCGCCGTGGAACCGCATCCCCTCCTCACCATCAGCGTGAAGCACTGCGAGGGTGATTTCCACAGGGGCAATCGCTTTAGCCGTGTCATCGGACAGGGACGACATCCCCAGATCATCGAGGTGCAGTGCGCCCGTGAATACGAGGGAAAAGGCTGCTATCCCAACTACGTACTCGACGGTGTCATCAACGGCTTCGAGGAATACGCCTTCACGATGGACCCAAGCGACACAAAGGGATTACACGAGTTCGCCCGGACCTCACCGCTCTACGCAGGAGTCTGGACCTGGAGCCGTGGCGGTGGATGGCTCGGCCCCTATACGAGGAATGAATTCTGGTGCTCTCTCAATGCCTGGGTCTCCGCCCACTGGGCCCGTGCCCCCCGGCAGACCGAGGAGGAGGTCTTCCTCCGTTATTGCACGGAAGTTCTGAAACTTTCCCCAGAGGATGCTGCCCGTTTCAGGGAACTCTGCCTCCTCTCGGCAAAGGCCGTGATCCGTGGAAAGCGCTCCACGCACAACGATATCCGCCCCTGGTGGAGCCGTGATCAGTACATTGGTGAACCAGATCTCCCCAAGGATTCCGAGAAAAGGCATCGCGTACTCGCACAGAAGCACGAGGCAGAGGGGATCTGGAAAGAGATCTGCGACATCGCCTCCAAGATTACCTTTGCTGACGCTGAGACTCAGGAGTTCGTTCGGGTCTCCTGCGACTACGGTCGCTTCCTCTACACGATCTACAGACTCAACTTCGAACTGAAGGCATGCGAGGAGAAGTTCGACGCCGCAACGGCAACCAAACTCCTCTCAGAGTATGATGCCGTCTGGGCAGCGTGGCGTGAGTCGGCTGAGAGGTATCCCGCCACCCCAACCCTCTACAAGGAGGAGGGCTTCCGCTACAACTCAGGCAAGGGAGCTTGGGGTGATGTGAAACACGGCGTTGGCCCGATGGCCGCCCGTCTTAGGAAGAAGCTGGCATAATTTATTTTCTCTTCTCCGAGACACTCCACTTCATGAAGTCGTAGATCCTTTCGGAAGTTCCATCGGTGATAACCAAGGGATCAGCTTCCGTCCTGCGAGATGTCCAAGGGCTTTCGGAAAGAGGCCATCCCTTGTAATCCAGAGGAGCGTCATTAATTCGGTCCTCGCCGTCATAGATGCACTCGAGTGTGTTCCCGATACGATTTCCATAGCGTGCAGAAAGAATACCATGGTTCGTGATGGTTAAGGAACTCTTGGCAAGGATCGCGGAACGGAAGCTTTTGAGCTGTTCGTCAGAGTTGGTACCGGGGAAGTCTCTGGGACTGGCCGTCTCCAAAGCGATGGCACACTGTGGTGACTTCACCCGAAATTCGGAGTCACCCTTTCTTGGAGATGATGCCGGCGCAAGGATTCCTCCCTCCGGATTCCATTCGAACGGTTGACTGACCGTCACAGCGATCAGCACGCTTCCGTAATGGAGGAAGATATGTCCCGATGAACCGGCATCATTGATCATTGCCCTCCAACCACCCGGAACATAGCCAAGCGCATAGGGGCGCGAATTATCTGGAAGAATCTTAAAAAGGAAGAGCAGGGCATCGCGTCCCAAGACCTCCTGCTCAAAGGGACGGACTCCATGGGTGTGAATGCCCATCTTTCCGGGTTCGTCGGCAGCCGGATTCGTGATCCAGAGATGACTTCCCTTCGCTGAGTCGGGTTCCTCCCACATCACGCCGCACGGGTAACTCTGCCCTTGAAAGGGTTTCCCAGCAACTTTTGCGGATCGGGAAAAGAGGGCGTAGGTGCCGTTGACATAATGATCAAGGGCCCAGCCATTGATGAGTGCTCGGTAGGTATAGGGTTTGGACCTGTCGGTTCCGGCAGGCAGAATGACGGGAGTGAGCCGGTAGGCATCGGTGGCACATCGAGCCGCTGCCTTAGCATGGGTCAGTTCAGGGCTCACACCTCCGAAGTAGAGCCATGGGATTGTGGCCACTCCCCAAGGGTGTTGTGACTCCGTATCAGGGTAGGAACGCGGCGCAAATGTTGCGAGATGTCCGCGAAGCCATGCAGGGGCAAACTGAATGAGACAGACCTCCCATGCGATCCGCGCCTGATTCGCAAGCGATGGATCTTTCACGCAGTCCGCAAGTGTCAATAGCGGAAGAATATTCTGCGCTCCATAGGGGCGGGAGGCATACTCACCCGGCCCCCCCTTCACCGTGGAGGCAATGATCGAACGGAGATACTTCTCACCTGTGGGATCCTCCTTGGCAAAATGAGTGCCCCAGACGATTCCGGACTCCTTGGACTTCGCGGTCATAATCTGAATGTAGGGATCCCTCTCCATGAAGTAGGGATCTGCATGGAAGGCATCCGCACCCCAGATCTGGGTCGCCAGATAGCGGGAGACGGCAGCCATCAGCTTATGATTGCTGGTGGAGAGACGGGCGTAAAAGACGCCTCCGGTATAAATCGTCCGGTAACGTCCCTTGGTTGCCGCATCTAGATACTTCTCATAGCGGAGGTAGCAATCGAGGCCCGGCCAGGCAACGAAGCCTGTGTTGCCCCCATGCATCCAACGGTTGACGTGATTGCCCGGCACTAGGGGATCTAGCCCCTTGTTCACCTGAACAAGCCCCTCGGGAATTCTGCCCAGTTCAAAGAGGCATTCAGCCTTCACAAAATGCTCGTCCCCGCCCAGGGCAAAGGCCTCCAGTACGGCTTTCCTCCTATCGTCAAAGGTTGGAAGCCCCCCCTCTTTCCCTACACCTCCTTCGGTAGGTTGGTCTGCAACCTCCTCCATGACAGGTGGAGAAAGCTCCGCCCTGATCGTCCACGACAGAAACAACGATGCAAGAAGCCCCGTCAGGAAAACCCAACGAAGCCTCCCCGGGAATTCCATCACTTCGAGGCTTCAACGGTCACGACACCCCCAAGGCCCACCTCTTTGGCATCGTCTCCCTTTTGAAGCAGGACGCTAATCTGGTGTTCATGGTTGCCAGCAGGAAGGGGAATCTCAACCGGCAACGTGGAAGCATCAGGCTTCTCGAAGACTTTTACACCATCGAGCCAGAACTCCCCTTTGCCTCGGATCTCCTTGAAGCGAATGACGCCGCCTTCCTTGGACTGCTGTTCAAAAGGCTTGAAGCGCTCGCTCCGGAATTCGATCCAGCCAGCCTTGGAAGTGTTCTCCAACTTCGGAAGCTTGATCTGGGTCCAGCTGTTCATGTCGTTGTCGGCGATGACGGCAGCGGGATCGGGTTTTGACGATGACAGGGGGGACATTCTCCATTTTGAAAGGATCTCGATGGGAAGTGCGGCTGGAACGATCTCTATAACGGGTGCCGCAACTATCGAGACTCTAGCCACTGCGTCCTTCAGTCCCGGTGCCGAGGCATGGAGAAGGATCTCCCCAGGGGCACCTGCGCTCGATTGGACAATTGCCTGACCAAGACCATGGAAGAGTGAGTGATCGCTTCCCTTCTCGGGCTCATGACAGTTCGGATCACCGTTCCCAAGGCCGATTAGCTTTCCAGATCCATCTACCTTGAACGTCACCATGGGTGAGGCTCCTGGAACAACCCTGCCCTTTTCATCAACGGCGGCGATGGTGACGGGCAGGGCATCCTGACCATTTCCGGACAAACTCACCCGATCCGGAGTGATCTTGAGGGCGACTGCATCTCCGGTCGTCTCGACCTTGGTTTTTGCGATTTCCTTACCATCAGTCTTAGCAACCGCTTCCAGCGTGCCGGGTTCATAGGGGACTTCCCAAGTTGCCATGGCATAAGGATCGACATTCTTCACTCCAAGCGATTTGCCATTGAGGAAGAGTTCCGCCTGCTTCGCATTGGTGATCACCATTACCCGGACCGGCTTCCCTTCCTTTCCCTTCCAGTTCCAGTGTGGAACGATCGTGAGTATTGGGCGGTCCTTGATCCACATCGCCTGATGCATGTAGAACGCGGTCTTTGGAAAGCCACAGAGATCCATGCAACCGAAGAATGATCCGGCGCTGGGCCAGGTGAAGGGCGTCGGCTCACCCCGGTAGTCGAAGCCCGTCCAGACAAAGCCACCCGCTACAAATGGCCGCGTGTCGATCGCCTTCCAAGCGTCATGGTGAGTAGCCCCCCATCCCGGATGCTCATCATCATAGGCTGCAAGGATGTTATTGCTCTTCACGGTCTCATATTCATCGCGGGTCATGACAGCCGAGGTGTCCTCGGAACTGGTGATCGGCGTCTGAGGATGCTTCTGATGGAAGCCGTCATAGCTTCCCTGCTGATAGTTGAAGCCAACCACATCGACAGCACCGGAAACATTGATCGGATTTCCCTGGCCTCCGCTCTGTGCCGCAGTCACGGGGCGGCTTGTGTCGAGTTCCTTCACGGCCGCCGACATTCTCCGCACCATCTCGTATCCCTGCTCGGTTCCCTGCATCGGTTCCTCGTTGAAAACCGACCAAAGAATCACGGAAGGATGATTGCGATCCCGGCGAACCATCCATCGCAGTTGATCCATGTATTCCGGAGTGCAGTTGAAGTTCCTGTTCTCATCCATGACGAGCATTCCGAGACGATCACATGCGTCGAGGAACTCCGTTGCCGGTGGATTATGGGAGCAACGATTAGCGTTAGAACCCATTTCCTTGAGCTTGCGAACGCGGAACTCCCAGAGCGAATCAGGCACCGCCATTCCCACCCCGGCATGATCGATATGATTGCAGGTTCCCATGATCTTCACCGGTTGATCATTCAGGAAGAATCCCTTGTCGGGGTCAAAACGGATCGTACGGAACCCAACCTTGGTCGCAACGTCATCATCGGACTGTCCGGCGGAAGCGACCTTGGTCTCGACCGTATAAAGCACTGGATGGTCCACCGACCACAGACGCGGATCGGAGACATTCAAGACGGGTCGGAAGACCTTTGATCCGAGCACCGGAACATCACTTGTCTCTGTCAGGCTGGCCACATGTTTCCCCTCGGGGTCGCGGAGGGTAACCGTCACTGTCGCAGGGGCATTCGTCTTGCCGATGTTCTCCACGGAGACCTCGGCCGGAATCTTCCATGATCCGGAGGCTTCCTTGACAGGCTGGGCAAACACTCCGTCGGTTATAATGTGCACTGGCGGGCGCTTCACGAGACGAGTGTGACGATACATTCCGGCCCCCTCGTACCACCATCCCTCCATGGCGTTGGCATCGACACGGACGGCGACCGTATTGAGATCGTCGCCATAGCGGACGAACGGGGTCAGGTCGACAGTGAAGCCGGTGTAGCCGCAGTTATTGTGATGCACCTCTGTTCCGTTAAGCCAGACCGTGCAATGGGTAGCAACCCCGTCGATCTGGAGTTCGAGGTGTTTTCCCCGGTCAGCCGGATCAACCTTGAAGGACTTACGGTACCAGGCGAATCCGCGCGGGCGATATCCTTGGGAGACATTCGCCTGCTTGTCAAAGGGGCCCTCAACAGCCCAATCGTGGGGCAGATCAACGACCCTCCAACCTGAGTCGTCATAAACAGTGGCAGCAGCACCGGGAGCATTGCCTGCCTTGGCATTGCCGTAGGTGGCACCATGTCCCTTGATCTCAGGGAAAGGAATGTCCCCAAGATGAAACCGCCATCCCTGGTCGAAGGAGAGAACCTCTCGACCGGAATCAGCGGATGCCACCACTGCCGGGGAAGGCGTCGGAGATGGCTGGGAAGCTGCTGCGACAGCAGATGCGGTCAGCACGATGAGGCCGGCAATGGCTTGGGCAATGTGTTTTTTCATGAGGGGGATTTTATAAGTTTACTGAATATTACCAGGCGAAGGCTTCGGGGGTCTCGTAGCGATAGGGGTTGGTTCTCTTACGAATCATCTCCGGATCACCGGCGGGCGGGAAGATCGTATCGATGCGATCAAGGGTCGAACGGTCGAGCTTCACCTCAAGGGCACCGAGGGCATCGTTCAACTGCTCCATCGTCCGGGGGCCGATGATCGGAGCGGTGACTACCGGGAGATGCATCGTCCAGGCCAGACCGACCTGGGAGGGAGTGTGGCCTAGTTCCTTGCAGAGGGCTTCCCACGCATCGAGCTGAGCAGCGATCTTGTTCACCCGCTCGACACTCTCGACACGACCACGGCGCATGATCTCGCTAACCTGAGGGCGTCCACCGAGGATCCCTCCCTCCAGGGGAGACCAAGGAATGACTCCGAGTCCGTAGGCCTGACAAGCGGGCAGCACCTCCAATTCGTTGAAACGGCAGAGGAGGGAGAGCTTGCACTGCTCGGAAACGTAGCCGAGGAAGTTACGCCTGCTCGCAGCCTCATTGGCCCGTGCGATCTGCCATCCAGGATGGTTGGAGGATCCGGCATACAGGATCTTCCCTTGCTGAACGAGAACCTCCATGGCCTGCCAGACTTCATCCCAAGGAGTATCCCGGTTGATGTGATGCATCTGATAGAGATCAATGTAGTCGGTCTTGAGGCGCTTGAGCGAAGCCTCTACGGCAGAACGGATATACTTGGCCGAGGCGCCCCTGTCATTCGGCCCGGTTCCCATCTCACCTTGAAATTTCGTGGCAAGAACGATCCGGTCACGCTTGCCACTGGCAGCTATCCAGTCGCCCACAATCTGCTCGGTATACCCCTCAAAGGTCTTCCATCCGTAGACATCGGCAGTGTCAAAGAACTGGATACCTGCATCCAAAGCCGCCTCCATGAGGGCATGGGATTCCGGTTCATTGGCCCGGGGGCCGAAGTTCATGGTGCCGAGACAGATCGGGGAAACCTTGAGACCGGTGCGACCGAGATTGACGTAGTTCATTGGAATAAGAATTGGATCTCACTCTTTTTAATGTGGCAAGCCCGACAAATCGAATGAGGGATTGTCTCTTTTCGTCGTGCCCACGATATTCTCAAGAGAGGAAAGCTCCTATCTGTGTTGGACCCCGCAGGCTAAAAGACCTTAATGCTCACTAACATTATCAAATCCACTAGCTTCTGGAATAGTCTCCGCCTCTGGTTAATCTGAATCCATGGCATCCATACCTCCCTTTATCAACGATGATTTCCTGCTGGGAAACGAATCGGCACGTCATCTGTACCACGAGTTTGCCAAGGATCAGCCGATCATCGACTTTCACAATCATCTCTCCCCCGAACAGATCGCGGAGAATCACTGCTTTTCCGACCTGCAGGAGATTTGGCTGGCAGGAGACCACTACAAGTGGCGCGCCATGCGCTCCAACGGGATTCCGGAACTACTGATCACCGGCGAGCGCCCCTCCGAGGAGAAATTCCAAGCATGGGCCAGTACCGTCCCCTACACGCTTCGAAACCCTCTCTATCACTGGACTCACCTCGAACTGGCGCGCCACTTCGGCATCCACGAGACTCTGAATGAGTCAAGTGCTTCAGTCATCTGGAAGGAGGCGAATGAGAAACTCCCCTCGCTCAGGATCCATGACATCCTTGCCATGCATGATGTCCGGGTTCTCTGCACCACGGATGACCCGGCCGATTCCCTGGATCATCATCTTGCCATCAGCAAGAGCGGGTTACCCACGCGCGTTCTGCCGACCTACAGACCGGATAAAGCATTCCAAATCTCGAATCCTGGTGCCTTTCGCGCATGGATTGAAAAACTCGGCACCATCTCGGGATGCTCTATCGATTCTCTGGAAAATCTCCTCTCAGCCCTCAAGAGCCGACATAATGCCTTCCACGATGCTGGATGTCGCCTCTCCGATCATGGTCTGAATCACGCGCCGAAACCTCCTCCGGCGCAAGGCATCGCGGAGGCTGTGTTTAAGAAAGCCCTCGCCGGGCAGCACTGCTCCGCAGAGGAGCAGGCCGACTATGAAGCCCTGATCATGCATGAAGTCGGGTGCTGGAACGCTGCCCGTGGCTGGACCATGCAACTGCACCTTGGGGCCTTGCGAAACAACAACTCCCGGATTCTGAAATCCGTGGGAGCCGATGCAGGATGCGACTCCATAGGAGACCAATCCCATGCAGTCGCCCTGGCGGCGTTTCTGGATACCCTCGACCGCAAGGATGCGTTACCCAGGACCATCCTCTATAACCTGAATCCGGCGGACAATTATGTCTTCGGCACCATGATCGGGAACTTTCAGGACGGAACGATACCCGGTAAAATCCAGCTTGGAAGCGGATGGTGGTTCCTCGACCAGAAGGAAGGCATGGAGGCTCAGATCAACGCTCTCTCCAACCTTGGACTGCTCAGACGATTCGTCGGCATGGTCACCGATTCGCGCAGTTTCCTCTCCTTCACAAGGCACGAATATTTCCGGAGGGTGCTCTGCAATCTTCTGGGCCGGGATATGGAAACCGGGGAACTTCCCCGCGATCATCAGCTCATTGGATCGATGGTTCGGGAGATCTGCTTCTCAAACTCGCGGGACTACTTCCATTTTTGATCAAGGTGTAGGCATTCCCCTCCCCCCAGGTGAAAACGTCTGAACATCCCTCCAGCAGATACCGTTGGGTGATCTGTTCCCTTCTGTTCGCGGCAACAACCATCAATTACATCGACAGGCAGATTCTTTCGCTGCTTAAGCCCATTCTGGACGGGCAGTTTGGATGGACCAGCACGCAGTTCGGCGCGATCAACTCGGCCTTTCAGGCCTCCTACGCCTGCAGTCTCCTCGGCTTCGGATGGTTTGTGGACCGATATGGAACCAAGATCGGATACGCCTTATCGATCGGCTTGTGGAGCATCGCTGCAATGAGTCACGCGCTGGTGAATTCCATCGGAGGTTTCTTCGGTGCGCGGATCGCGCTCGGAATGGGGGAGGGAGGAAACTTTCCCTCCGCCATCAAGGCGACCACTCTATGGTTTCCCAAGAGGGAACGAGCACTGGCCACAAGCCTGATGAACTCGGGAGCCAACGCCGGCGCCATGATTGCTCCGGCCACAGTGCCGGCAATTGCACTCTCGATGGGATGGCACTGGGCCTTCATCCTGGCGGGGGTTGCCGGAATGATCTGGGTCGTGATCTGGTGGCCTCTTTTTTCCGATCCGTCGAAATCGAAGCGCGTCTCCGCGGGGGAACTCGCATTGATCCGCTCGGATCATGAGGCGGATGACGAAACGCAGACCATTCCCTGGCTCTCGCTTCTTTCCCGGCGTGAATCGTGGTCGTTCATCACGGCGAAATTCCTCACGGATCCGGTCTGGTGGTTTTTCCTGATTTGGCTGCCTGATTTTTTCAAAAAGACCAGGGGACTCGACATCAAGAGCAGTTGGTTCCTTCTCTTTAGCATTTATTCGATCATCACGGTGCTGAGCGTGGCTGGAGGTTGGCTGACCGGGCATTTCGTTTCCAAGGGATGGACCGTGACCAGGGCAAGAAAGTCCTGCATGCTTCTCTTTGCTCTCTGCGCGCTACCGATCGCCTCCGTGACCTGGGTAGGCAATTGGACCGCAGTTCTTCTGATCGGTCTTGCGGGAGCGGCTCACCAAGCCTGGTCAGCGACGCTCTACACGACGGTATCCGACATGTTTCCGAAGAAAACCGTTGCCTCGCTGATCGGCATGGGAGGAATGGCTGGCTCGGTTGGCGGAATACTTTTTCCAATCATCACGGGTGTGGTTCTCGACTCCTGCAAGAACGGATACACGATGATCTTCGGATATTGTTCGCTCGCTTACGTCTTGGCCTTGGTGATCAATAATTTGCTCGCTCCTGATTTCAAGACTCTTAGCTTTGAGAAAGCACTCATCGCCTAGTGACCATCATCTCATTCCATCGGCTTTGCCTCTCAGCTTTCTGCTTATTGTTCCTCTCGATCTGTTTCGCAGAAGAGACCAATACGAATCGGGTGCCGCTTGCCGACCTCATTCCCGCCGATAAGAAACTCAATCCGGGTTGGGTGAAATCACTCACGGAGCGCGGTGAGCCACAGGTCTTCACGGGTCCTGAGTTAGCTCATATCGGGATGCCTATTGGGGGTCTCTTCGCGGGTCAGCTTTATCTGGGAGGTGACGGCCAACTCTGGCTCTGGGATGTGTTCAACGGGGCTGAGTTCACGGGTTGGTCGGGAAATTACAGCCCCCGACCTGTTGTGAAACCGCTTGAGCAGACCTTCGGTCTTGTTATCGCGGGCAAAGAAGTTCCCCTTTCGACCAATGGCTTCTCAGGGATTACCTTCCGCGGTGAGTATCCGATGGCCTTCGTCGAATACAAGGATCCGAACGTGCCGGTGCAAATCGCCCTGACCGCCTATTCACCCTTTATTCCGCTCGATGTAGATGATTCCAGTCTTCCGCTGTCCGTCATGGCGTACTCCATCACCAACACTTCTCCTCACCCCGAAACCGTCACCATGAAGGGAACGCTAGAGAACTTCGTGCTGTCGCGTGAACGGGGTGCGCTCAATGGAAAGCGCATCAACAGGGCTACGAACGAAGGATCACTGACTCTCCTGGAGGAGTCGGTCGAGCAGGAGGCTGCATCTCCTACCAGCAAGGACCATGTGATCGAGGATTGGTCCAAGGTCGATTTCTCAGGCTGGAAGGTCGAGGGAGAAGCTTTCGGTCAGGGGGCCTACAAGGCCAGCGCCCTAAGCCCGGAGCAGAGGAGCCTTGGGTTAGACCATCTAGGCAAGGAGACCGAGGGATTTGTCAGTTCACGCCCCTTCACTTCCCGATCTGGGGGGGCACGATCCTATGGATCGCTCTCAAGTTCCCCGTTCTCGATAGACCGTACTCATCTCTATGCCTGGATGCGTCCGGAAAACCGTGTCAGCAACAGCTCCGGCATTGACCTTCTGGTGGACGGGATTGTCGCGGCAAGGCTTCGCCCTCCCTCTTCTTATAACGATGTCCGCGACCTGCGACTCCAGGCACTTGATTTGACTCCTTGGATAGGAAAGAAGGGCACTCTCCGCATTGTTGACAATGAGACCACGCCGAAATCTGGAATCACGGTGGGGAAAATCTTCCTGAGCGATCGGGAGATTCTCCATAATCCGAAAACAGGATCTCTTGAGAATCACCCTGACGCCGAGGACAACGGCTCCATGGCTCTCGCGCTGCTTGACGGCCCTGCGGATCTCACTTCGGGAAAGCAGGAGGCTCGGGCACCTGAAAAACTGACAGGATTCCTAGGCCGCACCCTCACGCTCCAACCGGGTGAATCAAAAAAACTGACCTTCGTCATCGCCTGGTTCTTCCCGAATCTCAATCACATCCCGAAAATCAAGGAGCAAGGGCGATGGTATGCCTCGAAGTTTTCCTCCGCGGGCGATGTCGTGCGTTACTTCGTCAAGAACAGGGATCATCTCGAAGGTGGTACCCGTCTATGGAATACTACGTGGTACGACTCAACCCTTCCGTGGTGGTTTTTGGACCGCACCCTTTTCTCGATAGACAATCTGGCCTCCTCCTCCAACTACCGGTTTAAGAACGGTCGCTGGTGGGCTTGGGAAGGGGTTGGCGCGTGCGAGGGAACCTGCGGTCATGTTTATGGATATGCACAGGCCATTGGACGTCTTTTCCCCACCATTGAGCGCGATCAACGCGAACGGGTGGACTTCGGAACCTCGCTTTCCCCCGAGGGGTGGATCAATTGTCGTAGTGAGAACGGTGGAAAGGCAGCCATTGACGCCCAGGCCATGTACATCCTCAGGGCGTTGAGGGAGCACCAGATGACAACTGATAACGCTTTCCTCAGACGAATCTGGCCCGGCGTGAAAAAAGCAATGGAGTATATGATCAAGCAAGACCCCGGTGAGAAAGGAGTCATCGAGGGGGCGCAGCATAACACACTTGATGCCGATTGGTACGGTGAGGTTGCTTGGTATAACGGCCTATATCTGGCCGCTCTCCACGCCTCCGCAACAATGGCCGATGTGATGAACGAACCCGATGCGGCAACGCGCTACCGCCGGATAGCGGGGGCAGGACAAGACTTCATGACAAAGAACCTCTTCAACGGAGAATACTTCCAGAACAAGGTCGATCCCGCTCACCCCGAAACGATCAATTCGGGCTCCGGTAGCGAGATCGATCAGGTGCTGGGACAAAGCTGGGCCTTTCAGGTAGGCCTGCCTCGCGTACTACCTAAAAAGGAAACGGTCTCCTCGCTTGAGTCACTCTGGAAGTACAATTTCACTCCCGATGTCGGGCCTTTCAAGAGCGTCTATAAAAAAGGACGCACCTATGCCGTGGCTGGAGAGGGTGGTTTGATCATGTGTACCTTCCCCCGAGAAGACTGGAATTTGGCAAAGGCCAGCGGTCGCGGGAATGCCATGTATGCCAGTTATTTCAACGAGTGCATGAACGGCTTTGAGCATCAGGTGGCCGCTCACATGATCTGGGAGGGTGAACCCGGGAGTGATCTCGTGACAAAGGGCTTGGCGATTGAGCGTGCGGTTCATGACCGTTATGGAGCCTTTAAGCGCAATCCCTACAATGAAGTCGAGTGCGGTGACCACTACGGGCGCTCGATGGCCAGCTACGGTGTCTTCTTAGCCGCCTGCGGTTTCGAGTATGACGGTCCGAAGGGTCATATCGGATTTGCCCCGCGCATCCATCCGGAACATTTCAAAGCCGCGTTCACGGCCGCCGAGGGGTGGGGTTCCTACTCGCAGGAAATCACGGGCGAGACGATGACGGCTGATTTGACTGTGAACTGGGGATCGTTGTCACTCCGCTCGTTCAGCCTCGTAGCGTCGAAGAACCCCCTATCCGTTGCGGTGACCTGTCATGGAAAGACCATCCCCTCAGCTTATGAAACCATTGACGGGAAGACCATCATCACCTTCAAGGATCAGGTTGTCATGAGGTCTGGTGAAGCATTGAGAATCAATCTGAAGTTTTAAAACATTATTCCTACTCTCCGTGAATAAGACATCCCACATTCTTCTCTCTCTCGTCCTGACACTGGCGTCGCAACTCCGCGCAGGTGATTGGCAGAAAACACTCCATCAGGAACTCCCCCTTCTCGGTCATCGCAACTGGATCGTCATCGCCGACTCTGCCTACCC
>DAISZK010000019.1:0-38627 GCA_036824855.1 Chthoniobacterales bacterium | reverse complement strand
ACCAATACCATCCGAACTTCAGTTTTGATGTGTCCCAACATTGGGGTCAGGTCACTCCGACTTGAAGGTGCTTGATCGAGAATTTTCAGAAGAAATAAAGAACCCCGCCGCAAGCAGCGGGGTATTCAGAAAAAGCCTAATTGGCGGTCTGAGTGAAGCTTTTTGTAATCTTGCCCCTGCTTTTTTACATACTCCCCTATCATTCCCTCATTGCCGTGCTTTCCTACAGTGCTCGCAAAATATCCATCACTCCAAAACTCCCCTCCCCAAAGCTGCTTCTTCACTTGCGGACATCGAGCAAGCACCTCTCTGGCTGTTAGACTTTTTACCAAGGTCACTATTTTTGTAACGCTATAGATAGGCACCGACTGAACCAAGAAATGCACATGATCTTTATCTGTGCCTATCTCCAAAAACTTCAACTCGTATCTCCTCTCAATAGCAAGACACACTTCTTTGATCACCTCATCCACCTGCCCATCAATCACCGCTCTTCTATACTTTGCCGGAAAGACCAAATGATAGAGCAGTACCGTGACATTATGGCTCTTGTGCAGAAAAATACTCACTCGGACATCCTACTGCACGCCGCAAGCGGCGGGGAATTAGACCCTCATGTGATTAAAAGCCCAGCTTTCGGTCAAGGATCTCTCCCAAATGCGCTTGGAGATCTTCATTTTCAAGTCGCTCCAGCACAGTTCCGAAGAAGCCACGGACAATGAGTTGTGCCGCCTGCTTCGGCGGAATGCCGCGGGCCATCATGTAGAAGAGTTCGTCCTCATTGAGTTCTCCCGAGGTCGCCCCGTGCGTGCAGCGGACGTTGTCGGCAAGGATTTCCAAGCCGGGCATGGAGTTAGCCTCGGCCTCATCACTCAGCATCAGGTTCCTGACCTTCTGGTAGGCGTCGGTTTCGTGGGCGGCTTCCTCGACCTTGATCAGGCCTGCAAAGATGGTCCGTGAGGAATCCGCAAGGGCATTGTGGTAGAGCAGATCGCTCGTGGCACGGGGAGCGAAATGATCCTGGAAAGTCCGCTGATCGATCTCGCGATCCCCTGTGGCAGGATTGATCGAGAGCATGACACTACGGGATTCCTCGCCGAGCAGATGGCTGTCGCTCTCGCCACGGATGTAGGCACCACCGAGATTCATCTGCAGGGCAGTCGCAACAGCCTGCTTCTCAACCTCGGTGGTATTGATATGGAAGGCGGTTGCCTTGTCACTCCAT
This sequence comes from Chthoniobacterales bacterium, assembly GCA_036824855.1. GTDB lineage: Bacteria > Verrucomicrobiota > Verrucomicrobiia > Chthoniobacterales > UBA6821 > UBA6821. The sequence continues at coordinate 37,402 of DAISZK010000019.1, read as the reverse complement.
TCCTGAACGCCAACGTAATGCAGCTTTGCATTCGTTCCCAGCGTAAGGTCATTCACGGCAATAGCCAGGGAACGCTCCTCCCGCGATGAGACAAAGTGATCAATCACGGTGGCGGAAGCGCCCTCACCCAGGACGATCAGGGTGTGGGGAAAGATGGTGGCATTCTCCCCCTCGACCCAATGCCAGATCTCGATCGGTTTCTCGATCACGACTCCATGAGGGACATAGACGAATGCGCCGGATCGCAGATGAGCACGGTGAAGAGCAGCGAATTTCTTGGAACCAAGGCGCACCTCGGAAGTCATGAAGCTCTTACGGAAGAGTTCTTCGTGGTTCTTGGCGGCTTCCTCCAGCGGCAGGAGAAGAACTCCGGCAAGCAATCCAGCCTGATCGTTGTGAATGAGAACTTCATTCGCGAAGATGAGCTTCGCGGCGAGACTGGTGTGCGCCGAGGAACGGGTGATGAGCGACGCTGCATCCTGGACGGGCACTGCGGCATGGAAATCAGAGAGGTCGATCGCCTTCAGATTAGCAAAACGCCATGGTTCGTCAGTGCGCTTTGGCTGACGCAGGGATTGAAAAATCTCCCATGCCTCACGCTGGTCCTTGCGGAACCATTCGGGCCAGTGATTGGAGGTGCTCGAGATAGCTATCTCGGCAGGAAAAGAGGTGGAGATACTCATCCGACCGATCCCTCCATCTCGAGATCAATGAGTCGCTTCAGCTCGACGGAATATTCCATCGGGAACTGCTGGACGAGATCGTTCACAAATCCGTTCACCGCAAGACTCATGGCGGCTGCTTCACTCAGACCGCGCTGCTGCATGTAGAAGATCTGCTCCGCACTGATCTGGCTAACGCTTGCCTCGTGCTGGACGGCATTTCCCTGCCCACGCACGCTGATGGCGGGATAGGTGTCGGTGCGGCTGTGGCTGTTGATGAGCAGGGCGTCGCACTCGGTGTTGTTCTTACACCCCTTCAGGTGTTTCGGGACATGGACCATGCCGCGGTAGGTGGAGCGACCCGATCCAAGACTGATCGACTTGGAGATGATGTTGCTGGTCGTGTTGTCGGCCGCATGGATCATCTTGGCACCAGTGTCCTGATGCTGACCATCACCAGCCAGAGCGATCGAGACAACCTCACCGCGTGCCCCTTTCCCCTTCATGACAACACCGGGATACTTCATGGTGAGTCGTGAACCGATATTGCAGTCGATCCACTTCACCTCGGCATCCTCGTGGGCGATACCGCGCTTGGTCACGAGGTTAAAGACATTCGAGCTCCAGTTCTGGACCGTGATGTACTGGATCTTGGCACCCTTCATGGCGACAAGTTCCACAACAGCGCTGTGTAGCGTGGCGGTCTCGAACTTCGGCGCGGTGCAACCCTCCATGTAGGTGAGCTCGGCACCCTCATCGGCGATGATGAGCGTTCTCTCGAACTGACCGAAGTTCTGTGCATTGATACGGAAGTAAGCCTGGAGCGGATGCTTCACCTTCACTCCGGGCGGGACATAGATAAAGCTGCCACCACTGAAGACTGCCGAATTGAGCGCTGAGAACTTGTTGTCACCGCTCGGGATGACCTTACCGAACCATTTCTTGAAGATTTCAGGATGCTCCTTCAACCCCTCGGTAGAGCCGACAAAGATGACTCCCTGCTCGCCGACGGCAGCCTTGATGTTCGAGTAGGCGGCCTCGCTATCGAACTGGGCCTCGACACCTGCGAGGAACTTGCGCTCCTGCTCGGGAATGCCGAGACGCTCGAAGGTCTTTTTAATATCATCGGGGACCTCGTCCCAGGTTCGCTTCGGAACCTGTCCCTGCGAAAGGTAGTAACGTATGTTCTCGAAGACGATGTTCTCAAGATCCTTGGTTGCCCAATGTGTCGGCATCGGCTTCTCGAGGAACTTGCGGTATCCCTCCTTGCGGAATTCACGGACCCAATCAGGATCGCCCTTCACATCGCTGATGTAGTCGATCGTCGCCTCGTTCAGTCCGACGCCTGCATCGAAGGCGTAGTCCATCTCGTAACGAAAATCGCCGACGGAACGGTCGATATCGATGTCGGGTTTGGTTTCGGTAGTCATAGAAAAGGTAGGTTAGGCTGAAGTTTGTTAGACTTTTAGGTTCTGAGTCTCGATTCCGTTAGTGTCTGGCTAATAGTCCAACAGACTAAACTGCTGATTGACCTGCGGAGTATTCCTTCTCGACCCAGTCATAACCCTCAGCCTCAAGCTTCAAGGCGAGATCCTTGTCACCGCTGTGGATGATCCGCCCCTCGGACATGACATGAACCTTGTCGGGAACGATGTAGTCGAGCAGGCGCTGGTAATGGGTGATCACCAGCATGCCGATGCTCGGGCCACGGAGGGCATTCACCCCAGCGGAAACGATCTTGAGTGCATCGATGTCGAGTCCGCTGTCGGTCTCATCAAGGACGGCATAGGAGGGCTCGAGCATCGCCATCTGGAGGATCTCGCAGCGCTTCTTCTCACCGCCGGAGAAGCCTTCATTCACTGAACGGGAGGTGAAGTTACGAGGCACGCTGAGGGCATCCATCTTGGAGTAGAGCTTGGCGTAGTAGTCGGTCGCCTCGAGTTCCTCTCCCTCGGGAAGGCGAGCCTGAAGCGCGGCACGGATGAAGTTGGCGATGGTGACGCCGGGGATTTCCATCGGATACTGGAAGGCAAGGAAGAGTCCGAGGCGGGCCCGCACGTCAGGCTCAAGACCCAGAATGCTCTCCCCATCGAGCAGGACGTCACCTGAGGTCACGGTGTAATCGGGATGGCCGGCCATGATCTTGGCAAGTGTGCTCTTGCCGGCACCGTTCTTGCCCATGATGGCGTGAACCTCTCCCTTGGGGATATCGAGGGTCAGTCCTTTGAGGATCGGTTTGTCACCAATGGAGGCGTGCAGGTCTCGGATGGAAAGTGAGTGTGCGGACATGGTCGGTTACTTGATGGTTGGTTTGGAGTGATGGATTTTTTTGGAATGCGTACTACAATCGGCGCAGAGGCCGCGTAGCGAGACATCATGCTGGGTTACCAGGAATCCGGAGGGGAGTTTCCATCCCTTGTCCTGGTTTTGGGAAAATTCGATGTCGGAGATCTGCCCGCATTCCGTGCAGTGAAAGTGGCCGTGCTCCTGCAGGTTGGCGCAAAAGCGGGTCGGTTCCCGATCGACATGGACGGCTTTCACCAAGCCGCTGCCGACCATGGTCTCAAGGCAGTTGTAGACCGTGGCGAGCGAGATCGAGGGCATCCGCTTCTGGGCCCGGATAAAGACCTCCGTGGCCGTGGGGTGATCCCTCTTGTTCATCAGCACCTCGTAGACCTGACGACGCTGCGGCGTCAGCCTCAGTCCTCCCTGCACCATGGCCGACGCATACTGCCCCATCGGGCACTCGTTGGAGGGAATAGATGAAGGTTTCTTCATGAGATGGAATCTCAAATTATCAGTCGCGTCGCCACCTTCAAGCTCAATCAAGAACTATTCTAAATAAGAAGTTCTCAGTGCGTTTGATGAGACTCACTGCGGGGATTCCCCTCCATCAAGATCAAGCAGAGGAGATTAATCGAGTCTTCATAATACTCCTCCCTGCTCGCCAGCGCATAGCGCTCCACCTTCTCCTTCCAAGGCGTCATGCCAAGCGCCATGGCAGCCACTCCGGTCGGGGTGATAAAGCAGGCCGTCTCAAAGTCGCTATTATGCAGCGGATGTCCATCCAGTCGGTACCCGGCCCTGAACCCATCGGGATCTTTCACGTTCATCACAGACCACTGCATGAAGCGTCCGAGCATCTTCTTGGCACGAACATCATGTGTGCCAAGCGCAGCCCAAGCGATTCTCCACGGGACCCGGCAGGCATTGTAGTAATAGTCACCATCATGACGCCCCTCCAGAAAGCAGGGCCGAGCAGGGACCCAATGCCCCTTCCTCTCAATGGCAAAATCGGGCACAAGGCCGGTTGTCACGGTGGAGCCAGATTGGAACTGATGAAGTTGTAACTCATTGAGGATATGATACGACCGATCCTCAACGTTCTTCCAGAGAAGATCGCCCGTGGCATCCGCGAAGGCACGAAAATGAGTCGGCATGACATCCGAAGGGCGCGTCTGCCCCGGGGCCTCATTCCAATCGCCAAGACGCAGCGAAAAATCGGGCCTTACCAAGGATGATCCAATCGCCCTGATCAGATTCTTGGCTTCCATTTGGTAGGCATCATCCCCCCACTTTGCATGAGCTAGCAGGAGGGCGTAGGCGATGTCGAGTTCCCCGTCGGTTGCGCAGTCATTTTTCCCGGGACGTTCATTTGCCGGGATCTTCCAGCACATGAAGGCGGGATTGATCGATGACGGGAAACGCTTCCGAAAGCGGTTCAGGCCGTCGAACTTTTTTTTGGCCTCGGGATCCTCATCGGCCATGAGTGCGGTGATCAGCATCCCATATCCCATCGCCTCGGAGACCGTTGCTCCCTTCCCATTGTAGTTCACCTTGAAGTCTCCCGGGAATCGTACTGAGGGCTTTAGGTATTTCTGCTTCCAGTAGGAATAATACTCCCCTGTCGCCTTGGGAGAAGCGCAACTGAGAGCGGGCACGACCTGCCCAGCATTCAGCGGATGAATTGTGGAAAACCCGATCCCGACGAGCAAGAAACTCAGTCCCACTTTAAAGGCAAAGCAGCAAGATTTCACAGACTCTCGGCTAGATGCTCCAGAAGACGCGGGCGACTTTCCGGAAGCTTGTGCGCCACGGAGGCGAGGGATCGGTGAGAGGGCACTGAGGGATCATGAATACCGAGAGACTTTGCCAGTTCCGTCTCAAAATGAGTGACCGCACGTCGACTTGGCGACTGCGCTCTCAGAAATCCCCAGGCACGTTCCAAAAGGGCGAAAACTTCCGGAACCGGGTGCATTGGCTCTGTGAAGAGATCGCAGAGTTCAGCAAAATAGGCCGCCGAGAGAATTGTGGAATAAGTTGAGGGAAGAAGTGCCTCTGTCTCGACCACCACCTCGCTGAGGGTATGAAGATCCCCTCCCTTAGCAGGCTTGAAGGAGATTTCAGCTACGGTGAAGAGCTCCAGCCTTCCTGAGAAAGGGCCTCCCGGCTTGGTAGCGCTGCGGGCCGTCGTCTTCACCTTGCCATGCCGGTCTGTGAGCCAGATCACAACGAGACTATTCTCGGAGAATTTGTACCGCCTCAGCAGTATGGCGCGTGCCTCATCCATGACTCATAACTCATTCCCAATTTCCCATTATTTTCCAGAGTCATCCTCCATTGCCTGGAGAAGGCACTCCTGGATGAAGGCGTAGAAATTCACCTGCATGAGAGTGATACCCCTCTCGGTGGAGAGATCGGAGGGCTCCTTTTCGGAGAGATCCTTATCCGTGAAGCGATGCTCCCCAGCCAGTGCCAGTCGGAGAGCGTTCAGCGTCGTCAACCAGGCATCCGTATGATCAGGAGGGATCTCCAGTGTCCAAGAGGGAGTCTTTCCCTTCAGCTGAGTCATGGCGGCGAGATCGTCCGAGACCACGGCTCGCTCCAGATCAAAATGATGCCTCAAGCCCGGCTGCACATGGTCCTCCCAATCAAGACGCAGATCCTCAAGATCTTCACCCTCACCTGGTGAAGGTAGCAGACGTGCACTCCCCTCGGGATAGCGCTCCCAGGGGTCCATGGCGACAGCCTGCAACAACTCGCCAAGCACAGGATGGATCCTGCTAAAGCGAAAGTTTCCGTTTTTTGATCGCTCGAAGATCATAGATATTCAGTCGTTCAAATACCCTCAGGAGGACTTCTCAAGAGTAGCCAGAAGAAGAAAGGAATGAAGCTGCTGAACGTAGTGTTCGGCCTGCTCTCTGCCACCACTCCAGACAACCGAGCGCCCCTTGGTATGAACCTCCATCATGTGTCTCTCAGCGCGTTCGCGTGTCCACCCGAAGATCCTGCGGAAGACCATCGCAACATAGCTCATCAAATTCACGGGATCATTGTGAACCACGACCAGCCAGGGAAGATCCAGACTCTCCAAAAGATCGGCTTCTGGGGCGTCGAGCAACCCCGGCTCGCTCATCGCCTGCATGGCTGAGTCACAGGAAGAAGAGGTTCGGCCGCGGGTAGATCAACCGAGGCCCCGATCCCATCGATCAGAAAGCGGGAGATATCACGACCATCCATACCGGCACCGATTCCCTCCTGCATCAGGTAGGACGCGACCATCACCCTCGGAGGAAGATGGAACAAATTGGCCCGTAACGCATGAGTGATCGCGAAATGTCCGGGTGAGTTCCCTGCCTGGACAGCAGCACGATAACGCTCGATCACCCGGTCACCGCGGGGAGCAAGTAATCCCAGTAGAAGCCTCTTCCCCTCATCCCGACTCGAGAGTCGGACGGAGGAAGGGAGCGCTTGATCCAACGTACAATCAAGCGCCGTGAGTTCAAAACTCCCCCCCTCGGCTGCCAAGACGATCACCTTGAGAAGTGTCGGGTGAATGATCGGGGTAAAGAGAGAGGCATTCCAGTTCAGCACCGAGGAGGCTACCGGTCCTCGGATCGATAGCGTGACCTCCCCCATGGCATCCAGAAACGGATTGCAGAGCTCCGCACCCCGCGCAACAAGGGCATAATCCCCCTCCTCCGGAATTTCCTCGCGTTGAACGGCAGCCTCTTTCACGGGTCGAAAGCTAACACACCTCCCGAAGGGCAGCCTCTAAAATTTCCTGCTGACGCACGTGCATGATAACACGCTCTTTTTCAGTCAGATCATCATAGCCCAGCAGGTGCAAGAGACCATGAATCGCACAGAGAGCGATCTCGTGGTCTGCAGGATGATCGAACTTGAGGGCATTGGCTGCGGCGATCGGAACACCGATCAGGATCTCCCCATGCTCAAAGGTGATGACATCAGTCGGCGTCGGATCATCCAGAAACTCCGCGTGAACCTTCGTGATCGCGGCCTCTCCCAGTAGCGTGATTTCTACTTCCGGAGGCAATTCCACTCCCTGACGTCGAGGCTGCGCGAGACAGAGAGGGAGTGCTGTTTCCACGATCCTACGGATGAATGGCAAATCGACCTTCAAGGCACGGGAACGCTGGCGGTTCGCCCAGAGAAGAGTGGTTTGTTTCATCGGATTGCGTGAGCGATTGCCAGGTTCTCTCGATCACCTCTCGTCCAGAGTGCCGGCAGTAACGCCGAGTTGAGATCTCGCACGGAGTGAGCGCCAAAGATCGCTGCCCTGGGTCTGACCTCCCAGAAGCCCTTGGTAAGCACGAAGGATCTCCCGTGTTCGTGCCCCATCCTCCTCGAGCAATTCAACACGGAAGTGATGTACCCCAGCATTACGGAACTCCTGGAAATATTCCGCCCCGGTCTGGGCAACTGCATTGAATAAGGTATTCCTGCACCCGACATCCGCGCGAAGTGGATGCTTCATGCCGACGCGATCGCGAAGGTGGACGCGGTGGCTCTCGCAGGGTCTGCCGCAATCGGTGTGATCCTTCCCCTCAGAGAGGAAGGCGGCGAAGACGCAATGCTCCATATGAAACATCGGCATGTGCTGATGGAGTGTCAGCTCGAACCATGATGGAGGTGCGGCATTGAGCAGGTCCAGGACTTGGCCGGCATTCAGATCATAACTGACAGTGACTCGGTTCAGACCACGATCCATGAAGAACTGCGCGCATAGCGGATTCGCCACATTAAGCGAAAAATCACCAACCGTGATCAGATCCATCCCGGCGAAATGCGTGATCGCGCCAAGATTACGGATCAGGACACCATCTGGCGCTGCATTTTCAATCAACTTGAAGAATCCCTCCTCTGTCGCTTTCTGGATGCGCGGAGTCGCAAGCAGAATGCGGGCGCCACCATGAGACCTCACCAGCGCGACGGCATCTTTGTAGCGACGAATATCCTCGAAGTCGGCATAGAGTTCCTGCACCCCCGAATCAAGCGCAGCTTCCAGTTGTTCCATGCTACGGCAGAGTACCTTCAGCGAGAGTTCTTCAGCAGGCTGCTCGGCTTGCTGTGTCACAGACGTGGTTTCTTTCAGGAGACCGCTCCAATGTCCCGGAATCTCAATCCGTGGAAGATTGGATGCAATCAGAAGCTTCTCCAGTAATTCACGTCTCATCCTGTTAATCTCACTGATGGGAAGAATCACCTCCCCCTCAAGGTTGATTGTGATATTGCGAAGCTCGAGACCTGATTCGGCCGTTTTTTCAAGCTGTAGACGCAGTTTTTCCTCCGTGAGAGGGGCATTCCTTGCGGCCTCCAGCGGCATGATCGACACCACGGAGACATCCCCGGTCTGCATCACTAGCGGCACCCCAGCACGGCCTGAAACCGAGACATCAAAAGGGGTTCGATGGCGGGGTTCGATGCGGCTTGCATAGGATTGACGCAGTCGCTTGTCGAGATCGGGATCGTTTGTTTTCCAGATGCGATCGCCAACCTTCAGGCGATTCATGTCAAGATGACCATGGCGGAAATAGTATCGGCCATCCCGGATTTCATAGATTCGCCCCCCCTGTTCCTGATCGGTATCGGTTCCCGCATCAAAGACGATCCCATCTCCCGGTTTGAGCGGGGCAAGAGACTCAAAGGCGACGAAGTCCGAGCCGAGCGAGGCAATCGTCCCGACAAAAGCTCCTCTCTTCTTTCCGAAGCGAGCATGCACCAACTCCTGATGATTCACCCCGTGCATCCATCCGGAGTAGAGCCCTCGGGAGAAAGCCATCTCTAGCTGGTAGCGGTCCTCGGGACTTGCCTCACAAGCCTGCCCCGCCAAGGCGGCATCGATCGCCTTCCGGTAGACTTGGCAGACAGCCGCCACATATTCAGGGGATTTAAGCCGCCCCTCGATTTTGAAACTGGTGACTCCTGAAGCGATCAGATCAGGAATGTCATTCACAGCTGCAAGATCCTGAGGCGAGAGAAGGTAACGGCGGTCGCCGAGATCACGGATTGCCCCATCGACCACCAACTCATACGGCATGCGGCATGCCTGGGCACACTCCCCACGGTTTGCACTCCGCTGTCCGAGCGACTCGCTGGTGAGGCATTGGCCGGAGTAGGCCACGCAGAGGGCTCCGTGGACAAAGACCTCAAGCGGCATTCTGGATGTGTCGAATCGCTTCAGCTCCCGCAGGGAAAGTTCGCGGGCCAGTACCGAGCGCGTGATTCCCAATTCCCCGGCAATTTCGACACCCTGGGGAGAGGTCAGCGTCATCTGGGTCGAGGCATGAATCGGAAGCTCCGGCACCAATGCAGCCGCCAGCCTGACGATGCCGATATCCTGAACGATCAGCGCATCAACACCACAGCGGTTCAGCAATCGTAGGTAATCAGCCGCATCCTCCAACTCCGAGGTGAATACCAAGGTGTTCAGGGTCACATAAGCCTTCACTCCATGGCGGTGGCAGAAGGCCATGACTTCGGGGAGTTCCTCCTCGGTGAAGTTGTCGGCACGCAGGCGCGCATTAAACCTCGGCAGCCCAAAAAAAACGGCATCGGCACCGTTGGCAACAGCCGCCTTCAGACAATCCCAACCACCCGCAGGGGCAAGCAACTCAGGACGTTCCAAAACTTGATCGTCACTCATGCTTCAGCCTCCTGCGGCTACCTTCATGAGTTCCAGACGATCCCCCGCAGCCAATCTCACGGATATCCATTCGGAGCGATGCAGTGCCACTCCATTATGCTCGACGAGCATCAGAGGCACCGGCAGGGAGAGCTCGGCAAGCAAATCCTCGAGCAGTGTGGAGACCACCTCTTTGGATTCACCGTTTATTAGCAGGAGGGGCATCTGAGAAATGTCTAAAGGTAAAAGTAAGAATGAAAAGTGATATCAAACAGCCATTGAATCCACGGCTTTGATCGCCGCTTTTTCATTTTTTATATTCCCTTCTCCACTAGTGAGAATGGCACTGTCCCAATCTTTCCAGACAGGCTCAAGTCCACGGGTTGCAAGCATGGAAGCGACCTCTGTAGGTGTACGGTCATCGCTGATCGAGAACTGCTCGGTGGCCGAGGTGCTCCCACAGGTTGCCTCGATCATTTTTCCCTTCACCGTTTGATGGAGTTGATCGGCACCCTGTCCTGTATAGCCGCCCGGCTCGGTATGGCTTCCGGCGCTCATCATCGTGATTCCGAGAGGCGCCAAGGCGTCGCGCAGGGGCGCAGGTTCGCGGGTGCTGAGAATAATGCCGACCTGCGGGAAGCTTGCTCGAAGGGCACAGATGAGCTGCGTGAGATCGCGATCATCAAAGGAAAACCGTGGCTCGAAAGAGCCTGCTGCTGGGCGCAACCGGGGGAGACTTACCGTGATCTGGGAAGTCCAGCAGACCCGCTGAAGGTGAAACAAATGAGCCGCCAGAGCAGTGGCCTCGCCTCGCCAATCTGACAAACCGAAGAGCACGCCGATGCCAAGCCTGCGGAATCCCGCTGCATGCGCCCGCTCAGGAGCATCAAGACGCCAGTCGTAATCTTTCTTGGGCCCAGCGGTATGAAGTTCGGGATAAACCGAGCGGTCATAGGTCTCCTGATAGACAACCAAACCTTCGGCACCAGCCGCAACAAGGGGAAGGTACTCCTCGGTCTCCATCGGGGCCACCTCGAGCGATAGGCTTGGGATCTCGGCTGAGAGGCGTTCGAGGCATTTTTGAAGATAGCCTCCCGAGACAAACTTGGGGTGCTCACCGGCCACAAGCAGGACATTACGGAATCCCTCCGCGGCAAGATGACGTGCCTCGGCGGCTACCTGCTCAATCTCCAGAGTGACCCGGAGGATGGCATTGTCTCGGGAAAAACCGCAGTAGGCGCAGGAGTTAATGCACTCGTTGGAAAGATAGAGTGGAGCGAACATCCGCATTGTTTTCCCAAAATGGCGACGCGTTACGGATGCTGAGCGACGGGCCAGTTCCTCCAGTCCCCTATCGTCGCATGGATCCAGCAAACGACGAAAGGCCCTCAGCTCCGAAGAGGGGTTTGATAAAGCCGAATCAATCTGTGTGGAAAAACCCATATGAAAATCTTAAGGCAAAAGTCAGAATGAAAAATGAAGAAGTGGGCGAAATGTCAGAAAGTGAATCGATCACATCAACTTTTCACTTGTGTATCGCATGCTGCGATTGCTTCTCGTTTTTTTACTTTTCCTTTTTCCTTCTAACTTTTCTCAGTCGCAAGCCGACCGAGTTCCTCCATCTCGCTCGCTGTTGGAGCTCTTCCTTCGGCTCGCCAGGAATCATCCAGCATTGCAACTCGGCTGATACGGCCATTTTTCCAGACCAATGACTCCCGAGAGCAAGGTCCCACTTTCAAGGGATCACTCCAGAGATGGATCGCTAGTGTTTTTTTCGGATGTAGTGCCGTAGCCAGATGCATGGGACCACTGTCTGAGCTGATGATGAACGAGGCTCCCCGGAGGATGGCCGTGAGTTCGAGGAGGTCTGTGCGGTTACTCCAGTCCTCAATGTTTTTCGGCAAATCACTCTGCCCCTTTTGGAAGCCCCCTCTCCCCACCATCACGACACGATAAGTAGCGGCGCCTGCAGCAAACGACCGGATCAATTCCGGAGAAAGGCTCTTACCCGCACCTCGGGCATAGGGATGGATCACCACGTAGGGGGTTGAAGTGGAGAAACCCTTCGGAAGATTTCCCTCAGGAAGATCGAATACGGGACGGGTGGGGCGAGGCACTCCAAGAGGGTCGAGTACCGAGAGATAGCGGTTCACGGCATGATCACTGCGTTTAATGGTTGCCCGTTCGCTATAGAACAGACGCGCCCCCTCCCGTGCATCAGAGAGTCCCACGACACGAGGGGCTCCCGAAAGCCGTGCAAAAAGAGCACTCCGAAGCAGCCCCTGGAGATCGATCGCCAAGTCTGGCTTCCAATCCGACAAGGTCCGCATCCAGGCGATCGAACGAATCCATCCACCAGTACCTCGGAATTTTTCCCGAGGGAAGAGCACCGTTCCCGAGACACCGGGATGATGCTCCACAAGGGAACGCCAAGCCGGATGAATAAGCCAACGCACCTCGGCCTCAGGCCAGTGACGGTGGATGGCCGAAACAACCGGAAGCGCATGGATCACATCGCCAAGCGAACTGGGCTTTACCAGCAGGATGCGCTTCGGTGTATTCATGATCCTCTGCGCTCTCCTTTATGCACCCTTATGGAGTCTCTCAGCCAGCTTACTTGGAAGTCCCGCCGCGAGGACGGCCCTGCTTGCAGACTCAACATCATATTCCACACGTCGGAGCCAAAGACCGCCACTCTCCTCATCATGGATCATGTAGGCGGCTCTCCAGTCACCGTCACGCGGTTGCCCAACCGATCCTGCATTGATCAGCAGCTTGGGAGATCTGGGAAGTTCGACCCCACCGACATTTTCAAAGAGAAGCATCTCACCCACACCCTGTCCGAAACTCTTGGGAACATGGGTATGACCGATGAAACAGAGCGGTGTCCGTTGACAGGCGAGGCTCAGTTGGGCCTCGAAGTCCGTTCGGACATATCCCCAGGATTCAGGAGAATCGAGAGTTGCATGAACAAGTGTTGTCTTCCTGATCTGGCGTTGCAGCCGTAGGGATCCAAGCCAGGCCTTCTGATCAGCGTTCAAGACACCCCTAGTCCACTCCAGGGATACCGAGGCGGAGGAACTAAATCCTTCAAGGGAATACTCTCCTAAGGCCGCCTGATCATGATTTCCGAGGACACATGCCCCGGGGAGATTCCTCACGATCTCAAGGCACTCGCTGGGGTTTGCGTTGTAACCAACGACATCCCCCAGGCAATGGAACTCGGTGCACCCATACTCCCGAGCGTCGGCAAGCACTGCCTCCAGCGCTTGAAGATTGCCATGAATATCACCCAGAATTGCACAGCGCATTTCAGTGGAAAGGTGACGATCCAGTTGCTCCTCGATCTACTGCCCCTGAGTCTGGGATACGCTGATCCGGAGGGATGTTCAGCTTCTTTTCCAGTTCCCGGATCTTGGCAAGAAGCGAAGGCATCCATTGTTTTTTCCCCTGATGATACAGAGTCAGAAGTCTCTGGTACGCCTCGCGCTCCCTGCCGGGAACCTTGGCCATTTCATAAGCTGCAAAACGCCCGATATAGCTGGGAGCATCGGGAAACGAGGCTGCCTTGGCAAACGCATCGGCAGCAGCACTATGATCCTCCACCTTGTCGCGCAGCAGGATCCCAAGTCGATCGTAGAGAAGGTAGTTGTCGGGATTGTTTTTGATGCCTCGTTCCAGAAAATCACGTCCCAGCTCAATGTACTGGCGACGGGCCCGTTCCCGAAGAACCTCGCTCTGCTGCTTGGTATCTTGAAGGGCGGCGATGCTGGCATTCCAAGCCATGTGCCAAGCGGCAATATCCCAGTAGAGCAGGGTATGGGGTTGGAGCGTGGTGACCGTATTGAAGAGCCCTGCCATGCGACCCCACTCGGTCTTCTCCCAAGCGGAATGAGCATCGATCCAGAGGAAAGCAGCGAGCGGTGCGCGAAACCCGCTTAATGCTGCCAGGAATCCCGACTGTCCGATCTGTTCCCGAAGACTCAGATTCAGGGGCGCCATTCGGAAATGAGCGGCTTGGGAATCGCGTTGAAGCTCCCTCTCCCAAGGCAATAGGGCGGCTCCCGCGAAAGCCAGCATCAGAATGGCGATGAGATTCCTTCGGAGCGATGAAAGGCCTGACATGGCGTGGAGCGTGATTCTAAGACTCCCTCAATTCCTAGAGCTCCCTGCTCTCAAAGATAAAACAGGCGACGGCGTAATAAACAGACGTGTAGACCGCCCCGAGGGCAACCGTCTGCCAGAAGAGGCCCATCGGAAGGGCCGTCCCCGCCACGATATCATCGCTGAGGTTAAAGGCTTGAAGGTCGGGAAAGAGGAGTGCCACGAAGGCGGTGAAGATCCGTGTCCACAAATGGATACCCATCCCGCTCATCCAGTATTCGCGGGCTGTGACCTGAAGATGCCCGATAAAATAGGCCGAGGCCGAAACGAGAATCGCAAAGATTCCCGAGGTAGCAACCGTGGAGACAAGAAGCGTCAGCGAGGAGAGGAGAATCCCCTTCACCAGCAAGATCGCCATCGCCGGAATCAGATCCCAACTGAAGGCGGCTTTCTTGATGTCGGCCAAGGCTGCGGCGAGTTCCTGCGGGGATCCCCTGAGGGAGAGTCGGGTCTCGGCAAGCGCCATGTTCTCACGAAGAAAAAGGACACAAAGAAAAAGCAGCCCCATGATGAGCGTCGAAACCGTCAGGAGAATGATCACCCCGAGAAGCTTACCGAGCAGGTACTCGAAGCGCTGAACCGGCTTGGAGAGAATGGTGAAGATTGTGCGATCCTCCAAATCCCTCGGCAAGAGGGTGGCCGTCGCCAGGATGGCCAGGAGACTCAGGAAAACAGACATGGCGCCGAGCGAGACATCCTTGAGCATCTGAAACTCTTCCTGGAACGAGAACTTGGCGAGGAATGCTGAGTTGCCGATCACGATCAGGCCGAAGATCAGCAGGAAGTAGAAGACCTTTTGGCGAACCAGTTCCGTGAAGGTATTCCGTCCGATAGCCTGAATTCGGGTCAGGGTTAACACTGCCTGCGTCATGACTTCGATGGCTTTCTTACCTTGCGAGCAGGGAAGCGGGTTCCGACATTTTTTCCGGCAATGGCTCCGATCATCTGGTTCTTCTTGCGACCATGGGCGATCACCGTCTCGATTCCTGCATTCACGGCGGATTGCACCGCCTGGAGCTTGGCCTGCATCCCTCCCGTCGAGTGCTCTCCCTTATCCGGTGTCACATGCCGGAAGGCATCACCGATCTCCGTCACCACGGGGATGCGTATTGGTTTTGGTGAGGGCTGAGAAGTGTTCTTTGAGTTCTTTGAGCTTTTTGATTTCGCCAGCAGTCCATCCGCACTGGTCAGAAGGATCAGGAGGCTGGCCTTTACCAACTGGGCGACTTCCGCAGAGAGGCGGTCATTGTCACCGAACCGCAACTCCTCCACGGCAACCGAGTCATTCTCGTTAATGATCGGCACGACGCCCGGAGATTGCAGAAGCTTGGTCAGAGTGACACGTGCATTACCCCGACGTCCCTCATCGAAAATATCGTCGTGGGTGAGCAGGAGTTGTGCGGGACGAAGTCCATGTCTGCCGAGGTGGCGAGCATAAGCCGTCATCAGAACGGGTTGACCAACGGCGGCACACGCCTGTTTCCCGGCGAGATCCGAGGGACGTTTCGCCAATCCCAGTGCATCGACCCCCGCCGCCACAGCCGCGCTGGAAACCACAATGACGGGAATCCCCTGCTCTACTAGCCGGGCTATCTCGGCGCAGAGACTCCGAAACTGAGCTGGGTCCAAGGAGCATCCCCCCTCACGGGCGAGGATGCCGGTACCGAATTTCAGAACGACGGGACGCTTTTTCATGACTTGCTTGTTATTCTGCCTTGGAAGCTATCATCAGTTCCAGAAATCCCGATTCTAAAGCCAGGCCCTCCTGAATACCACGTTCCAGAGTGCTTCGTAGCTTTTCCACAGCATCAAGGCAGCGGATCAGCCTGCGGGACTCATCCTGCTCCTCGATTCCTCCCTGAGTATCAGCATGAAGCTTCCTGAGCGCTCCTCCGAAATAATCGGCCACGACTCCGAGTAAGAGCGAGCGCTCCTGCAGCACCTCGGCTTCGGAGCTCGCCTTGAGAGCTTCCTCGCGATTCTCCCAGTCTCCCTCGGTGGTCTTTCCAAAGTGCGCCTTTTCCGCAGCCAACTCCTCCTTGGTTCTCTCCGCGGCCTCCTCCCTCACCTCCTCGATGAGATCTCGGAAGATCCGCGTGAGGCCGAAGGCAGCCGTCGCATCCGTTTTCGATCCGGGCCCGAAGAACTCCGTCAGCCTCCTCGCGAGACGTTCCTCCTTGGAGCCTACGGGACGAGGAATCGAGGAATGCAGAACGACGGAGATA
Source organism: Chthoniobacterales bacterium (assembly GCA_036824855.1). Taxonomy (GTDB): domain Bacteria; phylum Verrucomicrobiota; class Verrucomicrobiia; order Chthoniobacterales; family UBA6821; genus UBA6821. The sequence goes on along the minus strand of DAISZK010000019.1, from coordinate 21,425 downwards.
CAGCGGGAGCGGATCGTCTCCAGCAGAGCCTCCGGAAGCTGTGTGGTCAGGATCAGAAGCGATCCGTCCGGTGGCTCTTCCAGTGTCTTCAGGAACGCATTTGCGGCCTGAGGCATGAGGCGGTCCGCATCACGCACCACCGCAACCTTACGGGAGCCTCGTTCCGGTTTGCGATGGATCGCATGCTCCAGCTCCCTCACCTGCTCGGTGAGGAGCTTGCGGGACTTCGATTCTGGCTCTATTACATGGAAGTCGGGATTCTTCTCAACCGTGATTTCACCAGACCCTAGGAAAAGCGCAGCCAACTCATTGGCAAATTCCTGAACTCCGGATCCGGGCGATCCCGAGATCAAATAGGCATGTCCAAGATGCCCCTCTGCAAGGGCCTTTTCCAAGAGACAGAATGCTTCTTCCCTCGTGAATGCCATGGGCTACTCCTTTCCTCCGATCTGGAATCTCTCCCGGAGAACCTTTTTGATCGCCGACTCCACCCTCTCCTCATCCGACGAAGCATCGATCGCGACAAAGCGTCCTGGATGTTCGGTAGCCAGCTTGAGGTAGCCCTGACGCACATCCTCGTAAAATGACTCTCCCTCCTGCTCCATGCGGTCGGCTGGCCCTTTCCTCGCAGCAGCTCGACGACGCCCCTCTGAAGCATCCAAGTCCAGCAGCAGAGTCAGATCAGGAATCGTCCCACCCACAGCGAAGTCATTAATCCTCGATACATCACCAGAATCCAAAGCCCTTGCAACCCCCTGATACACCGTCGTGGAATCGAGGAATCGATCACAAAGAACAACTGCTCTGCGGGCTAGGGCCGGTCGAATAATTTCCCTCACCAACTGGGCGCGACTGGCAGCAAAGAGAAGCAACTCAGCCTCGGGAGTCATCGCTGATGCCGAGGCGTCGTACTGAAGGAGATTTCGGATCGACTCCCCGATGGGGGTGGCACCCGGCTCCCTCAGGACAACCACCTCACGCTCCAGGGAGAGCAGGAACTCCGCCAAACGGCGAATCTGGGTGGATTTGCCACACCCCTCCGACCCCTCGAATGTGATGAAAAGACCGGCTTGTGCCATGAATCATGTCATCATAACGCTTTGGCGAATCCGTTGAAGCGTTAAAAAATCCTTCAGAAGCTCTTTGGTTTTCCTTTTTTACATCCGCTCGGGAACACCGATTCCGAGGAGTGAAAGACCAGTCTTCAGCACCTCGGAGGTGACTTTGGCCAAAGCGAGTCTTGAAAAACGAAGGTCACCCTCGGACTTCAGGATCGGGCAGGCCTCGTAGAAACGGTGGAATGAGTCGGCTAACTCGTAGAGGTAGAGGCAGAGGAGATTTGGACGCTGATCCTCAAGAACAGCATGCAGAACCTCACCAAACTTGAGAATCTGGAGGGTGAGAGCTCGCTCGGCAGGATCAGAAATCGTGATCGAAGATGAGGCTGTCGCAATCGCTTCACCCATACCTTCACTCTCGGCCTTCCGAAAAATGGACCGGATCCGCACATACGCATTCTGCAAATAGGGAGCGGTATTCCCCTGGAAGGAGAGCATTTTCTCCCAAGAGAAGACGTAGTCGGTGAGCCGGTGCTGCATCAGGTCGGCATACTTCACGGCGCCGAGGCCAATCAGGCGAGCGATCTCCTCCTGATCGGTCTTCGGTAGATCGGGATTCTTCTCAGCGACGACGGCGAGGGCCCGCTCGATCGCCTCATTGAGAAGGCCTCCCAGTTCGACATTCTCTCCTGAACGGGTCTTCATCATCTTGCGGTCCTCTCCGAGGATGCTACCGAAAGCGATGTGACGTAGGTCGGTCTTGATCCCCATCTTGCGCCCAGCGGCAAAGACCTGCTCGAAGTGGAGTTGCTGCGGAGCTCCCGTGACATACCAGACGGCATCGGGCTTCCATCGCTGCTCACGATACTCGAGGGTAGCCAAATCGGTGGTGGCATAGAGGAAGCCGCCATCGCTTTTACGGATCAGGCAAGGCTTCTCCTCCATGGCAGGAAGCTCGGGGAAGAAGATGCAGACGGCTCCCTCGCTGAGTTGAGCGATCTTCTCGGCGAGCAACCGCTCCACCAGTGGTCCCAAGGCGTCGTTGTAAAAGCTCTCACCAAGACGCTCATCGAAGGTGATGTCGAGCAGCTCGTAGAGGCGCTCAAATTCCCTCCAGGAGAGAGCGACAGCTTGTTTCCAAATCTCGAGATTCTCTGCATCCCCCTGCTGGAGTTTCACCAACTCATGGCGAACCGTCTCCTTCAGGGCCGAATCATTCTCCTCCAGTGCATTGACCTCGCGATAGAGACGAACAAGTTCGGCAATCGGGGCCTGCTCGAGCGACTCCCTATTGAGGAGGTGCTTCCAGCCGTAGATGACCTTGCCGAACTGAGTGCCCCAATCACCGATATGGTTGTCGGTGATGACCTGGTGACCGAGATGACGGGCGATTCGCGCAAGGGAGTCACCCAGAATCGTGCTTCGGATATGGCCGACATGCATCGGCTTGGCAACATTCGGGGAGCTGAAATCGATGATAATGGTCTTCGGCTTCTCAACGGATACCACGCCGAGATGCTTGTCGTTCCTGATGTCATTGAGCGCATCGGAGAGAGCGCTCTCCCGGACCTTGAAATTGATGAATCCCGCTCCCGCTACCGAAGGAACTTCGCAGAGATCCCCTACCTTGAGATGTTCGAGGATTGATGAGGCAACCTCGCGCGGATTTTTCTTCAATGCCTTCGCGGCGACCATGGCTGCATTGGTCTGAAAATCGCCGAACCGTGGATCGGCCGAGGGGGTCACCACTGCAAGCGACTCATCAATCCCGGCTATACCGAGAGCAACTGCCAAGCGTGAAGTGAGCGTGGAGAGTAGGGAACTCATACGTAGGCTCTTGGTCTTTTAGTTGAATACTATCTAAACCTCAAAATGACTCAGCCCTATTAGCCTTACAGTGTAACGGCTAGTAGTCGTACTTAAGCCTTGGCTTAAGTACGCTTCCGACTGAAGACCTCGAGAATCGATTTGGCATCGCTTGCTCCGCCAAGTTCTGTACGCACGGCGGGATCGTTCAGGAACTTCGCAATCGCAGCCAAGGTCCTGAGGTGGGTCTGAAATTGATCTTTTGGTACCAGGAAGAGGACGATGAAATGAACAGGCTTCCCGTCGAGTGACTCGAAATCGATTCCTGTCTTGGAGCGACCGAAGCATGCGGTTACCTGCTGGACCGCATCGCAACTGGCATGAGGGATGGCGATACCGAAGCCGATCCCAGTACTCATCGTCTCCTCGCGATGACGCAGGGATTCAATCGCTTCCTCCCTATGCGAGACATCGAGTTGCCCCTCCTCAACAAGTCGGTTAACAATCTCCTCGATGGCCTGCCACCGATCGGTGGCGACCATCTCGGGGATGATCAAGTCCTCGGAGAGGAGGCTTGCAAGTGTCATATGAGGTTGATCCCCGAGTGGGGGATCAAAAGGTGTCTTTAAGAGACTAATTAGGCTGCTTCTTCGGCAGGGGCCTCGCCGGACTCTTCGCCCAAGGCATAGCGGACAAATTTGCTGATGACAATCTTGTCACTCAGCTCCTTCTCCTTGCTTGCCACGAGATCCTTGACGGTGATATCGGGGTTCTTGATGCAAGCCTGCTCAAGGAGACAGGTGGTGCTGTAGAACTTGTCCATCTTTCCGTCGACGATCTTCTCGACGATATTGTCAGGCTTGCCTGCGACCTGGGCTTTGTAAATCTCGCGCTCGGAAACCACAAGAGAAGGCTCGACCTGATCGCGGGAGATACAGGTGGGATGCGCGGCGGCGATCTGCAGAGTGATATCCTTCACCATTTCACGGAAGCTCTCGCTCTTTGTCGTTGCCTCGTTACCACAGGCGATCTCAACAAGGACGCCCACCTTGCCCTGAAGGTGGATGTAGGAAGCAACAAGGCCTCCCTCGAGTTGGAAACGTGCGAAACGGCGAACAACCATATTCTCACCGAGCGCGGCGATGGTCGTAGCGATCGAGTCCTTGAAGAGGATCCCCTTGGAATCAGGAGACTCGAGCAGGCTCTCAACAGTCTCTGCCTTGGATGCAGCGATCTCCTCACTGACCTCCTTAACAAATTTGGTGAAGATATCGTTCTTGGCAACAAAATCGGTCTCGCAGTTGATCTCAACAAGGACACCAACTTTTCCGCTCGGTTGGATGAAGGAGACAACGGCACCTTCCTTGGCGTGACGTGAGGCCTTCTTGCCGGCACTGGCGATTCCTTTCTGGCGGAGGAGAGCCTCAGCCTTCTCGATGTCGCCGCCCGCCTCGGTGAGGGCGCGCTTGCAGTCCATCATTCCGGCGTTGGTTTTCTCGCGAAGAGCCTTGACGATTGCTGGGTTAATATCAGCCATGATTTTGGATGGTTGGTATGAAGGTATAACGATGGGTGGCGTCGGGCTTATTCAGCAACGGCTGCAAGCTCTTCGGTCTCAGTGGGGGCCGCTGCACGGACGCCACCACGGGACTTGGAGATCACATCGACAAGTTTCTGAAGAATAATGCGGATTGCACGGATCGCGTCGTCGTTGCCGGCAATGGGATAGTTGATCTCCTCGGGGTTGCTGTTGGAATCAACGATGGCAACGATGGGAATACCAAGGCGGCGAGCCTCGGCGACGGCGATCGTCTCCTTGACGGTGTCGATGATGACAATGGCGTCAGGCTGCTTGTCCATATCGAGAACTCCCTCGAGATTGTGACGGATCCTGTTTGCCTCACGGCGCAGGGCGGATGCCTCTGCTTTGTTGATCTTGTTGAAGCCGGCGCTCTTCTCGAGGGCCTCGAAGTCACGAAGCTTGGAGACGCTCTTGCGAATGGTGACGAGGTTGGTGAGGGTGCCACCGAGCCAACGCTGGTTGACATAGTACTGTCCGCAGGCCTGTGCGGCCTCCTTCACTGCCTCCTGGGCCTGCTTTTTGCAGCCAACAAAAAGGATCTTCCCTCCACGACCTGAGATGTCCGAAAGGAACACTCCAGCCTTGGCGAGTTGCTCGACCGTCTTGGAGAGATCGATGATGTGGATTGAGTTTTTCTCCTCAAGGATGAAATCCTTCATGCGGGGATTCCAGCGCTTGGTCTGGTGACCATAATGGACACCGGCTTCAAGGAGTTCTGTCATTGCTTCTACGGACATGGGAATACGTGGTTTGGGGCTTTGTTACTTGATTAATTAATTACAGAGTGGCTTCTTCGGCGACTTCATCACCCTCAAACAGGGTTGGCTCTCCGAGATGGACGAGTTCAAAATTGCGGTTCGACTTGAAGCCGGTTCCCGCAGGAATGAGGTGACCCATGATGACGTTCTCCTTGAATCCACGGAGCCTGTCAGATTTGCCAAGGGTGGCCGCCTCGGTGAGGACCCGGGTGGTGTCCTGGAAGGATGCGGCGGAGATGAAGCTGTCGGTTTCGAGTGAGGCCTTGGTGATACCAAGGAGAACAGGAGCTGCCTCTGCAGGCTTGCCACCTTTGGCGCTGACGCGCTCGTTCTCGCCCTCGAACTCAAGGCGGTCAATCTGATCGCCCCAGAGCAACGTGGTGTCACCTGGATCGGTGATCTTCACCTTGCGGAGCATCTGACGGACGATGATCTCGATGTGCTTGTCGTTGATCTCCACACCCTGGAGGCGGTAAACCTCCTGAACTTCGTTGAGCAGGTGCTCCTGGAGCTCCTGAGGTCCGCAGACATCGAGGATCTCGTGGGGAACCACAGGCCCTTCGGTGAGTTGCTGGCCTTTCTTCACAAAATCACCCTTGAAGGCGATGATGTGCTTGGAAAGAGGGATGAGGTGCTCCTCTTCGGATCCTGTCTGAGGATCACGGACGATGAGTTTGCGCTTACCGCGGACCGTGCCACCGATGTCAACGACGCCGTCGATGCGTGCAATTTCGCAGGCATCCTTCGGACGGCGAGCCTCGAAGAGCTCGGCAACACGTGGCAGACCGCCGGTGATGTCCTTGGTCTTCGCGATCTTACGAGGAGTCTTGGCAAGTCGCTGACCGGCTTGAACTTTTTCGCCTTCCTTGACCTCAAGGTGAGCGCCGGCTGGAATCGAGTAGCTGGCCAAGATCTCCTTCTTGTCATCGACAATGACAATCTGGGGATGCAGGTCATCCTTGTGCTCAATAAGCACGGTCCCCATGACGCCGGTTTCGTCGTCAACTTCCTTGCGGATGGTGACACCAGCGATCATGTCACGGAATTCGATCTTACCGGTCTTTTCAGTGATGATCGGAACGTTGTAGGGATCCCATTGGACGAAGGTTTCACCCTTCTTGACGGTACCACCATCAGCGATAGAGAACACGGAACCGAGGACCACAGGGTAACTCTCGAGCTCGCGGCCATCCTTGCCATGGACTCCCACGGTGCCGTTCTTGGAGAGCACGATGAAGGTGCCATCCAATGCCTGCACGGCGCGGAGGTCGTTGTATCGGACGATACCGTCGTTCTTTGCCTTGATGATTGGCTGCTTGAAGGTCTGGCTGGCCGTTCCGCCGACGTGGAAGGTTCGCATGGTAAGCTGGGTTCCCGGCTCGCCGATCGACTGGGCCGCAATGATACCGACGGCCTCGCCGAGTCCGATCATGAGCCCGGTGGAGAGGTTACGGCCGTAGCACTTGGCGCAAACACCGCGCTTGTTCTCGCAGGTGAGGACGGAGCGGATCTTGAGCTGCTCGTGGCCGACCTTGTCGAGGGCAGCGGCGGTTTCCTCGTCGATGAGGTTGTTCGCCTTGATGATCGGCGTGTTGGTTACCGAGTCCTTGACGGTCTCGCAACTGACTCGTCCGATAATGCGCGTGGCCAGAGAAACAACTTCCTCGTCACCCTCGTAGATTGGGCGGACGACGATGCCGTTCACCGTTCCGCAATCCTCACTGGTGATGATCACGTCTTGGGCTGCATCGACAAGTTTGCGGGTGAGATACCCGGAATCAGCGGTCTTGAGCGCGGTGTCGGCAAGTCCCTTACGGGCTCCGTGAGTCGAGATGAAGTACTCGAGCACCGAAAGACCTTCGCGGAAGTTCGAGAGAATCGGACGCTCGATGATCTCGCCGGAAGGCTTGGCCATCAGACCACGCATGCCGGCCAACTGCTTGACCTGGGTACGGTTGCCTCGGGCTCCGGAGTCAACCATCATGAACACGGGATTAGCCTCGCGGCGACCGTCGTTGTGTTCGAGTGTACGGAAGAGTGCGTTGGCGATCTCTTCACCGGTGTGGGTCCAGATATCCTGCACCTTGTTCTTGCGCTCACCATCGGTGATGATACCGCGGCGATACTGCTTCTCGACTTCGGTGATCTGCTTCTGGGCGGTCTCGATGAGCACGGCCTTCTCCTTCGGAATGATCATGTCATTGATACCGATGGAGGCACCTGCGCGAGTCGCCTCGCGGAATCCGAGCTCCTTGAGCTTGTCGAGGGTCTCGACGGTGCGGGCCTGACCGACGGCCTTGTAGCAGCGCCAGATAATATCGGAGAGCTGCTTCTTACCGGCGACCTTGTTGTAAAAACCAAGTTCCTTGGGCCAGATCTGATTGAAGAGAACACGACCAACCGTGGTCTCGATCACAGCAAGCTCCTCGTTTCCGTAGACCGTCTTTGTCCCACGATCGGGATTCTGGAATCGGATACGGGTGTGGATCTTGACGCTCTTTTCCGAGAGTGCGAGCTCGACTTCGCTCGACTCGGCGAAGAGAGGCAGGCGGACCTCGGCTGCTTTCGCATCCTTAACGCCAACATTGCGGGGATTCTGCGTCAGATAATAGCAACCGAGCGGAATGTCCTGCGAAGGGTTGGTGATCGGCTTGCCGCTGGAAGGCGAAAAGATGTTGTTCGGAGCCAGCATCAAGGTGCGGGCCTCAAGCTGTGCCTCAACGGAGAGAGGAACGTGTACAGCCATCTGGTCACCATCGAAGTCGGCGTTGTAGGCCGTACAAACGAGCGGGTGAACGCGGATTGCCTCACCTTCGATCAGGATCGGCTCGAAAGCTTGGATCGAGAGACGGTGAAGGGTCGGTGCACGGTTCAGGAGAACGGCATGGCCTTTGGTGACCTCTTCCAGAATGTCCCAAACCTCGGGGGTCTGGCGCTCGATGAGCTTCTTGGCGCTGCGTACGGTGTGCACGTAGCCGAGCTCTTTGAGGCGGCGAATGATAAATGGCTCGAAGAGAACAAGCGCCATCTTCTTGGGAAGACCGCACTGGTTAAGCTTAAGTTCGGGTCCGATAACGATGACCGAACGACCGGAGTAATCGACGCGCTTGCCGAGCAGGTTCTGACGGAAGCGGCCGCCCTTACCCTTGAGCATGTCGCTAAGGGACTTGAGGGGACGATTAGCGGCTCCGGTGACGGCACGGCCGTGACGACCATTGTCATAAAGGGCATCGACAGCCTCTTGAAGCATGCGCTTCTCGTTGCGGATGATGACCTCGGGGGTCTTCAGCTGGAGAAGGGTGCGTAGACGGTTATTACGGTTGATGACGCGACGGTAGAGATCATTGAGATCCGATGTCGCGAAACGTCCACCCTCCAGAGGAACAAGAGGGCGGAGGTCGGGAGGGATAACAGGGAGAACACTCAGGATCATCCACTCGGGACGGGTCTTTGATCCCATGAAGCCCTGCACAAGCTTGAGGCGCTTCGCAAGCTTCTTGCGGATCTGCTTGCTCTTGGTCTGGGTCATCTGCTTTTCGATCACCTGCTGCTCCTCGAGCAGATCGAGGTTCTCAAGCAGTTTGCGTATCGCTTCGGCACCCATGCCGGCGGTGAAGTCCTCGCCGTACTGGTCCTCAGCCTCGCGATACTCGTTCTCGGTGAGCAGCTGACCCTTTTCGAAGGGGGTCTTGCCCGGATCGATCACGATGTAATCCTCGTAATAGATGACGCGCTCAAGCTGACGACCGGTCAGGTCGAGCATGAGGCCGATGCGCGAAGGCATGCACTTGTAGAACCAAATGTGGGAAACCGGCACGGCCAAATCGATGTGGCCCATCCGCTCACGACGGACGCGACTCAGGCAGACCTCGACGCCGCAACGATCGCAGACAACATTCTTGTGCTTGATGCGCTTGTACTTACCGCAGGAGCACTCCCAGTCCCGAGTAGGACCGAAGATACGCTCACAAAAGAGACCACCCTTCTCGGGCTTGAAGGTCCGGTAGTTGATGGTCTCGGGGTTCTTGATCTCTCCTTTGCTCCAACTACGGATCGTGTCCGGGTTGGCGACGGTGATACCGACCTCATCAAAGGAGGCCTTGATGGGATCTGTCAGAATGTCTGGTGCTGCCGCAAGTGCTGTGTCGCTCATAGTAAGTGGAATGCTGCTGGCTTGGTAAGTGGTGTGGGTCTGCTTCGCGTGTGACTAGTTGCTCGGTTAAGCAGCTGTATCGATGAAGGAACGGGGTTCGTCCTTGCCTCCGACCTGGACATCGAGTCCGAGTCCCTGCATTTCCTTGATGAGCACGTTGAAGGACTCGGGGATACCGGCCTCCAGAGAGTTGTCCCCCTTGACGATGCTCTCGTAGATGCGCGTACGTCCCTGCACGTCGTCGGATTTGACGGTGAGCAGTTCCTGAAGCGTGTAGGCCGCGCCATAGGCTTCGAGTGCCCAAACTTCCATCTCACCGAAGCGCTGTCCTCCGTACTGAGCCTTTCCACCGAGCGGTTGCTGGGTGACCAGGGAGTAAGGACCGACTGCACGAGCGTGGATCTTGTCGGCCACAAGGTGTCCGAGCTTCAGCATATAGATGATGCCGACAACAACCTCTTGATCGAATGCCTCGCCGGTGCGTCCGTCAAAGAGCTGGGACTTGCCGTTCTCCTGAATCCAAGAGAAGCCCTCTTTCTGACCGGCTTCCTTGAGGTACTCGCGGATACGGGTCTCGGGAATTCCGTCAAAGACAGGGGTTGCAACTTTGAATCCAAGGGCCTTGGCTGCGACACCCAAATGGGTTTCGAGAACCTGACCGACGTTCATGCGGCTAGGCACGCCCAACGGATTGAGCACGATATCGACGGGAGTTCCGTCGGAAAGGAACGGCATGTCCTCCTCGGGAACAATCTTGGCGACGACACCCTTGTTACCGTGGCGTCCTGCCATCTTGTCACCGACGGAGAGCTTACGCTTGCTGGCGATGAAGACCTTGACCTGCTTGATGATGCCGGGATCGACGTCATCACCGCTCTCGACACGTCCGAGATTCTCTTCCTTCTCGTTCTCGAGGTCGGCGAAGCGGTGCTCAAACTGCCCGATGATCTCGCGGATCTTGTTGCGGATCGGGCTCGGGTCGATCTCGACCACATTGTAGACGCCCGCCAACTTACGCAGGAGCATCTTGGTGATCTTGCGATTGGCAGGGATGATGATCTCACCAGTCTCGCCGTTTACGACGTCGAGCGGGATCTTCTCACCGAGAAGCACGTTGGCAAGGCCTTCCGTGAGCTGCTCGAAGAGTTCTTCCTTACGCTTCTTGTTATCGTCTTGGATCATCTTCTGCTGACGCTTCGACTCGGACGGGGTCATCTTGATCTTGGCGGCCTTCTCCTTGGAAGAGACACGCACATCCATGACGATCCCGTAGGTTCCCGAAGGAACGGTGAGCGAGGTGTCCTTAACGTCTGCCGCCTTCTCGCCGAAGATGGCTCGGAGAAGACGCTCTTCGGGAGCAAGTTCGGTCTCACTCTTAGGAGTGATCTTACCGACAAGGATGTCGCCGGGCTTCACCTCGGCGCCGATGCGGATAACGCCGTCGGGTCCAAGGTTCAGAAGAGCTTCCTCGCTGACGTTCGGAATATCACGGGTGATTTCCTCAGGTCCAAGCTTGGTATCACGGGCTCCGATCTCAAACTCATCGATATGGATGGAGGTATAGACATCCTCCTTGACCACGCGCTCGGAGATCATGATCGCATCCTCAAAGTTATAACCGTTCCAAGGCATGAACGCGACGAGCACGTTGCGACCAAGTGCGAGCTCACCATTCTCGGTGTTCGGACCATCCGCAAGCACATCACCCTTCTTGATCACCTGGCCCTTTTTGACGATGGGCTTCTGGTTGATGCAGGTGCTGCTGTTGGAGCGCATGAACTTGCGCAGGTCATAGACATGAACGCCGTTCTCGGGATCATCCTTGATCTTCTTCTTACCCTCGGGAAGCTCACCATCCTTGGTGACAATGATGCGCTGGGAATCAACGGAAGCGATCTTGCCGTTGGACTCGGAGACGATCACCGCACGAGAATCACGGGCGACACGACCCTCCATTCCAGTTCCGATGATCGGAGCATCAGAGACAAGGAGAGGAACACCCTGGCGCTGCATGTTCGAGCCCATGAGCGCACGGTTGGCGTCATCGTGCTCAAGGAACGGAATCAGGCCGGCGGCCACGGAGACAAGCTGCTTCGGAGAGACATCCATGTACTGAACCTTCTCGGGTTCGATCTCGACGAAGTCGCCGCGGAAACGAGAGGAGACGGTCTCGCCGAGGAGTTTGCCCTTGGCATCGACGGTTGAATTCGCCTGAGCGACATAGAAATTCTCATCACGATCGCCTGTCAGATACTCGATATCATCGGTGACACGACCATTGACCACCTTTCTATACGGCGTCTCGATGAAACCGAAGTCGTTCACACGGGCGTACGTGCTCAGCGAGCTGATCAGACCGATATTCGGGCCTTCAGGGGTCTCGATCGGGCAGATACGTCCGTAGTGGGATGGGTGCACGTCGCGAACCTCAAATCCTGCACGCTCGCGGGAGAGACCTCCAGGCCCAAGGGCCGAAAGACGACGCTTGTGTGTGAGCTCGGAGAGAGGATTCGTCTGATCCATGAACTGACTCAGCTGGGAACGACCGAAGAAGTCGCGCACGACGGCGCTCAGGGACTTCGGATTGATCAGCTTCTGAGGTGTGATGTGATCGACGGAAGGGTCATACAGGGCCATGCGCTCGCGTACGAGGCGCTCCGTGCGGGAGAGTCCGACGCGGCACTGGTTGGCAAGCAACTCTCCGACTGTGCGGACACGACGGCTACCGAGGTGATCGATATCATCGAGCATTCCTTCACCCTTGCGGAGTTTGAGAAGATAACGCATCGACTCAACGATATCCTCCTTGCGAAGGACGCGGTCCTCGATCTTGGGATCAAGGCCGAGCTTTTGCTGTATCTTGTGACGACCGACGCGACCGAGGTCGTAGCGCTTGGCATCGAAGAAAAGACGCTTGAGCATGCCACGAGCATTCTGGACAGTTGGAGGATCGCCAGGGCGAAGCTTGCGGTAGATATCCTTAAGAGCCTCTTCCTCACTGTGGGCGGGATCACGCTTCAGAGACTTCACAATCGTGTCGTCGTCCTTAGTGTCGATGACCTTTACTGTGCTGTGACCGGCACGGATCAGATCGCGAATGACTGCGGGAGTCAGCGGTTCGTAAGCACGTGCGATGATCGCGTCGCCCTCGCGGACATCTGCGAGAAGCACCTTGGTGCTGATCTCTTCTTCATCGAGCTTGTCTGAGAGCTTGAGGCTTTCAATCTTGTAGAAGAGTGCTGCGATCTCCTCGTCCGTGGGGAAACCGAGAGCACGCAGGAACGTGGTTGCAAGGAACTTGCGACGGCGCTTGCGACGATCAAGGTAGACATAGAGCAGGTCGTTCGTATCAAACTGAACCTCGGTCCAGGAACCGCGATCTGGAATGATGCGGAACCCATGAAGCAGCTTACCATTGAGGTGTATGTCGGACTCAAAACAGATACCGGGAGAGCGGTGCAACTGGCTCACCACAACGCGCTCGGCGCCATTGACCATGAAGGTTCCTGACTTGGTCATGAGAGGAATCTCTCCCATGTATACCTTCTCTTCCTTGGTGGACTTTTCGTCCTTGTAACGGAATGTAACGTAGAGCGGCGCGCTGTAAGTCTCACCCTCGATCTGGCATTCAAAAGGACCGATCTTCGGCTCCTCCAGATGATAGCTTACGAAATCAAGCGAAGACTTCTCCTCGAAGCCATAGATCGGGAAGAACTCGCGGAAGACGGCCTGAAGGCCCACGTTCTTACGCTTGGAAGGCTCGACGCCCGTCTGGAAAAATTCCTCGTAGGACTTGATCTGCAGTTCGATGAGGTTGGGCGGTTGGATGGCCTCGTGAAGTTTGCCGAAGTTGATTCTTTCAGACATGGTGCAGGATCTTGGGTGGCGCTTGGGTGACGATACGGGGTGCCTTGATGGCGTTCTTTTCTTTACCGGCTAACGCCGGCTGAAAAGGGAGAGTGTTTTGTGCTCGGGGGAGAGACGGGAAAAACGGAAGGCAAAAGAGCCGCCAGTTGAGGAGTTCCCAAAAGATGCAGGGAATTCCGCGCGGGCGGCGAAAAGATGTTTTTGACTAAGCGTCGTGTGACCGTGTTGCAGGGCTCGGGACTGGTGGAACTTTCCTTTGTACGTCGTTCCGGCCATCGAGTCAACTGGGAAACCCCAGAAAACAACGATGACCGGAAATGAATGACGTGGCAGTCGGAGACTACTTGATCTCGACCTTGGCTCCAGCGGCCTCGATCTTTTTCTTGATCTCTTCGGCCTCTTCCTTGCTGGCGCCTTCCTTGATTGCCTTGGGAGCGCTCTCAACAAGGGCCTTTGCCTCTGCGAGACCGAGTCCTGGGACTGCGGCGCGGACTTCCTTAATGACGCCGATCTTGTTGGATCCGGCTTCCTTGAGGATGACGTCGAAGGAGGTCTTCTCCTCGGCGGCGGCGGCAGGTGCGCCAGCGGCACCACCACCAACGGCGGCGACGGCGACAGGAGCGGCAGCGCTCACGCCCCACTTCTCTTCGAGGGCCTTCACGAGATCAGCGATCTGGAGGACGGTGAGGTTGCTGAGTTGATCAACTAGTGCAGTATTATCGGACATGGTGTTGTTTGGATTTTGATGCTGTCGCGTCCCGAAGCCTCAGGACATTTGAGTCCGGCAGCCGCCGGCCCGACAGTTCATCGTGTTGTGTTTCCTTCACCCGTCGTGGCTTCGTACGCCGGGAGAAATTTTTTTGGTTAATAAGGTATTTGGAATATTAAGAGAGACCTGCCGCTTACTCGGCAGCCGGAGTCTCCGTGGGAGCGGATTCTGCCACGACCTCAGCAGCGGGTGCCTCGGTTGCAGGGGCTTCTGTAACTGGAGCCTCGGCAACGGGTTCGGATGCTGGAGCTTCGGCAACAGGTTCGGATGCTGGAGCTTCGGCAACAGGAGCAGCCGGAGCCTTCTCGGCAATCGCCGCAAGGACGCGGGCCAGACTGGCGCCCGGCTCGTTGAGCGTGCGCACCAGTTTGGTGGCAGGACTGAGCAGGAGACCGAGAAGCTGGGCCTGAAGGACTTCCTTCGGAGGAAGGTCGGCCAAAGCGATCACCTGTGCGGTGTCGAGGATCGAATTATCAAGGATACCGACACGGATCTTAGGCTTCTCGAATTCTACTGCAAAGGTCTTGAGGATCTTTGCGGAAGCGCAGATGTCTTTGTCACCGACCACAAAAGCCGTCTGACCCGTCAGGTGGGCATCGAGCTCTGGTAGACCGGCGTCCTTGATGGAACGGCGGAGGAAGGTGTTTTTGATGACGGTCAGAGAGGCTCCGGCACCACCCAGGCGGTTACGGAGTTCTGCAAAATGATTCACGTTCATCCCGCCGTATTCGACGACGATGAGGAAAGGAGAGTTGTTGAGGCGCAGCTTGACGTCCTCTACGATCGTGGGTTTCTCGGGGCGCATGGTGGTAGGTCCTTGGTTCCTCGTGTATAGGTTAGTTCTTCAGGAATGGTGCCGCATCGATCAGGATGCCGGGCAGCATTGTTGCAGCCAGAGTGACTGATTCGACAAAGGCACCCTTGGCTGTTGCTGGGCGCGACTTGATCACCGCCTCAATAACGGCACGGCCGTTGTCGAGAAGCTGTTCCTCACTGAAGGAGAACTTACCGACAGGAACGGCGATGTTGCCATTTTTATCTAGCTTGAACTCGACACGTCCGGCCTTCACCTCCTGCACCGCCTTGGCGGTGTCGTCACTGACCGTTCCGGTCTTCGGGTTAGGCATGAGACCGCGAGGTCCGAGAACCTTACCGAGCTTACGAACCTCGGTCATGGCTGCTGGAGTCGCAATCGCTACGTCGAAATCGGAAAAGCCGCTCTGTACCTTCTTCAGAAGGTCTTCAAAACCAACGAACTCTGCCCCTGCTTCCTGTGCTGCCGTAGCGGCTGCACCAGTTGCAAAGACAAGGACGCGAACGTTCTTACCGCTACCATGAGGAAGTGGGCAGGTGCCACGAACCATCTGGTCGCTCTGCTTAGGATCAACACCAAGTCGCATCGAGACGGTGACCGTCTGGTCGAACTTGGTGGGAGGCATCTTCTTGAGGACGTTCAGAGCGTCGCTCAATGGATATTTGCGCCCCTGCTCAACGAGCTCGTTGGCGGCGCGGTAACGTTTGCTGCGGGTGTTTTGCATTTTGTGGTGCAGTTCAAGCGGTCCGAAGACCTCCTGCGGTTGGTTGTGTTAAAATTACGCTTCGCCCTCTTTACGCCTCAATTTCGATTCCCATCTGGCGTGCAGTGCCGCAGAGGGTGCGGAAGGCTGCTTCCTCGCTGCGGGCATTCATGTCCTTCATCTTGATCTTCACAAGGTCCATGACCTGCTTCTTGGTAAGCTTGGCCACCTTAACCTTGTTCGGCTCCTTGGAACCGGAAGCAATCCCTGCGGCTTTCTTGAGAAGAACGCCTGCGGGAGGCTGCTTGGTGATGAAGGTGAAGCTCTTGTCCTTGTAGACGGTGATGACCACAGGAAGGATGTCGCCGGCCTGTTTCTGCGTGGCGGCATTGAACTCCTTACAGAAGGCCATGATGTTGACACCCTGCTGACCGAGTGCTGGACCAACTGGAGGCGCTGGATTGGCCTGTCCGGCGGGGATCTGAAGCTTGATCTGTCCTGTGATTTCTTTGGCCATGGTTCGAGTTGGTGGAAGGAGTTTAGAAAGCGTGTGAAACGATATTCGAGAGAGTCCCTAGTGCCGATTCCGGCGAAAAAGGTTGGCAATAAAAGCTGATCTGGTTCTTATGGGCAAGAGATTTCTTGATTTTTTTATTGTAGTGCCGCGGAAGTTCTTTCCCTCACTAGCCAAAAACAGCTCCCTTCAAGTTCGGGTTGATCTGTTGCCATAGAAGGGTGAACATGATGTTGTGCGCCTTCAGCAACCTCATCAAACAGAAACCGAGCTGACAGGCTCGCTGCTTGTGGCTTTGCCTAGCCTCGTGGATCCGAATTTCCGGCGCACTATCCTCTTTCTGACCCACCACGATCAAGAGGGTGCCATGGGCTTCATTCTAAACCGCCCCCGGAATGAATGCTTGGGACAACTGGCCGATGCTCCTGAAGAGGTTGCTGACGTGCCTGTTTTCAGCGGCGGTCCTGTGGAACCGAAGAACCTCATCCTGACGCACCTGCTCTGGAAGAAATCAGGTGTGCGTTTCCAATCTCTCGGAGAGGAGGATCTGCCCCTGCTGGATTCCAAAAAAAACTCGAAAGAGAATCAGACACTCCGAGCCTTCACGGGCTATGCTGGATGGACTGGGGGACAACTCGAACAGGAGATTGATGAAAAATCATGGCACCTCCTCAAGCCCTCGCCCGCCATACTGCAACCCGTGCACACCTTGGAGGATGGCATCAAGCTCTGGAAGGGAATCATGAAGGACCTGGGATCGATGTATTATCTTCTCGCCCAAGCTCCTGATGATGTTTCGAGGAATTAATCCTTCGTTAGATCTTCCCCTGCTTCTTAAGCCAATCGGCCGTTGCCGCAAGAGTCCCGGAAAGTGATCTGGTAGGCTTCCAGCTAAACTCCTCCTCGAAAGGCTTCCCATCACAGACCCATCGGTCGGGTAGGATCTCGCGAACCCGGTCACGACCGAGACTGGGAGCTGCGGTACGCCAGGCCGGCACGGCGTCGATCACGAGCGAGGCGAGTTGGATTAACACCTGCGGTAGCGAGAGCGTTACTCCCTGGGCACCGATCACCTGCGCCGCTGTGGAGATTAACTCCGAGTCGGTGATCGTGCCTCCTGAGCCGAGATAAAAGGGCCCGTACTTCTCCCAGTCGGCGGGTGCGACCAATGCAGAGGCTAGGATCGCATCGCAGAGATCCTCAACATCAATCCAGCTGTACTGCTTGGCCTTGAACCCCGGTTTTACCCTGATAGCTCCCGCCGCCATTTTGAAAAGCGGCAGGGTGGCGGCATCGCGAGGACCCAGAACCATTGGGGGACGCAGGATCAGGAGGCGACGACCAAGGCGATTTCGGAGCTCTCTCTCCATCGTGAGCTTCGAGGCGCCATAGAGCGAGACGGGTTGATCCTGATCATCCA
Source organism: Chthoniobacterales bacterium (assembly GCA_036824855.1). GTDB lineage: Bacteria > Verrucomicrobiota > Verrucomicrobiia > Chthoniobacterales > UBA6821 > UBA6821. Next base: position 3,981 of record DAISZK010000019.1, on the reverse strand, counting down.
TTGAGCGGGCATTCATCCCCTGCGGCGTAGGACCTCCGGCAGCCTGAGAGGAGAGGACAATGACCCTGGTTGTTCTCGGCAACTGTGCCATCAGACGCAGGGTTCCCTCCACATTCGTTTCAAAATACTCCTCGCGACGTCGCCCGAAGAGGAGCCCCGCCGCATGGATGACAAGATCTGGAGCGGCATCTGGAGGAAGCTCCCAGAAATTTCCGGCGACACGGCACGGGATGAATCGATCGTCGGAGATCCCCTCCCCATGCAACTGCGAATGGAGCTTCTCCGGATCACGGACAGGCAGAATGATCCGGCGCCACCGCCGTTCACGATGGAGTCTCATCAGGAGATTCCGTCCGACGAATCCCGTGGATCCGGTCAGGAGAAGTTCCATGGGGCGTGGAGTCTAATCCTGGGTCAGGCCAGCGACTTCTCGTAGAGCTCGTAGGTGCGGGAGTGGTGGCCACCCATGAGTTCCGCAGCCTCGAGGATTTCCACATTGTTCGCTTCGACCCAAGAGACCTCGGAAACCTCATACTTGGCTTTTGCGATACGAAAACTCTCAAAGAAGAGCAGCGCACTAAGTCCCTTGTCCCGGTAGGCCGGCTCGACTCCCAGCACAGTGAGGCGGTCGGTCTTGATCTTCTGGACCTGGAGTCGCAGGGCCATCTCCAGAAAACGCAAGATTCCCTTGCGTCCGCGAGAGGCATGGAAAACTTCGTTCACGTTCGGCAAAGCCAAGGAGAAACCAACGTCGCGACCATCCACGCACACAAAGACGATGATGCTTGGATCGGCAATCGCCTTGAGGTCATCCGCAGCATGAAGCAGATCCTCCAAGGCAATCGGATAGAATCCCCAGTTGCGGTCGAGGCATTGGTTGTAAAGGCGATGGATCGTCTCGAGTTCCTTGTTCAGGTTCTTCATGTCGATCGTGCGGATCGAGACGTTGTTCCTTTTCTTAAGCCAGTTGACGATCTTGGTGACGCGGGCGGGTGGTTCCGTATACAGGGGAACATCCCAAGCGTAGAGTGTCCTGATAACGCCAAGGCCTACGGCATTGTAGACCCCATCGTAATATGTCGGATTCCAGGGCATCGAGATGAAGGTCGGTCGGTCATTACCCTTCGTCAGCACGCCGCAATCATCATTGATCGAGGGGTTGTAGGGACCCCTCATGATGGTTAGGCCCTTATCCTTGAGGATCTTGGCGGCGGCATCGACCAGCGCCTTAGCTACCACGGGGTCGTTGATAAAATCAAAGAATCCGAAGAAACCAACCGAGTCCTTGTTGTGGTTGTTATGGGAGCGGTTAACGATTGCCGCGATCCGGCCTACAGGCTTCCCATCTTGATAAGCGATCAAGGGAGTGATCTCCCCGTGTTTTTTAAGGAAAACCGACTTCGGGCCTATGAGCCCGACGACGCTACCGGGAAACGGCGGCGTGAAGTTCGGATCCGTTCCGTGAAGAATCTCCGGAATCGACTCGAACTTCTTCAGCTCCGCCGCGCTGCGGCAGGGCAAAATCGAAAACGTTCCGGCGGCGGCCTGGTTCTGTGTATGCTGGATCATCGAAGGTTCCTAGTTCTCGTGCAATTTTAGCAAAAATGTCGAGTACCTTGTCGAGATCCTCATCAGTGTGGGTCGACATGAAGCTTGTACGGACGATTGCTTCACCATAACGGACTGCTGGGTAGATGGCGGGTATGGCGAAGACACCCTCCTCGAAGAGGCGCTGGGCAAAGGCGAAGGCCTTGGCTTCGCTACCGATGAGGATGGGAACAATAGGGCTCTGAGTAGATCCAATCTTGAAACCGATCGACTTGAAGCCCTCATGCATCTTGCGGGTGTTCTTCCAGAGCATCTCGATGCGTTCCGGTTCGGCCTGCATGATCTCGAGAGCCTTGAGAACCCCACCGGTCACGGCTGGAGCAAGTGAGGCAGTGAAGATGAAGCAGCGCGCCTTGTGCTTCACGAACTCGATCAGTTCGTTTGAACCAGAAATGAATCCGCCCATGGAGCCGAAGGACTTCGAAAAGGTTCCCATAACGATTTCGACATCGTCATTGACCCCGAAGTGATGCGCCACACCGCGTCCCTGAGGACCGACCACGCCGAGTGAGTGGGCCTCGTCGACATACATGATGGCGCCATATTCCTTGGCTGCCTCTACCATCGGAGGTAGATCGGCCATGTCGCCCGACATACTGAAAACACCATCCATGATGATCAGGCGTCCGGACTCTTCGGGAATACGCTTGAGACGATTCCGAAGGGCATCCACCGAGTTGTGACGGTAAGGAACCAGCTTTGCTGGAGCGACCTGGCATCCCTCAATGATCGAGGCATGGTTCTCACGGTCGCAGAGAATAAAGTCATCGGCCTCGGTCAGAGCAGCAAGTGCCCCTTGGTTGGCAAAGAAACCGGTAGAGAACAGAAGAGCGCTTTCTCGTCCAAGGAACGCGGCCAACGCCTCTTCCAATTCATTGTGGAGAGAGATCGTGCCATTCAAGAGACGGGAACCGGTGCATCCGGCACCAAACTTGCGAGTCGCCTCGCAGGCCGCCTCGACAATGCGAGGGTCTTGAGCCAAGCCGAGGTAGTTGTTCGACCCGATCATGATCTTCTCCTCGCCACCGCACACAACATGGTTCCCGTAGCTCTGCTCAATGCAGCGGAAATACGGGTAGAATCCTTGCGCCCGGGCATCAGCCGAATCGCTATACTCTCGGCACTTCTTGAAGAGGTCTCTGGCCATTGCTACTTGGTTAAAAAATCGCAGGAAACGGAGGACGTGTAAATGCTTTCATGCACTCTCTTGAGGCGGGAACAGAGTAGGAAGCAGTAAAAAAATCGGGGCGACAGGATTCGAACCTGCGACTTCTTGGTCCCAAACCAAGCGCTCTACCAAGCTGAGCTACGCCCCGGAGGAAGAAGACCTTATCTCCAATGCTTGGGAATGTGCAAGAAGCGTCTCCTCGAAAACGACTCAAAGCGATTCCACCGTGACGGCCGTGCCGTAGCAGAGAACTTCCGTGGCCGAGAGATTTGCGCCGAGATCGGAGGCATCGTAACGCACCCCGACAATCGCATTGGCTCCGAGTTCGACCGCGTGGGCCACCATGGCGTCGTGGGCATGTTGACGCCCCTGCTCACACATCTCGGTATACGCGCCGATGCGACCGCCGATAATGCTCTTAAGTCCTCCTAGGATTCCCTGCGCAATGGTTGGCGATCGCACAATGATGCCACGAACCATCCCCTTGTGAGAGGTGATCCGGTAGCCGGGAATGTCAAAGGTGGTGGAGACGAGCATCGGGGAAAATAGGAGCTAGGACCTAGGAGTTAGGTGAAAGGGATTAAGCAAATCAATCGTTCAGTTCGCTTGTGAGCTTTCCAGCAAACCCCCAGTTTTCGGGATCAATCTCGTCGATCACGATATGTGTCTGCTCCGGCTTTTTGCCGAGCACTGTTTTCAGTGTTTGGGTGATCTCAGAAACAATCCGAGCTTTTTGCTCTGAAGTAATTCCGTTCCGAAGAATCCTGACATTGACGTATGGCATACGAGGGTCTTGTTACGCCGCACGTTTCCCGGCGTCGACCTTGAGCCACTGCCAGAGTTTCTCGAGTCCCTCGGCAACGCGCTTCTTGGTTGCGGCAAGCTCCTCGGGTGTGAAAGTTCCGGAAGAAGGCTTCTCGGTGGCGTAGAGGTAATATTTGATCTTAGGTTCCGTGCCGGAGGGACGGACCGCGACCTTCAAACCACCAGCAACCTCAAAGACGATCATCGCCTCCTTGGGAATCAGCTCTCCCTCGGAGTCATAAAGATCCTGGGTGGCGTAATTCAAGGCGGAGATCACCTTCGCACCCTCGATCTCCGCAGGAGGAGTACCTGCGTAGGAGTCGACGAGCTTCTTGATCTTCGCGGCTCCCTCGGCCCCCTCGAAGGTGAGCGACTCACCGCGCTCGAGGTAGAAGCCGTAT
>DAISZK010000093.1:0-4038 GCA_036824855.1 Chthoniobacterales bacterium | reverse complement strand
TTAGACTGCCTCCTGCAAGGCCTCTGGGTGAAGTCTAGCCACGGCGAGGAGACGCAGGGCCGCTCCGCTCGGTTTCCTCTTTCCGCTTTCCCAGGATTTTGCCGTAATTTTTGGGACGTTCAACAGGGTTGCAAACTGAGGCTGGCTGAAGCCCAGGTTGAGTCGGATCGCCCGGATTTCCCTAGCCGCAATGGGCCTCACAGGTTCAGGGATCTTCACGACCCTGCGGGTGACCTTCGCGGTGCCTTCGGCATAGGCCGTGACACGCTCAAGAAGCTTTTCGGCATCGAACGGAACTTCTTTGATTTTCTTTTTCATGGGATCTTTTCGGTGTGGATGATTGTTGTTTCTAGCCGTAGGAGGCTTTGATTTTTTCGACTTGTAGTTTCAGGAGTTTGAGAATGGGTGGAGGGATGTTGGCTGATCTTCCCTTAGTGTAGAACATGAAGCAGATCATCCTCTTTGCTCTGGGGAGCCAGAGGTAGATTACTCGGGCGCTCCCGGATTTTCCTCGAGATGGTAGTTTCATCCTTGCTTTACGCAGTCCGCCGGAGCCGGGGATTAGATCTCCGGCTTCGGGGTTGGCAATCAGCTCGTTTTGAAACTCCCTGAGGGTTTCGTCATCGACGACGCCGGTCACATCCTCTGTGAACCCTTGCAGTTCGATGATTTCAAAGATCATTGGGGTACATAGTATGCTCTGTAAGGAGTGCGGTCAAGTCGATGAGGAGGGATTTGGGCGAAGTGTTGGCATTGACAGTGAGATCCGGTATTTCCCCGCACCGCCCCCACAGATTTATTAGACTGCCTCCTGCAAGGCCTCTGGGTGAAGTCTAGCCACGGCGAGGAGACGCCGAGCCGCTCCGCTCTGTTTCTTCTTTCCGCTTCCCCTGGATTTTGCCGTCATTTTTCGGACGTTCAGTGGTGTTACAATTTTAACCCAGATTTTGCATTAGGAGCTGCAAAATTGGGTAAAAGGAGGTGAGAGGGAGTCTGCTTTTGAGAAGAGTCCGTCGAGCCAGGGGCGTTTTTTGGGGAGAGGGCTATTTTGAGGGTGCGTTTTCTGGCGTGGGAGGAAATCCAGGCGCCTAATGCAAAGCAATTGACCCTGAGAGTGGAAAGAGTGGGTTGGTTAGCGGTTTGGAGAACGAGTTGGCGGAAGAGACTTAGGAGGCTGTAGGCGATGATGGCGAAGCGGAAAGCAGCCTCGGTGCCCCAGAAGTTTTTCAAATGGAAGCCTTTGATACCGAAGTCGTACTTGAGTTCCTTGATACGGTTTTCGGCGTCGCCGCGGTCACGGTAGAGGCACCAGATGGCGGAGGCCGGGAGATTGAGGCTGGTGAAGTAGGCGCTGTAGCGATAGCGGGCATCGAGGGCCTCATCCTCCCAGATCTCGAGTTGGCGACCGGTGGAAAGGGGGAGGCGACCAGCGTCCTTGCGCACGAGGATGAGGCGGCGCTGCTTGCCCGAGTTGCCGAAGGCATGGAGGGTCTCGCAGACCTCCACCCCGTCCTTGAGCTTGAGCCATCTGGCAGAGCGAACACGGGCCTTGAGGCCTTGGTGAAAGCGCGCGGCGACGATGAAGGGGACGCTGTTCTCATCAAAATAGCGCATGATCTTCTCACTGCAGAAGCCGCTGTCGGCACGCAGCAGGCCGATGCGATCCCGGCCAAGGATGCCGAAGGTCTCCTCCAAGAAGTGCTCCACCGAGCTGCTGGCACCGGTGTTGCCGGGACGCATCCAGGCATTGGCCACCATGCGGGGTTCGGCCACAAAGGCTAGGAGCGGATGATGTGATCCCCGTCCCGGCTTGCCGGGGTTATAACCCCGGGCCACCCCCTCCTTGGCTCCGTAGCGCACGATGACCGAACTGTCCACGTCCAGGGTCAGCTTCTCCAGAGGAACACTCTCCAGAAATCGTTGCTGTAGGACCGGAAAGACCGCTTGGTTGCGGGCCTGGGTGAACTTGTTGAAAAATCTCCCGTAGCTCGTTCCCGAGGGTGTCTGCTTCCACCCAAAGAGGGCCTTGAGTGTATCGTCGCACCGCAAGACCTCCGTGTGGCTCATGCGGTAGCATCCCATCCAGACGTTCACCAGATAGCTCTCCACCACAACCCTCGGAGAATACCCTCTGTTGCTTCCCGGCTCCGGCAGTGACGCCTCGGCTAAATGGGCGCTCACTCCGCTCCGCTCCAAAACCTCCTTCATCAACCTCATCCCTCCCCACGCCGTTACCTTCTCCTCACTGTACTCGATCTCGTATTGAGGACTCACCATATGGGTGATCCTCCCTACTCTGTTATAAACCCGCTATCGCAAAATCTGGGTTGAACGATCGCTGAGTTCACCATCCAGGTGAAGTACCCAAAACTGTTGACTGCACGCTATCGCATCATCCGGGTTAATCATGAAATGTGTGCCCTAAAAGGGCCTGGCCAATATTTCTAACTACTCCGCGTCCCTTCGTCTCTGCACGATAAATTTCAGTCCCCCTGTGCCATATGTGCATCTTGTGGCAAAACTCCCCAACGCATTTGCTAACCCTTCAACTCATACGCGACGACTTCGAGTCCCGGAATCTGGGTGAAGTGTTTGGCATTGCGAGTGAGTACCGGGATGCCGCGGGCCACTGCACAGGCGGCGATCCAGAGATCGGGATAATCAGGAGCTTTACCCTTTCCAGCCATGGCCACCCACAGACTGCAGTAGCAATCCATGGTTTTCTGATCCAGGGAAAGCAGGAGGAATCCCCTGTAAAAGGACTCCAGTTCTGTGAGTTCGATCCCCTTGAACAGGGCACCTCTTGAGAACTCGGCTTGGGTAATCCAAGGAATCACCAGAGATGCTTCCCCGACTTTCTCAATAAGATCGATGATTCTGTTGCGTTTGGAACCGAATCTCCAGAGGTCGATGAGGATCGTGGTATCGGCGATCAACTCCATGATGAGGGGAGTTTGCTACGTGTAGCGTTAATGGCGCTTTCCAGTGCGGGGAATTCTTTTTCCGGAAGTTTCGGTAGGGATTGGGAGGCCTTGATAGCTGCCTCTAAAGTCCCCTTGCGAGGAACCAGATTCTCGATCACTTCGGAAAAGGTCCGGCCATTCTTCCAGGCAAGGAGCCGTTGGTAAGCGGTTTCGGTAAGGGAGATTGTTTTCACATAGGAAACAATACACAGAGCACAGTCTGTGGCAAATAGATTGCTAACTCCATTTGACAGCAATCCGGTAATACAGGAAGCTGTATTGTATGAAAGCTACAATCGAGATTCCAGATGCCCTTTATCGCCGGGTGAAGGCGCGCAGTGCCCTTGAGGGAGTCCCTCTAAGGGCCGTTGCCGTGGAGTTGTTTCGCAGGTGGCTGGATCATCCAGATCTCTTCGCGCCCAAGGAGGTGATCGCCGATAAAACTAGTGAGCCCCCTGCTCCGTGGCTTGCGATAACAAAACCTCATCTTCGTCCGGGAATGAGTCACGATCTCGAATCGATCCGCTCTGCGACGGAAGCTGAATGGGGTAATGTTGTATCGTCCAAGGTCAAAGTGGAAGAGAGGAGGCGTGGATGATTGGTGGAAGCGTCTCTCTGGATACCTCCGTCCTGCTCCGCCTGCTGGTGGGTGAGCCTAAGGATCAGCACGAGGCTGCAATGAAGTTCCTATCGGAGCAGTTGAGCCAAGGGACTGAAGTTCATGTTGCCGATCTTGTCTTGGCAGAGGCTTACTTTGCCCTTCAGTCCTACTATGGGATGCCCAAGGCGGATGCTCTCAATGCTCTTTTGCTCTTCGTGCGTCACGCAGCGGTGAGCGTCAGCCCTTCAGCGATTGAGGTGCTCTCCACTTCCAATCTGGCGACGGCGAATCCCGGCTTTGTCGATCGATTGATCCATGGTGCAAGCCGCTCGGCGGGTCACACGCTGGTCACCTTCGAGAAGGCTGCCAAAAAACTCCCGGGCACCAAGGTGCTGTGACGATGGATGGACGGCACGACCTTTTATCCGTTTCTCTCCTCATTCTTGAGTTCCTGAGTTCCAGATAAAATCTGCA
>DAISZK010000018.1:21490-39303 GCA_036824855.1 Chthoniobacterales bacterium | reverse complement strand
TCTCCAACATCACCGGTGTCTCCCAGTCGATCGAGCCAACCTTCAAGAACCTCTTTGCCAAGGGCAACTTGAGCGGTGACTTCACCGTCATCAACAGCTACCTCGTCGAGGACCTCAAGGCGCTTGGTATCTGGGATCGAAAGATGCTCGAAGAGCTCAAGTACAAGGATGGCTCCATCCTTGGTATCGACCGTATTCCCGAGAATATCCGCGAGATCTACCGCACCGCCTTCGAGGTGGAGCCGGGCTGGTACATCGAGTGCGCCAGCCGCCGCCAGAAGTGGATCGACATGGGTCAGTCGCTGAACCTTTATATCGCCGCCCCGAGCGGCAAGAGGCTCAACGACATGTACCTCCATGCTTGGGAGACGGGTCTTAAGACCACTTACTACCTGCGTGCCACGGCCGCTTCCACGGTTGAGCAGAGCACCAGTCAGGCCCGTCCTAACTGGGTTAATCAGCCCAAAAAGACGACAAAAGAGTTTACCCCCGAGCAGGCCGCTGCCTGCAGCATCGAGGCGATGCGCAATGGCGGCGAGTGCGAAGCCTGCCAATAAATTCTTACCCTTACTGGAAAGACCGACAAATCTCACGTAACTTAACACCCAACGAACCCACCACCATGTCCTGCTGCTCCTCGTCCGATAGACCCGCAACCTTCCACGACCTCACCAAGCGGATCGATCCCGATCAGAAACGTCTGGTCAACTGCAAACAGGTTGATGTCAACCAGCTGATGCCCCTGAAGTACACCTGGGCCTGGGATTACTACACCAAGGGCTGCGCCAACCACTGGATGCCGAATGAGATCCCGATGCAGCGCGACATCGAACTCTGGAAGTCCAATAAGCTCACGGCAGACGAGCGCCAGGTCATCATGCGGAATCTCGGCTTCTTCAGCACCGCTGAGAGCCTTGTCGGGAATAACATCGTGCTTGCGATCTTCAAGCATGTCACCAATCCCGAGGCCCGTCAGTACATGCTCCGCCAGGCCTTCGAGGAGGCGATCCATACCCACACCTTCCAGTACATCGTCGAGAGCCTTGCGCTTGATCAGCGTGAGATCTTCAACATGTACCACGAGGTCAATTCCATTAACGACAAGGATGCCTTCGAGATGACCCTCACCGCCTCCATCATGGAGGAGGGCTTTTCCACCGACACCACCGAAGGTCTTCAGAAGTTCCTCAAGAATCTCGTAGGATTCTACGTCATCATGGAGGGAATCTTCTTCTACAGTGGTTTTGTTATGCTCCTCTCCTTTAAGAGGCAGAATAAGATGGTCGGTATCGGCCAGCAGTTCGAGTACATCATGCGCGACGAGTCGATCCATCTGAACTTCGGTATCGACCTCATCAACGGCATCCGCGAGGAGAATCCCGAGGCCTGGACCCCTGAACTCGAGGCCGAAGTGCGCGCCATGATCCTCAAAGCCGTCGAGCTTGAGATCGCCTATGCCCAGGATTGCATGCCCCGCGGTATCCTCGGACTGAATGCCGGCCTCTTCCGCGAGTATGTCCAGTACATCGCTGATCGCCGCTTCGACCGCCTCCACATGCCCCAAGAATTCGGAAGCCAGAACCCCTTCCCCTGGATGAGCGAAGTGGCCGATCTCTCCAAGGAGGCAAACTTCTTCGAGACCAAGGTAACGGCGTATCAGAACGCCGGCGCTCTCGAGTGGTAATTTGACTTGGGCTTTTGTCCCAGGGCGTTGTTCTCATCCCTAGCGCTATATCAAAGATAGCGCTTCGGTCTTCGGGCCTAGCCCAAGAACAAAATCCACGGCGTCAAAGCTGATTTTTCAATAGGATTTCCTCCCCGAGACCCCATGGTTTTGCCATCGGGAAATCCACCCAGAGGCAGCCCGCGACGTATAGTTCGCGGGCTGTTCCTGTTTTTAGGGTTTTAGGCTGTAGCCTTATAGGCTGTTAGGTCAAAGTCATAAGTTGATGAACCATCGGCAGATTCTATTTACTCTGATGCTGCTGGCTCCCTTTGCGCATGCTGAGAGCATACCCCGCGAGGTTCATGTCAAGATCGGGAATCATCCGATCGGGAGCTTTGATCCCTGTCACGCCTTCGGAGGGGGAATCGATGGGCATGAGCAGGGGGATTGCCCGAGGATGCTTTCGCCGAAGAATGTGCATCAGATGCTGGGTGCCGGATTGGGGCCTGTTTCCTACAGGTTGCGGACCGAGTTGGGAGTCGAGGCGTGGCATTGGAATCCCAAGGGGAGTTGGAGTGATCCGGATCATCAGCAGGGGTATTGGACCTCCGATTCCAAGCCCGATCCATCACACCCGATCGAAGTTTCCTATGGTTACAAGCTGCCGCGCCGTGGCGATACACTGGACGAGGCGAATGACGATGGCTACTCGCGACTCGACGATGGAGATCCCAAGACTTTCTGGAAGAGCAATCCCTACCTCTGCAAGCCATACACGGGTGTTCTTGATGCGAGACATCCCCAGTGGGTGGTCCTTGATTTCGGGAAAGCCGTCCCCATCAATGCGGTCGATATCCTCTGGGGAGAGCCATATGCAAAGCGCTTCCAAGTCGAGTATGCGACCAAGGGCCGTGCCTATTTCGGGGGACATCCAGGAAATTTCTTTTCTTCGGTCTGGCACACTTTTCCTAAGGGTGAAGTTCGCAGGGGCAAAGGTGGTGACCAGTTCCTGAAGTTTGGCCGAACAGTTCACGCCCGTTATCTCCGGATCTGGATGACCGAGAGCTCTGGGACTGCCCCCGCGGGATCCAAGGATCCCCGCGATGCGATGGGTTATGCGATTCGGGAGATCAGGGCGGGGGAGGCTGGGAAGTTCGATTTTGATGACCATGTCGTCCATCGCGCCAACAAGACCCAGACTCTCTGCTATGTCTCTTCCACCGATCCCTGGCATCGAGCTTGCGATCGGGCTCCGAAGACCGAACAACCCGGGATCGATCTGATTGCCCGTTGTGGCATCACACGCGGATTGCCCCTCATGATGGCGCTCCCGGTGCTTTACGATACTCCGGAGAATGCGACGCTATTGACTGCCTATCTCCAGCGCTCGGGCATTCCGATCAGTCGTTACGAGCTTGGAGAGGAACCGGACGGCCAGCGAGTCGATCCCAAGGACTTCGGGGCACTCTATGTCCAGATAAGCCGTGGGGTGAGAAAAGTTGTTCCGGATGCCATAATGGGTGGGCCGAGTTTCGTAACGCTCGATGTGGAGCCGGGTGATGACCAGACGTACCGCTTTGAAAAGCGCTGGTGGATCCGTGATTTCCTGAGCGAGCTCAAGCATAGGAACCAGTTGCGCGACTTTCGCTTTCTTTCCTTTGAGTGGTATCCCTTCGATGATGTTGACGGGAGTGAGTCTCAGCAACTTCCCAGAGCCTCTGGGATGCTCGCGAGGACCATGCGTTCCTTACGCAGCTTCCATCTGCCTTTGGTAATCGGCGAGTTTAACTACTCCGTCTTCCCGTGCCGCCAAGAGGTCGACCTTTCCGGCGCTCTACTAAATGCCGAGACCGCCGCCCAGTTCCTCTGCGGGGGAGGGGATGCGCTCTACTACTACGGCTATGAACCGAACAAACTTGAGGGAAGCAGCGGATCCTGGGGGAATCAGCTCATGCTCCTTGAGGGGCACAATCACTCCATTCCCGTGGCCAATTTTCATGCGCTGCGACTCCTGAATCATGAGTGGCTCGATACACGGGAATCAAGAGTCAGTCATCAAGTGCTCCCGGTGCGTATTGGTCGTGATCGGAAGGGGATGATCAGTGCCTTCGCCGTGAGGCAACCCGACGGAGCAATCTCCTTGCTTGTCATCAACAAGGATGCAACGCATCCGGCAACGCTTTCCATCAAAGGAGTTTCCGGAGAACTCCACACGGTGACCACCTACTCCTCCTCACACTATTCGTGGCATGCCGATAGGGCGAACGGATACCCGTCTCGTCATCTGCCTCCCTCCTCCAAGATGCTCACGCCCAATCAACCGATCACGATTCCTCCTTGGTCGCTGTCCGTCTTAAGATGAGTTGAGACGATGCCCGAGGTTCTACTTGGCTTACCTGACTCTGCCTCTTTTGGCCTCAGCGTAAAAACACCCAGCTGATTCCCGCCGCCGCCACGATCATGATCACCGGGTTGAGCTTGGTGAAGAGCATCAGGCAGAGAGCGATCAACCCCATGATAGCCGTCGGGATCGTATGGATCGAGTGTCTCGCGATGATAAAAGCGGCGGCGAGAATAAGTCCCGTGGAGATCGGCATCATCGCACGCTGGATCGATTCATGCCAAGGGGAGGTCTTCCAACTGTCCCAGTAGCGCCCTACGATGAGCACGAGAATCGAACTGGGCAGGAACATCGCGATTGTCGCGATCATGGCTCCCACGATCGCAATCACATAACCGTACTGAAGGCAGGCCTTCAGACCCACGAGGGTCACGACCATCATTGAGGGACCGTCGATGATGCTGATACCGAAGAGATCAACGAACTGCTGGTTTGTCATCCAGTGAAAATGATTCACCGCCTGATGTTGCAGCGTGGGCAGGACCACCTTACCTCCGCCGAATGCGGAGATCGAAAGAACCATGAACAATACCACCAGATGTCCGAAGGTCTGGATCATGATGCGGATCCTTTCTGATTCAGGTCATCCTCTTTTCTTTCTGGACGTGGACGGTGCCACCAGATCGCGATCGGTGCAAGCAGGAGGATCACGTACTGGACGTGCATGTGGGCTAGTCTGACGAGAAGGAAAGTCACAATGATCATCACGACATCGAAGACCCCCCGGATCGCCTTCTGACCTGCCTCGAAGACCATGCTCGCCATCAGGCCGCAGGCCACAGCGGTCACCCCTGCCAGCAGTGCCTTAGAGTCTGAGTTTTCACCATAATGGAAATAGAGCAACCCCAGAAAGCAGACGAGAAGGAAGGGGGGGGTCATGATCGAGAAAAGGGCCAGAGCGGCCCCGAGCAACCCTCGCAGATGATTCCCGATATAGATCGAAATGCCGACCACCCTAGCTCCGGGCAGGATCTGAACGATCGCCAGCGCCGAGAAGAACTCCTCGTCGGTCAGCCATCCCTTCTGCGTTACCGCTAAACGGCGGATGTAGGCCGTCAACCCCCCGCCGAAGCTGGTGAGTCCGATCAGACCGAAGAAAAAAACCAATTCCCACAGACTCACCCTGGGCGGATCAACACTGATCGACCTGGGAGCTGCGTCAGGATTTGGAGTTTCCACCGGCATGGGCTTCCCCTTGTTTCTGCCCAGCCAGCACCTTTGCAGCGTGTTTTTCGCGATCTGCCTGGATGCCCGCGTCGGTGAGGTCCATTTTCTTGGAGCTTTCCCAGTCCGACTCGAAGATCTTCACCAGACGCTTGATCAGGTCCGGATCGCTGAAGCGGATGCCGAGTTCTCGGCGCTCGTTGAAGCACTTCGGATAGATGTTGAAGGAGCTCAGGAGCGCGCGGTGTTTGTCGGCCAGGATCAGCTTGGCATGGAGGTGGATGCCATGGAGCTTATGGACATTGATTCCCAGATCCTCGAGCAAGCGGAGACCCGCAACCCCCTCGAGGATGTAGAAATCCCTCAGAGAATGCACCGGCAGGGCCGTCGCGTGGACTTTCACATCACGCTTCATCTTGGCCCGGACGAGCGCCTCGATCACCGGCGTGTCGACATACTTCTCATGCTGGATGTAGAGCGACTTCTCCGCCCCATCGATGAAATTGATGACCTCCTGGCGGGAACGTCCGACACTCCAGATCAGGTTGGAGATCGCCGGGGGTACGAAATCCTCCCTGTTCCAGTCCGCCTCGAAGCAGCCCGCCACCTCCGCAACCTCCTCGGGATCGTTCGTCACCAGACCATAGTCGCGGGTCAGGCCGAAATACTTCGGTGCCCAGTTCAGCGACATGATGAAGGCCTGCTTGCCATCGACGACCATCGATTTCTCATGGGTGATCGGGTACTTGGGGTTGGTCTCCTTCACGTTCACCTTCCCATTTTTGAAGAGCTCGAAGGCCTCGTCATTGTCATGCTCCCCGGTGAAGCGGGAGGGATTGAGCATCACCCGCACCTTCACACCACGCTTGTGGGCCGCAATGACGGCCTCGATCAGGACGGGATCGGTAAACTGGAACATCTTGATGTCGAGCGAGTGCTTGGCGGTCTCGATAGTGCCGAGGATCGGGGCGATCCCGTCATCAGGTTGAACGATCAGGCTGTGAACGGCGTCTTGGAACATGACTCTGATTTGAGCGGATTCGGAATCTGTGTCAATCAGACATCGTGGATCATCTCTCCAGATACACTATGAGAAGTTTCGGCTTTGGGGATCAGTCCTTTCCAGTGAACAAAGGTGGGCCTGAATTGTGACAAACTTGTGACATTAAAGATCATGACGGTTTTGGAGGCATTCGGCATAGTAATCAAAGTTTCGCACCAGCGGAACGGATTGTTCTACCCGTAGGACTAGATTTTATCGGATTCTAGAGTCATCTGGCATCAAAAATGCCATTCGCTCCGGAAAACAAAAATGAGAGACAACGGGACGAATAAGACAACCGTAGGTCATAAATCAGCCCCAAACCCAAGAACCCAGCAAATAATCCGAGGAGGATCGCCAAACACAACCGGGAAACTCCTCACACGTCAGTCAAAACACGAAAACTGTCAGTCGTAATCAACCAACCCAAACCCAACACCATGAAAAAAACCATGCTAGCAGCCGCCCTTGCGGCCCTCGCGATCGGATCAGCCTCCGCTGCTGAAACGATCTTCATCACCGGTTCCACGGCCTTCCGTGCCGCTGCGAATTGTGCCATCGACGCCTACGTGAACGCCCAGAATGGTTCCAACACGCTTGGTTCTTGCGTTCAGGCTACCACAGCAGCGGCAATCAATGGATCTGCCAGTACCCTAGGAGGTGCAACAGCCGTCCTCTGGAAATTGAACAACGGCAATTACATCTCGGCCTACTGGTTCGGATCCGAAGCCGGTGTCCAGTCGGTAGCGGGACCGATCTCTTCAACATCCAGCAACTCCTCAGTGACGAACACCATCCTCTACACCAACGCAGTCAAGCCAACAGTGGCGACGATTGCCCAGGGTGTGGCCGGTACGCCCGTGACTGTTTACACGAATACACCAGTCACAACCTATGTGGTCGGTTCCACCTCCACGAAGCAGACGAACAGTGGAGTCGTCAGCACGATCTGGACGGTTACTCAGACCAGCGCCTACGCAACCGGCACACAGCCCGGAGTTCTGCCATTCCTGAGCACGAATGCCTCTGGAGTAGCTATCTCTACAACTGGTGTGTCGATCGGTTCAGCGTACGCCGGCACCTTGACGGGCAACTGGACACAGGCCGTTGCTCACGTTGCCTTCTCTGACAACTACCAGAGCTCTTCGGCATTTGCCGCAGGCAGGTCGGTTGCCTTCAACCTCTGCAGTGGCAACGTTTGCACGAATCCCATCACCAACACGGTCACCAACTCCTATGTTGCTGCTCTTAGTGACTATCAGGTCGCTGCGATCGGATTCTCTTGGCTTGCAACTCCCGGATCGGGAATCGTCTCCCTCTCCAAGACTCAGGCTGCTCACCTTCTCACGAATGGTGCCATCAATGCCTATGAGTTGAATGGACGTCTTGCTGACACGAACGGCATCTTCGTGGTCGTTGGTCGTAACACCGACTCCGGAACCCGTGTCAATGCGATGGCCCAGTCGGGTCTTGGCTACATGCCCGGCTTCAATCCTACCAATGGTACTTGCACCAACACTGCAAAGCAGTGGCTTGTGATCGACACGAACACCACCTACACCATGTTTGACGGTGTTTCTGTCATCACCAACACGAGCACGACAAAGGCACTTGTGACCCCTTACCCTGCTGAAGTGGTCGACGGTATCCTTAATGCCGCCGGAACCGGTGGACGCTCCTCTGGTGGTGATGTCTGCTCCAAGATGATCGCTGTTCCTGCCAATCACCTCCCGACCAACAGCGTTGGTGGTAGCACCTACGTTATCGGCTACGCAAGCTGGAATGATGCAGTTGCCAAGAATGTGCTCACGGGTGCTATGATTCCAGTAGCCTACACCGGAACGGGAACCAAGCCCTTCCTGTGCGACAATGAGTCGATCAAGTCGGGAAATTATCCCTTCTACACCATTGAGCATCTGCTCGTGGCTCCGACCGCATCACCTGCTGCCCAGAGCGCAGCTGCAACCATTGCCTCGAACCTGCGTGGATTCAGCACAGCGACACTGCAGTCGACCTATTCACTCTACGGAGTTATCGGTTTCGGTGATAGCACCAATGGTGTTGCCAGTGCCGCAAACCTTGATGGTTACAATATCAGCCAGTGCATCAGCCGCGCTGCCGGTGTTGACGCAGGTACGGTCACTAAGGTTTCCAATGGACCTGCCGCGACTGCTGCAGCCAGCACGACGCTCATCAACTACTAAGAGTAGCTGACAACCACGATCCCTCGGATGACCGAGGGATTGCAAACTCTGAGCAGGCCGGTAGGAAACTACCGGCCTGTTTTATTGTAATGGCGCTCGATTATAAAAATTGAATGATTTACGCGGTAAACGAGTGAGTGGAATTTCTCAAAGAAAAAATCTATCATCAGAATGAAATGGTAGTTGCCCCTACGCATTGAAACAGACAACTCCCATGACCAGATCACGATGGCTTATCAGTCTCGCCCTCATCGGGGCGGTGATTGTTTCCGTCAATCTGATCCAGCTCTGGAGGGAGGAAAAGAGTCACCTCGACTCCGATCTGATGACGTCTGTAACTCTGAAGAGCGCTTCTGCACCGCCCCAGAGGGTTGCCTCCGTAGCTCCTTGTGAAAGGATTGAATCATCCCCGACGAGTCCTTCTCTGGGCATAAACCATGCTCCTGAATCGTCATCCCTCTCCTCTCTACCCTCTTTTTCACAGCCACCAGTGGCTTCTGCGCAAAGCTCCGGAAAATCTGCCTCCTCGAAGCCCTCTCCTGAGATGGAGGAGGTGATCGAGGTTCAGGAACCAGCACCGACACCCGAGCCGATCACCATTCCCGCTGCATTAGGAAATTCTGCGATCAAGGCAACACTCGATCCGGATCAACGGGCGATGCTGGATCAGGCGGCCTCCATGTTCAATGCCAAGATTCAGAACAGTGGCATGAATTCTTTCGCGCCGGGTTATGCTGATCTCTGGCGACAGGCTACCATGGATGCCGATGATGCATTCCGCTCCAAGTATGGGGATGCCATCCTGAATGCTCTCAAGGGGATCCCTGAGACCGTTCCGACGCCAGAGCCAACACCGACTCCCCTGAGTCCTGAAGATGACGCTTACAGGTCACGTTACGGCGATGACGCCCTGCTTTTCAAGCAGGCCGAAGATCAGGAAAAGAAAGCAACTGGGAAGTAGATGGTTTGCACAAGAAGGTATTTTCTTGGTAGTGCCACATTGGTATGCCGCTTATGCCAAAACGCACTAACCTCTTGGATTGATGAGGTTTTTTAGAGAAATTAGCCACAGAAGGCTATTTCAACACATAAGCCATCTGCATCCTGTGCTTCAGTGATTTTCTTTAGGATAGGCTGCCTTGATCCTTTCGGCCTCCTTGTCTCCAGACGTGACCTGTTCGGAGGGGATGTCGGCGATGCATTCGTTCATGATTCCGTTGGCAAACGGCACATGGGCATCGGTTGCAAGTTTTGCCCAGGGATAGGCTGCGGAGGGCTTACCCGCGGCCATGAGTTGATGGGCATACTCGTATTGTGCTGCCGGGTCGCCATAAGCGGCACCTTTACCCAGCCAAACGAGAGAGTCGGCGCGATCCTGGGACTGGATCTTCCTGTCAGAGGCATCCTTGATGAATTGTTCATCGTAATGCTTGAAGAGGAGCATGCAGGCAGCTGAATTGGTGGCTGTGGCCGCTCGTTTGAGCAGATCCAAGCCGTGAGGGATATCCTGACTCACTCCATTGGTTCCCACCATGAGCTCTTGGCCAAACTCCATCATGGCCAGAGGCAGGCTGCCATCCGATGACCTCTGTAACCAGATCCGGGCCTGTGCGGGATCCTTGTCGGTTCCTTGCCCATTCCGAAACAGAATCGAGAGCGAATAGGCGGCGCGTGGATCGCCCCCCTCGGCCGCTTTCCTGACCCATGAGAAACCTGTTTTGTCATCCTCGGCCACGCCTTTTCCTGCAAGATAAAGCACTCCAAGATTCAGCATCGCCTTGAGGTTTCCTTTGTCAGCTGATTTCTTGTAGAGGAGCAATGCTTTTTCATAAGACTGGGTAACTCCGATCCCACGTTCATAAGCCCTGCCTTTTTCAAATTCCTTTTCCCCCGGCGGGAGGACATAGGTTTCTTTGGCAAGTTTTGACGTCCTTAGTGAGGGTTCTGCAATAGACGCCGACTCTCCATGGAGGGAAACCATGATCACTTGGGCAAGAATCAGGTTACGCAGGCTGTTGAGGAATAGATGTTTCATGCAAAGGTAATTTTTCACACGAACAGAAAAATTTCAAAATCAGAGTGAGTATTGTGGCGAAATTGTTACATTGCCCGCAAAAATTTTGATCAGCCTTTTTGAAGATGGTCTCCATGCTCACGAGGAGGCTTCAGAGGATGTATGAATTTTTCCAGTTCAAATAAAAAAAGCAAAGGAGAGGGAGGTAGAGTGTGCAAGGACGATAACACGTGGCATGAGTAACGAGCTAGGTTTCCTTTCGATCATACTCCTACAAAACAGATATGTCAGAAACGTAACGTGCGATTGAGTGAACCATTGAGTATATTGAAATGATTACATATTAATATTTGATAAATAGACCCCAATTTGCTCCATGGAAGACCTTGCATCTAGCATCTGAAGGCCGCAATCTCATCATGGTACTTTTCCATTGAATCATGCCCATTTTTTCAACCGATAGTTTAGCGGATGGAAAGCGAAAGCCGTTTTGCTTTCACGCCAGCCCCCCTCAACGGCGTTACCGTGGCACTCATCTTCACCCTCTACTCAGGGGCATGGGTGTGATGCTTTCCATTCTGCTTTTTTTTACGTCCTCTCCAACCCTCTTCGCCATCACTATGGGTCAAATCAAGGCGGGTTCGGCGGGTGCTGCCGGGGGGCAGGGTTCCGCACCTAATCTTGTCAATGCAGGCGCCGCATCCGCGGCCCTCACGGTAGCTCTCACCAAGAAAAGTCAGCAACAGGCCGCTACCGTTGTGGAGGCCATGAACGCATTGCAGGCTCAGGCGGCAAAATCCGCGAAGGCCAATCCTGCCACCTTGCTTCCGAACGGCCAGACAGTGAATGGCGATCCGGCGGTCTACAACGGTCTCAAGGTGGGATGGTTGGAGCCCTATGTGAAGGGTGGAGGGCCTGGAGTCGTGAAGGGAACCGCCGTGACCACTTCCTGGAGCGGTGCCTCGATCACTCCGTCCCAGAACGTGGCCAACGCGGCCAACCCGAACTATGTGAACATCGAGCAGACATCTCAGAATGCCTATCTCTACTGGAATCAGTTCAATGTCGGTCCGCGCACCACGATCAATTTTAGCCAGAAAGGCAACCATGGTGATCCCGGTGCTTGGATCGCCTTCAACAAGGTAATGAGCGCTACGGATCCTTCCCACATCTTTGGCAATATTACGTCGCAGGGTCAGGTCTGGATCCTCAACCAGAATGGTCTTCTTTTTCACAATGGTTCGACCATTAACACCCATACGCTGGTGGCCTCGACGTTACCTGTTAATAATAATCTGGCAGGGGATGCCATGAATGGAGTTACGGGGCGCGGCATAGCCAATAATCCTGACTATCAGTTCCTCTTCACTGCTCTTCCGGTATCATCTGGCAAAAATGGTCCCACTCCCTCTTTCTCTCCTAAGGTCAGTGGTCCACTCGGCAGTGTGGTGGTCGAGGAGGGCGCCTCGATCGTCTCTCCTGAGAGCGGCTCTGGAACAGGCGGTCTAGTCGCCCTGATCGGGCCGAATGTCATCAATGATGGCTCCATCAGCACTCCTCAAGGACAGACTATTTTGGCTGCTGGCCTGCAGGTCGCCCTGGTCCCGCACCCTTCGTCTGATCCAAGCTTGCGAGGCATGGATGTCACGATTGGTAAGGTAAGCGATCAGAGCGTCCAGACATCCGACAGTATGACGGGTGGTGCCAAAAATAGCGGCCTGATCCTAGTTCCAGAGGGGAGTGTCACGATGGCTGGTGCGGCGGTCCAGCAGAATGGTGTCATCGATAGCAGTACCTCGGTCTCGCTCAATGGACGTATTGACCTGCTGGCAAATTATGGCACCACGATCAATGCTGACTACACTCCGCCGGATGCACTGGGTACTCTCAACAACGGCCCCCCTTTCTTCCAAGAGTTGACGGGTACCGTGGAGCTCGGATCTGGAAGTGTCCTGCGGATTCTTCCAGAGTGGGGGAGTAGCGCCACAGTGATCGGCAACTCGCTTGCCCTGAACTCCATCGTCAACATCCTTGGGAAGCAAGTGACCTTCGGAAGCGGAGCCATCCTTGAGGCCCCCGGTGCGATCGCCACGCCGGGCGCACGCTCTGAGTCGGGATCCCTTTTGCGCAATGGTGTCACAATTGATGCTGGAGAGTGGTTTAACAATGCTTCCCAAGCATCACAACTGGTCCTCACCGATGGCCAGATCACCCTCGGACAAGAAGCTGTGATTGATGCCTCGGGCTCCACGGATGTCGCGGTCGATAGTTCCCAGAATTTCATTGGGTTAGACCCGGCCAATCCGCTTCAACTCCGCGGGCCTGAGCTTTCTAACAGTCCACTTCAACGCACAAGCCCTGTGCGAGGAAAAAAGATAGTAATCGATATTCGAAATACAGGAGTGTACAATGGAACATACTGGATAGGCACTCCTTTGGGAGACGTCTCCGGCTATGTTGCGCTGATCCAAAAAGGAGTCGCTCAACTGACTGAGTCGGGTGGTTCGGTCTCTCTTTCAGCTGGTAATTCCGTCGTTATGCAAGCCGGATCAATGGTCAATGTTTCAGGAGGGTGGACCCAGTATTCTGGTGGAAGTTTTGCAACCACAAAACTGATGACTGCGGACGGACGGATCGTTGATATCTCGGCGGCAACTCCCAATCAAAAATACACGGGGCTAGTAAATAATACTACCGCCACCTATGAGGCTCCCTACGTTCAGGGAGCCTCAGGGGGAAGCATCTCCATACAAGCTCCCTCCATTGTACCGAATGGAGCGCTCATGGGAGTCACAGTCGCGGGTTTACGCCAGTTAAGGAATACGCCGACGCAAAGCCAGCTGCCCGGTCTTTCATCTCTTAGCCTCAATTTTTCGGGGGAGTCGCTTATTGGTGCTAACATCTTTGCAACCTCGGCTAATGCTCCCTCCATTGTCCTCGCCCAAGAAGCCGCCCCGGCTGGCTCGCTGGCACTCTCAACCGGTTTGGTGAATGCTAATGGGTTCGGAAATCTCTCAATCCTTAATCATGATGGGTCGATCACGTTGCCTTTAACATCCACCCTTAATCTTGCGCCAACAGGGAAGCTTTCCCTGGAGGCTTCTAAGGTGGTCATCGAGGGGAGTATATCCGCGCCCGGCGGATCTGTCTCGCTGACGGGGGATCTGGTTCCTTATTCACTTTATTTTGCTGGATCCCAAGTCCTTAGTCCCATCGTTAATGTCCTCCAGATGGTGGGAACAGGCGAAAAAGTCCTTCAAGTCGGCTCCTCATATCTTGATGCGTCTGGCAATGCAGTTAGTGGCAACTTCGTGCAGTCTCAGTCAGGAATTGTGACAATTGGCCAGAATGCCTTGATCAATTCATCGGGGACAGTCGTCAACGATTTCTCCTCGGCATCCGAGTCTGGGAGTCAAGTGATCGCATTGAATGGTGGAAATGTCTCGATCACTGGTTATCGAGTGAATCTCAGTGGTGGGAAGATCGATGTATCCGGAGGTGTCCTGTTGAGCTCCTCGGGAAAAATAACTTATGGCAACGCCGGAGCGATCGGCGTCAATGCCGGTCAGGGTAATGAATTCACCGATATTCACAACGGGTCATTGCAGTTGGGCACCACTCTTTCCGGCGTGGCTGGGTGGGGTGCCACGGGTGGCACGCTCGCGCTCTCGGCCGCAGCATTCCAGATCGGCGGTTCCTCGGCTTCGCAGGGTGTTATCGAATTGAATCCAGCCTTTTTCAACCAAGGAGGTTTTGGTACGTTCTCACTGAGCGGAATGGGAATCGATGTCACGGATCCCGTCAGTGGAAATATTTCATATCTTCCCGGGATGACGGTGGTGGAGGGATCAGTCATTAACCCTCAAGTCTCCTCCTATATCGCCACCGTCTCGAGTGGCTCTTTGGTTATGAATGATTTTTTCCCTCCCTCTCCCTATGCCAGCGCACCAAATCTTAGCCTCAATGCAACAGGATTGAGTGATCCAAATTTACCAACACTCGGCAATGGGATGTCTCAAAGTCTCCTTGTGCGTGGTGATTTGGTTATCGGGGCTGGAGCCTCGATTAATCTCAATCCGCAGATAAGTGTTATGAAAAGCGAGGCAACGGGTAAAGGCGGGGCACTCTCGCTTTCTGGCAACACGGTCACTCTGCTCGGTTCCCTCTCTGTGCCTGGTGGAAGCATTAAAATATCCGGTGCTGGAAATTATCCAATGAATTATATTAATGCTCCTTTAACACCCCAAGTGACGGTGGACGTGGGTTCCTCCTCATCGATTTCTACGGCCGGCGAGAATCTCACGGTCCAAGATCCTATGGGGTTGAGGACACGTTTTGGCACTGTTCTTCCGGGTGGTTCGATTGCGATCAGTGGAAATATCCTTGCCGAGGCCGGTTCGATCGTTGATGCCTCGGGAGCTGGTGGAGTTTATGATTTTTTACCTTATCAGCTCGGGAATGTGGGCGCTGCCGGACTAATCCCATACCGAGTGGAGAGTGCCGGAGGCTCAATCACTCTCTCAGGAAGCCATGCCCTCTATTCTGATGCTCAGTTGTCTTCACGGAGCGGTGGGCCAACTGCTCCTGGAGGGAGTCTCTCACTCTCTTCTGGACTATATACCGGAATTGGT
Source organism: Chthoniobacterales bacterium (assembly GCA_036824855.1). Taxonomy (GTDB): domain Bacteria; phylum Verrucomicrobiota; class Verrucomicrobiia; order Chthoniobacterales; family UBA6821; genus UBA6821. The sequence continues at coordinate 24,181 of DAISZK010000018.1, read as the reverse complement.
TATTCCCTAGAAATCACTCAGGGAAGTTTGGGGATCCCTGGTTCCTTCATACGTGGATCTCAAGAGAGCACTGTCGGTCAGTCACTTCCCTCCTCAGGTCTAATCGGTGATAACGGCGGAGTAGGTGGAGGACATGTGGATGTGAATAGCTTTGCGAGAGGTGGCTTCGATTCCTTGTCACTCTCCGGCAATGTCGCATTTAATGGACCCATTTCGCTTTCGCTCCCCGGCAGTATCTCCATGGCTTCTGGAGGACTTCTCCTCGCCAACTCCACGGTGGATCTCTCAGCATCTCATCTCGCCTTGGGAAAACCATTCCTGGGACCTCTTGCTCCTGGAACAAAGGATATGACACTCCTTAATCCCTCAAGCTACGGATCAGGTGTGCTGAAACTCGTGGCAGGATCACAGTCAGTGGCTGGTCTGATCGATGTGGGCAATACCTCTTTGCAAAGCATCGGAGTGGTGACACTCAAGGCAGTGAATGGTGCCATTCGTGGCGACGGAACACTCCAAGTAACCGGCGATATCACACTTGCGGCGGGCGAGATTTATCCCCCGACGGACACGACCTTTTCGATCGTTGCCAACAACTATAACCCGAATACGGGAGATGCCGCCTACGGACAGGCGACCACTGCAGCTCCATCTCCAGGTTCCATCAATGGAGGATCGATTACTATCCTGCAAAGCGGCACTCGGATGACTCCACTCTCGGCCGGAGGATCTCTCTCCCTCTTCGCCGACACAATTACTCAGGCCGGAACGCTCGCTGCTCCCTTTGGATCGATTACGCTGGGAGGCTCCAGTGTTCAAAACGGCCCGGCCACCACCACCTTAGTGCTTGCACCGGGAAGTATGACTTCGATCTCGGCCGTGGATCCTGTCACCGGAGTTGCTCTTTCGATTCCCTTCGGCACTTCTATTGATGGTACAAGTTGGACGGACCCTTCTGGAACCGTGATCACAAGCAAAGGAATTCCAGGAAAGTCTGTCAACCTCAACGCCCTATCCGTGGCCATGCAGCAAGATGCTACGATCGATCTGAAGGGTGGAGGCTACGAGACGGCAACACAATGGATTTCAGGTTTGGGAGGAACACTGGATTACATTGCTTCTCCATCGTCGTGGTCTTCCCACGTCTCCTATGCTGCTGGTGATACGGTTATCTATGGAGGGCAGGTCTGGTCGGCCCGCACTGTCTCATCCGGTGTCACTCCCTCGGTCAGCCCCTACTGGACACAGTTACCGCAGTCTTATGCCATTCTGCCAGGATATCAGTTTGGGTTTGCGCCTAACGGTTTTGGTGAAGGGGCACTTGATGGTTCTCTTCTTGGGTCGAGAATCACGCTCACTGGAGGATCGGGACTGCCGTCAGGAACATACACGTTACTACCGTCAAGCTATGCGACTCAACCAGGAGCGTATCTGCTTAGTGCTTCGTCGAAGTTAATTGGCGGATCGACGAGGCTACCCGATGACTCTATTCTGGTTTCCGGAACGATCGATAACGGGCTCGATATGACAGTCAGCCGCAGCAGAGTCGTGCAGACCTTTGAAATTGACTCTCCCTCAGTCATCTCCCAGAAAGCTGGATTCAGTATTCTGAACGCAAACGAATTCTTCAACACCACTGCCTCCTCGGCCAAGAGCGTGGATGCTGGTGGCCTCGTGATGAATGGGACCACTTTGATGAAATTGAACGGACAGGTTCTCGGTCTGGGGGGACAGGGAGGTAAGGGTGCCTCGATCGATATCACTTCAGCGCTTGACTTCAGCATCACGCGGGATGGTAACGACGGAATCTCAGGGGATGCTGTGCTCGGAGCCTCTCAGATTAATTCATGGAGCTTCGGGAGCCTCCTGATTGGCGGTACTAGAGGTACCATTGACCAGAATGGTCTGACGCCGGTCGCAGTGACGGCTAACAATATTACTCTTGCCCCGGGAACCATTCTCGACGGGAACGATATTATCCTTGTCGCCAACAATTCCATCTCACTGGGTCAGGGAGCCGCGGTGAAGGCTTCCGGTTCTGCTACGGCTCCTGGTGAGAATCTCAGCGTGAGCGGTGACGGTGCCTTGATCCGGGTCAGTGCCGATCCTCTTGCTAAAGATACTCGCACCGGAAGTGACCAGAATCCGGTCACAGGTGTCGTGCTTGACGGGAGAAACATGCTCTTGGGAGCCTCTGTCACGCTTGACTCCTCCTCGTCGGCTTCCCTGGATCCCTCAACGGTATTCGGCGGCAAGGTAATCAACCTGAGCGCCGGAGAAATCGATCTTGTCTTCAACGGTGCCAATGGAAAAAGCGGCGCAATGGCTCTCAGTGGAACGTCTCTTGGAGCCCTTTCGACGGCTTCGACATTGAATCTCACCAGTTATTCCTCGATCAACTTCTTTGGCAATGGGACGCTGGGAGGTTCAACACTCGCCTCACTATCGATCCATGCGGGTGAAATCGAAGGAGATGGAGTCTCATCCGACACAGTCCAGGCCTCAACGATCAAGCTGGATAATGCGAATGGTGTCACTGATCCCAATAATCCTGGAACAGCTTATCCTCCCATCGGTGGTTCGGGGAACATCTTGAATATTTCCGGTAGTCTCCTGACCCTGGGCCCCGGAAGCTTGGCTCTCGGTGGATATCAGACTGTTTTTGGTGTCTTTTCGGGGGGCGTTGAGGGTGTA
>DAISZK010000018.1:0-21480 GCA_036824855.1 Chthoniobacterales bacterium | reverse complement strand
AGGGTGTAGGCACTGGAGGTTTGACGGTTGGTCAGAACTTGAGCCTAACGACACCTATCCTCACGGGTGCGGCCGGATCCGTGATTTCGATAGCTTCACCGAACGGCAGCTTGACCACGATCGATTCCTCTCCTGCCGGGCCCATGCCCTTAGGTGGTCTGGGATCTTCGCTCACCCTGACAGGATCATCGCTTGCGCTGGGAGCCCCGATTGTGCTCCCCAGTGGATCTGTGACGATCCTCCAGTCGGGGCCCGGGACGCTTGATATCTCCTCGAAGATCGATGTTAGTGGGAGTGCACAATCCTTCTTCAAGGAGACTAAGTACACCGATGGAGGTGTGATCTCACTTTCCTCCGCGGGTGGCGTTGCCTTCGACCCCGGAGCTGATCTGAATCTCTCAGCCCAACCTGGAGCCGGTTCAGCAGGTTCGCTTTCCATCGTTACTGGTAACTCGGCTTCTGACACCTTCAGGATCGATTCCTCCGCGAAACTCTCCGCGACGGGCGGAAACGGCGGAGAGAACGGAACGTTCTCTCTGGATGTGGGTGCATTGCCCGCCCTTTCGGCCCTCGTACCGACACTGAACGCAGATGGGTTCACTCAATCGCTCTCCTTCCAGATACGCAATGGTGATGTCGCGGTGGACACCGTTGCAAAAGCCCACCAGTTCTCTCTTACCGCCGATCAGGGTTCGATTGATGTCACCGGGACCATCAACGCCTCAGGAATCAAGGCCAACGGCGATGGGGTGACGACAGGAGGATTGATTGCACTGGTCGCCTCGGGTAGTCTCAATTTGGAAAAAGGATCTCTTCTCACGGTTCATGCCGACGACTACGATGCGGCGGGTAAAGGAGGATCGGTTCTTCTCAGTGCGGGGGCCGAGGTCAATGGTCAGATCAACCAGGCTGCCTTGCTCAATCTCCAATCCGGATCCACGATCGATCTGGGGGTAAATGCTACGCCTCGCTCGATCGACACGGCAGGTAATTCGGATCAGTTCTCCGGCACCCTGCATCTGCGGGCACCGCTCGTTGTTGATTCCACGACGGGAGATGCTACTGGTATTCAGGTTGCGGAACTTTCTTCGAAGGTCATTGGAGCCTCGGGTATCGCACTTGAAGGATACATGCTCTATGACATCACGAGTGACTCTCAGCACAATGGTGATCTTCAGAACTCGATACCTATTATCCAAGGCTCAGTGCAGGGAAGCCAACCTATAGGGTCCCAAATAACCCAGGATATCGCTAATTTCTACGGTTCACCGATACAGAATCAGCTTAAGACTACTTTGGTTAGCGAGTTACAGACGGCCAACCGCATGATCAACGCTTTCACCTTCAATATGGCACCCGGCGTCGAAATCATTAACCGGAACAGCACTTCCGGAGGTTTTGTCAATGGATCCTATGTTCCAGGAAGCGGTGATCTCGTACTCAATAATGACTGGGATCTCTCGACGCTTCGTGCAGGCCCGACCGGTGCGCCGGGATTCCTAACGCTACGCGCCGAGGGGAATCTTTACTTTAGGGCCACCCTGAGTGATGGCTTCGCTGCCACATCCTATGGGCCTTACGGAAGCTTCTTGGGAAGTGTTTACAATGCTCCGCTGATGGTGCAGAACACGTTGTTGCCTGCCAACTTCCAGTCGTGGTCCTACCAACTCACGGGAGGTGCCGACCTGAGTGCGGCCGACACCCATGCCGTAGGGAAGGGTGCCACTGGGAGTGTGATGCTCGGAATACCTGGAAAAAACTTCGATCCAACCGACGGGCAATCTGCGCTGACTGCCCAAGTTCTGCTGGGTTACTATCAAGTGATCCGTACGGGAACCGGGGATATCGGGATCAATGCGGCGGGAAGCCTGCAACTCTGGAACCAGTTTGCCTCGATCTATTCAGCCGGTGTTCAGGTCACCGATCCGACGATGGGCGGCACTTTCGATACGCCTGCCCCCTACCTCAATAATGTGGATCAATGGATGAACAACAACTTGGGCAATGTCCAGCAGGTGCAGCTTGCCGGATATGGAAACACTCTTGCTCCCGATGGAACCGCCCTGCCCTACGGAACACCGATCACTCAACCCCTCAATGAGTTCAATGGGTATCAGTTCCTGAATCCCAACGATCCGAGTATAGGGAACGCAAGTCAGATTGTGGATCCCAATGGAAATCAGGTCACGGGTGGCAACCCGCAAGTTTATCCGGCTCAGTTCAGCTATGCCGGTGGCAATATCAACGTGAATGTCGGCGGTGATATCAGCCATCTGACTCTCGATTCCGAAGGAAAGGTGATTGCGGATTCTATTCGTGAAATGCCGAACAATTGGCTCTACCGCCGCGGAGCCACCGATCCCGGATCAGGGAACTTCGCCCTGCTCACAAAGACTTATGCCCAGTATGATTCGAGTGGAAATCTCATCATTGGTCTCAACGACGGAATTCCCATCACCTCCTCGCAGACGGAAATCACCTCAACCGCTTGGTGGGTTGATTTCAGCAACTTCTTCGAGGGAGTCGGTGCTCTCGGTGGTGGTAATATCACGATGCGTGCAGGGGGGAGTGTCAATAATGTCGATGCAGCCATTCCAACTCAGGCACGCATGACGGGAACCCAATTCATTCCCTCCGAAGGGTTGAGCCTTGGTCAAATCGCGCAGCAAGTCGGCATCCCGGCCGCCACGCTGGCCGGTATCAATGGTAGCGCTATCGGAACAATGCAACCTGCCGCGAACACGACACTTTCGATTCCTGATGCCAACGGCGACATTTACACGGTGAATGACGGAGATACCCTTGCTTCAATCGCGGCTAATTTCGGGGTTACACCCAGCAGCATTGCCTCAGCCAACCCGGCGGCTGTCGATGAGTTGATGACTCAGGCTGGAACTCAGGTCAGGGTGCCGATCTCCCCCTCCCAGGCAACGATGGTTGAGACCGGAGGTGGAAATCTCAAGGTCTCTGCAGGTGGCAATATCAATGCCGGTGTGTATTATGTGGAACGCGGTAACGGAACTCTCAAAGCCGGGGGGAGCATTATCACCAACCCAACACGTGATCCGATTGTTCCCCAAAGCATGGCCCCCGGAGCACAGACCAGCGACTCCTATGGCTACCTTCCCACCACGCTCTTTCTTGGCAAAGGTTCCTTCGATTTGGAGGCGAACGGAAACGTTCTTCTGGGGCCGGTCGGCAACCTCTTCCTCATGCCTCAGGGCATCAACAACAGCTATTGGTATCAGGACTATTTTTCAACATACGCTCCCAATTCCGCGGTCAATGTTTCCTCCCTTTCCGGGTCGGTCACATTTCGTGATTCGGCTGAGGCACCCGGCGCAGGTATTCCGACACCCTTGTTGGAACTCTGGATGAATGGCTTTGTGCCGCCCAGCCAGTCGGTCGATGATTTCAAGGTCTCCTACTACCAACCATGGCTCCGAATTGATGTCACGGGAAGTGACGGCGTGGAGACGCTCACGGGTTTCGGCACGCAGATGTCCCTCTTGCCACCCACGATGACTGCGACCGCGTTCACGGGTGATATCACCCTGCAGGCGAGCATTGCGAGTGACGGGACAACGCCCGCACAGGGAGCCTTTGCCACGATGCCTTCCCCGATTGGAACGATCGGACTGTTAGCCCGTGGAAATATCAACGGCATGTCACCCACTGGTGTCAGTTATACAGGTGGGCAGGATGCCTGGGTGGCCTCTGAAATCAATCTCTCTGATGCGAATCCATCGGTTGTTCCCACCCCGCTGTCGCCGCAAAGTCCCGGAGCAGGCTCCTTTAATAGCACCCTTAATCTGGATCCTTTCTTTGCCGAGACCGGTTCCTTCGTGGGCGTGAACGGCGTGCTTCAGAAGAAGCTGCAACTCCACGATTCCTCGCTGCTGCACTCGGGGGACCTCCAGTCACTTCAACTCATCGCCGTGGCCGGCAACATCTCTGGTCTGACTCTCTTTTCGTCGAAACAGGCTGATGTGGTGGCTGGTGGAGATATCACGGATGTTGGAATCTATATTCAGAACAACGCCGGATCCGACTTCAGTATTGTCTCTGCAGGAGGCTCCATTAATGCATGGGATCCCAAATCACCGTTACAACAACTTTCTCAGTCTCAGAACGGGCAAAACATTGCCATTCCCCTTCAGTCTGGTGACATTCAGGTCAGCGGACCGGGTACGCTCGAGGTGCTTGCTGGAGTCAATGTCGATCTCGGAAATGGTCCTAATAATGCCGATGGAACAGGGGTTGGCATTACGAGTATAGGTAACGACCGTAATCCCAGCCTTCCCTTCCAGGGAGCTGATCTTGTCATTGGAGCCGGAGTCAATTTGCCAAACGGCTTATCCTCAGCGCATGGGATCAACCTAGACACCTTTGCCAACACTGTGATCAGCGGGCAAGGCGGGTCTGTATATCTCTCTGAACTGGCCGATACGATGACATACTCCGGCGATCCTCTGGCAGGCAATGTGACAGCCGCAAGTTTCCAGCCCGCTTCGTCCGAGCTGAGTCCGGAAGAAAAAGCTAAACTCGAATTGCAGCTTTTTTATATCGTGCTCAGAGATACGGGACGAAACTACAACAAGGTGGGCTCTCCAAGCTACAGGTCCTATGCAGCAGGTGAACAGGCTGTCCATACTCTGCTGGGAGGTGTCAGGGGGTCTTCTGGAAATATCACCATGTGGTCGCGCGATATCCGCACCAAGAACGGTGGTAACATTGATATGATTGTTCCAGACGGAAGTATTAGCCTTGCTAGTATCTCAACTGGATCGACGTTAGCCCCCCCTGGAATCATCAGCGAGCATGGAGGAGGTATCGATATCTATACGCAGGATAATGTCTCTCTAGGGATTGGTCGTATCTTTACCCTGCGTGGAGGTGATATCTTGATCTGGTCTGATCAGGGCAATATCGCAGCGGGAGCTTCAGCCAAAACGGTGGCATCTGCTCCGCCAACGGAGGTGCTGATCGATCCCCAGAGCGGTAATGTAGAGACCGATCTATCAGGATTGGCAACAGGTGGTGGTATCGGCGTGCTCCAAACCGTCGTCGGCATCCCTCCAGGAGCAGTCGATCTGATCGCCGTCACGGGCGTGATCGATGCTGGTGACGCCGGTATCCGCTCATCGGGGACCCTCAATCTTGCGGCAACCAAGATCCTGAACGCCGACAACATCGCGGCCTCCGTAACCGTAGGGGCCCCTCCCGCAACGGCAGTCTCGGCTCCAGCTGCCCCACCGGCTCCTGCACCGGCATCCGCTCCCGCTGGTGCAAGTGCTGCAGCAGCTGCAAATAACAACGCTGCGACCGATGCCTCAAGAAATGCTTCATCTAATACCGATGTTGATCAGGCCCCCTCGATCATCAGTATTGATGTGATTGGGTATGGGGGCAGGGATGATGAATCAGAGGGTGATGACGGACATCGCAAAGCTGCAGATTCCATTTCCGTTCCTGTACAGGCATCACTTTAGAAGGAATGTTGCAGAGGTGTCTTTACTGTAAGATCCAAGAACGGGGATCTTACAGGGCATAATTAAATTTTTAGAATTCTCAATAAATCTTATTGACGACCATAATGGTCGACAATAAAGTGCTCATTGAAGTAATCAATGAGGATAAGTTCGCCAACTATGAATCTCTACAAAAATGCTGCCCTTCAGCGATGTTGTACTTTTTATCAAATAAACATACACGACCTAGATCATGAATAATAATTTAAACACTAAAACCCAAAAAAAATGAAATCACCAAAATATCTTGCTCTCACTGCCCTAATAGCTGCAGCAAGTCTCGCGACCGGACATGCCCAAAGCAGTCCAAAAGTTATCTACATTACCGGAGCCACGGCTTTCCGAGCTCTTGCCAATACAGCGATTGATTACCTCGCAACCAACAACACTCAGAACCCGCCAGGTAGGCGCATCGCCTTTGACACCAACAGCATTACTAAAGCCTATCATGCTGTCTGGCAACTCGGTGGAGCCAATACAAACACCTATATCTCGGCATACTGGGTCGGATCGGAAGCAGGCATCCAATCTGTCACAGGACCAAGCAGCATTGGATTTGCAACCAATCTAGTGAAAAGCACCAATACACAGGCCAGCACTACAAATCCGTTTGTAGGTCTTGGCGGAGTAGTCACTCATAGTGGCACCGGCTCAGGTGAGGTTTGGACCCAAGTTGTCACAATGACTAATCTGGTAACAAATCAGATCCCAAACACACTGGAATTCTGGAATCCATTAGTCATTGGCGGCTTAGGAAGCGTACCGGTTGCAACAAACAGCAGTGCGCCTGGTTCAGTCACCAATGCGACGGCAACGATCGGTGTGGTTGATACCTACCAGCAGAGTTCCGCCTTCTCCGCCGGAGCCAAGGTCGCCTATTACTCAACCAACGGATACCAGAGTAACGGGGTGATCTCAACAAATCTCACCGCACTAGCCACCAATGCGTATCAGTCCGCCCAATCGGACACCATTGTAGCAGCAGGGGGCTATGGAATCTTCACGGTGCCCGGTGCTCCTGTCTACAACATCACTCTGACTCAGTTGAAAAAACTGGCTACCAATGGATATATCAATGCGTACGAGGTGACGAGCCGTCTCGCAGATACCAATGCCGGCATCTACTTCACGGGTCGTAATATCGACTCTGGAGCAAGAGCCAACGTGCTAGCCCTTATCGGGCTTGGCTCCACGCTGAAAGTTAGCGGTGTGAATAATGCGGTTAAACAGTATGCCGTTCTAAATCCAGGTCAGAGCCTTCCCTATTCGGATGGAACGCTTTATCGAAGCAACTCCAGCTCGAGTACAAATTCCCTGGTGGTGCCATGGCCCGCAGAGGTGATCGATGGCAAGCTGAGCGGCTCCGGCAATGGTGGCTATAGTTCGGGATCGACTTTAGTAAGCGCACTACTGAGTACGACAAATATCACCAATAGCATACCAAATAGCATTAACACCAACCTCGCAGGAACCAGCTATCTTATTGGTTATTCCGGTGCTGCTGAGGTCTACAGTGGACATGGGCAGTTCCTTTCCATTGGAGGAGTACCCTTCGATGTTGAGACGATCAAGTCAGGAGCTTATCCTCTCTGGTCATTTGTCCATGTGCTTCTTGCGCCGGCAGCAGATGGGACCGCATCCGCTGTCGCCAGCTCGCTTGCCAGCCAGATCAAATCGTACACCACAACTCAGCTTAACAGTGGATTGAGTCCAATATCCTATGGAACAATTGCCTTGAGTGATGTCACAAATAACGTCACCAGAACAGCGAATGTCGATGAGGGAACAATTAAGATCCAATGGACAAATACAACCCCTATCACCTCCCTGGTTGGTTACTGATTAAAGTTAACCCTCCTAGTGGAGAAAATGCGGGATTGATTTAGAATTAGGCCGGGTCGGCACTCATGTCGACTCGGTCTTTCTATGTGTAGTAGATCTCAAGTATCTGAGAAGGACTTTTAAAAGCATCAATTGTTTTGATGTGCTTGTGGTATTGAATCAGGGAACTCGGCTCAGAGAATATGGGAATTCTTACGCCTCTCGGAAAAGTAGGAATTCCCGTCTTGATTGCGGAAAGCACCTCTGCAGGCCAGCAATGCTAAGTTTGTGATGATGACCGACCCCGGAGATGGGACACATCAAAACGGAATTTCGGATGGTATTGGTTGGTTGATGTTGTGGCGGCTGACGTACTCACTGGGAGTTAGGTATCTCAGGGCGCTATGAGGCCGCTTCTCGTTGTATTTCATGCGCCAGCTTTCCACGATGATACGAGCTTTAAGAAGGGGAGCCAAAAAACTCTCACGCGATGAGCGCTAGTTAGCCGAGCGGGGCAGCCCGAGGGCATGGCATGCCGATGCCGTGCTGTTCCCGCTGGCTTCAATGTGGACTTTGACAGCCCTCCACTTGGTCGACGGGTTTACATTTTTTGATTTCACTTCCTTGAGAACCTGGATCTGCAGGGCCTGATCGGCCACTAGTTGCTTGAGTAGACTGTTTTCCTCTTATAGCGACCTCATTCTCCTAGCCTCGCTCACAGCCATGCCCCCGGGCTTGCGCTTACACGCCTTTTTGCTTGGCGGCGCGCTTCAAGGTCAAGATAGTAAGGTTTCACTTCCAGGAAAGCGGCAAGGCCCAGGCGGTCGGCGAGACCGACTGATTCGTGAAGCATCATAGGCCGATTCAGAGATGTTGTGCTTGGCACACACCGTCTTTATCAGCGTATAGCTCTCACCTTCTCGTAGGATCCCAATCACCTGCTCTTCGGTGTATCTGCTTCTTTTGATGTCGATCTGTTCTCCTCGTTCTTCCCAAACAAAACTTCATCTTTCAACTGTTTCAACCATGGGGGTCAGGTCACTGTCACATTCTTTCCAGAATGCAATTCACTCATTTAACAGCATTCAAACAGTATCACTGGACCACTCGGTCTTTAAAAAAAAGTTTGCTGATATTAACCAAGCGTCAAGGCATCCAAAACAATAAGCAGGACGAAGTCGGATAGTAGCGCCGCTGCAAATGTTACGAAATCGTTGCAGTGGTTAAGTTGACCGAGTGGATGGCTGGTGATGAAGTTCACTAGATTTTCCAAGAACTTCAACAACCGTCAGTCCCTTCACAAAACCACAAAACCTGCAGTCCCCAGCAATCCCAACCCAATCACGACCATGGCAACAACCCTTGTTTCCGCAACCAGCACACTTACTGGATCTACCTATCAGAGCGCGACCCTCACCGCCGCAAGCATTTCGCTGACAGCACACACACTTGCTCCCGCCACTCCGGGTCTGCTTTTGGGTGACACGCTTGTGGCCACGCTCGCCGGTGACTCCCTGATTTCCTCGATTGGTTCTGATAGTCTCTACGCCTCAGGTGCAAACGCCGTGCTCATCTCGGGCACCGGCAAGGACACGCTGGCCATTGCGGCAACTGGCGCAAATAGCACCGCGCGCCTTGGAACTTCGACGACCGTTACGCTCACGGCCGGTGTTGCTACCACGATCAATGCCGACAGTTTAGGTTACTCGGGGGTCTCGATTACCGGCGGTGCAACGACACTTGCGGGCGGAAATCTTGCGATCACCAATAATGCCGCCTCACTTACTGACTCGGCTTTTGCACAGGTGCGCAATGTGAATGCGGTTTCGCTTACGGGAACCGGCGCCACTGCAGTAGAGCTGGGGGTGAATGCGCAGACCACTGGAGTAACGAAAGTGTTTGGTGGCAACGGCGGGATCTCTATAAATCAACGTGTTACTGATACGCTAGCCTCTACACTTGTCGGTGGAAACGGAGCCGATCTCATCACGATTGCTAACTCCACACAGCTCGTGGCGGACTCTATTGTTGGCGGATCAGGAGCGGATACCCTCATCCTTGGTGCTGCTGCAACGCTCAACGATGCCTTCACCAGAGTAACTGGAGTCGAGGTCCTCTCCCTCACGGGTGGATCCAATGTCTCTCTGGCGGCCGCTGCCAAAACGACTGGAATTTCGACCGTGATTCTCGGTGGTAGTACAGGTAGTTCGATCAATCAGCTTGTTGCTGATACGAATGCGACGACATTCATTGGCGGAGCTGGTAACGACACTTTCATTCTCGCTCCCACTCAACTCGGAGCTGATTCGATTGTTGGTGGTTTGGGAGTAAATTCCATCTCTCTCGCTGCGGCATCAACAGCTCTTTATGATTCACTTTTTGCCCACGTCAATGGAGTGCAGGCTCTCTCACTCACTGGAGCGAATAACTTGACGCTCGGATCCTCTATAGCCTCAGCGGGCATTTCGACGATTTATGGTGGTGCGGGTGTAACCGCAGTTTCCATGTCCTCGGGAACCGATACGATCATCGGTGGCAACTTTGCCAATCGTTTCACTCTGAGTGGCGGAAGCGCCTCGGTCGGTGGTGGAACCATGGGTGATTTTGTGAGCCTATCCTCTGCCTCACAGCTTTCGGTTGATTCGATCTCGGGTGGTGCAGGCGTTGACACTTTGGTGATCGGTGCCGCATCCACGGGACTTTATGATTCTCTCTTTGCTAACAATAGTTCGACGGAGGTCCTCTCGCTGACCGGCGCGAATGCTTTGACACTGGGAAGTGCTGCGGCAGCTTCCGGCATTGCGACGGTCATTGGCGGAGCGGGGAGTTCGACATTCAACCAGACTGCCGGAGCCTATAGTTTGGTAGGTGGCGCAGCAGCTGATCTCTTCTCGATCGCAAATTCTGCACTTCTAGGCAATGACTCCATTGCTGGCGGTGCAGGAATCAACACCCTGGTGGTTGGTGGATCTGCGTCGCTTACGGATGCCAACTTTGCACGTGTGCTCGGCGAGCAGGTCCTCTCTCTTAGCGGGGCTGGCGCCTCGGTGACCCTTGGCGCTGCAGCCAAGACGGCTGGCATCGCCACAGTCTTGGGTGCAACTTCAGTCTCCCAGCTTTCAACAAATGCGGGGCCTCTGACCATCGTGGGAGGCAACTCAGGCGATGCGTTCTCGCTTGCCACTTCTGCTCAGTTGATTGCTGACTCCATTCTTGGAGGAAGCGGAACAGATGCGTTGACAGTCACGACAGCCGCCGCCCTTGTTGATACAAATTTCAATAAGGTCAAGGGAGTGGAGGTCCTTTCACTCGCAGGAGGAACCCTCTCATCGGCAATCTTGGGAGTTGGCGCCAAGAACACTGGATTCTCCACGATCTTCGCGGGGTCAAGCTCCAAGGTAACTCATACTGCTGCTGACACCAATGCTTTGACTATCGTCGGTGCCGGATCCAACGTCTTCACCGAAGCTACTTCATCGGTTCTTGCTGGTGATTCGATTTCCGGCGGTGCTGGAATCGATACGCTGGTTATCTCATCTCAGGGATCCTTCTCCGATGCTTCCTTCTCGAGGGTCAGTGGCGTTGAAGTGCTCTCCCTCACCGGATCCAGCGCGATAACTATCGGAAACGCACTGAAGGCTGCCGGAATTTCCACGATCCTCGGTGGAGCAGCAGGTGACACCTTCGCCCAGGCTACCACAGGCAATTTTACACTGAACGGCGGTGCTGGTAATGACAGTTTTGAAGTGGCCCCTTCGGCTCTTTCTAGTGATTCGATCATTGGTGGGACTGGAATCGATACAATTGCCTTCACTTCGGCTGGAACGATTAACGACTCCTCTTTCGCCAAGGTTAGTGGCGTTGAGGTTCTCCAGCTCAGCAGTTCATCCACAGTGACTCTGGACACCAACGCAGCAACTGCCGGCATCAAGACCATCTACGCAGGAAATGCCGGGGATGCGATCAGTCAGACTGCTTCGGTCACCGGCGGAGCCTCGATTATTGGTGGAGCCGGAAACGATCTGGTCTCTGTGGCAACCCAAGCAATCTTTGTAGCCGATTCCCTCTACGGTGGAAAAGGCGTCGACACACTTGTCATCAACGATTCTGCCGCCACGATTATTGATGCAAATTTCGCCAAGGCAAAGGGCTTCGAGGTTCTCTCCCTCAATGGTGGAACGGCAACTCTTGGTGTTGGTGCCGCGGCTGAAGGATTCACAACGATCAATATCGGGGGAGGCAATGGCCAGACCCTCAATGGTTCGGCCTTCAACGGTGATAAGCATATCATTGATGATAGCGCCAGCAACGGTCCTGATAGCATCGTCGGTTCAGTTAATACTGGGACCCGATTCATAGTATCTGAAGCGAATCTTGCATCGAGCACCTTCGTTGGGGGTTCAGGATCGGACACGGTCGCTATCGTCTCCGGTGAGACACTTGGTGACAGTGATTTCGCCAACATGAGGAACATGAATGTCCTGCTACTGAATGGCGCAGGAAGTTCGGTGACATTGGACTCCTCCGCGGGAGCCTCTGGCATCAACTCGATCTACGGAGGCACGGGTGCGGCAACGATCTCTCAGACAGCTGGAGACAGTCTGCGAAATTATATCAACGGTAGTGCCAATACGGGCGTCGCAGGCAATGTTTACAATTTTGATTACGCATCGCTTGCCGCTAATGACACAGTCGTTGGTTCGGGTAAGGATTCGCTCCAGCTCAATAATGACCTCCTAGTGTCAGTAGGCTCATTCACGAATGTCAGTGGGGTGAGTGTTCTTTCTCTAACTGGCGGTTTAGGCAACCAAACGGTCAACATTGATTCGCTCTCCAACGCTTCCGGGTTCAATGATATCATCGGAGGCGACAGCACGACATTCAATCAACTCTCGGGTGAAACCAAGGGCTTCACCCTCGATGGCAGTCAGGCATCCGGAAATAATATTTTTGCACTCAACAACTTGGCGCAACTTGCCGCCGACACGATCATCGGTACGAAGTTGGGGGGTGACACGCTTTCCATCGGAACTGCCAGCACCATTTCTGATTCCTACTTTGCAAATGTAAAAAACGTCACCGATCTGCAGTTGACGGGAGCTTCCGCAGTGACCTTGGGCGGCGGCGCAAGTCTTGCCGGTATCCAGAATGTCTACGGTGGCAATGGTAGCGATACCTTCACGGTTTCAAAACTCACTGACTATTCGATCACGGGTGGCACAGGAGCCGACGTGAAGAATGTCCTGACTGTTACAACGGGCATTAATGACAGTCTCAGCAGCGCTAGCCTCAGCAACATCAATATCCTGAACCTTGGAGCCGCAAGCAATCTCACGCTTGATGGAAGCACGGGAATCCAGACGGTGAATGGCAGCTCGGTCTCCGACCAGTTCACGGAAAATGTTTCCAGCCTCAGTGCAATTCAGATCTACGCTGGTGGTGGAACTGACACGCTGAATCTCACCGGAGCTCTTACGAACAACGACAGTTTTGCTTCCATTCATAATGTGGCTGTTCTCCAGTTGGATGGTACCAGCAATATCCTCACCCTTGGTAGTGGTGCTTCCAATGCAGGTATTCTCAAGGTCGTTGGAGGAGCAGGCGGTAACGATACCTTCAATCAGACCTCCAATTCCTTTACGTTGGATGGTTCTCCGGCCAGTTCTAACTTATTCGTGCTTGCCGATGCCACTCTGGCTGCAGGCGACACGATTCTTGGCTCTGGAGTTGCCGACACACTGGCCATCGGTACAGCAGGTAGCATTGCCGACTCGAGCTTCGCTCATGTGAGCGGTATCACGGCACTCTCACTGACGGGAGCCAGCACCTTGACTGCCGGTTCGAACCTCTTGGCGGCATTTGCTTCCGGTACTACTGGCACTGTCTACGGCGGCAATGGCGGGGACAGCTTGACGGAGTCGAATCTGAATGATGTGGCCATCGTCGGAGGTTCCGGCATCAACACGCTCACCGTTGCCAATGGTATTACTGATAACGACCTCAGTAGCATCAGTCAGATTCAGAATCTCCAGCTCGGCGGAAGCAGCAATGTGACGCTCAATGGTACGGCAGCTGCCGCTGGAATACTAACTCTTCAAGGAAGTGCTCAGGGTGATACGATTTCTCAGACTGCGGATAACACCAATCATCTGTACATCAATGGTAGCGCCAATACGAGCGGTACGGGAGATCTTTACACATTTGATAATGCTGGACTTGTGAGTAACGACACGGTGATCGGACGCTCAGGAGTGGGTGTGCTCTCTGACACACTCCAGATCATCTCCGACCAGACGGGATCGGGAACATTCGGTGATGCCCAGTTCTCACAGCTAAGCCATGTGAGTGGGGTAGGTGCTCTCCAGTTGGATGATGCAGCTAATGACTTCGGAAACCCAAGCACGGTAATCCTTGGGTCAAGTGCCAACAGCTCCGGATTCACCACCATCGTGGGAGCGTTCGGCAACGATACCTTTGCCGAAACAGCAGGCTCCTGGAAGGGGTACTACCTTGATGGTGCTTCTCAAGGAACAGGCAATCTCTTCAGTCTGGCCTCCGGCGCGCAGATGCAGCTTGATACCCTTCTTGGGTCAGGAACCGACACTCTGCAGGTCGCAGGTAATGTTGTGGACGCAAACTTCACCAATGCGGCCAGCACTGGTGTTAATGATGTTGAGCTGACGGGAAGCGCCTCGATCACCGTTGGTGCCTACGCTGATGCATTCTTCCAGAACAACAATTCCAATGCCTCCGGGGTTGGAACAATCAGCGGAGGAGCTGGAAATGACACGATCACGCAGTCACCGGATAGTAACAATGCCTATTTCTTTGACGGCAGCAATGGCAGTAAGAATCTCTATGTTCTTAATAACGTAAACCTGCTTGCGTCAAATGGTGGCGATACGATCAATGGCGCTGGTGCCGGAAGGGGAGACACACTCTCCATCGCACAAACGAGCATCACCGACGCTAATATCGCCAATGTGGGCGGGGTCGATGCTCTCCAGTTGAATGGCAACAGTGATGTCACTCTCGGTGCCGCCGCCAACAACAACTACAACAACAACGTGGGCTTCTCCTCCATCTTTGGTGGTGCGGGTAGCAGCACCATCACTCAGGATGCCTCAAACTCGGCTCCTTACTACCTAAGTGGTGTAGCTGAGACATCGCAGATTGCTGCTGCTGTCGGTGCCGGCAATCTCTTTGTCTTTGACAATGCCGGACAGCTGGGCAACGACACGGTAGTCGGTGGTGGTGGAAGCGACACAATCCAGATCAATACCAATTCCTATGGTGAGATCACGGATTCCACTTTCAACACTGTTCAAAACATCCCGCTCCTGCAGCTTAATGGTGGTCAGGTCGTCGACCTCGGTACGGCTGCCTATGGCTCGGGTCTGGTGAGCATCGAGGGAGGCGCCGGTTCCGATACCTTCAACCAGTATTTTAACTCAACCAAAGGTTACTATCTGGATGGTAGTGCAAACACGAGCGCTACCCGTAACCTCTTCAGTATCGATACCGCCAGCGAGGTGGCTGCCGACACAATCCTGGGAGGATTGGGAATCGACACGCTCCAGATCAATATCAACTCGGGAGTTATTGCTGACAGCAGCTTTGCAAATGTCACCAACGTCCCTGTCCT
This sequence comes from Chthoniobacterales bacterium, assembly GCA_036824855.1. GTDB lineage: Bacteria > Verrucomicrobiota > Verrucomicrobiia > Chthoniobacterales > UBA6821 > UBA6821. Next base: position 6,483 of record DAISZK010000018.1, on the reverse strand, counting down.
TCAGTTGACTGGAAATGCCTCGGTGGTCATCGGATACAATGCAGATGCCGCCGGACTGGTGACGATCTCGGGTGGAACTGGAAACGACACCTTCACACAGGACTATTCCTCTGGAAACAATTACTACCTCGATGGTTCCAATGACACGAGTGCCATCGGAGGAAATCTTTTCGTTCTCGATAACTCCTACATGGTGACAAATGACACCATTATGGGCGGATCTGGGATCGATACCCTCCAGATCGCCAATAATTCCCAGGGAGAAATCGTCGATTCGACCTTTGCCAATGTAAGCAACATCACGGTGCTTTCGCTGGCTGGTGGCGCCAATATCGATCTCGGGGCAAACACCGACAACATGAACCTGTCGACGATCAACGGAGGTAACGGTGACGACACGTTCAACCAACAGGCTGCTTCCTCCAATGCTTACTACCTGGACGGTAGTCACGACACGTCCGGCAGCGGGAACTTGTTTGAATTCGACAATGCGGCTCAGGTGGCGATCGACACGATCAGCGGCGGATCCGGATACGACACCGTACAGATCAATAACAACTCTGGCGGAGAAATCACGGATTCAACCTTTGCGAATTTCAACAAAGTCTCAGTCCTCCAGTTGAATGGGAATCAGACAGTTGATCTCGGCTCCGCCGTCTATAATTCAGGATTGGTAAGCATCATTGGTGGCGCCGGTGATGTCACCTTCAACCAGTCCTCCAACTCTGCTAAATCGTACTATCTGGACGGCAGTGCCGACCCCACAGGTGGTGGAAACCTCTTCAGCATCGACACTGCAAGCGAGGTGGCTGCAGATACAATCATCGGTGGATCGGGTATCGACACGCTCCAGATCAACAACAATCCGGGTGTTATCGCTGATAGCAATTTTGCGAGTGTCTCCTATGTCAAGACTCTTCAGCTGACAGGAAGCGCCTCTGTTGTCCTTGGCTTCAATGCCGACAATGCTGGATTCGTTTCCCTGGAGGGTGGTTCCGGCCACGCCACCATCGCTCACGATTCCTCGTCAGTGAACAACTACTACCTGGATGGTTCCAATGATACGAGTTCCTCGGGTGGTAATTTGTTCATTCTTGATAACTCAAGCCAACTCTATACGAATAGCAGCCAGCCAGGTGACACGGTATATGGTGGATCTGGAAAGGACACGCTTGCCATCAGCAATAACGTTTATGGTGTCATCAATGACTCTGCTTTCCTCAATGTCAGCCATATCTCGGTACTTTCCTTGAGCGCCGGTGCAAATGTTGATCTTGGTGTCAATGCCGATAACGCGGGCATCATGACCGTTTCGGGTGGATCTGGTGATTCAACCCTCCGCCAAGATGGCACTTCAAATAATCCTTACTATCTCGATGGAAGTCAGGACACCTCCACGCTGGCAGGTAACGTCTTTACGATCGACAATGCGGCTCAGTTGAGCAGTGACACGATCAGAGGAGGATCGGGGACGGATACACTCCAAGTCGGCAACACCTACGGAACAGTGACGGATTCATCATTCGTGCAAGTACGCAACGTCGATGTCCTCCAGCTTGCAAACAATGGATCTGTGATCCTCGGTACTAATGCCGCCTTGGCAGGATTTGGAACGATCGCCGGTGGAAGTGGCGATGCCATCTTCACCCAATCTGCAGGTTCAACAAATCACTTCTACATTGATGGTAGCAATGATACCAACACACTTGGGGGCAATCTCTTCGCCTTTGACAATGCTGCTCAGTTGGGTAACGACACGATCGCGGGTGGCTCGGGGGTAGACACCCTGCAGATGAACAGTGCCGGTTCTGTAACTGATTCAGCATTCAACAATGTCTATGGAGTCAGTCTCCTTCAGCTCACGGGAAGCAGCTCGGTGTCTCTTGGTTCTGCTGCTCAGAATGCCGGTATCATCAATGTCTCCGGAGGCTCCGGAACCAACACGCTCAGTGCAGCAGGCTACACAGCCGGTGTCCTCCTGGATAACTCCTACGCCACGGGTAATAGTTCGATTCTTGGCGGCAGCGGAGCCGACACGCTCTATGCGGGTGCAGGCACCGACACGCTCCAAGGTTATGCATTCAGTAACACCAACGCAAAGAGCGATACACTTGCGGCTGGATCTGGTGCTGATCTCTTCATCCTCGGTGATACAACTGCCAATGCCTATGGCAATGGTGGTGTAGCCTTGATTCAGAACTTCAGTGCTTCTGATACGCTTCAGCTCCATGATTACAGCGGAACGGGAAGTGACGCCTCGGATTATTCCTTGGTCAGCGGATCATGGGGCTCCGGTGCCTCAGCCTATAATGAGCAGTTATTCGATATCTCGAATAGCGGTTCCAAGTTGATCGCCAATATCAACTACATTGGCTCTGACGCCCAAAATGATATTCTTGCACAGGCTCATTTTATTGGAACTACCGTTTAACGGATCAGCTGATAGTCAAACTTGAATGATTGCCCCGGAGGAAAACCCTCCGGGGCATTTTCTTGGCGGATTCGATGGAAATTGTATATTGATACCACTTATAATAGTGATTCAAATAAAAGAGTTATAATATGGTATTATAAGAAGAGAATAAAATTAAAGTAAGCACGATGAAGGAATTGTGACCTGAACCCAAAGAGAATTGTTAAGCTCAAGAATCGATCGCTAAATCATTATTATTCTAAAGATAAAAGCTAAGATACCATTGAGAAAAATGCTTCAAATTATACCAATCTGAATTAGTTTAATGAGATTGGGTTGGATCAAAGGAACAAATATTGTTATCTAGTACTATAAATGAATTTTACTCTTAACAGAGAAATGAGATTATCTTGACCTCCTTCTACAAATCGAAGGAAATTTAAAAGTGTCCAGAATAATCAACGAAAGCGCGAGGTGGATGCTGCTTGTCAATATTGCGGTCGCATCTTGGCTCTGGGGCGGCACGCGACCCTGGACTAAAGAGGTGATTGCATGGCTGCTTTGGGTTGATCTTGTCCTTTTTTTGACAGCCCTCATCGCCAGGAGAAAGTTTCCGAGCGTATCTGCCTGGGCATTTTGGCCCAGTGCTGTCCTTTTAATATTGGGATGGGGGCTTGCTTTGAACTCTTATCCCGGCAATGCGGGCATCCGCATTCTGCTGGATCATTTTCCAGGAAAAATAGCATCTCTACCCTCTTACGGTGACTCCTCTACGAGTATCAAAGAGATGTTTTTTATCACTGGGCTGATTGGAAGTTTCTGGATCAGTTATGATATGGTCTCAAACCGGCTGTGGCTTCTCCGTTTATGGAATACCATCGCCCTTGTTGGGGTCAGCATCGTGCTACTTGGGTTGCTCCAGAGACTGACAAAAGCACCCTCCATTTTTTGGAATTTTCACGAGCAAGCTGGGGGCTTTTTCTTTGCAGTATTTAGGTATCATGCCAATGCAGGTGCATTCATCAATCTTATCTTTCCCTTCATAGCCTCCCTTGCTGTCCGTTCCTCGATGCGTCGAGGTGAAAGGGTTCCAAGGGTCTTCTGGATCTTGTCTGCAATTATCACTATTGCAGCAGCGTTTGTGAATGTCTCCAGAGCCGCACAGATTATCATGGTTCTTCTGCTTCTTGCATGGCTTGTATGGTTGAGTCTCTTCCTGCGTGGCATGGGGCAGAGCTACGGGAACAAACTCCCCCTTTCTACGGTTCTGTCGCTCGTGCTTTTGATTCCCGTCATGGTGGCTAGTCTTGGATACCAGAAGTCCCTGGCTCGATGGAAACGCTCACCTTCGTTCGTTGATGCTAGTGCCTTCCAAGGAGACCGTTTCCTGACCTATCATACGATCGTAAAGCATGTGATGCCCCGCAGCGGTTTTTTTGGCTCGGGACCAGGATCGTTTGAATCAGTATTTGCAGCAGTCGTTACCATGGATGACATTCCTGTAAGGGGTCGCTGGGATGTAGCGCACAATGATCACCTACAATCTTGCGTAGAATGGGGATGGGTTGGATATGCCTGTTGGCTCGTTCTTTTTGCTGGAGTTTTACGAGCCGGAATCAAACTTGCGCGAGAAGGAGATTCCCTTTCGCTCAAGCTACTCGGTGCCTCTGGAATCGTCTCGCTCGTGGGGATCTTCATGCACTCAGTGGTCGATTTTCCGCTTCAGATTCCGAGCCTTCAGTTGTTGACAGCCAGTATTGCCGGAATGATTTCGGGTGCTCCCTTGCATGGATGGAAACAGCGTCATATCGAGATCGCAGGTTGACTCGCTGATCAACTTTTCCAAGATTGCCTCCCTCGGCAGACTTGGATTGGAAGGCATTAGTTCTCTTTTCGCTGCGTAACGCTACGGTTTCTAATTTTTCTGGAAGGATTGCCCGCATTGACAGTCCAAGCTGCAATATTCTTGGTGACAAGAGAGCATGCACCCACCACTGCCCCCTCGCCGATTGTTACTCCGGGAAGAATAAAAGCACGGGCACCTACAAAAGCATACGGCTTAATAGTGATTCCAGCTGTTTTAAGCGCAAAGGAGGAATCATCAATCTCATGTGTCCCCGTGCAGAGGTAGGCCTCCTGTGCAACCGTTGCATGCTCGCCAACCTCAATGCGTGAAAGACTATAGACGTTCGTGCGGTCGCCTAGGCATGCCCGATGACGGAGGGTGAGATTCCATGGGATGGCGATCCTCGCACGCTGGTGAACGAAAGGAGTCCCTGTGATGGAGGCCCCGAAAAGACGTAGCCAGAATAGTCGCCAACGGTACAGAGGTTTCGGGGTCCAAGAGCAGAACACTCCCCAGGAGACTTCCCATACAATCAACCGCATTCTTGTCCGGAGAGACCAGGGCGATTCGTATGGTGAAGAATTCAATCTTTTCATTGGAAGAGCCAAATGCTAATCATGCTAGTGCATGAATGACCTATTCATCAAGCAGGGCCTGTCCAAACTTCACAGCCACTGATAGTAGCAAAGAACTCCTAAAAAAATCTTTAAGAAGGTAGATCCATCGGACAACAAGGCGAATTTAGATAAAAAGTAACTAGCTAGCACTTAACTTTTTTGAAGAAGCCTATGCGGTTTTTTACGATGACTTCCCGTACCCCCCAAGAAAAGATTCATAAAAGGATCTTGCTCGGCATTCTGCGAAATCAGCAGGCCAAAAAACTGGCGAGACGCTTTTTCAAAAAAGCACTGGCTTTTGGAGATTCAATGAAGCAAGGACTTCAGGATCAGGAACGCAACGATCGGACGGCGATCGTATTGAGTTGCCGAGATTGCGAATCATTGCCCAAAGTGACGAATGCTGGTTCGATCATCGATCACGATGGTGAAAAAGTGCAGGTGATGCATGATGGCACCATGGTCCTTGCAGGGTGCTATTACGGTGACTGGCAGCATGACATCATAGCCCGATTGGGCGGTCACCATGAACCCCAAGAGGAAAAGATTTTCCATTATTTGCTTAAGCAAGTGAATCACGGATCGCTCATGGTTGAGTTAGGAAGCTTTTGGGCCTTTTACACAAATTGGTACCTTGGAGCGGTTCCAGGCTCACATGCCATTTGTATCGAACCTGATGGCAACAGACTTCGGATCGGGGAGGCGAATCTGAAGCTGAACGGCCGGAGCGCTCAGATGGTCAAGGCAGGTGCTGGTGAAGCGTATAGTGATTCCGTTCCATTCTGGAGAGCCTCCGATGGGCTGACCGTTTGCATCCCTGTATGGGATTACCCCCGTCTCATACAAGAATCCGGTGGGGAAAAAATTGAGTTGCTTCACATGGATATTCAGGGAGCGGAATATGGATTTCTGGAGTCGATGAAAGGATGTGCCAGGCACGAGTTGCCTCGGTTTGTTGTAGTATCCACCCATCTTGCCAAGCATCGAGGTCAAGATCTGGGGCACACCCGTTGTCTCGAAATCCTACAAGAACTGGGTGCAAAAATTCTTGTCGAACATTCCGCCGAGGAATCCTTCAGTTTTGACGGGTTGGCTGTTGCAACCTTTCTAGAATCAGACTCGAAGCTTGAAGTTCCTCCGATTTCTAGACGCATCCCTCGATAGATCCTAAGTGCTGGGTGAGCAAATAATTAGCGTGCTAAATCAGCTAAAGCAGTCTTTTCAAGACTTTGAAGAAGTCAGTTCGTTCAGGTGATTGTAAAACTCTTCTGCAGCATCGGTATAAGACTTCAAAGAGCATCGTGCTTTAAGGCCCAATTCTCGAGCCAAGTCCGGTTGATCCCTGAGTTTTTCAATAAAATCTACCAGAGTCACTGGATCCCCATTGGGGATCACTATTCCCCCCCCGTGCTCTTTGAGATGCATTGCAACTTCCGAATCCTCCGGGCCAATGAAAGCACAGGGACGCCCTGAGGCGAGGATCCCGTAGAACTTGCAGGGAACTAACAATCCGCACGCCTCGGGTTTCATCGTGACGAGATGCAGATCCGCCGTCGATAGACTTTCGGAGAGTTGCTCAAGCGGAACCCCTGGTTTCAGTAGGAAAT
>DAISZK010000066.1:8122-11306 GCA_036824855.1 Chthoniobacterales bacterium | reverse complement strand
GCGGCCTTGTCGATGAAGGCGAGGGTCTTGGTGTAGCAGGTCTTGGCATCGTCATCCCAGGAGATGAATCCGTGCTGGCCCATCATGATCGCCTTGATGGCGGGGTTCTTCTTCTCGATCTCCTGCATGGCGAGGCCGAGCTCGAAACCGGGGCGCATCCATCCGACATATTCCATTTCACCGCCGAAGATCTCCTTGGTGAGCTCCTGACAACGCTTGCTCGCGGCGACCGCGATGACGGCGTTCGGATGCATGTGGTCGACGCACTTGCCAGTCAGGAAGCTGTGGAGCGGTGTGTCGATCGAGGAGGGACGGGGATTCAGGTTGAAGGTCGTGTGTGCGTAGGCACCGACCATGTCGTCCTCAGCCTGGGACTTGAGACCCTTATCGGTGCGGGCACCGTAGCTTTTTTGGAGGCCGATCAACTTCTCCTGGTAGAGGGAGGAGAAGTTCTCGCGCTTGGAGGTGCGAAGATCGCCGCCTGAACCCTTCACCCATAGGATCTCGACCATCTCGCCGGTGAGGGGATCCTTCTCCATGATCTTGGAGGAGGTGTTGCCACCACCGGTATTGGTGATGCGCTGGTCGGAGCCGAGCAGGTTGGAGCGGTATACGAGCTGGTCGACGAGATCGAGCTTGGAGGCTTTGGCGTCATCCCAGAGGTTGGGCAGTGGTGTGTGTGGCATGGTGTTGGTGAGGTTAAAAAGGTGAGAGGTTAAAGGGTTAGAATGTGACGATGGGTTGCTGCTTTTTGGTTTTCAGGGGTTGTCGGTTTGGCTTTTGAACTTTGTAACGATTGAACAGTTTTAAGGTTTTAACTCGCTTTACGGCAAAGCCGTGAAGCGCTGGTATGCCACTTCCCAAACGGAAGGCTCCTGCGGCTCGTAGGTCTTCTGAGGGAAGGAACGGGCCACAATCTGACGTGCTTCGTGGAGCGAGGAGACAGCTCCCCCAGCGAGTGCTTGGATCAGAATGTTTCCAGCAGCGGTTGCCTCCACGGGGCCGGTGATGACCTTTCGACCTGTGGCACTGGCGGCACACTGATTGAGGAGATCATTACGAGTGCCTCCGCCGACGATGTGGAGTCGGTTGATCGTTTGACCGGTAAGTTGCTCGAGTTCCCCGAGGCTCTTCCTGTAGAGGAGGGAGAGACTTTCCAAGATGCATCGTGCAATCGCGCCGACGCTCTCAGGAACGGGCTGGGAAGTCTCCTGGCAATACTCGGCGATGCGGGCAGGCATCCCTCCGGAGGCCGAGGTGCCGCCGGAACGGAGGAAGCGTGCGTCGCCTGGATTAATGAGCGAGACGAGAGCGGGTGCCTCGAGGGCCAGATCGACAAGTCCGGCATAGGTGTGTTCGTGGCCGCTCTCACGCCAGAAGCGCATGCACTCCTGAAGGATCCAGAGGCCGGCAATGTTCTTGAGCAGGCGGACCGTGCCGCCGTAGCCGACCTCGTTGGTGAAGTTGAGGCCGCGCGCCTCCTCGGTAAGCACGGGTTTCGGGGATTCCACGCCGAGCAGAGACCATGTGCCGGAGCTGAGGTAGGCCCATCCGGGTTCATCGATTGCCGGAACGGCGGCCACAGCTGCGCCCGTGTCGTGTGAGCAGGTTGCCACCACGTTGACTGCTCCAAGACGGGTCTCGGACTGAAGCTCCGGCGTGAGGGTGCCGATAACCGTGCCGGAGGGGACGACCTTCGGGAAAATCGACTCGGGAAGGCCGAGTTTGGCGATGAGCGGGCGGGCCCAATCCATCTTCGCGGGATCAAAGAGCTGGGTCGTACTGGCAAGGGAAGCCTCGGCGACGGGATCTCCTCCCAGCAGATGGTTCACAGTGTCACCGATGAGAAGGAAGCGATCGGCAAACTTGAGGATCTCGGGCCGCTGCAGCAGGTCCGTATGGAGCTGGCAGAGCGTATTGATCGTCATGAACTGAATGCCGGTTGACGCGTAGATCTCCTCACGGGTGACATCACCGAGACGTTCGTAGGAGCCATCTGTCCGCTCGTCACGGTACTGGAAGGGAGTTGCAAGGAAAGGTTCGGAGCCCTTCATCAACGCATAGTCGACCCCCCACGAGTCCGAACTCAGTGAACGAATTGGCAAATCACGCGCGCCTGCCTTACGCAGTCCCTCGACGATCTCGGCGTAGAGATGGAGGAGGTCCCAGCGCCGGGATCCCTTGATGACAACGGCCCCATTGGAGAAGCGATGGATCTCCTCCAGGGTCAGGCGTCCCTCCCAAAGCGTGCCAAGCATGACGCGGCCGCTCTCGGCACCGAGATCAATCGCGAGATAATGGGAGTGGGTGGGCATTGCGGGTGGCTGAAGGGGTTTAGGCTGAAGACTGTTGGGCTGTTAGGTCAGAGACGGAAGACAGGACGGATTGCTTTGGCGTGTTGGGTTTGGATTTCCCTAATAGTCTTCAGTCTTCAGCCTAATAGCCTCGCAATCCATCAGAGCTTGAGGACCTTGCGACGGTAGTGCTCGTCGGAGCGACCTGAGATGCGGGCGACATTCTCCGGGGTGAGGAAGACGGGACCGCCGAGTGCGGCGGCGCCAACAAAGATCTTCGCTGCCTTCTCTGCCATCATGAGCGAGGCCATGACGCCGGCGGGACTACCGCCGAGACCGATGATGCCATGGTTCTGGAGCAGGATGATGCGCGGGGCCTCGCCGTGACGCTCCATGAACTCCTTCACGCCGGCTGCGATCGCGCGTGCGAGATGGACGCCGGGGTCGGTGTAGGGAACGAGCACCGACTCGGTACCGCAGCAGACGATCTCGTCGGGGAAGGTGCGCTTGGTGGCGTAGTCCTCCGCGCGGGGCGAGCAGAGGATCTGGTTCACCGCGATCGCGTGGACATGCCCGACGAAAGAGACTCCCGGAAGCGAGAGCAGGTAGGCGTGGAAGAGTCCCTCGACCGAGGGCTTCGCGGCGTTCTGGTCGACACGGCTCTCGAGGAGCAGGCGCTCCACATCCTCATCGGCCCAGGTTCCCTCGAGGAGTGGAAGGAGTGTCGCAAAGCGGCAGAGGGTCAGACCCGGCTCGCCGAGCGTGCCGAGGCAGTGTCCGCTCGCCTTGACGAGGAAGGTCTCCTCGTCGACGCGGGTGGAGGCATTCCCCTCGCCGAGGATCGCCATGCCGCGCTCCTCGCGGCCGAGGTCGTGGCAGAGCCCGATGAG
>DAISZK010000066.1:0-8022 GCA_036824855.1 Chthoniobacterales bacterium | reverse complement strand
AGATCTCCCCGCAGATGGCGACCTTCATGCCGAGCTCGCGCATGGCGGCGGCCTTGGCGTAGAGGCCCTTCTTGGCACCTTCCTTGTCGGGGGCGTAGACGACCTGGATGTGGTTGGCCTTGTGGCGGGCCATCATCTCGTCGCGGCTGATGCCGGGCAGGATGGTGTGCATGATCGGCCACTGGGGCGTGGAGAGCTTCCAGCGGTCCTCGGTCTCGGCCTGCGGCAGCTCGACGATCTCGCCGAGTCCGGTGTCGTAGCAAAGCTCGCCACCGTCGATGAAGATGCGGCTCCAGACGATCCAGCCCGGCTTGCTGACACCCTTGACGGTGCCGCCACCGAGACGGAAGTACATCGAGGGCTGGCGCTCGCTCGAGGTCCCCTTGAAGCCGCCGATGAAGTGGGCCGGAGGTGCGGCACCGGAGATGAGGAACACCCAGACATAGGCGTCGAGCGTCTCGGAGAGATTCTTGCCGCCGGGGCCGGTGTAGTGGCGGCCCCAACGCAGATCATGGAGCGTATTCTCGGGAGCGAAGCCGAGCTGGCGCCAGAGCTTGTAGGTGATGAGTCCGTCGAGGCCGGAGCACTCGTCCACCTCGTTGAAGTGGGGAAGCGCTTCGCCTGCACAGAGTTCCGCGCCGGTCTCCTCGTCATAAACGGGGGGACGCTCAACGTTGTTGAGGAGTCCCTCGACGAGGTCGGAGGCGGGGGCGAGGTCCTTAAGGCCCTGCTGGTATTGGATGCCGATCGTGGCACAGCCGAACTCTGCGGCGATGCGGACGGCGGCGATGTACATCTTGCACTGCTGGAGGACCTGGTTCTCGGTGAGATCCTCTTCCTCACTAGGGCCGAACTTGAAGGTCATGCCGCGGTCGAGGAGCCACTGGTAGACCTTGCGGGCCTCGTCGTCCTTCACGGTGAGCATCTTCGCGTAGAGGGCCGACTGGCTGAGGCGCTCCTTGAAGACACCGGTCTTGTGGATCAGCTCGTCGGGGATGATCGCGTTGTACATGCCCATGCAGCCCTCGTCGAAGACACCCATGATCTCCTTGTGGTCGCGGAACTTCTTCGCGAACTCGGTGCCGAGCTTCTCGGCATCGGCGGGGACGCCCGCCTTCTCGTAGGTCTTCACGTGAGGGGTGGCGTGCGTGACGGATCCGGTGGTCAGCCACGAGCGGAGGCCCTGAAGGAAGGCCTCGTCGCTGAAGTCGTCGCTCCAGAGGGTACTGTACTTCACGCCTGCCTTGGTCAAGGAGCCGTTGAGATTGAGCATGCCGACGAGCCCCGGCCAGGTGCCGCTCCAGTTGGCGACGGTCAGGATCGGGCCCTGGTGGGTGAGCAGACCCTGCAGGAGATGGTGGCTATACTGCCAGACCGCCTCGGCAACGATGATTGGCGCATCCTTCGGGATATTGCGGAAGACCTCCATGCCGTACTTCTGGCTGTCGATGAAACTGTGGCCCCTCTTGGCGTCGAATCCGTGTCCGCGGCGAATTTTGCGGCCTTCTTTCTCGATGGCCTTGATCAGCAGAGCCTCCATGGCCTGCTGGGCTTCCTCGCATTTTTGGTTGGCCGAGGTGCGGAGATCGCCGTTGGCGATCAGGATGATCTCTTGGGTGCTCATGTGGGTTATAGGTTATTGGTGATGGATGATGGGTGATGAAGAGGTGTCAGGATTGGGTGGGAAGAAGGACGCCGGGTTTCAGCGAAATGCCTGCCTGGCGAAGCTCGGGAAGGGATAGCTCACTGATGAGTGTGCTGACTTTTGGCCATGCGGTAAGGTGTTCGGGGGCCGTACGGCCGAGCTTAGACCGGTCGAGGCAGAAGCAGGAGCGACCTGCGCGCTTCATGACCGCCTGCTGGAGACGGATGATGTCGCGCTGGGAATTCCAGAGTCCCTGGGCCGTCATCCCTTGGGCACTAAGGAAGGCCAGGTCGATCCCCTGCGCCGCGGCGGCCTTCACCGCCTCGTTTCCAAGAAGAACGGATTGGCGTTCAAGTAACTGGCCACCGAGTAGGATCGTCTTGGCACCAGGAAGGGAACCGAGGGTTTCGAGCAACGCCAGGTTGTTGGTGATGATCGTGATCCGCTCGGGAAGATGGCGTCTTAGTTCCTGAGCAATGGCAAAGGAGGTCGTTCCGGCATCGAGGTAGACGCTCATGCCTGGTTTGATGAGTGAGACGGCAGTGCGGGCAATCAATCCCTTGGCTTCGGTTCCCTCGCGGAGACGCTCACGGAAGGAGGTGAAATTGGCGTTGAACTCCCCGAGGGCTCCCCCGTAGGTGCGGGTGATGCGCTCTTCGCTTTCCAGCACGGAAAGATCGCGTCGTGCCGTGGCCTCTGAGACGCCAAGTTCCTCGCAGAGCTCACTGATCGGCAGATATCCCCGCTCCAGTAGGAGCTCTGTCAGGCGAGAGCGCCTGGCTTCGACGACTTGTCGGGGAACACGCATGGTCTGGAAGTATCCAGCCCTATATGATTGAAGTCAATCATTTAATGGTTGGGATGCTTCTCCGATTGCCAGATGGTTATTTTAGGCAGGGATAATCCGTATACCCCTGCTCCGTGCCTCCGTAAAAGGAAGCATCATCTGCTTTGTTGAGCTCTGCATTCTTGCGGAAACGTTCAGGAAGATCCGGGTTGGCAATGAAGGGGACTCCGAAGGCGATGGCGTCGGCCCATCCCTCAGCTAGGGCCTGATTGCCAGACTCCAGAGTGAATCCGCCCGCGGAGACGATCTTACCGTTCCAGAAGGGCTTCAGTTCCTTGGGGCCCACACCAGCCACCGCACCATGGGCGATATCTTGAGCAGTCACTTGAGTGATATGGGCATATGCAAGATGGAAGCGGTTCAGCTCTTTCAGGACATGTCCGAAGGTCTCAATCGGATTGCTATCATGCATGTCATTGAAGACTCCCGCAGGGGAAAAGCGGATGCCAACGCGGTCAGAGCCCCAGACGCCGCAGACGGCCTCAGTGACCTCAAGGGTGAGACGCGCACGGTTCTGGACAGCTCCACCATAGCTATCGCCACGCTGGTTTGTACCGTCACGCAGGAACTGATCCAGCAGGTAGCCGTTGGCATTATGGATCTCCACGCCGTCGAAGCCGGCCTCCTTGGCGAGCTTTGCCCCATGGATGTACTCCTCGATGATTCCGGGAATCTCTTCTGTCTCCAAAGCGCGCGGGGTCACGTATTCCTCCATCGCGGCTCCCGTGAAGACTTGTCCTTTCGGCTTCACTGCAGAGGGTGCGACCGGCTGTGTTCCATCCTCCTGATAGGCGGGATGCGAGATGCGACCGACATGCCAGAGCTGGAGGTACATATGACCTCCTTTGGCGTGAACCGCACTGGTGATCTTTTTCCATCCAGCCACTTGGGCCTCGGTGTGAATGCCGGGAGTGTTGGGATAGCCGTAGCCGCGCGAGGATACGGAAGTAGCCTCCGAGATAATCAGTCCCGCCGAGGCGCGCTGTGCGTAATACTCGGCATTGAGGTCATTGGGCACATGCCCTTCCGAGGCGCGGCATCGGGTAAGCGGCGCCATGAAGATACGATTTGGGAGCTCGAGAGGTCCGAGCTGAAGCGATGAAAAAAGATCCGGTGTGCTCATGGGAAAAGAAGTGCTGAATCAGAACGGCAGTCCGGGGATGCCGAGTCCGGCGGTCAGCTTGCCCATCTCATCCGCAGCAAGCTTCTTGGCATCGTTCGTTGCCTGACGGACAGCGCTCAGGACGAGGTCCTCGAGCAGTTCCACATCGTCGGCATTGACGACTTCAGGTGCAATCTTGATGGAGAGGATATCACCGGCGCCGGAGGCTTTTACGGTCACCTTGCCGCCGCCCGAGGAGGCTTCGACCTCACGTTTTGCAAGATCCTCCTGGATTTGGGCCATCTTCTTCTGCGCGTTGGCGGCTGCGCTCATCATCTTTGCAATGTTCATAATGTCTAGTGGATCAGGTGGTTTTTGTACTAATTGGTGAAGCTAGGATCTCAGCCTTGAAGATCTCGAGAGCCTTTTTGATAAGCGGATCAGCCTTAAAGGCTTCCATCTCTTCAGGAGTTAGACCTGGGGAGGGTTCCTCTGTTTTGAGCGGCGCAGCTGGAGTGGCAGTCGACTTGTATGCTGGGGAAGCAGCGGAAGTGGCTGAGGAAGGTTTGGCAACAGAAGGTGCTGCCGGCTCTGGTTCGGGGATTGGCGGCGGTTCCTCGCCAGTAAATTGAGGCACGAAGGAAATACGATCACCAAGCAGTCTGGAGAGTTGCTCCTCGATCTTCTTCACGGCCTGAGGCCAGAAAAGCGTCTGCGTGTGCGACTCGAGTGACGGAGGGAACTCCACCGTGATCGTACTGCCAGAACGGCCAGCAAAACGCCCATCCTCCACCCAGCCGAACTTAAGGGGAGAGTCCCCGGCCAGTTTCATGGAGACGATGTGCCATGGATCATCGATGGAAGAAGGGGGTTGCGAGCTGGCAACTGGTTCGTCAGCGGCAGAACCAACAATCAGCTCAGGTTTTGGAACCTCAGCAGGCGCTGGGGGCTGGGGTGGCTCAAGTTCTGCTTTTGGATTGGGAGTTGGGGTAGGAGCAGAAACTTCTTCAGTTACGGGAGGTGGCACCACAGCAGACTCGGGAGGGGAAGCTGGCTTCTCGGAGGTGAGCGGAACTATGGGTTTCGCCGTTGGAGTGGGTCGAGTTGGTCGTGCTGCTACAGGTGCCTTGGGGGCGCTAGATATCTGACGCTCTGGAAGGGGAGCGCCGCTGCGCAGTGCGCTGAGGGTATCCAGCACCTCGGAGAGACTCGCCTCCTCGAGCAGATGAACAGCCTTGATCAAGGCGACATCGAGCTGGAGCTTCTTGTCAGTAGCCCAGCGAAGGCGGCCTTCGGCTTCGCCGAAATGATCGAGCAGAACGAGGAGTTTATCCTGTGCGATCGACTCTCCCAATTGGGACTCATCCGTCGCGCTCGCCGGGGGGTGAACCTTGGAGATGAGTACATCGCGTAGCAGGCTCACCAGATCACCGAGCAATCGGGAGAGATCCTTCCCGGCCTCGGCCTGAGCTTTCACCACGGCGAGGGCGGTAGGAGTATCGCGGGAGGCTAGAGCATCTCCCAACTCGAGGACTGTCTCCCGAGGCGTGAATCCGAAAACACTGTGGACATCGGCGGCGACGATCGTGTTGCCGCAGAAGGCAACCACCTGATCGAGCATCGACTCGGCATCGCGCATCGCCCCGTCGGCTCCTTTGGCAAGGGCTTCGGCAGCTGCTGTTTCGAGGGAAATGCCCTCGTTTTTAGCAATATAGAGCAGATGGCCTGCGATCTGTTCGGCCGTGAGTCGGCGGAGATCGAAGCGTTGGCAACGACTCAGGATCGTGGCTGGCACTTTCTGCGCCTCGGTCGTGGCGAAGAGGAATTTCACATGATCGGGTGGTTCCTCGAGTGTCTTCAGCAGGGCGTTGAAGGCCGCCGTCGTGAGCATGTGAACCTCATCGATGAGGTAGACCTTGTAGGGACCGCGCGCCGGCGCATAGGCGGCGTTCTCGCGCAGAGTCCGAATACTCTCGACGCTATTGTTGCTCGCGCCATCGATCTCCATGACATCGAGGCTGCGCCCTTCCGCGATCTCGACACAGGCATCACAGATGCCGCAAGGATTGTCCGAGGGGCCATTCTTATTGGCCTGACAGTTCAGCGCCTTGGCGAGGATGCGTGCTGAGGAGGTCTTCCCAACGCCGCGCGGCCCGACAAAGAGATAGGCTTGGGCGAGGCGATTTCCCGTGATCGCGTTTTGGAGAGTCCGGGTGATGTGTTCCTGCCCGACGACCTCCTCGAATTTCTGAGGTCGGTATTTTCGTGCAAAGACGCGGTAGCTCACAGGAGGCAAAAGTTAAGAGGCTGCTCGCGGAATGTCGCGGACAAACTCGGCGATGTGGGAACATGCCAGCTTGATCTGATCCATGCCCGTGGCATAGCTACAGCGGACATACCCTTCACCACTCCGGCCGAAGGCCGTTCCGGGAACGACGGCGACTTTCTTTGCGTCGAGAAGCTTGAGAGAGAAATCCTTGCTGGAAAGTCCGGCGCCTCGGATATCGGGGAAAACATAGAAGGCCCCCTTGGGCAAATGGCAAGGGATGCCGGCATCGTTTAGCGAGGAGACGATATAGTTTCGACGGAGGCGATATTCCTCCTTCATGCGCTCCATGCTGCGCTGGCCGCGTTCGAGTGCCTCGCAGGCGGCCTCCTGGCTCATGATGGAGGCGCAGAGCATGGAGTACTGGTGGATCTTCATCATCGCCTCGATGATGTCGGCAGGCCCGCAAGCATAGCCGATACGCCATCCGGTCATCGCGAAGGCTTTGGAGAATCCATGAAGGAAGAGGGTTCGCTCTTTCATGCCGGGGAGGGCGGCGATGGAGTGGTGCGGAACGTCATCGTAGGTGAGCTCGCTGTAAATCTCATCGGTCAGGACGACGAGGTCGTGCTTCACGACGAACGCGGCGATCCTCTTCAACTCCTCGAGCGGCATGACCGCGCCGGTCGGGTTGGTCGGGAAATTGAGCATTAGGACCCGCGTCTTCGGCGTGACGGCTTTTTCCAAGTCGGAGGCCTTCAGTGAAAACTCATCCTCGGCGCGTGTAGCAACGGCCACAGGGACGCCCCCGGCCAGCTGGATGCTAGGGCTGTATGAGACGTAGCAGGGCTCGTGGTAGATCACCTCATCGCCGGGGTTGAGCAGGGAGCGGAGTGCCAGGTCGATCGCTTCGGAGACGCCGACAGTGACGATGATCTCGTCATGCGGGTTGTACTCCACGGAGAAGTGCTGCTCGACATACTGCGCGATCGCTCGGCGAAGACGCGGGGAGCCAAGGTTGGAGGTGTAGCCGGTCTTTCCCTTCTCAAGGGAATAGATGGCGGCCTCGCGGATATGCCACGGGGTGACGAAGTCGGGCTCTCCGATGCCCAATGAAATGACCTCCTTCATCGACTGGACGATCTCGAAGAAATCACGGATACCCGACCGTGGAATGTTGCGGACGTGCTCCGCGATGCGGGAACTACTCATGAACGAATGGCGTTAAATCACGGAGTTACCGAGAGACGCTCAGGAGCCTCCTCGATGGCGTGGAGCATGCCGTTTTCCTTGTAGGTTTTCAGGCGGAAGTGTGTAGCGCACGACAGGACAGCCTCGATGGTGCTGAGTTTGTCGGCCACAAAAGAAGCGACCTCGCGAAGATTGCTCCCCTCGACGACAACCATGAGGTCGTGACCGCCGCTCATGAGGTAGACGCTCTGGACCTCCTCGAAGCCGGCGATGCGGTTGGCGATGCGGTCGAATCCACCTTCACGCTCCGGGGTGACGCGCACCTCGATCACGGCAGTGACGGCATCGGTGTCCCACTTTTCCCGGTTAATGACGGCGTGGTAGCCGAGGATGGTCCCGTCGGCCTCGAGTTTTGCGATCTTAGCAGCAAGTTCCACTTCGCTGAGGCTAAGTTGGCGGGCGAGATCGGCGCGAGGGATCGCGGAGTTTTGCTTGAGAAGGCGGATCAGGGAGTCCATTGGAGGAAAGGATGAGGGATGAAGGATGAATTATGAAGAGTAAAAGGATGCAACCAGCGACTCATGCAAGCCGTTCCAACAATCCGGGGGGCCTTCTTCCCTAATCTTTCTAATGACAGCCGCATCCCGAACCGCAACCTCCCGAGGAGGGCCGCTGAGGTGCCGGGGCTGCACTTCCCTTGGAAACAAAACCAAAGCCGCCGGTGATGACACGACGCACTGGAATGCCGGTCTCGGGATGCTGGGTGAGAGGAGCATCTTTCATGCTCTGCTGAATCTCGAAGGTCTCAGTCTGATCGCCCTCCTTGGAAGGGATGGTCTCGTAGAGATAAGTAGCCATGGTGGAAAATGGTGCGCGATACAGGGTTCGAATACGTAGTTTTTACAGATAAGAACTCGCTATTTGACCCAAAGGTAACAAAAAGGTAACAATTGGGGCATGAAAAGACCCCG
>DAISZK010000017.1:0-39795 GCA_036824855.1 Chthoniobacterales bacterium | reverse complement strand
TATTGACCAGTAGAACTTCATTTTTCAACTGTCCCATTTATGGGGGTCAGGTCAGGATCGTCAGCGGTTCGGGCGCAAAGCCTTCCATCCTTCTACGATCTTAACAGCGATGGGCTTCTCACTCCGGTTAAAAATCAAGGCAATTTGGGGGTTTGTTGGGCCTTTGCCAGTCTCACTGCCTTTGAGAGTGCCATGCTCAAGTCTGGGCTAGCCAATAACCCCACAGATCCATCACTCAACCTTTCGGAGTGGAACATGGCAGCTATGAATGGGAGAGGCCCTTCAACTGATTATGGAGTAAACGGATACGATGGTCTGGGCTCACAGGTTTTTGGTGCTAGCTTAGAAGCCCAAAGTTATTTAACTCGTGGCAGGGGGACTTGGAATATTATTAGTGCATTCGATCAGGGAATTCCCTGGGCTGGAGGAGGGCCCGTAATGACAACAAACAACATTCTCAACAATTATACGTCCGCTAATGCGGCTGCTCTGAATAAGGATAATCTCAGTTCCAATGTACCGCCACCTTCGCAGTCTCTTGCTCCAGTCATGCTATCCCAGTCGATAACCTACGCTTGGAATAGGGATACCAATTCACTGGATGCCTTTCAGCAAACGCTTAAGGCAGCTATCTTGAAATATGGAGCTTTAGTTACTGTTGTGAATTCTGAAAATAGAAATCCCTATGGTTTTCTAAATTATAATAATAGTCCTTCAACGCATGTAGTCACGCTGGTCGGCTGGAGTGATCAAGCTGCCCTGAATATCTTTGGAACAAATTACACAGGAGCTTGGATCATTCAAAACTCATGGGGAACAGAATTCCAAGGAAACTCTGTTGGCATAGCAGATCCCGTGTCGAAAGAGCCTGGCTATTACTTAGCTCCATATGGAGATTCAAGCGACAATTTCGGAGCGAATATCAAGGTAGCAACTGCTTATGTTGTTACAAGTAATGTCTACTCTAATGTTAATAATGGTGCTCAATACACTTATACTCCGTCCGTGCTTCAGAATCAGATCTTTGCTCCACGTTTCTATGGCATAGGATTCAATGCGGGGGTTGAAAATATTGCAGCTGAGAAATTAGCAACCCCCGCTAATTCTTACATTGGAGCATTTGGGCTATGGCAACTTTATTCCAATACGACGGTGATCCTAAATGTTTATACGAATTTTAGTATCACTGATCCCAATTCCGGAACAGGTGGATTTGTTGGTAATGCGATCGCAACCCAGACAAATACTCTCAATGCCGACGGTCCAGGTTACAATCTTATGAAATTGACGAATCCACTGAGCGTCAAAGCCGGTGGGGATATCTATGTCGAGGTCAACTATGGCACAAACAATGGAGGTTCAATTCCAGTGGACACTGAATCGTCACAGGTTATTCAAGGACTCTCGAATAATAATGCTGGAATTTCCATTTACTCTCCAAATGGAACAAATTGGCAAGATATTACATCCCAGCCAGGAGGTGGCATCTTCTTCTTGAAAGCTAATCGTCTCATTGTTCCTCTTGATAATGCTAATTCCAATACCCCGATTGATCCCAATTATTCCTTCACGGTCGACGGGCTGAACCAGACTGCTCTTTCCTCCAACACTATCAACGGGTTGAATTTTAACGACGGCGGTGTCCTGAACCTGAATGGGAATCTCACTGTCTCGAATGGTGCCTTTAATGTCATCGGTACCAATGTCTCAGGGGCCATCCCAGCAACGGGAAAAATTCAAGGAAACAATAGCCTGATCGTTCCCAACAATTTTACTGTACAGGGCGGGGGAACACTGGTGGTCGATGCCTCAGTCAAGCCGGTCAACATTCCAGGCAAGCTTCAGATCACGGGATATTGGAGTGCTTTGACAGTCTGCAATACGATGAATGTCGGAAAAAGCCTCAATCTCGATCCAGGGACGATGCTGATGATTGCAACAACTGGGGTCGTGCAGGTTTCTCCTTTCTCATCGGATATCTCGAAATCAGACGGGGTGATCGTAAATGATGGTCTCCTGGTGGTCAAAAATCTAACCATTGGAAGCAATGGTTACTATGATGGCTCTGGAATTTTCCAAGGGAATCTGACGCAAAACGGTCAACTGCTCGCATCATCAACTCCTTCCACACTCGCGATTCGAGGTAACTTCGTTCTCGGTAAGGGTTCTGCTTTCGACCTCACGGTTGCAAGTGCCTCACTCCATGATCAGGTCAACGTGCAGGGAAGTGTCGTCCTGAACGGCACTCTGAATATCACTCCCGTCTCGGGGAGTTCCCTGCAGTTCGGTGAGAAGATCGCCTTTCTGACTGCAGATAGCATTAGCGGTACCTTTAGCTCCATTGTGGCTCCGGATGGATATCGTGCCCGCCTGGTGATTGAGGGAGACCCAACGGCTTCGGTAATTATAGCTCCAGAGAGCTACACACAGCTAGCTCAGGGAAGGAACCAACTCAACGTAGCAACTGCACTGAACAGCTTCATCCCTGCCACAAGTGGCGATCAACTGGTGGTCTCCACCTCCTTGGATAGCCTGACGGCCTCCGAGTACAACCAAGCCTTCAACGCCATCATGCCAACCTTCTACCAGCAGGTGGCAACGATCGCCTTCAACCAAGCCAACGCCCAGAACATGGAACTCAACCAACGCCTCTGGGGAGTACGGGTGGCCGAGGGAGGGGGATTTAGCATGAGCGGACTGGCCGACAACTACGCCATGCTTCAGGAAGGCATTGGAGATGGGCCTGAACATGGAGGCAAGAGTGTCCTCGACTCCAAGAAAGACATCCTGCGTCCCGGACTTGATAACCGCTGGGGCATGTTCCTGGATGCCAACGGCATCTTCGCCCAAGCTAACAGCGCCAACATGCTACCCGGATACAACTCCGAGAGCGGAGGCGTCACCACCGGCCTCACCTACAAGTGGAACAAGAACGTCGCGAGCGGCATCTACGCCGGCTACCAAGGGACCTACACCAAGAGCGGAGCCAACGGCTCAGGACTGGGAACTGGTAGCAGCCTGATCGACAACGCCGTCCGATTTGGAGTCTTTGGTACCTACGGACAAGAGAACGGCAAGGGATTCTACGCCAACGCCCTTGCTGGAGGCGCCTATCACAACCTCCAAGCCACCCGTGTCATCCAGTACACCGGAGTCAACCGTACAGCCAATAGTTCCCCTGGAGCAGGGGAACTCGATACGATGCTTGCGACAGGATATGACCTCCAGAAGGGAAAGTTCACCTATGGACCGACAGCCTCGCTCCAGTACACCTACCTGGGAGCCAACGGAGTGAATGAAACCGGAGCGCAGAGCCTGAACTTCAACTCCTCGGGCTGGAACAGCTCCAGCATGCTCTCGAGCGTAGGTGCCCACGGCGCCTACAACTGGCAGGCAGGCAAGAATGTGCTGGTGGTACCGCAGATCTCACTCAACTGGCAGCATGAGTTCATGCAGAACCCGTACGCCATCAACGGCAACCTGGGAGGAACGAGTCCTAGCTTCAGCAACTGGAGCACGGCACCCATCAGGGACTTCCTCTACACGGGAGTCGGCTTCACAGTGGAGTTCGCGAAGAACTGGAATACCTCCTTCTTCTACAACGCCTCGGCAGGGAACAGCGATCTCGTTAGCCAGAACATCTTCTGGTCAGCTGGCCTGAAGTTCTAGTTTTCCAACTGGACCAAGGCCTACACCACGTTCCGGCGTACTCTCGGTGGCGTAATCCTTCCGGGACTCGAAGTGCTGTTTGCCGGTGTACTCATCTGGACCGTTGGGATCAACCTAATACCAAACAGTTTTCTCATCCTCGTTCTGATCGTGTTAATCCGGACAATCCTCTTCATCTAACTGGATGATCGTGATCGAAGGCATCCTCCCATGGAGAAGAACCTCCACATGGAGCGAAGTCTCCGTCTTCTCTAATGAGGTAAGAAAGGGCAAAGGCTGATACTCGATTAACAGGTCGCGCTAGAGTACTCCAATTCCCGGGCGTTGGTACTTGAAGCAGCCTAGGGAAGGTTCCGAGGGGAAATCTTTCCCTAGGGCGATCGCCTTGAATTGGATCCCCATGGATCCCGGATTAAGGAGTGTTTGTAGGGCGCTCAGATCCCGCCTTGCAGCGTCTCCCTGATCTGTAAAATCGCCGAGCGACCGTAGCCATGGTTCAGCCGCTCCGACCAGAAAATGGTGCTGATCACTATAACCTAGGATGTCGAAACCGACCTCGCGTGCTGATCGGGCTAGGTTTGTAAAATCGACTTGGGCTGTAATGTCCCTCAGGCCTGGCTCTGGAAGTGGGTCATTGAACCGCTCGTGTTTTTTGAATGCAAGCAAGGTGCCATCTGCGCGATGGGGAGCATAGCGGTCTTCTCCCGCCTGACCATAGTCGACGGTCAGGATGACTCCTCGTTTGAGCTTGGCATGCAGAGTGGAGAGCCACGGTTGGATTCCCTGGTTGATCTCGATGCGGAATTCTTGGGGGAGATTCTTCGGGAGATTTTCTGCGGCAGACAGAAGTTCTGGAGTCGTGATGGGACATCTGTCCCAGCGTAGTTCTCCTGCTTCCTGTACGACGCACTCCTCGTCCCATGCAGATCCATTCCAGCGAAGGGAATCGACGGGAAAGGCATCCAGCAACTCGTTGGAGAGATGGATGCCGGCGAACTCCGGTAACTCTTCCAAGGAGGAAACCCAGGTGACGTTTGGGAATGCCGCCAACTTTTGTTTCTGGCGATCCCGATTCGCCTGGTAAGGCTCCACGATGACGAGTTGAACGGCATGGTTGAAGGAGTCTTCAACTCCTGCGATGGCTCCGAGAATATCTGCAGCCATGCTGGCGTCATTGGCTCCCTGTTCGACAATGGTGAACCGGGATGGTTTTCCTAAACGCTCCCAGACATCCCGGCAGACTGAGGCAAGGAGCCTCCCATAGATGCTTCCGAGGCTAACGCTGGTGAAAAAGTCACCCTCCTTGCCGACTCGGGCCCTCCCGGAGGCATAGTAGCCATACTCCGGATGATAAAGTGCCAGTTCCATGAAGCGGCGGAAGGGAATCGCTCCGCCAGACGCCGCGATCTCTTTCAGAATCTCGTGATGAAGATCTATCGATTCCATGTCTTCCTTCTGACCCAACAGTCTAATAGTCTTCAGTCTATCAACCTAAGAATCACTGCCCCCTCGTGATCTCGCGGGCGTAGATATTGATCTGGCCATCATCCCCACGTTTCACCGAGGTGATCTGGAAGGGACGGAGGTTGTCTCTGGAAATCACATTGCCCTCGGCAGGAGGGGTTGCGCCTGAAGGGAAATCAACGATCACGCGGACGCGCGCATTGGGCCCCAGAGGAACCCCTGCAATGGCGCCCTGCGGTCGGAATACAGCGCGTCCATTGCCCGAGGCCGTGACTGCAAAGCGCCCCTGAAGATAATGGCGCTCGCCTCCGATTCCTTTCGAAGCCATGCCCTGCGCCTCTGAGGACTCCACCAAGCGTCCGCGGGGCATTTTCCCAGGCTCGTAGACAGGCCATATTTCCGAAGGTCTTGCTACCACGGGTTGGTTGGTCGCTGTCATGCTGGTTGCGTTGGTCGGGAGGGAGACTGCAGGTGATGAGCTCGGCTTGGGGGTGGGGGATGGCGGTGCTTTCGGAGCCGGCAATGGAGTCGGGGTACTCACTGGAATAGCGACGGGAGTAGCGACGGGAGTAGGCGTCGGCAATGGCGTGCCTACGGGAATGGCACGGGGAATAGCCGGTGTATTTTCATTCCCGATCGGGGTACTTACGGGAATGGCGGGTAGAACCGCGGGTTGATTCACCGGGATGGCTCGCGCGACTTGGGGTGATTTCTCTGCTGGAGATGCAGGCGCTACTTCATGAAGGGCTGGTGGCTGATTGACAGGCAGGGCTTTGGCAACTCTCGGTTCAGGAGTTGGAGTCGCCATCTCCTCGGCAATCCTGCTGAGGTGTCCTGATGTTTTCTCGCCTACATTACCCACCTTGTCATTATCACCCTTGATCTTCCCTCCCGACAGGCGAGAGATGTCGGCGATTGAAAGAATCGGGAGGCCAGCTTCGAGATTCAGCTCCTCCGGTGGCTCGAGCGAGAAGCTGGTTTCCCCCTTGGCCGCACCATAGGTGCCGTAGAGCAGGGGCATGGTTGTCAGGAGGATTTTATTTTCAGTGAGGCGCTCGATATGGATCACCGCCGAGAGATCCAGAGGCTTCTCGAGCTTGATCTGCTGGCCGGTCACCAGCGAACGCTTCAGACCTGGAAGATCTTTGTCCTGTGCCGTGAAGGGTTGCTCCAGAAGGACCTCAGGCTGTTCAACTGCCTGAAGCAGAGCAATCAATCCGGGCCTGCAGAAGGTCTCGTTTGTGAGCGGCGAGGTCCCGAGCACCCGATAGGTGCCGACAGCATAGGGAACCAGTTCGCGGTCCTGATGGTAGTTACGGATGAATCGGCGAAGCAGGTTGGAGTTGAACCTGCGGATTTCCGAGGTGGTCATCGATCCGAATCTCTCGAGCAGCTGGCCCGGCTTCAGAAATTCTCCACGCGGCGCTTCCGTGATCTCGAACCTAACCGGAGGCTCGATTTTGTGCATCCTCAGGAGAAGGCGGTAGTTGGCTGCTTTTTCAGGATTCGCAAAGATGTAGTAGCTCCCCATCCAGCAGAGAAAAACAAAGCCGATCAGAAGAAAAATGAAGACGGTCCATCCGAACAGACCATCCCTTGGTTCCGCTCCCCTGCGGTGCCCTGACTTTCCTTGATATCGGTAATAGCGCTTGCCTGACATGAATCCTCTAAGAAGAGCGAGGTGCTCGGCCAGAGGCAACCGAAAACGGGTGAATGCCGTCGGGTATCACGCTGGTTTTTCTTCGTGGGCTGGCTCGAAGGATGTGCCGCAGCCGCAGCGCCGCGATGCATGGGGGTTGATCACCCGAAAGCCCGCCCCTGTCAGTTCGTCGACGTAGTCGATGGTGCATCCGTCGAGATGTGCGCTGCTCTCGGGATCAATGGCCACCACGGCGCCATCGCGTTCCGTCACCTCATCACCTGGGAGTGGCCCTCCAAGGCTCATGGCGTATTGCAGGCCGGCGCAGCCTCCTTTTTCCACGGCGAGTCGCAGTCCTGGGGAGCCTTTGTCCGTTGCTAGCTCCCAGAGGTGCTTTGCCGCCGAGTCCGTGATCTGAATCATTAGCCTACTTTTCAGGATGCATTACCCGAAGTCAAACGGAGTCGTTAGGAGAAATATCTTCAGGAAAAGGAGTTTTTTTCCTTTTGGCTTGTCCGCTTCAACGAGAGGCCCGATTTTCCTTACCTCATGAAAGCCGTCGTTACCGTCATGCCGAAACCCGCAATTCTTGATCCAGCCGGAGTAGCCACCGGCCGTGCCATGGAGCACCTTGGTCTCAAGGGAGTCCGCTCCGTCCGTATCGGAAAATCAATCGAGATCGAGGTCGATGGTGCCGACGAAAAACAGCTCCACGAGATCGCCCACGACCTGCTCTCTAATCCCGTGGTCGAGGATTACAAGCTCGAGATTATCTCCTGACGATGGCGCCGCTCATGAAGGTTGCCGTCATTCAGTTTCCCGGATCGAACTGCGACACCGACTGCCAGGCCGCACTCCTTTCCTTCCCCGGCGTTGATGCCGAGATCGTCTGGCATAAGGAGACCTCTCTTGCCGGTTACGACGCCGTGGTTCTGCCCGGCGGCTTCTCCTATGGAGATTATCTCCGCTGCGGATCGATCGCCCGATTCTCCCCGATCATGGGTGCCGTCCGGGCTGCAGCCGATGCAGGCGTCCTGGTGCTCGGTATCTGCAATGGATTTCAGATCCTCTGCGAGGCGGGACTCCTGCCCGGCACACTGCTTCGCAATAACGGACTTCTGTTCCGCTGTGAGCATCTCCATCTTCGCGTCGAGAATTCCGAAACTCCGTTCACCTCCGTGCTTCACAAGGGACAGGTGCTCGACATCCCGATCGCCCATGGCGAGGGAAATTATTTTGCCGATCCCGAGACCCTGGCTCAGATCGAGGCCAACGGGCAGGTGCTCGTCCGCTACTGCGATGCCTCGGGCAATGTCACCCCGGAGGCCAACCCTAATGGTTCGCTGGGGAATATCGCCGGTATCTGCAGTCATGGAAGGAATGTCTTCGGCCTCATGCCGCATCCCGAGCGTGTCTGCGATCCTCTTCTCGGGGGATCTGAAGGCCGGGGGATCTTCCAGTCGATGATCGAAGCGGTTCAGAAGTCAAAATCCTAAACCCTCTTGATCCTTTTTCCTAAAAGCCTTCAGCCTTCAGCCTAAAAGCCTTTTCCCAATGTCCAATCCCGCGATCACTCCCGAACTCATTGCCAAGCACGGACTCTCCCCTGAAGAGTACGAAAAGGTTCTCTCCATCCTCGGACGTGAACCCAGCTTTGAGGAATTGGGGGTCTTCTCCGTCATGTGGAGTGAGCATTGCTCCTACAAGAACTCCCGTCCTGAACTACGCAAGTTCCCCACCACCGGCCCCAGCGTCTTGGTTAAGGCAGGTGAGGAGAATGCGGGTGTCATCGATATCGGCGATGGTTGGGCCGTGGCGTTCAAGATAGAGAGTCACAATCACCCCAGCGCCGTTGAACCCTTTCAGGGAGCGGCCACAGGTGTCGGCGGCATCATTCGCGACATCTTCACCATGGGAGCGCGTCCTGTCTTCCTCATGGATTCATTACGCTTCGGGTCCATCGAGGGTGACAGCGAGCAGGCGAAGACCAACCGCCGTCTCTTCGCAGGAGTTGTTGCCGGTATCGCTCATTATGGGAACTGTATCGGCCTGCCGACCATCGCCGGTGAAGTTTATTTCGACGAGAGCTACAGCGGAAACCCGCTGGTGAACGCCTTCTGCCTTGGCATCCTCCGCCATGATCAGATCGCCCGTGGTGCGGCCGAGGGAATTGGTAACCCTGTCTTTTATGTCGGTGCCGAGACCGGTCGCGATGGACTCGCTGGTGCTGCTTTCGCGTCTCGCGAACTGACCGAGGAGTCGAAGGCCGATCGTCCAGCCGTTCAGGTGGGCGATCCTTTCCGTGAGAAGCTTTTGCTTGAGGCTTGCCTTGAGCTCCTTGCCACTGATGCCGTCGCTGGTATTCAGGACATGGGTGCTGCCGGACTCACCTGCTCCACCTGTGAGACCGCCAGCCGCGGTGGCACAGGTGTCGAGATCGATATCCAACTCGTTCCCCAGCGGGCTAAGGGACAGACCCCGTACGAGGTTCTCCTTAGTGAATCTCAGGAACGCATGCTGGTGATTGTGAAGAAGGGCCGCGAGGATGTTGTGAAGAGGATCTTCGAGAAGTGGGATCTCCCCTACGCCGAGATCGGCAAGGTCACTGATGACGGCATGATGCGCGTCCGCAACGGCAATGATGTGGTCGTAAATATTCCCGCCCGCTCACTCGCTGATGACGGACCTCTCTATTCGCGCGAGGCCGCTCCCTTCACCCCGCCTGCACCACTTGATCTCTCCAGCCTTCCGCAGGCTGATCCGACAACGGCTCTGCCGCAACTCCTTGCTCATCCCAGTATCGCAAGCAAGCGCTGGGTTTGGCGCCAGTATGACCACATGGTTCGCACTGGGACAGCCGTGCTTCCCGGTTCCGATGCCGCCGTCTTCATCGTCCGCGAAGCAAACAAGATCCTAGCCGCGGCCACTGACTGCAACGCCATCTATTGCAAACTCGATCCCTCGGTCGGTGCCCGCATTGCCGTCGCCGAGTGCGCCCGCAACCTTGCCTGCTCCGGTGCCGTTCCGATCGGTGTCACCGACAACCTGAACTTCGGCAACCCACACAAGCCCGAGAACTTCTATCAACTCCGCGCCGCCGTGGAGGGGATCTCCGAGGGTTGCCGGGCCTTTGGCGTCCCGGTCACCGGGGGCAATGTCAGCCTCTACAACGAGAGTCCCGCCGGTGCGATCGACCCGACCCCGACCATCTCCATGGTTGGAACCATCGCTGATGCAGCCCACATCACGACCCAAGCCTTCAAGGAGGCCGGTGATCAGGTCTACCTGATTGGAGAGATCGGAAACGAACTAGGTGCCTCGCATTATCTCCTGGCCATCCATGGCCGCAAGGAAGGAGCTCCTCCTGCGCTCGACTTCGATAAGGAAATCGCCATACACAACGCCCTGCTCGGAGTGATCCGCAAGGGATTCGTGCGTAGCGCCCACGATTGCTCGGAGGGTGGCCTGGGCGTCGCGATCGCAGAATCCTGCTTCGGTAATTCCTTGGGCGCCTCGATTGATCTCGGTGCTACCGATCAGCGTCCCGATGTGGTTCTCTTCAACGAGACTCAGGGCCGCATCGTCATTTCCATAAAGGCATCGGATGCTGCAACTCTTGAGAAAGAGCTCTCCGTGACAGGCGTTCCCTTTTGCAAGATTGGTGAGGTCACGGCAAATGCCGAACTCTCAATCAAGACAGGAACCAATTCCTGCTCTTGGTCGGTTACTTCCCTAAACGAGATCTTTGAGGGATCGATTCCGAAGTTTATGGAATCCTGATCCTGAGTTGGATCAGGAAAGTTCTTCGACGACTTTGGCGTAAGATTCGTTCGGATTTTCTGCAGCGGTAATCGGGCGACCGATAACGAGCCAGTCTGAACCTGCTTTCATAGCTTCAGAGGGCGTCATGACTCGTTTCTGATCCCCGGTCACGGCCCATGATGGGCGGACGCCCGGGGTTACGATGCGGAGATTGTTGCCAAGCGAGGTTCGGATTGTGTTCACCTCCAGCGGACTGCAGACAACGCCACCAATGCCGGCGTTGGATGCGAGTCCGGCGAGACGCAAGACCTGCTCCTTCGGCTCCACACTGATACCGGTGGAGGATAACTGCGCGGCGTCCATACTGGTGAGCACGGTGACGGCAAGCAGGAGGAGTTCTGATCCCTCGGCGGCCTTCGCTGCCGCCTCGAGCATGACCGGACCTCCCGAGGCATGGAGCGTAGTCATGGCAACACCGAGGCCGGAAGCGGATTTCACAGCGTGGGCAACCGTGTTGGGAATATCGTGGAACTTCAGATCGAGGAAGACGCGGCTGCCGCGGTCTTGCACGGCTTTGATCACCGAAGGGCCCTCTGCGGTGAAAAGTTCCAGGCCGATCTTGCAAAGGGCAGGGGGATCGCCCAGGGAGTCAAGGAGTCGGAGGGCTCCGTCGGTATCGGGAACATCGAGGGCGATGATGATTTTGTCTTGGGGTCGGGACGGTAGTTTCACACGATGAGAGGGTTCTTAATGACGTAACGTGACTCAGACCATCTCACTCACGGCTCCGGCCAAGATCAACCTTTCTCTCCGTATTCTCGGAAAGCGTCCCGATGGATTTCATGAGTTGGAGACCCTCATGGCACCGATCGGGCTTGCCGATACGATCGAGGTTTCCCATGGGACGGGTCATGGAATCACGCTGACCTGCAATGATCCCGAGCTTTCCACGGGATCCGATAACCTCTGTGTGAAAGCTGCCGAGGCTTTCCGAATCGCAACGGGTCTCGATCATGGAATCGCCATCACGCTATTGAAAAGAATCCCCCATGGAGCAGGACTTGGAGGGGGAAGCAGTGATGCCGCCGCCGTTCTGAAAGGACTGAACGAACTCTTCGATGAACCTCTCGTGAATGAAGAACTCCACCAGATCGCCGCACCACTCGGTTCCGATGTTCCGTTCTTCCTGGCGAGTGGTCCAGCCTGGTGCCGAGGGAGGGGAGAGATTTTGGAAGAGGTCTCAGCCCTTCCGAAAAGGAATCTCTTGCTCATCAAGCCTCCCTTTCCCGTGCCGACCGCTTGGGCTTACAAAAAATATGCCGAGCTGACAGAATCAGGAAAACCTCTCCCCCAGCCCGAGAAGCAATTCCTTGGTGATCTGGAAATCGTCAATGATCTGGAGGCACCGGTGTTCCACAAGTACCTCCTCCTTCCCGTGATGAAAACCTGGCTGCGGGAGAAACCTGGCGTGGAGGCTGCCTTCATGACCGGATCGGGCTCCACAATGGTTGCGGTGATGGCTCCGGAAGTCACAACGGAGCAAATCTCAATCATCAAGAAGGGTATCCAAACCGAATTCGGGGAGACCATGTGGCTCTGCGAGACAGGTTGGGCTATCGGTGATGGAGAATAGGAAATGGGGTGCCCGTCAGGAGATCGTGCGAGAAACTTCTGACCTAAAAGTCTAATAGTCTTCAGTCTAAACCCCTTTGCTCCTATCTCCTTAAAGGCTCGGGATCGATCTCCACTCGGCTGAAGCCACTTGCCGAAAGGGCCGCGATGAGCGTGTTGCTGGTAGATTCAAGCTTGGGCATTTCTTCAGTCGAGATCTGGACTTTGGCTCCGGGCCTATGGAGACCGTCCATGCCTTCCGGCGGCAAATAGCGGACCCGGAAGACCTTGAATCCGAACTGACGGACAATCGCTTCCCCACGCTCCACATAATCAAGAGTCTGGCTGGTCACGCGGGTACCATGAGGAATGCGGGAGCTGAGGCAAGGCTGAGCTGGAGCATCTGCGGTCGGGAGGCCCAGCTTGCGGGAGAGTGCCCTGACATCGGCCTTGGTGAGGCCTGCTTCCTTGAGCGGCGCGATCACGGAGAACTCGGCGGCCGCTTGGGAACCAGGGCGGAGATGCGCCGGGTCATCGGCATTCTCACCATAGGCGATCGCTGCGAAGTGACGCTCCCGGGCCACCTGATCCATCCGGGTAAAGAGTTCGGCCTTGCAGAAGTAGCATCGGTTGATGGGATTCTCCGCATAGCGCGGATCCTCCAACTCAGTTGTGGCAACCAACTCTAGATGAATGCCCAGTTCTTTTGCTAACCGGACGGCCTCATTCAACGAGGCGCGTGGAAGGCTGGGAGAGTCGGCGATGATGCCGGTTACTTGATCACCCAGAATCCTATGGGCGACGGCTAGCAGGAGGGTACTGTCGACGCCTCCCGAATAGGCGATCAGCAGGGGAGCATGCCGCGAGAGAATCCTCTCCAGAAGAGCTTCCTTTGCTGCCAAATCAGCCAGCACCGAGCCTTGCGAAGATAAGGTCACAGATTCAGCCGGTTGCAGAGATCCGAGATCTCCATCCGGATGCCAATAAAGAACTCGCCGAACTCGGCATAGTGGGAGCTCACGACGTCGAAGCGCATCTCGTAGACGATCGCCTTGATATCGCTCGTGGTCTTCGCGAAGAGGGTGACGCCCCATTCCATATCATCGAGTCCGGTCGAGCCGGTGATGAGCTGAAGGACGCGACCCGAGTAGGTGCGTCCGATCTTTGCATGACCACCCATGAGGCGCTTGCGATCCTCGAAGGGGAGGGCATACCAGTTCAGCTGATGCATGCGGCGCTTCGACATCGGGTAGAAGCAGAAGACAGGCCACTCCTGTGCCTCGGGAAGCTCGGGGTAGACACGGCGGCGCATGTACTTCTCCATGCGATCGTTGAACTCGGCGATTTTGGTGGCGAACTCGGGCGTCGACGGATCGATCCCCTCTGCCTTGAGTTCAGCGGTGTATTCGGCCTCGGAGGTCGTGTATTCGCTTCGCTCTGTCATGGAGAGCCAGGAGAAGACTGGTGTCAGCATGCCTGCTCCGAGCGCCTCGCCCAGCATCTTGGAGCAGCGGTCAGCGACTTGCAGGTCGGGGGTTAGAAGCATGAAGCCAAGGTCGGCTTTCGGGCTAACCACACTGTAGGGAAGGAGCTGGGTATCCGGCTGGGCCTTGATCTCTCTGACGATCTTTGCCAGGTGATCGCGTCTCTTGTGCCGATCGGCAGCCTCCAGATAGGACCATGGTTCCTGCTCCATCCGGTAGAAGAGATGCACGACATGAAGACCCTCGGTCGGCAGGATCGCGGGGAGAGAGGTGGTGGATTCGCTCATGGTGTTAATGTGATCATGCGGCAAATTTTGGCAACCTTCTTCACCTTGGTTCACCTGCTCGTGCTCCAACAACAGCCAGGCAGGGTTGGGCATGGCATTCTCGCTCGTCATTTTCCGTGATGTTTCTAGGATTGGCTGATGATTGACGAAAAGCAGGTCCGCGATCTTCTGGCCAAAGTTCCGTATCCCGGGTTCACCCGCGACATCATCTCCTTCGGAATTGTCAAAGCCATCACTATCGGGTCGGAGATCAAGATTCAGCTTGTTGTCTCAACCAATGACACCGGTGTGGGAGCCAAGCTCCGCTCCTCCGTGGAGGAGGCCCTGGCCGCCCTTCCCGGGAAGCCTCCGGTCACGGTTCTTGTCGATGTACAGGCGCCGGTACAGTCACCCGTTCAGACTCCTGGAAAGGGGCCCTCCATTATCGAGGGGGTACGCCGCGTCATCGCTGTGGCAAGTGGAAAAGGAGGCGTGGGAAAATCGACCGTGGCCGTGAACTTGGCCTCTGCTTTTGCATTAAAAGGTCTCAAGACGGCGATCTGCGACTGCGATCTCTACGGCCCGAGTATTGCCCTGATGTGCGGCACCTCCGAGCGCCCCTATGCCAATGAGGCTGGCAAGATCATCCCCGTGGAGTCTCATGGGCTTAAGATCATGTCGCTGGGACTGATGCTTGAGGATGATTCGCCGGCCATCCTTCGAGGCCCCATGGTGACCCGCTACACGCAGCAGTTCCTGCGTGATGTGGTGTGGGGTGATCTTGATGTTCTTGTCCTTGATCTGCCTCCCGGGACCGGGGACATCCAACTCACCATTGTCCAGACCGTGGCACTCTCCGGGGTGGTCATAGTCACCACGCCGCAGGAGGTGGCCCTCATTGATGCGCGTAAGGCCGTCACCATGTTCCGCAAAACGAATGTGCCGATCCTCGGAGTCATCGAGAACATGGCTTGCTTCATCGCTCCGGATGGCAGTCGTCACGAGATCTTCGGAAGTGGCGGCGGTGAGAGGGAAGCAGAACGGCTGAAGGTTCCTTTTCTGGGATCACTTCCACTCGATCCTGCCGTGAGAATCGCAGCTGACGCGGGTTTTCCCATCGTTCTGAGCGATCCAGCGAACTCTACTTCCCTCAAAATTGCCGAGATCGCTGGGAAACTCTCGTAAAAAACCGTTGCAATCGGGTGAGTCGCTTTTAACATTTTCAAACTATGGCTGACGTATCCAACAAGTATCCCGAGAATGTCGCAGGCGCCTACTACTGTGACGACCAGTGCATCGATTGCGATCTTTGCCGTGAGACCGCCCCCGCCAACTTCAAGCGCAACGAAGATGGGGGACACTCCTATGTCTTCAAGCAGCCCGAGACTCCTGAAGAGGAGGCTCTCTGCAAAGAGGCCATGGAAGGCTGCCCTGTTGAGGCGATCGGTAACGACGCCTAGTCCACGGATCTGATGGCCGCGCCTTCAAAGGCTAGTGGCGGCCGGTTTCCCGAAAAATGGTCACCCTCTAAGAGGATGATCTATGAATGGAGGGGGCTTCCTGAAGATACGCGCCCTGATCGTGCGATTTCGATCGGGGATGTGCTCGGAAAACTGCTCCCCAAACTCGGGCTTGATACCCGCATCAAGGAAGCCGATATCATGGCGGCATGGAAGGGGATAGTTGGAGACTTCATCGCCCAGCACTCCAAGCCGGAGCGCCTCGTCGCTGGCACGCTCATGATCCGAGTGATTCAGCCGAGTGTGCGTTATGAGCTCGACCGAACCTGGAAGCCTCAGATCATCGCCAAGCTCCGCGAGCAGTTTGGGGAAAAGATGATTGGGGATATCAAATTCATTCTCTAATGATTCTGATCCCGACCATGAACACGGAGCGCATCATTTCAATCCAGGGACTGGAGGTCATGTCCCATGTGGGCGTGCCGGAGGAAGAGCGGGCAACTCCCCAGCGACTTCTGATCGACCTGGGGTTTGCTGCAAGTGCCCAACCTGAGGAGCTTCAAGACGATATTGCCCGAACGGTCGACTATCACGAGGTGAGTCTGAGGGCCTCGGAAATTTCTGAAAATCGCCCGCGCAAGCTGATCGAGTCTCTTGCCGATGATTTGGCTACGGCATTACTCGCGGAATTTCATCTACGATGGATCGACGTCACGATCCGGAAATTCATCCTCCCGAAGACGGAGTGGGTCGGAGTCTCGGTAAGGTACGAATCTTCCCAATGATAAGCTCTCGACGCGCGTCCTAGTCAAACATCAGGACGATGTAAGCGACAAAGAGCAGGAGATGTACGAAACCTTGTAGGATATTTGTCTGCCCCTGGCCGAAGGTGATGATGCAACTTCCCAGCGTGACCGCTAGCAAGGTCATATAAGAGGGAGAGAGTCCGAGTAAGAGGGGTTTTCCGTAGATCAGGCTGATCGCGAGGGCTGCAGGAACGGTGAGGCTGATGGTTGCAAGAACGGATCCGAGAAGGACATTCACGGAACGCTGCATTTGGTTCCGTGAGGCTGACTGGATCGCTGCCAGTCCCTCGGGAGCCAGGATCAGAATCGCAACAATGAGCCCAACAATCTCCAGGGGAAGTCCTCCCCGGTTGACACGGTAATCAAGCAGATGAGCCATCTGCTTGGAGAGAAGGACGATCGGGATGAGGTGAAGGATCAACAAGAGGGATTCTGCACCAATCGATCCGCGATGTTCATCGGGCCCTGAATCCGAAGGACTCCATCCCGCTTCGTTGAAGAACTCCCTGTGCCTGCTTGTCTGAACGGCAAGAAAGACTCCGTAAATGATCAGTGAGAGAAGCATCAGGCAGACGGCATGAAGTGGGGAGAACATCCCGTCACCACCCGTCTTGGTAAAGTTGGGAAGAACGAGACAGAGCAAGGAGAGCGGGAGAATCAGACCCAGAAAGGAATTCACTCCTTTGAGGTTGAAGTTCTGCTCTCCGAATTTCAGCCCTCCGATCAGAAGAGCAAGTCCAAGCAGCCCACCCAAGACGACCATGACCACGGAGAACATGGTGTCGCGAGCCAGTGCGGGGTTATCACCATTGAGCATGAGGGCCGAGATCATCATCACCTCGATGCTGGTGACCGCGAGTGTCAGGATCAGGGTTCCGAGTGGCTCCTTCAATTTCTCAGCCAGATGATCCGCGTGCCGCACCACGGCGAAGGAGGAGGAGAGCATCGCAGCGAAGAGCCAAAGAAAGAGAATCCACCCAAATCCCAAGCCAGGATTGGTTCCAAGCCATGCCTTCCCAAACCTCAGGAAGGCAACCATGGTTGCGTAACTCGTGAAGAGGACCCACTCCTTACGCAGGAAACGGAGCATCGGAAAGGAAGAGGGTGAGTTCACTGCCGTGACTGATTATTGGGAATGACACTGATGGAACCATCATTTTCAAGAATAGCCGCACGAACATCCCCAAAGTCAGAGAAGCCCTCCGAGCGAAGTGCGGACATCAGCTCCTCTCGTGTGAGTTGGGCGTCGTTAAGTGCTCTCTCATAAATCTTCCCGTTATGGAGGAGAACCTGGGGGGATCCTTCGATGAGCCGTTCTGCCGCCTTACTCCGGTAAGTGATGTAACCCGTGATCCAGTTCGCTGCAACAAGAGTGATCGAGAGGATGAGTCCGGCGGCGACCGAGTTGTCCCCTCCATTCATGGAGTTCTGCACCGCATTACTCAACACCAGCAGGAGCACAAGATCGAAGGGGCTCATCTGCCCGATCTGCCGCTTTCCTGTGAGACGCAGGATTAGAATCAGGAAAAGGTAAACGATCAGGCCGCGAAGAACGAATTCCCACCAAGGGAGCGAGAGATGCCACATCCTTTCGAATTAACGGATGAGTGGACTGGAAGCAACCTCAACGACTTTTTAGCTACTTCGCCCCTGCATGGGATATTTCTTCGCTTCTCGAAAAGACGTTATGAAGATAGTCGTTTACATTCCCCATGAATGAAAAACTCCCCTTTCGGTTTTGTTTCTTAATTGCCGCAGTTGCTGTGACGGGCGTGTGTCGAGCCTGGGCAACCTCCATCGACTCATCCTCCAACGCGGTGCCCGCTCACCTGCCCGGAGAGCTCTCCGCGGAGGAGGTGCTGAACGGTGCTTATCCCTATCCTCCCTCACCCAAGTCCCCCGTCGGGGAGCGGGCTGATGGCTTTGATTCGGCTAAGCTTGGCAAAGTTCCCGCGCCGGGAGTTCACCCCCGCATTCTGACCAGCCCCGACGAGCGGGCTGATCTTGAGAACCGCCTCAAAAACACGGACATGGGCCGTGCCCTGTTTGCAAATCTGCAGGACCGTCTCAAGGGGGCGCTTCATGATCCGAAGAACTGGACTGGGGATTTTTATAATGCCCTCGCATCCGGTGATCAGGCGAAGGTCCAGGCATTGATGAAGGAGCACGGCGGATTGCCTCCCGGAGTGGGGCATTACCAACCCTTCCTCGATGTCCTGGTCTGGGAAGCCTTCGATGCCTGGCTGACACAGGATCAGGAGCGTGGCAAGAAAGTCGCCACAGCGCTGACCACCTACGTCGGGATCATCAAGCCCATTTTGGACGCCTCCCTGAAGGCTCCCCTCAACGACGATGTCTGGAGGGCCAAGGTCACCGGACCTGTAACGGGATCGAATGGCTCCGCGCAGGGCATGCGCGACGCGATGGGCTACCATGCACTCGGATATGCCTATGACTTCGCCCATCCTTTCATGGACGAGGCGCAGCGGGACGCGGTCCGCATGGTGATCGCAGAGGCCACGGCTGGAAAACTCTGGATGGGTGCGCGCCTCCCGCATCATTTCCGTAACTGGAACTGGTGTGCCGTAGGTCTTGGCCAACCGCTTCTTGCACTCTCCATAGAGGGTGAGAAGGGTTATGATCCCCGAGTCTACAAGATGGGCGTGGACATTGCGCGCGACTACTTGACCTACGGGGTCACCCCTAAGGGATGCTCCACGGAGGCGGTCGGATACACTCAGTTCGGTCTCGT
Organism: Chthoniobacterales bacterium; assembly: GCA_036824855.1. GTDB lineage: Bacteria > Verrucomicrobiota > Verrucomicrobiia > Chthoniobacterales > UBA6821 > UBA6821. The sequence continues at coordinate 20,882 of DAISZK010000017.1, read as the reverse complement.
CTGGGCAAATCCTTTCTTTGTCGCCGCAAGCCGTCGCGGGGACAACCTGCTCACGCAGGATCATCACCGCTCAATGCCCGACTGGTATCTTGCGGCCATGGAGCCTAACGGCACGGAGTGGACTAGCCATGGGGATGGTGCGGTTACCGGCCCCTCGCTTCCGACCCTGCTGATGTGGAAGACATTTTATCCGAATGACCCGGCGATCGACTTCCTGCTCGGAAAAGCACGTTTTGCAGGAGGCCAGGATGCCGCTAAGGACAAGCTACACATGATTGAGCCGCTCCTGTGGGCTGCCGATACCTCCGCTGCGAATACCGCTGCTTCGCTCCAGGCACCTCTGACATATTTTGATCCGATCCGCAGCTCTCTTTATTCCCGGTCCTCTTGGGACACCAATGCCCTGTTCATCGAGATGGAGTGCCGTACCGATTCGGTTGGTTCAAGCCACGAGCATGCCGATCGCGGAGGTTTTACTCTCTCTGCCATGGGACGTCGATGGGCCAAGGAGAACTTCCGCTCCCCCGAGACCCGTCACCACAACGGCATCCTAATCGACGGGAAGGGCCAGGGATTTTGGGGTGGACCCGGAAAGTGGTTGGGGCTTGCCGACTCGAAAGATTTCCTGATCGCCGCCTGCGACACGAAGGATGCCTACGACTGGTGGTGGCCCAAGGAGGCAGCAACCGGCGATGCCAAGATGCAGGGCCGTTACCAATTCCCGCGCTGGGACTCCTACAAGCAGAGTTGGGAGGACTTCCGGAAAGTTTATGGCAACGGCCCGTTTGAGAAGGATCCGCGTCCTTCGGTTGTTGCCCATTGGAAAGGCTTTGAGGACAAAGCCGGCGGGCCCCGCATGTGGGATGAGGATGGGTGGCCGGTGCGGTTGCCGTTCAATCCCGTCAAGAAGGCGTTCCGCACCCTATTAATGGCCCGTGGTGATCATCCCTACTCGCTCATCATCGATGACATCCAGAAGGATTCTGGCAAGACTCCCGCAGAGCATCTCTACGAGTGGGTGATGCAGACCGGAGAAAATACCGATGTTGTCTCCATCAACGGCAATGACATCATGCTCTGCGATGCCTCCGTGAATCGTGATGGGAACGGTCAGCCCAAGCCCAAAAAAGGCGACAGGCTTCTCCTCGTGAGGGTTCTCAATGCCAACGTCCCCGCCAAGGCCAAGGATTGTACCACCAAGCCATCCTTCCGTTTGGAGACCTTCGAGAGGAAAGATACCATCACCCCCGACGCCAAGGGTGCACTCGCCGGTTCCCGTAGCTTCGGGCTTGATAAGCGTCTTGTGATCGCGAGCCGTGCTGTCTCGCCGGATTTCCGGATCTTACTATATCCTCTGCGCTACGGAGACCCAATTCCCGAAACTACCTGGAATGATAAGGGTGACAATGTAACCCTTAAGGTAGGGAAAGACACGGATCTCATTGCGTTAAAGAACGGTAAGGATGGCCGCTCTGTCGTCTCCATGTCACGCAATGGCGGCGAAGTTCTGGGATTGAAAACTGCGGGTAAATAACCCCGACCCAATTTTAAAAAGTGATGAAAACCTATCTCGTGATTTTCAGCGCAGGTATCTTGTTCCTGACTGGATCTCAATATCTACGAGGAGAGAATCCACAGACGATGACACCCGGTCCATTGAACCTATGGTATGATCATCCGGCTAAGCCTTTGAACGAGGGTTGGCACTTCCGATGGAGCACCTATATCAATGAGGCTCTTCCGATCGGTAACGGGAGCCTTGGGGCCCTGATCACCGGCGAGGTGCCCCGCGAACTGCTCCGTCTCAATGAACTGAGCCTCTGGTCAGGAGCTGTGGGCTCTCCTGGCGGTGACGATCCGAAAGGTTACGGCAACTACCTCTCACTAGCCGATCTGACGGTCTCGATCGGTTCCACGAATCCCGTGAGTGGTTATCGCCGGGAGTTGGATCTTTCCACCGCCCGCTCCACCGTTACTTACACCCAGGATGGCGTGACTTTCCACCGCACCTATGTGGCCAGTCATCCGGCAGGAGTCATTGCGGCTCGTTTCGCTGCGGACAAGCCCGGAAGCTGCAGCGGTAGCATCAGACTGTGGGATGGAATGAAAGCGCTTCCCAAGCCTGTCCTGAGGGAGGAGTCTTCCTCCAAGACCTCCTCGGGCAACCCATGGGACCCCAATGCCCCGGATCCGTTGGCCGATCTTCGCAAAGCCACGGTTACGGTTGCTGATGGACTGGTGACCCTGCGGGGCACCGTGCATAACGGGATGGTTTACGAAGTTCAGGTGGCCGTGACAGCAAGGGGTGGGCGAGTGGAGGTCCGTGAAGGGGAGTTGGTGTTCCAAGGGTGCGATGCCCTCGATCTCCTCATAGCCGCCGGGACCAACTACGCGCCTGATTCCACCAAGGGATTCCGCGGTGAGGATCCCCATGCCACGGTCTCTGCTCGGATCGACAAGGCCCGGAAAACCGGTTTCAGCGCGTTGGTTTCGGAGCAGGAGGCGGACTTCCGCGAACTCTTTGACCGGGTGAAGCTCTCGTTTGGTGAGTCAACTCCCCAGCAACGCGACCTCCCGACTGACAAGCGCCGTTTGGAGGCTTCCAAAGTCACCGACCCAGAGATGGAGGCACTGCTTTTCCAATACGGTCGTTATCTCATGATCTCGTGTTCAAGGCCCGGCGGATTGCCCGCCAATCTTCAGGGTCTCTGGAATGACACTGATGTTCCGCCGTGGCACTGCGATTACCATGCCAACATCAACGTTCAGATGAACTACTGGCCGGTGGAGGTGGCCAATCTGCCCGAATGTCACCTTCCACTGTTCGATATGATTCGGAGCCAGCTTCCCTGCTGGCGGGAGGTGACCCTGAAAGATCGCGGTGTCGGCACTCCCGACGGGAAGCTTTCTACCCGCGGATGGGCCGTCAAGACCGGGCATAACCTGCAGGGTGGCATGACCTTCAAGTGGGACAAGACAGCGAATGCCTGGTACGCGCTTCATTTCTGGGAGCATTATGCCTTCGGGGGAGACAAACAGTATCTGCGCGACACGGCCTACCCTGTGATGAAGGAGGTCTGCGAATTTTGGGCAGATCACCTGAAGTCATTGCCCGATGGCAGACTGGTGGTTCCCGACGGATGGTCGCCGGAGCACGGTCCCACCGAGGACGGTGTCAACTACAGCCAGGAGATCGTCTGGGATCTCTTCAACAACACGGTGCAGGCGGCCGATGATCTGGGTGTTGACAAGGAATTCCGTGACAAAATTGACACCATGCGGGACAAGCTCGCGGTTCCAGGAATCGGAAGCTGGGGGCAACTCCTCGAGTGGATGCATGAGAAAGCCACAGCTACGGTGGATCCCTCCAAGGAATTGAAAAAATCCGCCCTGAAATTCTCCGAGAAGCTCCGCACGGCGAAACCGGGTTCCCCTGCTGCCTTTGTCTGGCAGTCGTTCCCGGAGGCGTTGAAGGCTCGGATTGCCGCGTCTCCTCAGGATCCTGTTCCCTTGGCCGAGGGGTTGAATGCCTTGATCCAAGGCCCCTCCCTCGCCTTACAGCCCTGTTTTTCAGAGGGGTTGCAGCGCAACCCAGTGCTCTCACTTCTTAATGCTCAATCATCAAAGAATCCTTCGCTGGTACCTTGGATCAACCGAAGTTTGCTGATGATGGGTGTCGATCCGGGAGAAATGCAGATCGAGGATACCCCGGTGGATCACCATCGCCATACCTCCCACCTTTTCGCGCTCTACCCGGGACGTCAGATTAGTGTGGGGTTGACTCCGAAATTGGCCGAGGCGTCTGCCGTCTCACTCAAGAGTCGAGGTGCGCTCGGGGATGTCAGGGAGTGGTCTTTTGCTTGGCGATGCGCCCTCTACGCAAGGCTTCATGATGGGAATGCCGCCGAGAGTCAGATCCGGGGATTTCTCGCAACCACCTGCCCGAATCTTTTCGGGAATCATCCTCCCATGCAGATGGACGGCAATTTCGGAATCACGGCGGCGAGTGCCGAAATGCTTCTTCAGAGTCACGAGAGCGGGATCAATCTCTTGCCGGCCCTTCCCCAAGTCTGGTCCTCGGGATCAGTCAACGGTCTGAGGGCTAGAGGGGGCTATGTCATCGATCTCAGCTGGAAGGATGGAAAGCTGACCCAGGCGGTGATTTCTTCCAAGAACGCTGGAAAAACCGAGATCTCTTGGAACGGAGGAAAAATATCTCTGGAACTGAAAGCCGGTGAGAGTCGCACATTGAGGCCCGCCGATTTTTCCTTAGTCTCTCGCTAAAGTTTTGCCCCCGATACATTACATGACAACCCCCATGAAAAAATACCTCCCACTACTCGCCTCCCTGTCCCTCCTTAGCTCCGTCTCGGTTCAAGCGGTGACGATGACCGAATTGCTCGATACGAACGGTGTTCCCGCTCCCGTTGTCTATGGAACCAACGATTCGACGATTCAAGTGATCGTTCCTTTCCTGCCCAAGGATCCGAAGCAGGGAGAGAAGCGACCCACACTGGTTCTGATCCATGGAGGAGCCTGGCATGCGCCCGGTGCCTCCATGTTCTACCCTGCAGCAAAGTATTATGCTTCCCGAGGAATCCCCTCCTTCAGCATCGATTATCGGGGAATCCAGAAGGAGACCAACGGCGTGGGAATTCCTGAGATAGTCTCCGATTGCAGGGCGGCCATGCGCTACCTGCGATCCCATGCCTGTGACTACGGTATCGATCCAGAGAAGATCGCTGTGCTCGGTGATTCTGCCGGCGGTCATCTTGCCGCCTGTCTCGGAACCATCCCGGATCCTCAGGATGCAAACGGTGTCTCCTCGGCAGCAAACCTCATGATTCCCTGCAACCCGATCGTCGAGATGGGGCCCGGCGAGGGAAACACCAACTCTTGGTTCCGGTTGATTCAGAAAGGTGCGGCTATGGAGAGGAAGCCCACTCCCGAAGCGATCGTCCCGACACCTGAGCAGATAGCGGTTGCAAAGTCGGTTTCGCCCATGGCGTTTGTCTCTACGAAGTCGGCTCCCGCCCTGGTGATGCATGGGTTGGACGACTTTGTGGTCACTCCCGAGCAGTCCCGGAAGTTTGCCGATGCCCTCAAGGCGGCTGGTGTGCCTGTGGAGTTGGTCCTGATTCCGGGTGCACGCCATGCATTCATTCTGCCCAAATACACGGCCAGCGAGCAGCAAGTGGTGGATACCCTCATTACGATCGACCGCTTCCTGGCCAAAAACGGCTATCTGACCGGAGAGCCCACTCTCGTTATGTCACCTACTTCGGCATGGGAGCCGCGGGGCAAGCCGTCGCCAAAGCCCACATCACAACCTGCAGCTCATTGAGTTCCTCCCAACGCGCATGAACATCGGACGAATTTACTGTGGACTCCATGTGGCGATTGCCACGTTGGTTTTGCAGACATGCCCGATTTCCGCACAGGAGAAAAGGGTTGGAGATATCGATCCTGTCATGCCTTCCGAGAAGGTTGAGCGTGCCCTCAATGGCGCGATGAACTTTCCCCCGTCTCCGGATGTCCCTTGGGCACCAGATGAAAAAGGATTTGCCAAGGATCGCCTCTTCCATGTTCCAACGGCTGGAGAGCATCCCCGAATCCTTTTTGCAGAGGAAGATCTTCCCCGTCTGCGAAAGGAACTCGCTTTAAACGAGGCGGGTAAAGCAACACTTTCAACCCTGCGCGATCAAGTGGCCAAAGGGATCGGGAATCCCGCCACATGGGAGGGGCAATGCTACGCGGCGCTGCTCACAGGGGATCCAGGGAAATTCAAGATGGCTTACAAGGAGAGCCCCCTGGATTACACGCCACCTGGAACTGGTTTGAGGAGTGATGTGCCGGGACGCAAACCAGCGACGAAGTGGGGAACGCGCAATCCTCTCCTTGTTGGTCTGGAGGCAAAGGCCCTGCTCGCCCTGATCGAGGATGACCAGAAGGCTGGAAAGGAAGTCGCCACCGCCATTGCCAATTACGCCGTTTATATCTCGCCAAAAGTCGATGAGGCGAACAAGAGGCCGCGTCATGAGTTTCATTGGTACTCGACCCGCGAGTTGGTCCCGAGCGAGATCGCCTTCGGCTACGACTGGGCCTGGAAATGGATGACCCCGGAGCAGAGGGAGATCCTTCGCTCCCTGATCGTCCGTGCCACTGCCGGTAAATACACCCTCGGAATGGATCTGCCTGCTCACTGGCGGAACTGGAACCATATCGGCTTGGACAAATCCTATGCCCTCTGCATGTTCGCAATCGAGGGGGAGAAGGGAGACGACCCACGCGGACGGGACCGCATTTATGAGGTCTTCCGCGATTACATCACCTACGGGATCGACCCGATGGGTTCGGGCAAGGAGGGAATCGGCTACCAGACCGCGGGATACGGGCATCTCAGTGCTCCGATGATTGCCTTCGCCAACCGTGGAAAGAATCTCTTTACCCATCCCCATTATCGAAAGCAGACCGAGTCTTGGCTTGTGCAGTCAATGCAGCCATTTGGCGGGGAGTGGCAGTCCTCGAGTGACCTTGCGAATTTTCCTCCGAACCTCGGACTGCTCGAAGTGCAGAAATACTTTTATCCGGATTCGGCGGGAGTTGATTTCATCTACCGCAATCATCCCTTGGTTCAGGCAAGGGACTGGTCGGCAATCGTGCGTGACGGTAACGAGGCCCAGTGGTTAACCCCTGCAGTCCCATCTGATTATGACACGCGCGATAAGGCCCAAAAAGAGGCTGCCGCCATGGTTGGTGGCGGACTGACCTTTTATGACAAGGAACGAGGATCTCTTTACACCCGGACGGGATGGGGGACGAACGATCTGAATCTCCATGTCGATTGCCGGAATGACACAACCTTTGCCAACCATGATCACCCTGATCGCGGGCAGTTTACCTTGGCGGCCCTCGGACGCCCTTGGGCTTCCGTTGGTTACCGTGATACCGAGTCGAAGTTCATGAATGTGGTGACCATCGACGGGCGTGGGCAGGGATTCTTTGCCACTCCGGGTGACTGGGTTGATTTGAAGGAAACCCCTAAGGAGACCAAGGCCGTTATCGATGCCAAGTACTGCTGGGACTGGATGTGGATGAAATCCAGCTTCACCGAGTCGAAAGAGTCGCTTGAGAAGCGTCAGCTCGGCAGCTTTACCGAGGCGGCAGAGAGACTGCAGTCACGGATCCCGCTCTCCAAGTGGGAGCCGGATACCTCGCCCAAGGTGCTTCCTTACTACCAAGGATTTGCTGATCGAGCCCATGGAGATCCGCGGATGTGGGATGACGAGGATGGATGGGTGATCAGAACCCCGTGGTATCCCGTCAAAAAAGCCTTCCGCACCGTGATCCTCGGACGTGGGAAGCATCCCTATGTCCTGGTAGCTGACGATATCTGCAAGGATGACACCGAGCATCTCTATGAGTGGCGGATGAATATGTCACCTGAGATTGCCGCCGTATCGATCGATGGCAGAGATATTCTTCTGGGCGATGAAACAACGCATCGTGAGAAGCCTGCCCTGAAAAATGGATTCCAAGGCACCACCGGCTTGGTACCCAAGGAGGGAGATCGACTCCTTCTTCTCCGCACCCTTGATATCGCGGTGCCTGATCTGCCCACGATTCAGCCCATCCCTATGGTCTCCACCATCGAGTATAAGAAGACGGATGACTCCCATCAGTTCACCGGGCGCTCGATGGGAATGGGGACACAGGTTGTCGTTGGCTCCCGCAGTGTGGAGCCCAATTTCCTGATGCTGCTTTACCCGCATCTCAAGGGGCAGGAACTTCCCACGACCTCCTGGAATGAGGACAAGACCCGTCTCACGATCGCCTGGAAAGACCAGACCGATGTCTGGTCGGTAACTCTGAATAAGGAGGGCCAAAGGGTTTTCAAGCGAGTCGACTAATTGCCCGCTTCGGCTTTTACTTTTCCAAGCAGCACTTTTTCACACGATTAATTCCTATTTCACAACCAACCCAATCATCACCATGCAGACACGTATCCTTGGTAACAGCGACTTGAAGATCACCCCACTTGGCTTCGGAGCTTGGGCCGTCGGAGGGGAATGGAAATTCGGATGGGGACCGCAGTCTGACAACGACTCGATCGCCGCCATTCATCGTGCCCTGGAACTCGGAATTAACTGGATCGATACGGCTGCCGTCTATGGTCTTGGTCATTCCGAGGAGGTAGTTCGTAAGGCCCTCGCCGACTGGAAAGGCGCTCGCCCCTATGTCTTCACCAAATGCGGGATGCTCTGGGATGATCAGGGTACGATTGACTATTCGCTGCGCGCCGACTCGATCCGTCGCGAGGTGGAGGCCAGCCTCCGTCGCCTCGGAGTGGAGTCTATCGATCTCTACCAGATTCATTGGACGGCCGATGAACTTGAGGAAACGCTCGAGGGATGGGCCGAAATGGCAAAGCTCAAAGAGGAGGGAAAGCTCCGATGGATCGGCGTTTCAAACGCGAGTAGCGAGGAGATGGAGGCCTTGAGCAAGATAGCTCCCATTACTTCGCTCCAGCCTCCCTATTCACTGGTGAAGCGTGATGTGGAGAATGATCAGCTCACTTGGTGCGGAGCTCATGGCGTCGGCACCATTGTCTATTCGCCCATGGGATCGGGACTTCTCACTGGAGGGATGACGAAAGAGCGCGTTGCCAATCTTCCCGAGGGGGACTGGCGCCGAAACAGCCCCATGTTCCAGGAACCAAAACTCACCGATAATCTAGCACTGGCCGAGCGCCTCAGGACCGTTGGGGCCCGTCATGGTCGCACGGCCGCCGAAGCGGCTCTTGCCTGGGTGCTCCGCAAACCGGAAGTCACCGGGGCGATCGTCGGAGCGCGCAACGCCTCCCAAGTGGATGGCCTGACTCATGGTGGGGATCTCAAACTCTCTCCCGAAGAGATTGCTGAGATCGATGGTTAGGTAAGTCCGTAAAAATCTTTTTCCCCCTTGAATCAATTCTTCCTCTTTCTTGTTTTCGGAATCTTGTCTTTGGCAAGTGCCGAGACCTTAAAGACCAATGCACCGGCACCTGCAGTCGTCATCCCTGTCACGCAGAAAGGGGTACATAATGATCAGATCTATCCGCCTTTGGAAGAAGCCTCCAAATCGATCGGCTATGACGGCTCCGGGTTTCTGATCAATGGCCAGCGAAAGTATTTCTCTTCGGGAACGATCCACTTTGCGCGTGTTCCTAACGAGCTTTGGCGTGACAGGCTCATGCGGGGCAAAAATGCGGACTTCGTGAACGTTGAGAGCTATGTCTTCTGGAATTATCAGGAGCCTCGGGAAAATGAATGGAATTTTAGTGGGGATGGTGATTTTGAAAAATTCCTGAATCTGGAACAGGAATTAGGGCTGACAGCTTTTGTCCGCATAGGTCCTTATGTCTGTGCGGAGTGGGAGTCCGGTGGATGGCCGCTCTGGCTTCGCTTCAAACCGAGCATGAATCTCCGGACCGCGGATCCTGAGTTCCTGAAGTGGAACGATCATTGGTACGATAAAATCCTCCCAATGGTGGAGAAGCACCAGATCAGCAAGGGAGGAAATGTTGTCCTGATGCAGATCGAGAACGAGCATCCGCTTGGTTGGGGCGTCGTGGAGAACGACCCCTACTTCACCCATCTCAAGGAGCAGGTGATTAAGCACCGTATCGAGATTCCTTGGTTCTTTAGTGGTCTCAATCACGGAGGCAATCCTTCCCCTCCGGACATTGATCCTACCCAGCGCAAAAACCCCTGGATGAGCACGGAGTTCTGGGCGGGATGGTTCGATCTCTACGGAAATCCTCCCGACAAGAAGCTCCATGCCATTGACAAAGCCAACTGGGCTATTCTTGCCCACGGCGGAGGTGGTCATAATTTCTACATGCTTCATGGTGGAAGCAATTTCGACTCTTGGAGCGACAACAGCACGGGCTCGAGTTACGATTTCGGTGCCGCAATAGGCCAGGCTGGTGATCTTCGTCCCAGCTATTATGCCATGAAGCGTGCCAATCTTCTGGCACAAAGCTTTCCCGAAATCATTGCCAGTAGCACTAGTGCGCATGCTGAAAACATTCATGCCGGCACAGGAACGGATATCCAAGTCCTCGGAGCTAGAAAAAGTGCTGCCGGCACACTCCTCTTCTTAAGAAATAAAAGTAATAGTGAAGAGGCAAATGCTACCCTGGCGAATGGAGGTTCTTTGAGAATGGCTCGCAACTCATCAGTGGCTCTTCCTCGCGGTGTAATCCTTGGAAAAGATCAAGTCATTGAGGACTCGACCCTACCCATTCTCTGTGTTGCCAGAAATGAAGGGATTACCACGGTCGTTTTCTATGGTCTTCCCGGTCAGGAGGGGAATGTAACGGTATCAACTTCTGAGAGGAAAAAGCTCAGTTTTACCGTCTCTTCTGATTCGATCTCCGAGGAAATGGTTGCTGGAGGTTCTCTGAGGATTCTGGTAATTCCTCAGGATCTTTCACTGCGTACCTGGCGACTTGGGAATCAGGATCAGCAGTTCCTTGTTTTTGGGCCTGCGTTTGTCAGGGATCTCGTGATGAAAGATGGAACGCCGCAGGTTACTTATGAGCGTTTTATGAACCAGCCCTCGTGCGGTCAGGTGGCGGTGTATGGTGCATCAGGGAAAAAGGCGGTGGAGTGGCATTTCGCAGCGTCTTCGGAGAAAGGACTGGAGAGCACCAAACCTCCTGCACTCTCTCCTTGGCAGACACGTCCCTCCACGGCTCCTGTGGATCCCTCGTTCGATGACAGTCATTGGTTTGGCTCCGAGCAGCCCCAGCAGATGGGAGCCGATGGTGATAATGGTTCCTTCGCCTGGTATCGTGCGGTTGTGAATGCGCCCTCTTCCGGTCACGGCACTCTCAATATCAAGGGGGCTGATATGATCTCCGTTTTTCTGAACGGGAAGTCGGTATCAGGCAAGGGCACAAGTTATCCTGTGGACCTCAGATCGGGTAAAAACCTGCTCGCTGTCTTTGTGACGCATGCCGGGCGCAACAAGGGATTCGGATATTGCAAGACACCTGCGGCATTGGACCCAAAGGGGATTCTTGGAGAAGTGAGCATCGACTTTGATGGTCAGCACCTTCCCGTGACGGGATGGAGAATGCATGGTGGTCCCGGTTTGGATGAGACACTCTGGATGAAACCAGAATCCCTGAAAGCATGGGCGCCGTTCACGGAAGCCAGTAGGGAGCCAGCATTCTACAGGTCCACATTCACGGCTATTGCTCCCAAGGAGACTGGGATTTATCCGATCCTGCGTGTAAAATGGACGGGACTCTCGAGGGGTATGATATGGGTGAATGGGCACAGTCTTGGTCGCTACCCAGAAAAGATTCACGTTGACTCACTCTACATACCGGAGCCGTGGTTAAGGGATGGAACCAATGACATCGTTGTTTTTGATGCCGAGGGGGCGTCTCCTGAGCATGTCTCTCTCATTGTCGATACTGCAAGTCGTGAGGTTATCCGGACTGGAGAGTTCGTTGACTCAAAAACACCGTTTGTGGTTCCCCAAGAAAATCCTCCGTGTGATCTTGCCGCCAAGAACGTCGGGAATATCGCTTATAAAGCTCCTGCGACAGCTTCCAGTTCCAGTAGCAATGAGACAGCTGCTTCCATGGCCACGGATGGTGATGTCGAGACAGCTTGGAGGGCGGCAGGGAAGCTGGAGCCCGGGCAACCCTCTCCATGGCTTACGATTGACCTTGGCAAACCGGTGCCGCTTGGGATCGTTGAGATTGTCTGGGAGGGAAGTTCAAAAACATACCGATATATCCTGGAGGGTTCCGAGAATGGTATCGATTGGACAAAAATCGGGGATGAGACCACGGCTGTTCCAACATCACCGGATTCGATATCCGATCTCTCACGTCTGAATTTCAAGGGAGAGCCGTACCGGCATCTTCGGGTAAGCATCCTTGCCGGGAAGAATCCAAGCATCGACGAGTTACGCGTCTTTCAGTTTGCAAAATGAACGCGTATTAGTTCCAACCTTTGATCCGGTGATGCCGATTTCGGTAAGTACACGAGAATCACTAGTGGATAACTGGATAAATGAGTTTCCTAAGCAAATCTTGCAGCCTGAATTTCCACGCTCTCACCCACAGGTAGTGCAAGGTGGAGTGTGTGATTCTTGTATCGCAAAACAACATCTCTGTTGGACGCATTCTTGATCGTGACACGCTCCAGCTTGCCATCACTCCATTCCAGAGCAACTTCGGTTCCGCCTCTGGCACGGAGACCACGGATGGAGCCGCTGGGCCATGCCGAGGGTAGCGCCGGGAGAAGGTGAATTTCTCCCGTATGGCTCTGCAGTAACATTTCCGCAACTCCAGCCGTGTAACCAAAATTACCATCGATCTGAAACGGAGGGCAGGCATCCAGCAAGTTCGGGTAGAGCCCGCCTCCAGCATCGGCTGTGGCGGTGACGGAGGGATCGACTCGGTGAAAGAGATTGGAGATGAACCGATGGGCTTGATCGCCATCACCCAAACGGGCGTACAGATTCATTTTCCAGGCAAGGGACCAACCGGTCCCCGAGTCTCCCCTGAGCTGCAGGGATTGACGGGCGGCTTCAGCCAATTCAGGAGTCCCATGAGGAGTGATCTCCTCACCGGGGTGAAGTCCGTAAAGATGAGAGACATGCCGGTGGGTGGGCTCATACTCCTGCCAATCCTTGTTCCACTCCATAATCTGACCTTTGCTGCCGATGCGGAGTGGGGGGAGCTTCCCGAGAGCCTGAGCCATCCTGTTGCAGAGATCAGGATCCACGCCACCCAGGTAGTGGGAGGCCTCGAGGCAGTGCGAAAATAGGTCACGGGTGATCGAGAGATCCATGGCCGATCCTGTGCAGACCGCACAGCGATGGCCCGATTCATTCACATAACTATTTTCCGGAGAGGTTGAGGGGGACGTGGTCAGTTCGCCAGATGGGGTCTCAACAAGCCAATCGAGAAGAAATTCCGCTGCACACCGCATCACCGGCCAGGCACGTTCTTTCAAAAAAACTTTATCCTGTGAAAACAAGTAGTGATCCCAAAGATGACGGGAAAGCCACGCGCCGGCCATCGGCCAGAATGCATAGCGGGCGTGCCCCGCAATCGGGGTGGTCTGATGCAACAAATCCGTCATGTGATGAGCCACCCATCCCCGGCACCCGTAATGAACCGATGCCGTCTTCTCGCCGCTCTTTCGGAGCTCATCGATCAAATCAAAAAGCGGCTCATGACACTCCGAGAGGTTGCAGACTTCCGCAGGCCAATAATTCATCTGGAGGTTGATATTCATGGTCCAATTCGACCACCAGGGGGGATGCAGTTGGTCGTTCCATATACCCTGCAGATTTGCCGGCTGACTGCCGGGCCGGCTGCTGGCAACCAACAAATACCGGCCATAGTCAAAGAGGAGGATCTCCAGACCCAGATCAGGCTGACCCGATTGCTTTCTCTGAAGGCGCTGATCCGTAGTGAGGTTGGAGAGATCGTTGTGAGGCGAACCAAGTTCCAGTCGAACCCGCTGAAAGAGCTTGGCATGGTCGGATACGTGATCCGCTTTCACTTGGGCAAAAGGTTTTTGGAGTGCTTGCTTCAATCTGGAATTCACCAATGCGGCGGGGGTTTTGCTCCGGTGGGTTGTTTCAATCGCGATGTAAATCAGCACCTCATGGGCATTCCCGATCTTCACGGATGACCCTTCCGTTGAAACTTCGGCACCCGGTGCAATCACCCTGAGTCCTATGTAATGACGACGAGGAATTGATGCGCCCGATGCTGCATATCGGACCCCTTCGCTTGAGCTGCCCACAAACACGGGCACCTCACTTTCCAAATCAAGACCATTGATCGTCGGCGAGATTCGGTTCCTCAACTGACAGTCGAGGGATAGTCGCACGGTGGAGGGAATTTTAGTTTCCAGTCTCACCACGATGACCTGATCGACGGCAGAGATGAAACATTCCTCGTTGAAAGAGTTTCCGTCCACCGTCCACTCCGAGCTGGAAATACCCGAAGCCAAATCCAGCGAGCGGCGATAGCCACTGGCCTTTCCAGTGTTCTCTCGCTCGATGATCAAATCCCCGGCGGGGAGATAGGGCTGGTTGAACTGGGTGAGTATCTTTTCATCGATGATGCGTTGAGCACCCTCATAATCTCCGGAAGCGATTGCGGAGCGGGCCTGACGCAGCGCTGTTTGGGCCTCCAGTGAGGGCGAAGGGGCTCTCTCTCCGGCCCAGAGCGTATCCTCATTCAGGGAAAGTCTTTCCCGGGACATTCCTCCGTAGATCATTGCTCCGAGGCGACCATTTCCCAGCGGTAGAGCTTCATTGAATGATGAGGCTGGCTGATCGTACCAAAGAATCGAGTCAGAGCGTTTCATGGGATTCTCCCCAGTATGGGTTTGATTTGCTTTTGCTGTGTCCGCGACCAACATGCCGATCGATGCCAAGGTAGTTTTCTGAACGAATGACCTTCGGGTAATTTTCATCAATCCTAAGAGAATACAAGTGAGCAGGGAGTGTCTCCGGTGAATGTAGTCTCTCACCTACATTCTTCACAAATCCGATGTCACCAGGGCAATTGTTCCGGCTCTATCCATAAGAGATCGCTGGGATTGAGTGTTAGGCAAGCCCACAAAAACCACTTCCTGATCCCCCAGGGGGATCAGGTGAAGAGCTTTCCTGCTATTCGGTAATCCGGACTGCGGGTGCTGTGGGATTCGTGGTGTTGGGGGCGCCTGTTCCGGGAGTAGAATCCCAGTCGTCGGTGCGGAATGTGGAGGCCGGCAGTCCCTCGCTATTGTAAAGATTGCAGCGTGGTGAGTGGGCCCATCCGTAGCGGACGGCAACGGGATTTGAGACGGTCTTGCTCGAGACGATCACGTCGTTGCCCTGAATAACGGCATCTGCCTCCACCCAGTTCTTGTCTGATCCGGCAATCACGAAGCCGATCAGTTTGTCTGTCGGGAGGGGTTCGACGCCTTTCGCGCACCACGGGGCCTGACCTGGCATGAGGCCCTTGGAGGTTTCCTTGAAAGAAATACGGACCTTGTCACCCTCGACCTTGAAACCTTGGTAAAGAGGACCCGAGGCATCGATCTTCTCCCCATAAATGTCACGACGCGCGAGTAGTGCAAGGCGCTTGCCAACATCGATTTTGTCACCGGGGTGAACGTTGTTTGGGTCACCGATGTCGATGGTGATGGCCATGGCAGTTTTAGGCTCGGAGAGAGTCATGAACTGTGCCTCACGGAGGTAGGGTTCGCCATCCTTGGCAACGGGAACGGGATCCTTGCCATTCATCGGGAGTTGAACGAAGAGGAACGGGAAATCGACTCCCCATTGCTTTCTCCATCCCTCGATCAGGCGGGGGAAGAGGGTGCGGTATTCCAGACCCCTGCCGGCATTTGCTTCGCCCTGATACCAGAGCACTCCTTTCATGGCGAGTGGGCTGAGCGGAGCGATCATCGCGTTGTACGAGACGCTGGGTGTGGAGGGACGGCGGGACGGAGAAGGAGGGCCCATCGGATCCGGGTTGCTCGGTTCTGGGCGTGAAGGCTTCGGCTTCTCGCCGACGGGCTTGCCAGCAGCCTTGTCATCGTTCCAAGCCTTCATCGTGGCATCGAAAGCAGGCTTCACTTCCTTGGTCCATTGATCGAGATCTGCCAAGTAGTCGCTCTCGAGATTGGGGTCTGCCTTCACCTTGGCGTACTCCGCTAAAGCTTTCTCCCATTGGGCAACGACATTTGTAAGTGTGGGAGCTGCCTTGATGGAATCGAGACTCATCCATGTCTCGATCGGAGTGCCCCCCCAGGGGGCCGAGACAATGCCGACAGGGATGTTTTCCTTGCTGCGTATCTCGCGTGCAAAAAAGTAAGCGACGGCCGAGAAACCCTTGGCGTTGGTAGGATCGCTCGATTGCCACTTACCCGTCACGTCGGTTTGAGGTTCGGCGGCTGTCTTCTTGGTGACATTGAAGAAGCGAAGCTGGTCATCAGTCGCCTGAGGCAGGACTTCGGCCGCGTTGTGAGCAGCGAAGAGCGGGGAACCCATGTTGGACTGCCCCCCGGCTAGGAAGACATCACCGACCAGTATGTTAGTAGCTTTTGTTTGGTTTCCTCCCCCACTGATGGTCATCTCCAAGGGCGATGCCGAGGCATGCACGGGATCGAGTTTCACCACCCAGTTTCCCTTTTCATCTGCTTTTACACTTTTTTTCTGTCCGGAAAACTCAACCGTTACTTCCTCTCCGGGCGTGGCCGTTCCCCAAACCGGAAGAATGGCGTCGCGCTGGAGCACCATGCCGTCGGTGAAGAGGCTCATCGGTTTGGCTGCCGCCAAAAGCGACGTGCCAGTTACGATGAAGAAAGTCAAAACGAGATGGAGGGGGCAAGTTTTCATACGGCAATTATAGCCTCTCTTCTTCAGGAGGTTGCAATCAGGAAAGATTTCAGAGTCAATAAAGGGATGAGAGTCCCCCCTCTTGCATTAGTTGCCTTCCTCGCTGCCACGTCTCTTATCAGAAATTCCGTGGCAGAGCCGACTCCGCCACCGGCACCGTCGCCATCCCCCGTTAGTTGGTTGCCGGGCGAGTCCATGGAGGCCAAGGAGGCTCGCATGGCTTGGTGGACGAAGGCCAAGTTCGGAATGTTCATCCACTGGGGCCTCTACTGCATTCCTGCTGACGGGGAATGGCATATGCGCAACAAAAAGGTTCCCTACTCCGAGTACTCCAAGCTCGCCGCGGAGTTCAACCCCACCAAATTCGACGCGGATTCCTGGATGAATCTCGCCCATGAGGCCGGGATGAATTACGTGGTGCTCACGACGAAGCACCATGACGGATTCGCACTCTTCAAATCCCAAGCAAGCCCCTACAACGTGGTCGACGCCACGCCATTCAAGCGCGATGTGGTGAAGGAACTCTCCGAGGCGGCCCCCCATCATGGCATCACGTTCTGTACCTACTACTCATTCTTAGCCGACTGGGGGCATCCGGGTGGTCAGGCCGGATGTCCGCATTGGGATCCGGGCTATCAGGACGGGGACAAGCGTGCGTATGTGACGAATATTGCTATCGCTCAGGTCCGCGAACTCCTCTCCAACTACGGGAGAATCGGCGTCCTGTGGTTCGATACGGATGGATCGCGCGACATCACGCCACAGGAAGATACGGCTCTCATCGATGTGCTCAAGACCCAGCCTCACCTGATCGTCGATCCGCGTGTCCCGGGAGTGCAAGGTGATTACAACACCGTCGAGGCTCACATGCCGGTGATACGTCCCAAGGATGTTTACTGGGAGCTCTGCACAACGGTCAATGGATCCTGGGGCTACACGGCAAGCCCTTCGAAGCCTCTCGATAAACTCCTTCCCTACCTGATCACCGCGTGGGGCATGGGGGGGAATGTCCTGCTCAACGTCGGCCCCACCCGCGAAGGGATCATCCCCGAGGATTCCGCAGAACGACTCCGTCAGATCGGCGGTTGGCTCAAGACGAACGGTGAATCGATCTACGGCTCAACGGCCGGACCCTTTGTCTGGCTTCCTTGGGGAACGGCGACTCGGAAAGCGGAAACCCTGTATCTGCAGGTCTTCCGATGGCCCTCGGATGGACTCCTGCGTGTGCCTCTTACCAACAAGCCGCTGAAGGCATGGCTACTTGCCGATCCTGACCGCAAGGTTCTCACCACGGAGCGCTCGGGAGATCGCATTATCATTCATTTGCCGGAGAAAGCACCTGATCCGGTAGCCAGTGTGGTGGCCCTGCAGGTTGAGGGAGAACCGGTGAATACCTTCACATCCCTCTGTCTCAACAAAACTGTCTCTGCAACCTCTTCCATGGATTCGGCCAAGGCGCTTACGGATAACGACGACAATACGCGGTGGAAGAACTCCGAGGGTACAGCCTCCTTCACCGTGGAACTTGGACATCCGGAGACCTTCTCAACAGTGCGTCTCTGCCCGCGTTCCAAGGTGGTCAACGCCCGTTTGGAGATCCGTGATTCGGGATCCTGGAGAACCCTTCTGGATCATCTGACGCTCCCTCGCGACGAGAATGTCCTCACATTTCCAGCCACGACCGGAGATGCCATCCGTGTTTCCTTTTCAGGAAATGAGAAACCTCCCGAATTTTCGGATGTCGAAATCTATCCCGCTCTCTGACAATCGATTTTTATGAAACACCCCGTTGCCTTGATCCTGCTTACGGTTGCCCTGCACTCCTCGGTTGGAGCGGGACTCACCCCGGACCAACTTCGTTCCGCGGTCTCCTCCAATGACGTCGTCTGGGATGAACCGGGCCGGACCTCGGCGGATTCGATGCCCCTGGGTAACGGGGATATCGGTCTCAATGTCTGGACCGAGCAGAACGGTGACGTCGTGTTTTACATTGGGAAAACCGATGCATGGTCGGAAAATCCCGTAAAGACAACCGGACTGGCCAAGGTAGGGAAAGTGAGGATCTCGACTTCACCGTCTCTGTTCACGGGCACGAATCATTTTGAGCAGGCCCTTCATCTCTACGACGGTCAGATGGTCATCAAGGGTGAGGGAGGGGAACTCCGGCTCTGGGTGGATGCCAATGCACCTGTCATTCATGCGGAGGTCAAAAGAAGCAATCCCTGCGTGCTCACTGCTTCACTTGATCCCTACCGTGTGCCGCAACCCGTGAATCCCGGAGCAACCAATCCCGGAGACATCTTCCGGAGCCCTGGCATGGATGAGCTCAAGCCTGACTATCACGCCGAGGGACTCAAGGACCGCCTCGCTTGGTGCCATTTCGACGGGACGACGAACGGCCTCGGCAAGCCCACCACCCCCGAGGTGTTGAACTGGGGTTTTGGAGCCCTGATTCAGGGACGTGACATGACGGCTTCAGGTACCGGAACCCTGACGTCGGCCTCCACGACCCAGCATGAGTTGGCCATTACGGTAGCCTCTGGAAAGGCAGAAAGTGACAAAGAGTGGATCGATCAGGTGCTCCACGCCTCGACGGCATCATTCCCAATATCCGATGAGAAGCAGTGGCAGGCCCATGCCGATTGGTGGCACGCCTTCTGGGATCGTAGCTACATTTTCGTGAGCGGTACGCCCGAGGCGAAAAAAGTCACCCAGGGATATGCCCTCCAGCGTTTCAAGACAGCCTGCGCGGGACGTGGTGCCTGGCCGATGAAGTTTAATGGCTCCCTTTTTGTCATCGATTGGCCATCCGTCAGTTTTGGGAAGGACAAGGTTACTGGAGTGGAGACCTTCAAGCCAGTCACTGCCGACTACCGTGCCTGGGGTGGGCAGTATTGGTTTCAGAATACCCGTGCCATGTACTGGCCGCGCCTCAAGGCCGGTGATTACGACATCATGCAACCGCTCTTCCGGATGTACCTCGGGGAGATTCGAAACAACGAGGCGACCGTGAAAAAACTCTACAACCACGAGGGTTCGTATGTCGCCGAGACTTCTCCGCATTGGGGAGCTCTACCGAATCTGGTCGGCAAAAAAAACGGTGCCTATACCGACTACTACTTCACCCCGGTTCTTGAGATCAGCACCATGATGCTCGACTACTACGAGCACACCCAGGACAAGGCGTTTGCCCGGGAAACCCTCCTGCCGTTTGCCAACTTGGGACTCACTTTTTTCACCAATCACTTCCCCCGGGACAAGGAGGGGAAGCTGCTCCTCTCCCCTGACAACTCGATCGAGATGTATTGGATGGTGAACAACCCTCTCCCCGACATCGCAGGCCTTCATTATGTGCTTTCACGTCTGAAGCAGCTTCCTGATGACCTGAGCACGACGGAGATGAGAAAATCATGGGCTGATCTGGAGGCAATTCTCCCTCCGCTACCGATCGCCGAGAAGGATGGGAAAAAGGTCATCTATCCCTATGACCCTGCATTGAATCAGGCGTATGACGAGGCAACGAAGACCGGAGTCAAAGCACATAACATGGAGAACCCCGAACTCTACGCGGTCTATCCCTTTCGACTCTTTGGACTTCCGGAGTTGGGCAAAGGAGATCTACAAATCGGTCTCGATACCTATGCCTCCCGCACCCAGAAGGCGATGCATTGCTGGGGACAGGATCCGATGGACTGCGCCTATCTAGGACTCACTGACGAGGCCAAAAAGTTGGTGATCCACGATCTCACCAATCAGGACAAGGCTCAGAAGTTCTTAGCTTTCTGGGACAAAGGCCATGACTACGCACCCGACGAGGATATCGGCGGCAATGGTGAGCAGACCCTACAACTCATGCTGATGCAGACTGAGGGAAAGAAGATTCTCCTGCTCCCTGCCTGGCCCAAGGAGTGGAATTGCACCTTCAAGTTTCATGCTCCCTACAAGACAACGGTCTCTGGCCGTGTGGAGGGAGGAAAGATTCAGGATCTCGTCGTCGACCCCGATTCCAGGAAATCAGACGTGATTGTTCATCAGTAGAAGCTGCGAAATTCGAGGCACCGACGTCTATTTGCGATAGGTCATCGCAGTGCGGAGTTCCTTCTCAGCCTTAGGTGACCAGTATCCGCACTCAAGTTGTAGGAAAACCGAGGTGTAGGGCTGGGTGTGATTTGTCTTCAGTAAGAGGACGTGGAAGGTTTTGCCAGCCTCGTCCAGCTTCCTGATGATTTGCTCGTGGGGAAGTGATTCGGTTTTCCTGGAGGCGAGGAGTTTTCTTAGGTCATCGCGATAGGCCGTGATTCCCGGAGCATTCTTTTCCGAGACGTAGGGAAGCTCGCTGTCCGTCATGATGACCGGACGGACGTGATTGGTGGCGGCTAGCGCGTCTAGCACCGCACGGGTGACCTCGATCTGACCCTTGCCTGTCTCGATGGTTTGAACGCCGAGAGCGGTCTGCCAAGGGTAGGCAG
>DAISZK010000065.1:0-11454 GCA_036824855.1 Chthoniobacterales bacterium | reverse complement strand
CTTCCAAGGAGATCGTCTTCACCCGTGGAACCACCGAGGCGATCAACCTCGTGGCCAATACCTTCGGACGTCGCTTCATCGGCGAGGGTGACGAGATCATTCTCTCCCAACTCGAACACCATGCGAACATCGTTCCTTGGCAACTCCTCGCCAAACAAGTCGGCGCGGTCATCAAGGTCATCCCGATCAACGATCGCGGTGAGCTGATTCTTGAGGAATTCATCCGTCAGATCGGCCCCCGCACCAAGCTGGTCTCCGTCGCGCATGTCTCCAATTCGCTGGGAACCATCAATCCCGTGGAGGAGATCATCCAGATCGCCCACGCCCACGGCGTCCACGTCCTGGTGGATGGAGCTCAGTCGACCCCCCATCTGCCGGTCAATGTCCAAGCCCTCGACGCCGACTTCCTCGTCTTCTCGGGTCACAAGGTCTTTGGACCTACCGGCATCGGCGCCCTCTACGGGAAGTCCCACCTCCTCGAGGTACTCCCCCCGTGGCAGGGAGGCGGACACATGATCCGTGATGTCACCTTCGAGCGGACGGTCTTCCAGGATGCCCCCGAGAAATTCGAGGCCGGCACGCCGGACATTGCCGGTGCCGTAGGACTCTGCGCGGCCATCGACTATCTCTTCGGCCTCGGGATCGCGAATGTCGCCGCCTACGAGCACTCGCTGCTCGAGTATGCGACGCCGAGACTCGCTGCCGTGCCGGGACTCCGCCCCCTTGGAACTGCGGCCAACAAGGCGAGCGTCCTTTCCTTTGTCATCCCCGGGATTCCTAACGAAACAATCGCCTCGCATCTCGACAAGCAAGGCATCGCCGTGCGTGCCGGTCATCACTGCGCCATGCCCACAATCCGTCACTTCGGCTTGGAAAGCTCCGTTCGCCCCTCCCTCGCGTTCTACAATACGACCGACGAGATCGACACCCTCGTTGCCGCATTGCATGATCTGGTCGGAAGACACAGACCATGAGCACAGACACCTCCACCATCACTCCCCAAAAGGCTTGCGAGATCGCTGAGAAGAACACCGCAACGGTTCTCCTGGATGTCCGCACCCCCTCGGAGTTCTCGGCGCGGAGGGCAGTCGGCGCACGGAACATCCCGCTTGATACAATTCCGGCTACGATCGATTCTGGAAAACTTCCGAAGGATGTCACCATCTGCGTTCTCTGCGAAAAAGGGGGCCGCGCGGCCATTGCCGCCCATCATCTTCTCAAAGCAGGACATCGCGATGTCCATGTAGTCACAGGCGGGACTGAGGCCTGGGCCTCGGAGGGTCTTCCCTTGGAGGGAACTGGCCGAAAAAGCATAAGCATCGAGCGCCAGGTACGCATCGGCGCAGGAATCCTCGTGCTGACGGGGGTCATCCTGGGCTTTCTGATCCACCCTGCCTTCTTTGGGCTGTCCGCATTCATCGGTGCAGGCTTGGTCTTTGCCGGAGTCACCGACTGGTGCGGGATGGGACTTCTACTGGCGCGGGCACCGTGGAACCGGTAAAGCAATCACCCGAAGCCAAACCAACGGGCAAGCTTCTTAGCCCAAGCCGAGAATAAAGCGCTCCACGGCGACAGCAAAACCCTCCTGCTCGTTGGAGAGAGTCACGTCGCGGGCGGCCTTCTGCACGTCGGGCTTGGCATTGCCCATGGCAATCCCGACACCGGAACGCTCGAACATCAGGACATCGGTCGGCATGTCCCCGATTGTGGCTATTGCGGAAGCGGGAATGTTGTACTTTGCGGCAAGGTACTCGACGGTCGAGCCCTTGTTGGCTTCGGGATGCGTGATGTCGAGGTAGTAGGGCTGGGAAGGCTCTGCTGAAACGTGGGTTCCGAACTCCTTATGAGCAGCCTCCGTGGCCTGCTGGACGGCATTCAGATCATCACTCACACCGACGATTTTCGCGATATTCTCAGTGATTGATCCGATATCATCAACCACCGTGGGCTCGAATTTCACAGTCCATGCTTCCCGATCCACATGAGGCGCCTTGCGGTTCCCCACAAACCAACTGGCACCCTGATAGACCCAGACATCAAGAGACATTGACTTGAGAAGCTTGAACATCGGCTTCACGAGATCCTGCTGGATGACTTTCTGGTCGATGACATTCATCTCTTGGTCAACGACGATACCTCCGTTGAATCCGGAGATTGGAGTCGTTAACTTCAGCGGGTCAACGAGCATCGACATACCGCGGGGAGGACGACCGCTTGTGACAGCAAAGAGAATGCCCGCATCATGGAGTTTGTGAACCGCTGCGATGGCGCGTTCGGTAAGGACTTTTTCCTGAGTAACCAGGGTGCCGTCCACGTCGGCGATCATCATGCGGATATCGTTGGGAGTTATCATGGTAGTGAGTTGAGTTTGATTCCTATCGGTTGACGGGGAGTTATTTTCCAGCAGCAGTCTCGTAGGCACGGATGCAGGAGAGGTAGCGATCGGCGATCGTCTTGACGGTTGCCTCACGTGACGATGCGCCCGCAACGAATCCCTTGAGCGCTTCCTGCCAGAGCGTACGTCCGACGGCAAATCCATCAAATCCCTCGACCGGAGCGGCAAGTTTGATCCAGGTCAGCACCTGATCAAGATCGGCTCCACGTCCGAGAATGATGCATTTCACGTCGTCACGACCACCAGCCCTTGACTGCTTGGCAACGGCATCACAGGCCTCCGAGGAATCCAATCCCTCGATTTTCCAGATATCCGCCTCGACCCCCGCAGCCTGCATGCGCCGAATGATTTCAACAACAAGTTGAGGACGAAGCTCCCCATCAAACTCCCGCTGATGACCCTCGAATCGGTCCAACTGCTGGGTCGTGGCCGGCACCAGAAGCTCGAAGAGAAGCCTGCGGCCGTTGGCTTTCAACCAGCGGCTCAATGTCGCCAGACGCTCCGTCTGACGATCATTCAAAGCGGCGTCACCCTCGGGGTTATACCGTACGAGAACCTTTGCAAAGGTGGGATTGAAGGCCTCGACATGGCTTCCGAAATCATCCCCGTATTGGAATTCAAACTCTTCCTGTCCGGATTTTTCCACAGGCATCGCCAGGGGAACTCCATCGGCGATTGCCCTGCGGGCCACTTCGGTGCCGAACTCTTCATCAACCAGGATCCCTGAAATCTCCCTCGAGGCACCGCCGGCGATGGCAGTTTGATTGGCATCGAAAATAATATTTTTCAGTTCGATGATTTTGCTCCTGATTTCGGGGGAAACGGGAGGAGTCGCCCCGAAGAGTCCATGTTCAAAGGATCCACGGTGATCAAAGGCAAGTAGATAGAGTTTTTTGTCGTAGCCGGGAGTCATGGTGAATGATGGATGATTTGTTATGGGATCCCGGGAGAGGCAGGAAGCCCGCTCCCTCATACCCACCGCTGGAGGTGGTGTCAAACAGTGCCCGCGCTATTGGAGAAATACCCCGTGATTACCTCCTCAAAAGTTCCCACCGGTGTCTGATCTGGCTTTTTCTGGCATGAGCTACCTGAAAGCACTAATTTCTGTCGGATGAACCCACGGACGCACCTGCTCCAACCGATTCTCGATTCCTATCGGGAGAGCGGAGGAATCAACCATGTCGACCGCTCGAATCTGCCCTCCAAGAATGCTGTCGCAGCGCTCTGCGAGAACCTTCTCCACCTTCTCTTCCCGGGTTTCTTCTCCGACGAGGCTGTCTCGTCTCAGGAACTTCCTGAAGCGGCTCTGGAAATCATCGATCAAATAGCCATCCAACTCGAGATGGCCATCGCTGTGAGCCTGAAAATCCGTGAGGAAACAAATAGCGAGGAACATCTTCGCAGTGATGCCACGGCGATTACCGAACGGTTCTTTGCGGGGATCCCCTCAGTACGTGCCCTACTGAAAACTGACGTAGAGGCCGCCTACGCGGGTGATCCGGCGGCGCGGAGTCTCGAGGAGATCGTTCTAGCTTACCCTGGACTCGAAGCAGTCGCCATCCAGCGCGTCGCCCATCTGCTCTACAAGGAACACGTTCCGCTCCTTCCCCGGATGATGACCGAGTGGGCTCACAGCCGCACCGGAATCGACATCCATCCCGGTGCCGCGATTGGCTCCCACTTCTTCATCGACCATGGTACCGGAGTCGTCATCGGGGAGACCTGTGTGATCGGAAACCGAGTGAAACTCTACCATGGAGTGACACTGGGTGCCCGAAGCTTCCAGAAGGATGAGGAGGGGGCCATCGTCAAGGGCCTCAAGCGACATCCCCATGTCGAGGACGATGTCACGATCTATCCCAACGGCATCATCCTCGGGGGAGACACGACCATCGGGGCACGGAGTACCATTGGGGCGAATGTCTTCCTGATGAAGAGCGTCGCTCCCGATACCCTGCTGGTTCGTGGAGAGCAGATCCAAAGCCGCCTCGACAAGAAAAGCGGACCTAGGAAGCAGACCTTTACCGTTCAGGTTAGTGAGGACGAAATCGACTTCATGATCTGAGAGGAGAGGCTGAAGCGTTAAAAAGTTAGAACGTGCAAGCGCCACACGGAGGGGGGTGGGCGCGCTTTGGTTTGCCTTGTAAACCGGTAACTTTCTGACTCTTTTGACAGGTTACAGCTTTTCCGACTTGCGAAGTCGCGTATATTAAAAAGTCATGCAGCTCTCGATGCGGACCGATTATGCCTTAAGGGCGCTCTTCACTCTGGTGGAACACCGGGGGAGTCCTCCAATCCCTATTCTTGAACTCGCGCGTCGCAATGACGTGCCGAAGCGTTTCCTCGAGCACATCATGCTCGATCTCAAGGAGAAGGGATGGGTCGTCAGCACCGCAGGGAAGCGAGGCGGCTACCAACTCGCCAAAGCCCCGGAGAAGATCACCATGGGAGAGGTCGTTCGTCACTTCGACGGCTATCTCGCACCCATCGCCTGTGTTTCGGTCACCGACTACCAGCGTTGCAGCCAGGAATCCACCTGCCGCTTCAGGCGCGTTATGTTGACTGCGAGGAATCTCGTTGCCGGACTCATGGACAGAACAACCCTTGCGGATGTCATGAAATCGACCCCCGTCGGACGCGAGGAACTCCAACGGATTCAGGGACTCGACGGAGACGGGATTTAGTTGGCTCTTCCGGGAAGGGTTTGATTCTCCCCTTCTTCATCTAACGATTCAGATCGTATTTTATTGTTTCTTTATTCATGACCTTTATGGTCGTTATTGAACTCTCTGACATTCATGAACCTCAGGCACTCGCTTTTCATACTTCTAACCTCACTCTTCATCATCGGATTCTTCTCGGGATGCTCCAAGCCGAAGCAGGAAGTGACTCTTCTAAATGTCAGCTACGATCCGACCCGTGAGCTGTACGCGGAATACAACGATGCTTTTGCGAAGCATTGGAAAGATCAGACCGGGGAGGTGGTAACGATTTCCACCTCCAACGGAGGCTCGGGTTCCCAGTCCCGCCTGATTCAGGATGGAAGTGAAGCTGACGTGGCCACACTGGGGCTCGGCTATGACATCGACGCCATCTACGAGAAAGGAAGCATCGATCACCAGAAGCCCTTGATTCCAAAAGATTGGCAATCCCGACTCCCACACAACAGCTCCCCCTACACCTCGACGATTGTCTTTCTGGTTCGCAAAGGGAATCCAAAGAACATCAAGGACTGGAATGACCTGACACGCGAGGATGTCTCCGTCATCACGCCCAATCCAAAATCTAGCGGCGGAGCCCGCTGGAACTACCTTGCAGCATGGTCCTATGCGAAGAAACAATTTGGTGCGGATGAGCAGAAGATCCGCGACTTCCTGGGACAAATCTACAAGAGCGCCCAAAAGAACGGCCTGCCCGCTGGAGCCCGAGCAGCCACCATCAACTTCACCGAGCGTAAGCTGGGAGATGTTGCCATCTCATGGGAGAACGAGGCTCTCATGATCAAAAAACTCCATCCCAATGACTACGAGATCGTGGTTCCATCCATTAGCATCCTCGCCGAGCCACCCGTCACGGTTGTCGATGGGAATGTCGAGCGTCATAACACCCGCAAGGAGGCGACAGCGTACCTCGAGTACCTCTATAGTCCCGAGGGACAGGAGATCATCGGAAAGAATTTCTACCGCCCCATCGATCCCACAGCGCAAGCCAAGTATGCCTCGCAATTCAAGGATCTGGAACTGACCTCCATTGCCGATTTTGGAGGTTGGAAGAAGGCTCAGAAGGAGAACTTCTCCGATGGCGGCATCTTCGATCAGATCATCAAGGGATTGAACCGCAACTGAACGACTAGGCCTGCCCACCCCACGGATGAACGCTCAGCTTTCAAACGCGACGCCCCACACGACAACTGCGTCGGGGTCATCGCTGTTGGGTAGGCGTACGGAGTCCATCCTGCGGTATGGTGATCAACTGGCGGCCCGCAATAGGTTTCTGGAGCCATGCCATGTCAGGGAATCTCCCGGGGGACGTCATCTCATGCGCTACCGCTGGAGCGATCCCTCCTCCTCGACTTTCTACAGAGTAGGGATCTTTGCCGGAATCCATGGCGATGAGCAGTCGGGCGTCATCGCCGCCATCCAACTGCTCCAGGAACTAAAAGAAAATCCCCACATCGCCGAGTTCTACGAACTCTTTGTCTACCCGGTCTGCAACCCCTGGGGATTCGAGATGGGACGGCGCGAGGGAGAGTCAGGCAAGGATCTGAACCGTTGTTTCTGGAGTGATACCGAGGAACCCGAAGTACGCCTTTTGGAACAGGATCTGCGGGCGCGACAGTTCGACGGCATCATCGCGCTTCACACCGACGATACCAGCGAAGGAATCTATGGCTACGTGAACGGAAGCACGCTCACCCGACATCTGCTCGAACCAGCACTGCATGCCGCTTCGGCAGTGCTGCCTCGCGATGCCCGTCAGGAAATCGACACGCACCCGGCGAGCGATTCGATGATCTTCGGCGGCTATCAGGGGATCCTCGGAGCACCCCAGGATCAGCATCCGCAACCTTTCTCCATCGTCTTTGAGACACCGCACCACGCTCCACTGGGGAAACAGGTCGAGGCTCATCTGGTCGCCATGAAGCAGATCCTCTCACTCTTCCGGAGTATCAGCTCCGAGGGCAGGGATATCTAGGGATCCCACGGGACGCATGAGCCGAAAGCGACATATCCTGCCTGGCTTCCACCTGAGCCTCGGATGGACCGTGACATGGCTCTCCCTGATCGTGCTCGTCCCTCTTGCCGCCTTGATCGGGAAGACTTTCTCGGGAGGCTGGCACCATTTCTGGGAGACGGTGACCGACCCGCAGGTCGTTGCCACCTACCGCATCAGCTTCGGGCTTTCATTGGTTGCGGCTCTGATCAACGGCTTCTTCGGCTTTCTCTCAGCATGGATCTTTGCCCGTTATGAATTTCCCGGCCGCAAGCTTCTGGAAGCGGCGACCGATCTCCCCTTTGCCCTCCCGACGGCAGTTGCAGGCATCGCCCTGACGGCCCTTTATTCACCGAATGAGTGGATTGGTAAATACCTCGCTCCCCTTGGCATCGATGTTGCCTTCACGCCGCTCGGCGTTCTGATTGCCATGACCTTTATTGGCTTTCCCTTCGTCGTCAGAGCTGTCCAACCCGTCATCACCGAACTCTCAGCCGACGTCGAGGAAGCCGCTGCATGCCTGGGAGCCAGTCGCTGGCAGACCATTCGTCACGTGGTTCTCCCTCCCCTCTTTCCGGCCCTTCTTACGGGAGTGATCATGGCCTATGGCCGAGCCGTTGGGGAATACGGCTCCATCGTCTTCATCTCGGGGAATATCCCGTTCAAGACGGAGATCACTCCCCTGATGATTGTCTCCAAGCTCGAGCAGTACGACTACACGGGGGCAGCCGCAATCGGCTTTACCATGCTTGTCGCCTCGCTCGTCATCGTCCTGATAGGGAACAAACTTCAGTCCTGGGGCAACCGCTTTCGGAAACACTCGTAAGCCTACCCCAACACCGCAATACGATGGCTAGCTTCATTGATTTTCGAAATCCCCCGGGGAGTGACAACCGTGCCGATCGACTGATCCGGGCCACCTCCGAGCCGCTCTGGATCCGCCGCCTGCTGATCGGCAGTGTCCTTGCCTTCTTCATCCTCTTCCTGGCACTTCCCCTGATCGTGGTTTTCCAGGGGGCGCTCGCCAAAGGAATCGGAACCTTCCTGAAATCCTTCACCGACCGTGACATTCTCCACTCGATCCAGATCACTCTGCTTGTGGCTCTCATCGCTGTTCCGGCCAACGCTCTCTTCGGGATCGCAGCGGCGTGGGCCATCACGCGCTTCCAGTTTTGGGGAAGGCAGCTCCTGCTTGCCCTCATCGATCTCCCTCTATGGGTTTCCCCGGTCATCGGCGGATTGATTTACGTACTCCTCTATGGACGACGCGGATACATCGGTCCATGGCTTCAGGCCCATGACATCCGGATCATCTTCGCTCTTCCCGGCATGGTGCTGGCGACCACCTTCGTGACATTCCCCTTCGTTGCTCGCAGCCTGATCCCGCTCATGCAGGCGCAGGGGTGTGAGGAGGAGGAGGCAGCACTGACTCTCGGTGCCGGAGGATTCGATATCCTGCGCCGCATCACACTTCCGAAAATCAAGTGGGGATTCTTCTACGGATTGATCCTCTGCAATGCCCGCGCCATGGGTGAATTCGGCGCGGTCAGCGTTGTCTCCGCGAAGATCAGCGGCATGACCAACACGATGCCCCTCGAGATTGAGCGACTCTACACCGACTACCTCTTCGCCTCGGCCTTCGCCGTCGCTTCGGCACTCTCCCTGCTGGCCATTGTCACTCTCAGCCTCAAGACCCTGGCGGAATGGGAGAACAAACGGCAGTTCGAGGCCGGGCAACGCTCAACGCTCGAAACGACCATTGAAACGCTTCCCTAAGTGACTTGGTCACCTGTTTGATTCCATTTTTTACACTGTTCCCACTTTTAGCCATCAGCATTTAACTTTCAGCCTCCAGCTTTTTCTCATGAGCATCGAAATTACCTCACTCACCAAGAGCTTCGGCGCCTTCCCAGCAGTCAATGATGTCAGTCTGAAGATCGAGACGGGCGAAATGGTTGCTTTCCTAGGACCCAGCGGTTCGGGGAAAACGACCCTGCTCCGACTCATCGCCGGACTCGAGTTTGCCAACAAGGGAGAGATCTTTTTTGAGGGGGAGAACGTGACTATGAAGAGTGCCAACGAACGCAAGGCCGGCTTCGTCTTTCAGAGCTATGCCCTCTTCAACCACATGACCATTTTTGAAAACATAGCCTTCGGTCTGCGCGTCGCCCCTCGGGCCAAACGCCTCTCCAGGGAGCAAATTCGCGAGCGGGTTCTCTCTCTGCTGGAGACGATCCAGTTGACGGGTCTGGAGAACCGCTTCCCGGTGCAGCTCTCGGGAGGACAGCGACAACGCATCGCCTTCGCGCGGGCTCTGGCCGTGGAACCTAAGGTTCTCTTACTGGATGAGCCTTTCGGAGCACTCGATGCCAAGGTCCGTCGGGAACTCCGCACTTGGCTTGGCGAATTTCATGAACGAACCCACCTCACCAGCCTCTTTGTGACGCACGATCAGGAGGAGGCCTTTGAAGTAGCTGATCGGGTTGTGATCTTTGACAAGGGAATGATCCAACAGATCGGCACTCCGGACGAGATCCGATCAGGATCTGGCAATACCTTCGTCCGCGACTTCCTCGCTCTCGATATCTAACAGATCTGAAGGGTGTGGTAACCGGGCAATCCCGATGACCTATCCCCTATTCACGATCAGCTGTTCCCGATCACCTGTTAGTGGCCGCCTTGCTTGACGGCGACATCATCGCCGGTGCTACCGCTGAGGCGTGACCAGTTAAAGGCGTAGAGAGCGATCAGAAGGAAGCAGATCAGGGGCATCGCGAATCCGGGTGTCATGAGATTGTTGTTTTGTGCCGATTGATCCACACGTCCGTACCATCCGGAAATCGTTCCATACTTATCACTCAGCCATCCCATGAGTTTCGGCATGATGGCTCCACCCATGATCGCCATGACAATGTAGGCTGAGGCGATCTTGGCACGCTTGCCGAGACCCCAGATACCGAGGGCAAAGATCGTGGGGAAACCCACCGATAGGAAGAAGTAGATCAGGAAGAGGGCCGCGACCGAGATCCAACCCAGCTTGAGCAGAACGACACCACAGAGCAGGGCGCTGATAACAGAATAAGTACCCAAAAGAATATAGGGGCGGATGAAACTCATTAACCAAGCACCCGTGAATCGACCGGCCACGAAAAAGAGAAAGGCTACGGCACTTAGTGCAGCAGCACCCTTTTCAGTGAAGAATGCCAGACCGTCAGACTGCGTGCTGGATCCGATAGAGCCGCCGATCAAAAATGAGTTCCTCAGCCATTCAGGCACCGGAGGTGTGTCAGAACAGATGTAGTTCATGAAAAAGCTGAAAATGCCGGCTTGTGCCGCAACATAGAAGAATTGGGCCGCAACAGCTCCGGGGAAGTGAAGAAGTCTCCAAATCGACTTCGTGGGGGCGACCTCTTCGTCGGAATGATGATCTGACCCGTAGGCATCTTCCGTATTGAGTTCAGGAAGAGGTGCAACAATGAAAAAAACGGCAAGAATCAGAACAAAAATCGCGATGCCTAGATAAGGAATGTAGAGGGTCTGGTTGGCAGCCTCTGCATTGCCACTTGCCGAGTAGAAGAACATCCCACCGACAATCGGCCCGAGAGGCCATCCAATCGCATTAAAGGACTGGGCAAGGTTGATACGAGAAGCCGCGTATTTTTTATCGCCAAGAACAGTGGTGTAAGGATTAGCGATGGTCTCCAGGAATGTAAGTCCCATCGCAACGATGCAGACGCCCAGAAGGAAGGCCCAGAACTGCGCGATATGGGTCGCCGGGATGAACCAGAAACCACCCAGGGAGACTAGTAGAAGCCCCGCAATGATACCCTTGCGATAGCCTAGCTTCTGCGCGAACCAACCCGCAGGAAGGGCGATGAGGAAGTAACCGAGATAGTGGGCGAACTGAACCCAAGCGGACTGAGAGCGCGTCAGGTGAAGCAGGTCCTGGAAGTGCTTGTCCATGGTGTCGATCATGGAGTTACAGAAGGCCCAGAGGAAAAAGAGCGTTGTCACCAAGGCGAAGGTGCCGAGGTAGTTCTTGCCGTCGGAGGAACGGAACATGGAGAGAAACTTGGTCATGTTGGTCGAGGGGTTGGGGGTTAAGCGT
This sequence comes from Chthoniobacterales bacterium, assembly GCA_036824855.1. Classification (GTDB taxonomy): domain Bacteria; phylum Verrucomicrobiota; class Verrucomicrobiia; order Chthoniobacterales; family UBA6821; genus UBA6821. The sequence continues at coordinate 238 of DAISZK010000065.1, read as the reverse complement.
GATAGTAAAAAGGGGACGCCCTCACCTATGCAAGCATCGAGAGACTGTCTGCATGTTGGCGATCCCAGCGACTGGTAAGACCCGTCCAGAATTTCGAGGACTCATCACGCGTCCGCCGTTCATACTGTTCCCGAGCCACGCGAAGCTTGATGAGTAATTCACCGGGCTTCTTCTCCGCCTCTCGGAGTGCCTCGTTGGTCTTGGGCCCCGCAATTCCGTCTGCAGGAAGGCCGAGGGC
>DAISZK010000064.1:0-11579 GCA_036824855.1 Chthoniobacterales bacterium | reverse complement strand
CTCCCTGCGGAATCAGGCCCCCGGCAAAATTGAATAAAAGAAGGGCGCTCACATAAGAAATCCAAGTCATCTCAGCGTGAGGATCGACGCCGCAGAGCCTGTAAAAGAAAATCTCAACAGGTTTGATCACTGGGCTGATCACCACGGGATCGCCCTTGAAAATCGACGCCATATATCTCCCGATCAGCGGGGAGAGTAACAGGAGCAGAAGAAATAGAAGGGATAACTCCCCAATGTTTACCTTATCCATGAGATTTTAATCAGGGAGCTATGAGGGATGCAAAAAATGCAGAGAATTCCATCAACAGAACACTTGGAGGCACTTTTTTGCGTCATCGGGCCAAACTTTGGAAGCCAACAGTCATCGGTGGATAGTTTTCCCATCCCTTGAAGTCGAAGTGCCACCACTCATCTGGGTAGGAGAGGAAGCCGTGCCGAGTCATTACCTGCTGCAACAGGTCGCGGTTATGTCGCTCTTCCGCACTCCCACCCGTATAGTTCACGGCTGCACGGGGTGAGAACTCGTCGAAGTCACTCGGCATCGGAACGGGTTTCCCATGTCTGTCGATGAGTGAGACATCCACGGTGGTTCCCCTTGTGTGACGACCCCGATTCACCGCTGGATTTGAGACAAAGCGTTCGTCGCGGATCAGGTCCCACATTTTCTGCTGCACGGGCAGGGGTCGATAGCCGTCGTAGATTTTGAGTGCAAATCCCTTCGTAGCCAGATCGCGTTGAACTGCCTCGAGACATGGGATCAACTCCTTCCGCACATAGGCTGCAGGAAAAGGATAGAGTCTTTCGCCGGTGAAATTGCAGGAGGTGGCGTAACGAATTTCTTCAAGCGGCGGCCTCTTCATCGAGACCACATTCACGAGGTCACCTGTATCCTGTCCCCATAGCAAGCCGGATGAGACAAGGAGACTGATTGTCAGAAAACGGACTACCCCGTAGCAAATCCCCGAGATCCGCATCACAACTTCTTGAAATTCACAATGAGGACCTTGCGACCATCGGTCTCGGCAACAGTGGCGAGATATTCCCCGATGATCACACTTTCGCCCCGTGCGGGAAGACGTCCAAGCAACTCGGTGACATAGCCGCCGATCGTGCTGACTTCTGTCTTGGGAAACTTGATGCCGGTGTCTTCGGTCAGCAAATGAAGGGCTAGGCTACCCTCGGTCTCAAACTCACTGTCACTGATCCTGACAATCCCATGTCGCTTCACATCGAACTCATCGTTGATCTTGCCGACCAACTCATTGAGGACGTTGTCCAGGGTCACGACGCCGACGGCATCCCCGTATTCATCCACCGCGAGGGCAAGGTGGGCATGATTGGAGAGAAAAAAATCCAGAAGTTTCTCAATCGGCATCCTAACCGACACATGGTGGATCTTCCTTAGAATGGCACTCAGGTCTCCATTCCCAGATCGTACGGCTTTGAGTAGATCCTTAGCGTGCACAATCCCCACGGCCTCGTCCAGAGTACCCACACAAACAGGAAAGCGCGTGCGACGCGATTCGATCACAATATCGACTTGGGATCCGAAGTCGGCATTGAGATCAAGGAAGACCACCTCGCTGCGTGGCATCATGATGTCATGGACAACCCTGTCCCGAAGATCCAAAGCGTGGATGGCAAGGCGTTTCGCAAGCTCGGTGACCTCCGCGGCCATAAGGCTTTCGGAAAGACAGATGCGTAGTTCTTCGCTTGTGAGGGCCCGTTCGGATTCCGATGCCGGCTGGACATGCATCACATAACGGAGGAGGAGGTTCGCAAGAAACTCCAGCATCGCGCTGACGGGACGGAACACCTTGTGAAAGAGACTGAGCGGCCCACTGATCCAGAGAACGGTCTCCGCGGGCTTGCGAATGGCGAGTGACTTTGGGGCGAGTTCCCCGAGGACAATGTGAAGGATCGTGATGAGCGAAAAAGCGATGGCAAAGGAGGCCGTGGTGACGAGCGCAGGAGAAGTCATTCCGAGCAGCAAGAAAAACGGCTGAACGATGCGCGCCACAAAGGGCTCCCCCACCCATCCCAAGGCAAGGCTCGACAGCGTGACGCCCAATTGGGTCGCAGAGAGATAGGCCTCCAGATGATCGGTGATCTTCCGGGCAATTTTAGCCCTTGGATCCCCCTGCTCGATCAGTGCATCCAGTTTGCTGGCGCGGATTTTTACAATGGCAAACTCCGAAGCGACGAAAAATCCATTCAGCAGGACAAGGGCAAGAACGATGAACAAACGAAAGATGATCGTGCCAGGAGAATCCCATTCAGTAGTCAGATGAGGATCGACTATGCCGGGCACCGCGGTCAGAAGAAAGTGACAGGCTGTAGGAATCATTATGAAGCGTTGCAATTGCTAATATTACCGAAATGTTGATGCCCTTAAAACAACATTGTGTATTCCCTCCATGGCGATCCAAGCGCTTTAAAATTACTTTGAAGCATGAACCTTTTTACAAAGGGCATCATGGGTAATCAGCTTGACTTGGCAAAGCGTGGGTAACATCTGTTAAAACCTATGGAATTCAACTTCGAGCACTGTCAGGACACTCTCATTATGGTCATATCTGGCAGATTGGACGCCATTCACCACAACCTCCTAAGTGAAAAAGTGACCGAAAGAATCCCCGAATCTTCTTGGAACACCCTGCTTTTTGATCTTTCGAATCTGGATTATGTGAGCAGCGCCGGCTTCCGTGAGTTTTTCCTGATAGGCCACAAAATCCATCAGCAAGGAAAGAAAATGGCGGTTTGCTGCCTTAAACCGGGAGTTCAAAGAATCTTTGAAATTGCCATGTTTAACGATGCTTATCCGGTCTTTGATTCAAGGAACGCAGCTCTTGGATCCTAGGAGTTACTTATCGGATCATGACAATTCACACTGCCCCGTAAAACCGCCATACGCCGCAACCAAAGCCCCGGTCACATAAGAACTCTCTTAGGAGTGCAGGAAGGAGACACACCCAACTATCCCTTATTGATCGGGGCGTGGGTTCATTGGGGCAACTTTTTTAGAAAAAGTCCAAAATATTGAACTACTTTAATCTGTAAGTGCACCGTAAGAAGATGAGTAATTCAAACAGTCGGATGATAGCCCCGTACAACAGTTTGGTCGACCAGGGCTGAAGAGGGGCACCCTGACAGCATCAGCGCCAGTTCATATTCCTCACGGAGAAGGGAAAGGACCTTGCAGACCCCCTGTTCTCCCCCACACGCTAAGCCCCAGAGAATGGGTCTGCCAATCAGCACTGCCTTGGCACCCAATGACAAGGCTTTGAGGATATCGGTGCCTCGACGTACGCCGCCATCCATCAAGACCTCGATTTTTCCTTGGAGGACATCAGCGATGGCTGGAAGGGCGTCGATCGATGGCGGCACGCCATCCAGTTGTCTACCTCCATGATTGGAGACCACGACGCCGTTCAATCCATGCTCCAAGGCCAATTTTGCATCATCAGCGCGAAGAATGCCTTTTACAAGAATGGGCAACTTGGTGATTCCCCTCAACCACTCCACATCATTCCACGTCAGCGATGCATCGAACTGGTCCGCCACGTAGGCATTGAGAGAGGATCCACTCCTCGCCTTTTTCATGCTGCCCACTCCCTCCAGTGTAAAATTTGCCAAGCACATTCCCTCCGGAAGCGTAAAATGATTGCGCATATCGGCATACCGACGACCAAAACGCGGAGCATCGACCGTTAACACTAAGGCCGAGTAGCCATTGGCTTCAGCACGGGCGACCATTTCGGCTGACAGCGCCCTGTCCCGGTAGACATAAAGCTGAAACCATCTGGGTTCCGGTCCGCAGGTGGCGATCTCTTCCAGGGAACATGTCGCGATGGAGCTAGCTACCATCCCGATTCCCGAGACCTTCGCCGCACGGGCCGTCGCCATTTCACCATCCGGATGAGCCATTCGGTGGAAAGCGGTGGGCGCAATCAGCAGAGGCATGGATAGCGACTGCCCGAAAACCGTTGTCTCCGGATGCACATGGGAAACATCGACCAGCATGCGGGGAAAAAGTTGAAGCTTTTGAAACGCCGAAACATTTCCCCTCAGAGTAATCTCTTCCGCGGCACCACCGGCGTAGTAATCATGAGCCATCGTGGTCATGACGCCAACCGAAGCCTTCTCAAAATCACCAATTTCTACGAATTGCCCAATATTCATGTCAGAATGTGAGCGGAATGTTACTGGTCGATTACCTTTGCTCAATCCTCAACTGCTTGCGACGAAGCATCGTCCCTTAGGGAGACAAGAGAAAGTGTTCGATCTTTCGTCTTGATGTTGTTCCTCATTGCGCACGACGGGCCACAGGTTTAAAAAAATCGAATTCTTATGAAAAAAACCTCCCTTCTCTCGCTGTTACTCGCCGCATCCGCATTCACTCTCTCCGGATTGCATGCCGAAATCCGACTCGGAGCCGTCTACAGCACCACCGGTGACCTCGCTCCCCTAGGAATTCCCTCGCTGGAAGGTGCCAAGATTGCTGTGAACCAGATCAATGCCTCCGGCGGTATTGGAGGTGAGAAGGTCGTGCTGACCATCCTTCCCACCCCGTCTTCAGCCTACGTGGCCGGAAAGAATATCCGCAGTGCGGTGACAAAGGACCCCGCCATCGACGCTTTCTTCGGCCTGAGCGACACGGATCTCGCCCGTGCCGCCGGTCACGCCGCCTGCTCTGCCGGCAAGGTCTTCGTGACCTCGGGTGCCACCTCCCCCCGCCTTCCCACGGAATCGGGACCTCGTGTCTTCTTGGCCTGCTTCGGGGATAATGATCAGGCGGCGGTGGCCGCTGAGTGGCTTTTCAAAACCAAGGGCGCCAAGAAAGTTGCGCTCCTTTACGATAACTCCAAGACCTACACCAAGCTCCTCCACGGCTACTTCTCCGAGGCCTTCCGCCACCAGGGAGGTCAAATCACCGGCACGATGCCATTCAAGGGAGGCACCGAACCGAAGATCCCCGCCTATCTCTTGAACTCCGACGCCGTCTATCTGGCCTCCGAGACTGCGCTAGAGGCAAAACCGATCATCAAGTCTCTCCGCGCCGCCGGCTTCAAGGGGCCGATCGTCGGAGGCGACGGCTACGATGCACCCCACGCCTGGACAAAGTCACCACTGGCCCAGGATGTCTGGTACACCACACACGCTTTCCCGGCACACACTCCTGGAGCAGCATCTCTGGCGACAACTTCCGCATTCTCGAGCGCCTATGAAAAGGCTTCCAGAATGCCTGCCAATTCCTTTGCCGGACTGGGTCGCGATACCGTGCTCCTCCTGGCTAAGGCAACCCATCAGGCACACACCGAGAAGAAGCCTCTGGTATCGTTACTCAATGCCACCAGCGCTTTCCCGGGAGTCACTGGTTCGATCAACTACAAGGACGGTTCGCGTGTTCCGGTCAAGCCCGTGGCTCTTGTCTCTGCGCTCCATCCAGACGCCCAACCACTCCAGATCACCCCTTCCTGGGTTCCCAAGCCATAGCCCTAGTCCGTGGCGATCGATCACGTTAGCCTCGCCACCCATGACATGGAGGCGACGCTTGATGCAGTGAACTCTTACTGCCTTCGTGGGGACTGTATGTCATCCCGGAAAGAGCACTCTGACCATGGTGAAGTCATCGGGAAGAGGTCCGGGGCCTTGGAAGGAATGAAGCCATTTGTTTAATCTCGCAAAGGCATCAGGAAAGCCCCCATTGATAGCCATGAATTCCTTGAACTCCTCAAAATCGACCAAGGAATTGTCTGATTTGATGGCCTCATAGACTCCATCAGAGAAAATAAAGAGTCGGCTTCCTGGTGACACTTTCGTGACGCCCGTTGCATAGGAGGTTCGAGGCATCAGACCGAGAATCATTCCGGGTTCACGGATTTCCTCCAGGACACCATCAGGATTCAGCAGTAAGGCCGGAGGGTGCCCTCCACTGGCATGCTTCATCGTGCGGCTCGGGACATGGAGAGCACCGTACCAGATGGTGAAATACATCCCGTTGTTTCGTTCCATCGGGAAGGCCCTGTTAAGTTCATTCAATACGGCGCCCGGATTGCGAAGATCAGCGGTAAGGACACCAGAGCGGATCGTGTTGATGGCAGTCGCCGAGAGAAGAGCCGCCCCTACCCCATGCCCACAGACATCAAGCAGGTAAACCGCCAGATGATCTGCGTCAATCCAATGATACCCGAAGGCATCACCGCCGAGCTCCGTGGAGGGCACGAAACACCAGTCAATGGCTAGCGGCTCCCTCATCGGGTCGGGCAGGATACTTTTTACATAGCGGGAGGCGTCATCAAGCTCAGCAGCAAGTCGCCTCTGGGCTGTATCAAGTTTCTCATTGGAACTCTGCAACAGTGCCATGGATTTACTGAGCCTGGAGGCCAACCAGAAGGAAACGCCAAGGACCATGGCTAGGACAATCGAAAGGACAGCTATCATTTCCAAGCCGAAAGCCCATGCCAGACTCTTCACGTCTGGAAGATGCAGTCCTCCGACCGCAATATATTTCCAACGGTTGTAGGGACGCGATGTGACAATCCAATCAGGATCGTGAAAGGTTCCCTTAACCACGGATCTGGCGATCGCATCTTCATCAAAGATATGGTGACTATCCTCTCTAGTTCTGAGGATGACCCTGCCCCTGGAATCGAGAAGCGCAAAGAATCCCTTGTCGAGGACACTCTGCGGTTCGATTGCTTCCTTCAGGGGCTCCAACGTCTGAATGGGACAACCGGCATAAAGTGCCCCAACAACTGTTCCCGATGCATCGATTAGCGGCGTGTAAGCAGTGTAATACGGTTTCTCCAAAATATCATTAAGGCCGGTGTAGGATGCCCCACGCAAAAGTGATGCCGTGACCTCGGGATTCCCCTCAAGAAGGGTTCCATTGGCGCGTTTGCCAGCTTGGTTCCTGACGCTCGTGCAGATACGGATGAACTTTTCCCCATCTCGCACGAAGATGGTGGCTGTACCACCCATGAGGTTGGAAACGTAGTCGACCAAGACCTTGTTTCCGTTGATCACATGATCACCCAGAGAAAGAAGTGGGATTCCTTCAGGAGACTTCCTTTTCACAGCGGGGTGACCTTGCTCCGAAACCAACCCGGAAAAGACCCTCATGGAGGAGGAGACCAAGCTGTTGTAGAGCATGTTGGATCCATCCATCGAGGCGAGGATTTGCTCCATCCTGCTATTCATCTCCGCTTTAGCCGTATTACCAATAAAAGCCGTGAGACGCTGGAATCCGGCGGTTGCGGCTATGACAAGGGCTGCGACAATCGCAAGAAACCAAATAAGAATCCTTCCTTGAAGCGTTTGGAAAAGCAGTCGCGTAAAACGCCTCAATGGCAACATTCCCATCATTAAACACGATGCCTTGATCGGATCAACTCTCCTTTGCCTGAATCAAAAAACGCATTTTTAACTTCACGTAAATAAACTCTTATTTGACGACGTGTAGCAGTGAATAGTTTTTCAAATATCTCAACTGAGAAATCAATTCTTAAGCTTTCTCTTTAGAATGTGGGGAGTAAATATTCGCCATAATCTATCATTTGAACACCGACATGTCTGAAGATCGTCTTCCAATACTGATCGTTGGCGCAGGCCCGACAGGACTGACCCTTGCGCTTGAGTTGGCAAGGGCCGGGATCAGGTTTCGAATCATCGACAAGGCTCCGCAGCGTCCTGATGTTGAATCAAGGGCGATCGTTTTGCACCAGCGATCGCTGGAAGTCTTCGCAAGAAACGGTGTGGTGGAATCTTTCCTTCAGGAGGGTAACCCGCTGACTGCGACTAATTTGTATTCCAGTGGGAAAAAGATCCTCAAGGTCAACATGGCAGGTGGGAATTACCGCCCGTACCCTTACTCCTTGATCTTGGAGCAGGGGAAATCGGAGCGGATCCTGATTGCACGCCTGACCGAACTCGGGATCGAGATTGAACGTCCCGTGTCACTCGAAACGATCACCACCCATGAGGATCACGTTTATGTGACTATGCTTCATGAAGATGGTCGTCTTGAGGAGGCCTCCTTTGACTATCTGGTCGGATGCGACGGAGCCCATAGCGTGGTTCGGCATGCTCTGGATATCGGCTTTATCGGTTCCGCAATCGAGGGAAAAGTCCTCACGGGGGATGTCATGATTGAGTTTCCTTCGCCATCCCCTTGGGCAAACCATGAAGTTCACACGCTGTTACGCCCCGGGCATATGGGCTTCTTGCTACGGTTAAAGGACGGATATTGGAGATTTGCGGTCGGCGCCAATCATCACAATCACCTCAGCGCGGAAAATGTTTCCTTGGATGATATCAGAGAGGAATTCAGTACATTTCCCGAATTCAAAGGCGTCATGCATGACTGCAGGTGGAAGTCCCTTTACAAGATCTCCACTCGGATTGCGGCATCCATGAAGTCAGGGCTTGTTTTCCTGGCCGGAGATGCCGTCCACATCCATAGCCCGGAGGGAGGTCATGGAATGAATGCCGGGATTCAGGATGCCGTGAACCTTGCTTGGAAACTAACCTCCGTGATCAAGGGGGGCACCCATCATGACCTACTTGAAAGCTATCAGGCAGAGCGTCTGCCGATTATTCGTGACATCATCAAAGGGACGGAAAGATCCCAGAAAGTCATCACCCTCGTCCATCCTCGCTCCGTGGCGACGCGCGATATTCTCTTGCCCATCCTCGGCTCTCTTGGGCCTTTCCAAAAATGGCTGCATCGAATTCGTACTGCGACGAGTCATAATTACCGTCACAGTAAGATAATCCTAGAGTCAGTATCCGTTACAAAACGTCTGAGCAGTATGCTGCATCTCTTATTTCGAGGGAGCGGACGAACGCATCCACATTCAGGTGATTGGGCTCCCGAGGCATCCGATCTCATTCATCCTGATGGATCGAAGACATCGCTTCATGCCCTCCTCCAGAATGATCTCCGCTGCCTGGTCCTGATGACACCGGGGGGATCCCAGCGTGAAAACGATCTCCAGAAGCTGACGGCCCTTCGTGACCAACTGCTCAGGGACTACCCGACACTGCTCGATCCCAAGCTAATCTCGCTATTCCCCGCCAGAGAGTCCCTTCATGACTCGAAGGGAGAGTTTCATAAGATTTACGGTGCCTCGGGAGAAAGTATCTTCCTCATCCGCCCCGATGGTTTTCTGGGGTACATCGGGAAACCAATCTGCATCTCAGATCTGGAAACATACCTGACCGATCGGCTACTGGCCCGACGACTCAACTAAAGCCCAGATGCATGGTGGCCTAGAGTCCTGCGGACCACCTGCTAGATCAATAAATCATCCCGCAGATTGCCGCAGTGATCCATGTGGCGATATTCGCTCCGATCATTGCAGGAAACGAAATGGAGGTGATCTCACGCCTCCTTTCCGGCGACATGGCGGACAATCCGCCGATCGTGATGGCTACCGATCCCAGATTAGCGAATCCGCAGAGGGCCACGGTGGCAATTAACTGCGTCTTTGCTGAAAGGACATAGGCACCATGTCCCTGGATCACCCCGGCCAGTTCACCGTAAGAGACATATTCATTGAGAAGGATCTCCGTTGCCATCAGGCGACCGACATGAAATGCCTCATGCCACGGAACTCCCATCAGATAGGCCAGCGGGGTAAGTAGATAACCCAACATGTCCTGAACCTGGAGATCAAATCCCATGCGGTGCAGAGGCAGGGATACAATCCCGTTCAACAACGCCATCATCGCGATTGCGACAAGGACCATCACGAGGACATTGATGGCGATTTGGGCTCCAGCCATCGCACCAACAGCCACGGCATCAAAAAAACCCGATGCCTCCTTTTTGACATGAAGGTCAACCTTTCCCTCCATGACACTGGCGTCGGTCTCTGGGACCAGGATCTTGGCGATCAAGATGCCGGCTGGAATGCTCATGATCGATGCAGCGATGAGCCATTCTGTATTCATGCCCAAGGCCGCATAACTGATGAGTGCCGAACCCGAGATCGTTGCCATCGAGGCAGTGATTGACGTGAACAGTTCTGAGGAGGAAAGCCTGCTCAAGTAGGGCTTAATGAGCAACTGGCACTCCACCTGGCCGACAAATACGGCGGCTGCGCAGGAAAGAGACTCAGGAGCACTCAACTTCATCGTGCGCACCAGAATATTAGCCAGGAATCGGATCAACCGCTCCATGAAGCCGAGGTAGTAGGCGACACTGGTCAGCGCGGACACAAAGGTGATGGCGGCAAAAATGCGGACGGAAAAGATATAGCGCCCCGTGACAAATTCCGGACCGAAGAGAAACGTCGCCCCATCGAGTGAAAAATCGAGTAACTTGTTCACCAGATGCCCCATGTAGGAGAAAAAGGCTCTCGTTGGAGGGAACTTGAGGACAAGCAGTGCTATCACCACATTCAGCAGCAAGCCGACGGAGATTAGCTTCCAATCAATCTTCCGACGATCTCTCGAAAAGAGAACGGAGATCCCAATCAGGATCAGAATACAGAGGGAGGGTAACAGGTAGCTCATCGTCGGTTGTTCATGAATGTATTCTGTTAAAATTACTCTAAAATGTCCGAGCCCGTGAAACCACTAAACTCCGACAGCAGCGATGTGGTACTTTTGTTCTGTCTGCATGACTTTTTTCTAGACCATTACTGCTCCTGCGAGAAAATTACGTATGACTCGACCTCAAGCAGCCCCCCTGAAACCGATCGCCGTCATTGCCGGAATGGCCGGCAATATGATGGAGTGGTATGACTTCGCCCTCTATGGAGTGATGGCACCAACTCTGGGCAAAGTCTTTTTTCCTCAAGAAAATCGTATCGTCGCCATCATCTCGGTCTTTGGTGTCTTTGCCGCCGGGTATATCATGAGGTTGGGCGGAGGTGCCTTCTTCGGACACCTTGCCGATCATTACGGAAGGCGTTTCGCCCTGCTCGCCTCAGCGACTGTGATGGCCATCACGACAGCGCTGGTGGGATTCCTCCCCTCCTATGCTGCCATCGGGATCGCAGCACCGCTGCTGCTGGTAATCCTGCGCCTTATCCAGGGACTCTCGACGGGAGGCGAATTCATCACCTCGATCACCTATCTGGTCGAGAATGCGCCATCGAAACACCGTGGTCTGATCGGCACTCTGGCTGGATCGACGGCCTCCGGAGGCATCTTGCTGGGCTCAGCCACGGGAACAGTTCTCTTCTCGATATTCACTACCCATCAGATTTTCGACTGGGCGTGGAGAATCCCCTTCCTGATTTCGATTCCCCTTGGACTCTCCATCACCATGCTTCGCACACACCTACCCGAGGAAGCAAAACCGAAACTTCATACCGGCACCCGCCAGCGACGCTCCAGCGTTCTTCACGTCCTCCTCGAACATCCCTGGGCTCTCATTCGTGGCGCTTTTGGGGGATGGGGATTCCAGGCGGGATTCTACTCGATGGCTATTTTCATCTCCTCCTATCTCTCAGGGGGAAAAGTCTTCAGCGAGTCGGCAGCACTGGGGCTTCAATCGGCCGCAGTGGGCTCGGCCATCATCGTGTCGCCTCTTGCCGGGCTCCTCTCCGATAGGTTCGGTCGTAAGC
>DAISZK010000002.1:6752-105955 GCA_036824855.1 Chthoniobacterales bacterium | reverse complement strand
AAAAGTGGCTGCCTCGCATGGATTCGAACCATGACAAGCAGATCCAGAATCTGCTGTGCTACCGTTACACCACAAGGCAGTGGTAAAAACTGAGTTGGAGAGATTGCCCTAGCCTGCCAGGGGTTTCAAGCCTTTGCTTCACGATTCCCATCCAAGAGGCTCGGTAAGCTGAAGGATTCGGAAATCGAGCCAAATTTCGCATAGACATGACGAGCGGCCACTGTCCTCTCACGGGTAATCCCGCTCGCGGTCCCGAGGCCACGTTCCTGTAGTGCCACGAGCGATGCGTGGAGCAGACGGGTGCCGATGCCCCTGTTCCGATACTCCATCGTCACCATGGGACCACTGACAAGCTGCTGCACTGACTCGGGATCGGGATCCAGAAGCGATGCGGCGATGAGTCTGTTCCCCTTCTGAATGACGAGGCAGAGCGGTTCCTGTTCGTTAAAAAGCCTGCCGACCGCAGCAGTCAGATAATGCTCCGCCATGGCAAAGGAATCGTTCCATGCAGAGTCCATCGAGAGCGAAAGAAGAATCGTCTGAAGAACCTCTTCCCCCTCCTCGCGTCGGGCCAAGCGGATGAGATCACTACTCTGGGACGTGGGAGCAATGGCTAAAATTGAGGGCAGCGCCCAAGAGAAACGTCTCCAGGGTGAGTCATGACGGCGGATCATCGGACCACCGGCAACAGCCGCATCGGCAGAAAAAACAATGGGAAGGCTGGGAAGCAAAGAAGTCGCGGACGTACGGAAAACCATCGGAGAGGGCGAGAGCGAACGGCAAAACCGGATTCAGGTCAATGGATTTATCGCATCTGCGGAGTTTCGGCCGATTCATTTTCCAAATCATGTTTGATGCTGGGGACAAAAGATGAAAAGTTAATCCCTTGAGCCCTCCACCTGACCGACCATCCTGTTGAATATCCAGACCACGCATCCTTCGCCCGAGTCCCATCGTCCCAAACATGAGTGCGGCGTCTTCGCCGTATTCGGTCACAAGGATGCAGCCTTGTTGACGTACTACGGACTCTTCGCCCTTCAGCATCGCGGTCAAGAAAGTGCGGGCATCGCCTCGAGCACCGGCGACGGGAAAGTCTTTTGCCTCCACAAAGGCATGGGCCTTGTCTCGCAGGTCTTTGCGCCGGAGAACCTCGATTCACTCAAAGGCACTCGGGCCATCGGCCATGTCCGTTATTCCACCACCGGCTCGAGCACTCTTCTGAACTCCCAACCTCTGGGTGTCGACACGGCCCGCGGGCAGATCGCTGTGGCCCACAATGGAAATTTGGTCAATGCATCGGCTCTACGCGATGAACTGGAGACCCGCGGTTCCATCTTCCAGACAACGGTCGACAGCGAAATCGTCCTTCACCTCCTGGCGCAGCCCGATGACACCATGGGAGGGCCGATCGGATCCCTGCGTCGTCTCGAGGGAGCTTTTTCGATTGTCGTCATGGGAGAGAACGAGATCATCGGCGTCCGCGATCCCAACGGCCTCCGCCCCCTCTCGCTTGGAAAGCTCGACGATGCCTGGGTGCTCTCCTCAGAGACCTGCGCCTTCGACCTGATCGGCGCGACGTTCGTCCGCGATCTTGAACCGGGGGAAGTCGTGGTGATCAATGATCAGGGCATCCGCTCAGAGTTTCCGTTTGTTCCGGCAAAAGAGGCCTTCTGCATTTTCGAGTATGTCTACTTCGCCCGCCCGGACAGCCGCCTGCGCGGTGTGACGGTCAGCAAAGCCCGCGTGAACATGGGCCGGGAACTAGCACGACTCCACCCGGTCGAAGCCGATGTCGTCATTCCGGTGCCCGATTCAGGAATCTACGCTGCGCTCGGTTTTGCAGAGGAGCTGGGAATTCCTTACGATCCCGCCTTCGTCCGCAATCACTATATCGGCCGCACCTTCATCCAACCGACGCAGTTGATCAGGGATTTCAATGTCCGCGTGAAGCTGAATCTCATCGGGGATGCCGTGAGAGGAAAGCGCGTTGTCGTCGTCGATGATTCGGTCGTCCGTGGCACCACGGCGAAAGCCCGCGTGGTAAATCTCCGTGAGGCCGGCGCCAAGGAGGTCCACCTCCGCATCAGCTGCCCCCCGCACCGCCACGCCTGCTACTATGGCATCGACTTTCCCGATCCGGAGAAGCTCATCGCCAATCAGCATACCCATCAGGAGATCTGCGATTATCTGGGAGCTGACAGTATCGGCTACCTGGATGTCGATGGCATGGTCCGGGCAACCGGCCTAGAAAAAAACTCCTTCTGCATGGCCTGCTTCACAGGGGAATACCCTGTGCCCTTCGATGCGGCCTTCGACAAGTTGGTCATGGAGCGACGCAAGGGGAGCGCCCAACTCCTGCCTGACCAGAGCGCCCAGCCCTCTCTGATCACGGCCCGATCCTGATTTGCAAAAACATTCTGATACCTCTTCAAACACTTCTCACATGACTACGAAGAAAAAAGTCTCCAAAGACCTCAAAATCTCCAAGAAGCAGCCCCCAAAGCCTGCCTACAAAGCAAAATCCGTGACTCCCTCGAAGAGTTCCTACGCTCGCGCAGGAGTCGATGTGGCACTCGGCAACCAGGTCAAGTCGGGCATCGGTGCTCTCGTTCGTCCCACACACGGGGCCGAGGTGCTGGGTGGGATTGGCGGATTCGGCGGACTCTTCCGACCTGATTTCAAGAAGCGGGGCATCAAGGATCCCGTTCTGGTCTCAAGCGTCGATGGTGTCGGCACAAAACTCAAAATCGCTTTCACCACCGACAAGCACGACACGATCGGAGCTGATCTCGTGAACCACTGCGTCAATGATATCGCCGTGACGGGAGCCCGCCCCCTGTTCTTCCTCGATTACATTGCCGCCGCCAAGCTCGACCCGCGCGTGCTCAAGGAAATCATCACCGGACTTTCCCGCGCCTGCAAAGAGGCAGGCTGCGCCTTGATCGGTGGAGAGACCGCGCAGATGCCGGGTCTCTACAGTGAGGGAGAATACGATCTGGCCGGCTCCATCACTGGCATCGTTGACCGTAAGGACTTGCTCGACGGGAGTCGGGTCAAGGTCGGGGACTCTCTCATTGGCCTCCCCTCCAACGGCCTCCATACCAACGGCTATTCACTCGCCCGCAAGATACTCTTCGACCTTCTGGGACTAAAACTAAGCGATCGACCCGCCGGACTCGGCACGACCGTCGGAGCAGAACTCCTCAAGGTTCACCGCAGCTACCTGCCGGCCTTCGATAAGATTCATAAGATGAAGGGTAAGCCTCTTCATGCCGCAGCACACATCACCGGCGGCGGACTGATCGATAATCTGCCGCGTATCCTCCCCAAGGGCTGCGATGCGGTGATCGATCCCCGCTCATGGAAAGTCCCTGCGATTTTCGGAATCATCGGACGCGGTGGTAATGTCGACCCGCTCGAAATGTATCAGGTCTTCAATATGGGAATCGGCATGGTGCTTGTCGTTCCCGGCAAAGAGGGCTCCAAGATCGCCAAGACCCTCGGAGGCAACGTTATTGGTCAAGTCACCAAGGGAAGCGGAATTGTTCGCTTCGTTCCCGAACCCGGGAAATAAGAAACCCGTCATGAGCGAGGAATCCCGAAACCAACCAAGCCGACGAAAGGCGCTTGGTGTGGGATTGGGAGCGGGCCTCCTCGGTGCCGTCGCGTTGGCTGTCCGGTATGGCTGGCGCAACACCCTGCGCAGCATCATCCCGGATGCCATCTCGCCCGCGGTCTTCGCGACGCGCGTGGCGGATACCTCGGCAGGTGAGATCGTCTATCATACCGCCGACAGCCAGTTTCCGGGGCAGCCCCTTCTCTTCCTGCATGGCGTCTTCCCTGGCGCCTCCTCCTTCGAGTGGTCGAAGATCTATCCCCGCTTCGCAGAGAAATGGAGAGTGCTCGTTCCCGACATGATCGGATTCGGGGAATCACAGCGTCCCTCCCCATCGCCGACGGCCGAGGAGCAGGTGCGTTCGATCGCTGAATTCCTGGATACCTGCGCCCCGCGACAGCCTGCCGTGATTGTTGCCTCCGGCTTGAGTGCCAACATCGCCCTGCTTTTTGCAGCGCGTCATCCGGAGAAAACCGTGAAGCTGGTCCTCTGGATGCCGGATGTGGCCCTTGGAAAGGCTAATCCCTCCCGCGGATGGCACCGTCTCGGCTGGTTCCCAAGGATGGCTCGTCTTGTCTACCGCTACCAACTCTCCACTGATTCTTTCCTTCGTGCTTGGTTGCTTCGCTCGGGATTCGTCGCGGAGGGCCCTGGGTTCGAGGAATCGGTCAGCGTCATCACGTCGACCGCCCAACAGTATGGCGCGGAGCATGCCTTCCTGGCCCAATCTTCAAAAGCCTACTGGCGTAGCCTGCGTACGGGACTTCGCAACCTCGCATCACCTGTCTCGGTGCTCCTGGCCAATCGATCGGATAAGGACTCCTCAGCGGCGATCAATGACCTGCGCCCACTCGTGACTCGGTTTTCCATCGTCGAGGTGGCCGCTCTGGGCGCGCTGGCACCGCTTGCAGAACCGGAAAGCGTGGCCCTAGCCCTGGAGCGCGAACTGGAAACACCCCTTCCTTCCGAAACCTTGGGCGGCATCATAAATTGATTGCACCATTGGGAGGTGAAACCTCACCATCGCAACTTCCGTGAACGTTTCCGACCTTAGAGAAATCCTCCAGTATGTGCCCCGCTTCCGGGAAAGGATCTTCGTGATCGCGGTCGATGGTGCCGTGGCGGCTTCGGAAAACTTCCCAAACATCCTCCTAGACCTTGCCGTGCTGCGTTCGCTGAGCGTCAGGGTGGTTCTTGTCCATGGAGCAAGCCACCAGATCGAAGAACTCGCGAAAAAACGCGGCATACCCGTCACCAATAGTGATGGCACCGGGATCACAAGTGATTCCACCCTGGAGATCGCAATCGACGCAGCCATCAGACTGACCAATGGGATCATGGAGGGACTTTCGGCTGTCGACCTGCGGGCCGCCTATGCCAACGCCATTATCGCTCATCCGGCCGGTATTCTCGGAGGCACCGACCAACTCTTCACCGGACGAGTGGAGAGGATCGATAATCATGCCCTCGAGCTTCTTCTCAAAGAGGGGATCATTCCGGTCATCCCTCCGTTGGGCTTTGACGGCGAGGGAAGGACCTATCGGGTCAACTCCGACGGTATCGCCCTGGAAGTCGCGGAAGCACTCCATGCCGCCAAGATCATTTTCCTTGGGGCGGACGAGGTGGTGGGAGGAACCAATCCCTTGCCTCGTCAGCTTTCCATCGATGAGTCGGAGGAGATGATCAAGAAGCTACGGGCGACAAACGGCCCCTCGGGACTCATTTCCAAAATCGAATGCGCCTCGCGTGCCTGCCGTGGCGGTGTTCCACGGGCTCACCTGCTCGATGGTAGGATCAACGAGGCGTTGCTGACCGAGATCTTCAGTCATGAAGGCTCGGGAACCATGATCTACTCCAATGAGTATCAGCAGATCCGGCGCATCTTCAAAAAGGATGTCCGGGCCGTGATGTCGCTCATCCGGCAGTCGGTCGAGGATGAGGAGATCGCACGGAGGACCAGGGCCGATATTCTCTCAAGAATCGAGGATTACTGGATTCTGGAAATCGACCGGACACCGATCGCCTGCGTGGCCCTTCATGTTGACAAGGTGAACTCCCTTGCGGAGATGGCCTGTCTTTATGTCAGCAAGTCTCATGAGAACAAAGGCTTCGGTAGGAAGCTGATGGCCTTTGCCGAAAACCTGGCCAAGGAAAAGGGAATTGATCGGATTTATGCCCTCTCCACGCGCGCCGTGAATTACCTTCAGCAGAAGGGTGGGTACAGCGAGTCCGATCCCTCCATCATGCCTGAGGAACGACGCCTTCGGTATGAGGGAAGCGGTAGAAACTCCAAGATCCTGCTGAAGCAACTTCGCCCAAAAGGCGCCTGATTGCAGGGGACCCTGACTGGTGATCCCCTCATATCTCCCAACTGCGGATCTGGCCGTTGCTTTCTGCGGAATGCCTAGGGTCTCGCCCTCTCTTCTGATCGACGCAGTCGTTATCCTGATCTACTTCGGTGTGATCATTGGGATCGGACTTCGGGCGGGTCGTGGAAACTCCACGCTCAAGGAGTTCGCCCTCGGAGGACGCTCCATCCCTTGGTGGGCAGTGCTTGCCTCGATCGTCGCCGCAGAAACAAGCGCCGCCACCTTCCTGGGTACGCCTGCCGAGGGATACAAGACGCGCGCCTTTTTTTACGGGCAGCTGGCGATTGGTACCGTCATCGCCCGTGTGGTGATCGCCTTCACCTTCATCGGCCCCTACTACAAATATGGCGTCGAGAGCATCTATGAGTTCTTGATGGTTCGGTTTGGCCCTTGGACGAAGAACATGGCTAGCGGCATCTTCCTCTTCACCCGCGTGCTTGGAATCGGGGTGCGTCTTTACCTCGGAGGGGTGATTCTGGTCGTGTTGCAGCGCCACATCTTCCCGGATCTTCCGGTGACACTCGCCACCTACTTCTGGGGCATCCTTTTTGTGACGCTGGTCACCACCGCCTACACGATGGCTGGCGGGATCAAGGCCGTGATCTGGACTGACCTGATCCAGGCAACCCTGATGCTGGGCTCCGTTGTTTTTGTTCTCTGGTTCCTGCTTCATCAACTCGGAGGGTTTGAGGCAACGGGCCATCTGATCGGTGGCTGGGATCATCTTCGCTGGATCCAACTCGGCTGGGATAGTTCCCTACCCTTCGGCAAGGCGCTGACCGGGATGCTGGAGGAACCCTACACGATTTTCGCGGCCGTCATTGGCTCCACCTTTTTCACGATGGCCACGCACGGCACTGACCAAGATATGGTCCAGCGCCTACTGACCGCCCCAGACATCAGACGCTCCCGCCTTTCGCTGATTGTGAGTGGGTTGGCGGATATTCCGATTGCCCTCGCCTTCTTGGGAGTCGGCATCCTACTGGCACTCTATTATGCCGGACCGGGAGGAGGAGCTCCGCATATTCCTGATAATGAGATTTTTGCGGATTTCATCGTGGGCAATCTGCCAACCGGCCTCCGGGGGCTCATCATTGCGGGAGTCTTTGCCACCATGATGGGATCCACCTCAGCGGCACTCAACGCACTCGCCACCAGTTTCACTGCCGATTTCTACCTTCCCTACCTCAATCCCAAGGCCGACGACCGCACCTCCGTCCGCGCCGCCCGGGTTGCCACCCTGGTCTTTGGATTGCTGATGGTGCTGATCGGAACCATGGCAGCCTACTCGGTACTCCATGACCCTCGTCTGACCATCATCCCGATCGCGATCGGGATCCTTGGTTACACCTACGGCTCTCTTCTTGGTATCTTCCTGCTTGGAATGCTTTCTGGCACCAGGGGCAACGACAGGGCGAATGTCGCCGCCATGCTCGGTGGTATTGTCGCTGTGTTTTTTGTGGGAAAAGTCCATCTCCCGGGAATTATCGACTTCGGGCGCTGGATGCCGGCATGGTGGCCGGAGGTGGCTTGGCCCTGGTACGTCCTGATCGGTTGTACGGCGACCCTTGCGATAGCCCTCCCCTTCCGCTCGATACCACGAAAATAAACCGGAGCAGTTGACCTCCATCTCGGGTCAAGGTTTTTCCGGGAGCTTTAAAAAATAAAAAGGTCCCCGGGGAGGATTTCTGCTTGAGGAGGGGGAAGGGTGGCTTGCTAGTCTACTCCTCCCCCAAAATCTTTCCCTTACCTTGAACGACCCTTTAGCCAACACCTCGGAGCACTCTCTCCATCCGACGATGCCTCCCCTCGCCAAGCTCTGGCAGAGCCTTTCCAACGTCATCCGTAGTCGGGTGAGCGCGGACAGCTTCGACCGTTGGTTCAGCAATGTCTCGGTCATCGCGTCAACGGCGGATTCCGTGACACTCGGAGTCCCTAATCCCATCCACCAGTTTTTCATCGAGAGTAATTACTCCAGCCTCCTCTCCTCCGCCTTGGAAGAAGTGCACGGTGGACCAAGGGAACTCCGTCTGGAATGCACCCAGGAGTCCGGACAGGTTACCGCGGAAACTACCGACGAAGAGGAAGCCACCACAGCTTCCAAGTCCTCTACGCCCGTAACCACTCAGCGCCCCCATTCCACAGCCCCTGCGGCCGCAGGAATGAATCCCTCTTACACTTTCGGAAGCTTCATCGTCGGGGCCAATAACCAGTTTGCACACGCCGCCTCACAAGCCGTTGCCAACGCCCCCGCCCGCACCTACAACCCCCTCTTTATCTACGGAGGCAGTGGTCTCGGAAAAACCCATCTTCTCCAGTCGATCGGTCACCACATCCTCTCGGTGAAGAGGAATGCCCGCGTCGTTTACCTTCGTAGCGAGCAGTTCACCAATGAGTTCATCGACGCGATCCAGAACAATGCCCTTGTGGCCTTCCGCAAGCGCTACCGTCAGGCCGATATCCTGATGATCGATGATATTCAGTTCTTTGCAGGAAAAGAGCGCTCTCAGGAGGAGTTTTTCCACACCTTTGGTGCGCTTCACGACGGACACAAGCAGATCATTCTCTCCAGCGACAGGCCAGCCAGCGAGATCGCCAACTTGGAGCAGCGCCTTGTCTCCCGCTTCGAGTGGGGAATGACGGCGGAGATCCAACCCCCCGACATGGAGACTCGCATTGCGATTCTTCAAGGAAAGGCTTCCAGGATGCACATTGAGATCGAGCATTGGGTCCTGGAATTCCTCGCGGACAAGATTCGCAGCGACATTCGCCGACTCGAGGGTGCGCTCATGCGCGTCGCCGCTTATAAATCCCTCAGCGGTCAATCACTCACCACTGATGCTCTGGAACACCTCCTGCGCGATGTTCTTCAAGAGCAGGCTCGCAAGGCCGTGACGATCGACCAGATTCAGAAGAAGGTCGCGGAGCACTTCGACATCCGTCTGGCCGACATGACCAGCAAGAAGCGGACAGCCTCCATCGCCTACCCACGTCAGGTCGCCATGTACTTGGCCAGAGAAATGACCCCCTCCACATTAGTGGAGATCGGAGGCGCCTTCGGAGGCAAGGATCACGGCACTGTTATTCACGCCTGCAAACTCGTGAAGGCGCAGATGGAGAAAGACTCCAAGACCCGACATCTGGTGCGTCTTCTGGACCAGCAACTCCAGCGGTAGTGGTTTCCGGGCATTATTCACTCTCTTCTTCAGCGAATCGCTTTGACAGGCGCCCCCTTCGGAAACTATGCACATAGTTTGGCCTTAGCGGCCCATCACCCATCACTTTATCCATGAAACTAACGGTCACCAAGCAAGCCCTTCTCGACGGCCTCCAGCGCATTCAAAACATCGTCTCCAACAAGGTTACTTTGCCTGTTCTCTCCAATGTGCTGCTCGAAACGACCGAGACAGGTCTTCAACTCACGGCTACGGATCTCGATGTCAGCGTCCGCACAGAGACCCCCGCCTCCATCGAGAAGGCCGGATCGACCACATTGCCTGCCAAGCGCCTCCTCTCGATTATCCGAGAACTCCCAGCCGAGGAGATCGAAATCGAAACCGATTCCCGCAACATTACTTCGATCCGCAGCGGAGCGAGCTTCTTCAAGGTCTTTGGTCTCTCCAAGGAGGAATACCCAGCTTTCCCGTCGCTAGAGGAATCGCGCGGCTTCTCCATGAAGCAGGGCGACCTCAAGGAGGGTCTTAAGAAGACCTCCTACGCTATCTCCCTCGACGAAACCCGCTATGTTCTCAACGGCATCCTCTTTTCCTTCCGCGATGGACGTCTGACTCTGGTTGCCACCGATGGCCGCCGCCTTGCTCTCTGCGATGCGGAACTAGGTGAAATCAAGTACCCCGCCGGTCACGAGCGTGACTTTATCGTTCCTACCAAAGCGATCGGAGAACTCCAGCGTCTGCTTGTTGACGACAAGGAAGTCCGGCTGCATATCGGGGACAACCTCGTCGCCTTTGATCTCGGAACCACCGTGCTGGCAACCAAACTCGTCGACGGAACTTATCCGAACTATCGGCAAGTGATTCCCGGAGAGGCCAAGGAACGCGTCTCCCTCGAACGCGAAACCCTGCTTCAGTCGGTCCGCCGTGTCGCCCTCCTTAGCAGTGACAAGAGCGGCTCCGTTCGCCTCAACTTCACCAAGAACAATCTCGATATCACCTCCAACACCCCAGAGGTTGGAGAAGCCAAAGAGTCTCTTGCCGTCGCCTACAAGGGTCGTGATCTCTCGATCGCCTTTAATCCCGAGTTCGTCATTGATCCTCTCCGCAATCTCTCGGACGACACCATCGCCCTTGAGTTGATTGACGAGATGAGCCCCGGCGTCATCAAGATCAATTCGGCCCAGCGCTTTCTCTACGTGCTCATGCCGATGCGCGTCTCCGTCTAAAGTCCGAGGTGACAGCGAGACTCGACCTCATTTCCCTTGTGACACGGGCAGGTCTTCAGATCGCGCTTTGCTTTCTTTTGCTCGTGCTCACAGGTTGTGAGACACCGATCATCTATCAATCCGCACAAGACCGAGCGGCAATCACGGCCTCCCTTGCCAAGGAGACTCCCGGGAACTACTTCATTGGCCGTCGCTTCTACAAAGTCGACTACAAGATGTGGGGATGGGTCAAGAAGCCTGGAGAACCCTGGAAGCAGTCGCAACTTGTCATGTTCAACGAACAGAAGAAACTGGCCCCTGATCGCGAGCAGAAGAAGATCGGATCTGATAATAATTACGAATATCGCCTCAACGGATATTTCTCCGGAGAGAAGGTCTACGAACCGGCTAGCGACAGCTTCTATCCCGAGTTCGTTCTCAACAGCGCCACGGTGATCTCCACCAACGCGCCCTTGATTTTCCCCGATCAGCGCTGGATCGATCCAGCGATCCGTCTCATCGGCCCTCCGCTTTATTGATCGGGTCTCATGGTCTTCTTCGGTCTTCTCAGGCAGACTGCTTCATCTTCTCTAGGATTCCCGTCGTTGAGCGTCCGGGGACCAGTTGCAGAAGACTGATCTCCGCGCCAACCTCTTCCAGTGCGGCACGCTCGCCGGGATCGAGCGTCTCGAGCGTATAGTCGCCTCCCTTGGCATAAATAGCCGGCCTCAGGAGACGGATCACGTCGGTCACCCGCTTGCCTGTGAAGATCGTCACGTGATCGACACAGCGAAGCGCCGCGAGCACCTCGGCCCGATCCAACTCGTTATTCAAAGGACGCTCGGGTCCTTTGAGTTCACGTACCGAGGTGTCGGAGTTGACTGCAACGATCAGTGCATCCCCGCAACTGCGAGCCTCTTCCAGATAACGGACATGTCCCGTATGCAGGAGATCGAAGCATCCATTGGTGAGCACGAGCTTTTTCGCATTGGCAGCATATTCCGCACCAAGAGCCGGAAGTTCATTGGGAGAGACAAGTCGATTCATCAGTTCATGGGAAACTGACGCACGACCCTAGAAAAGAAGATTCTCCTGTTTTCTCACGCTGACACTTGTAGCGTGCGTGTCATGTCATCCGTTTCGAAGCGCACCTCCCTATTCACCAGACTAGGGAGCTTCTGCTCCTACTGCCTCCCCAAATACGCACCGCGCGAGCATGACGTTTTCGGAAGTCCGGATGATCACGAGGAATGGCGTTTCATGGCGATCCTGGCAGCGGGATGCCTTTTCTTCGGTGCTCTGGGACTTACCTTGGAACTGCTCTTTCAACTACGCGGCGCAGCCACAGTTTTTTACGTACTGGCTTATCTTTGCGGGGGATGGGATGCGGCGGGAGATGCCTGGGAACGCCTCAGGAAGGGACAACTCGACGTCCACTTTCTCATGCTCGCCGTAGCGGTTGGCGCAGGAATCATCGGGGCCTGGAGGGAGGGAGCGTTGCTCCTATTTCTCTTCTCGGCCTCCGGCGCCATGGAGCACTTCGCCATGGGACGCACCAAGAAAGCGATCGACGCACTCTTCCGCGGTGCCCCGAAGACGGCACGGGTTCTGAAGGAAGGCCTTGAGAAACAGCTTCCAGTCGGGCAACTCCTCCCGGGAATGATCGTTCTTGTCACCACCGGGGAACAGATTCCCGCCGACATCGAGGTGATCAAGGGCGAAAGCGCCTGTGATGAATCGAACATGACCGGCGAGTCAATCCCAGTGGCAAAGCACCCCGGCGACACGGCCCTCTCCGGAATCATCAATCTCTGGGGAGTCCTCGAAGGCCGGGTGCTCCGCCCTGCAAGCGAAAGCTCCCTTCAAAAGATCATCCGTCTTATCCAGAATGCCCAGAGCCTCAAGGCCCCGTCCCAGCGTTTCACCGACAAGTTTGGCACCGGCTATACCTGGGTCATCCTCTCCCTCTGCACCATCATGTTTTTTGTCTGGTGGTTGATCCTTGGACTTCCCCCCTTCGAGTCCCGCGACGACACAGCCAGCGCCTTCTACCGCACGATGACCCTGCTTGTGGTCGCCTCTCCCTGCGCCCTCGTCCTCTCGGTCCCCTCGGCGATCCTCTCCGCCATCGCGAGTGGAGCTCGCCGTGGCATCCTTTACCGCGGCGGAGCCGCCATCGAAACCCTGGCGAATGTCAGCGTCGTCGCCCTCGATAAGACAGGGACCCTAACCTCGGGAAACCTGACACTTGCAGAGGTCGATCTCTTTGAGGGAAATGAAGATCACTTCCGTCAGGTTACCCATTCTCTGGCACGGCTTTCCGAGCATCCACTCTCACGAGCCATACGGAAGATCGCCGCCAATTGGGGCACCCCCGCCATGGAGGCAGCCAATTACGAGACAATCCTAGGAAAGGGAGTACGCGCCCAGATCGACGGTGAGACTTTTGTGATGGGGAGTCGCAAACTTGTCCTGGCTCTTGACCGATTTGCCAAGAGAGACCTGCCACCAGCTGGGAAAACTGCCGGCGCCGTCGTCTGGGTCGCTGGTGAGAGCCTCTTGGGAAGAATGGTCTTTACCGATGAGATCAGGCCAGAATCCCTCCTCACTCTAACGGCCCTTCATCAACAGGGAGTCCGTACCGTGATGCTGACAGGTGATCACCGAGATGCTGCCGAGTTAATCGGAGCGAAGGTCGGTATCGGAGAGATCCTATGCGAACTTTCACCCGACAAGAAAGTGGAGGCGATCGAGCATCTGAAGGAGGGAGGTAAAGTACGCGTGGCGATGATCGGTGATGGAGTCAATGACGCCCCTTGCATTGCTGCGGCTGATGTCGGAGTGGCCATGGGAGCTCGTGGCTCCGACGCCGCCCTCGAACAGGCAGAGGTGGTTCTGATGAACGATCGGCTCGAAAACTTTCTCCTCGCCCGCCTTCTCAGCATTCAGGCCAAGGGTATCATCACTCAGAATATCGTCGTCGCCCTCGGAACAGTCCTCGTGATGGTCTGCGCAGCTTTCATCTATCCGGTGCCTCTCACCCTCGGAGTCGCAGCCCATGAGGGGAGTACCCTTCTTGTGGTGCTGAACAGCCTCCGGTTGCTTGGAATCAAGCTCCCGGAGACTGCGTTAAAAAACACCTAGTTAACAGGAGCGAAGGAGCCGTTCTGAAGCTGGCGGAACAGCTGCTTACCCCTCGGATAGGAAGGGGCATAGCTGCCATCGGGCTGCTGAATATAGCTGATCTTGGCTGGGACGAAGCTATCTCCCGAGCGGACAAAGAGCTGCTGATTGGTCTGTTGCTGTCCTGATTGAGAACCGCTGGATTTGGGAATGAAGGCATTGATCGCTTGAGAGCCGATGCTACCCGCTCCTGCAGAGATGGCTCCGGCGGCAACTGGATTCACACCATGCATGAGGGCACCAGTTCCTGCACCGATGGCGGCGGCAGACAATCCCTGGACAGCGGCGGCTCCGAGTGGGGTCATGACCTGACGGGGTTGCCCGTTGGGACCGATTTCGGTAGTGCAAGCACTCAGTAGGGCAACGGCGGTAACAAGCGAGAAAAGGGAGGTGATTTTCATGATTACTAATTATCAAACCGCACCTTCAAAATGCAATCGGGTTTATAGCATTTCTCCTGTAATATTAGAGGTAAATTTCTCGCTCAAGTCAGCACTGAAAACCAGAGGTCTTCATAAACCAAAACATTTTCGGACATTACCGGCGTTGCGAAGGACCCTGCGAAAGCGCTTCTCGGGACATCAATAGTGTTTCCGGAGAACGCCCTGCGACGGCGGACTTACCCTGTAGCAATCTTAAGAAGTAAATCCTCAGCAGCAAAGAGCCCTGAAAGCCAAGCCCCCTCGATGCGCCCACCATTGAGACCATCCCCCACAAGATAGAGTGGCTCGGGGCAAGGAGCCTGCAAGAAGCCTCCGGGAGCGCTAGGCCCTTCGGGATGAGCATAACGCCAGCGATGCACGATGAGATCCAGAGGGCGATTCATCCACTCTCCACCGATAAGTGCCGCCTCCTTGAGCAACTCTTCGCCCGCAGTCTTGAGCTCCTCCTTGGAAGCCTGAAGCCAGCGGGAGCTGTAGGCTGATGCTGCATGAATCACGGCAAAGGCGCCGGGAGCATCTTTTTTCCTCTTCGAGGAATCCCAAGCCATCCAGGAGATAGGGGAGTCCGGCTCTCTGACTTGGATTCCATGCCAGCGGGAGCACTCCGTGCCATCAGGATAGCGGGCCATCACGGCTATGCAGGGACCGCAGGTGATCCTTGCCAAAAAATCCTGCTGGTCGGTCGAGAGTTGGGAGCCGACCAGCTTCATAGCCTGGGGAAGCGGAGCAGAGACTAAGAGTGCTCGGGCATGAACCGGGGCGGATGCGTGCGAGGGATCGGCATGCAGATGCCAGATCCCCTCACCCAGAGTGACTGAATCCACCGTGAACTCCCGGATAATCTTGTGCCCCTCACCCAGTGCCTTCCCCAATTGGCTCATCCCGCTGCGACAGGCATAGCGTGTATCCTTCCATTGCGCATCAGGGTCGTGAAGCACTCCATCCTTCCAGGTCATGAATCCTTCCGACCAGGGAAAGCAGACGCCCTCTTCCTGCCAACGGGAGACCTGATCCTGGAACCTGAGATCACGCGCCGTGAAAAACTGGGCCCCATGATCGACGGGCACCTCGACTCCTTCCTGCAGCTTCATCCTGCGCGTGGAGGCTCGTCCTCCGAGGCCACGGCTTTTTTCGAGAATGACTACGTCTAATCCAGCCTGCCGGATTCTTCCGGCGGCGGAGAGGCCACTGATACCCGCGCCGACAATGGCGACATCGTGAATTATTGAGCTCATGATTCTTTAATTATTGAGAGAATTTCAGATGCCGTCTTGAAGTGCATCTTGGCGACTTTGGCCAGCATCCCGGGACCAAACATCCTGACCACTTCCACAGCGGCACTCTTTACCTTCGCCGAGACGCCCTTGGCCAGCGTGATTCCCAGTTCACTTCCATTCTTGTCGAGCCAGTCGATGAATCCCTCGCGGGCCAGGATCGAGGCCGCAGCCACGGCATAGTCACTCTCGGCCTTGGTGCGTTGATCGAGTTGGATTTTGCGACCATTTTCGAGGAGCGCTTTTTGCAGGACTCGGGCATCGGCAAACTTGTCGGAGAGCGCACGGGGACATGAGGGCACCCGGATGCAAAGATTCTCGATGATGCGGGCATGGCCCCAAGCAAGCAGGCGATTAAGATTCCCGATCTTGGTGTAGAGTTGGTTGTACTTCTCAGGGCCGATCACAATGATCTCGAAGGGTGCGCCTGAATCTCTGATCACCTGCGCCAGCTCACGGATCTTCTTATCCGTTCCGATGCCCTTGCTGTCACGGATACCGGCATCACGCAGTTGCCGCGCAAGTTCACCATCAACATAGACACCGGCAATGACCAGGGGGCCGAACAGATCGCCTTTTCCGCTCTCGTCGATTCCAAAGTGGGGAGCAAATTGCTCCGGATCATGAACCTCCTCGTAGCCCAAACGTGCCTCACCCAGAATCTCGGGCTCCATGACGAAGGTGATGAAATCCTCCAGACCGCGTCCCTGAAGCAGCGCCTTCGGCCCCTTCTCATAGACAGCGATATTGAGCTTTTCCTTGGTAGCCGCATAAAGGGTGTAGGGCTTCTCCTGAAAGGTGAATCCACGCTCGAGCAGGAGAGTGCGTAATTTTTCCGCCTGCTCCGACGTCAACGGATAGGTCTGGGAGTGAAGTGGAGGCATCGCAGGTGAATCGAGGGGACGGCTTGCTGTTTTGACGAAGGTGCCCTACGAGGCAATGGTGGACAAGAAGAAGAGCCATTCGCACAGCAACCAAATTTCACGAACCGCGAGTGCTCATAAGGCTCTTTTGCAGTGGCATGAAGTGCATGGTCGCCATGAACTCCCATGGCGCCAGAGATCGGATCCCTACGCAGTCCTCGTCTCCGAGTTCATGCTACAGCAGACCACAGTCACCACAGTGACTCCGCGCTTTCATGCCTGGATGAAACGATTCCCGAGCATCAGCGATCTTGCAGAAGCCGGGGAGCAGGAGGTCCTCGCGGCTTGGGAAGGTCTCGGCTACTACTCTAGGGCGCGGAGGCTTCATGCTGCGGCCCGGAGCATCATGGAGCACCATCAAGGAGAGGTGCCGGTGGAGGAATCAGATCTCTTGGCATTGCCCGGGATTGGAGCCTACACAGCAGCAGCGATCAGGGCCTTTGCCCATGATCAACACGCCGTGGTTCTCGATACCAACATCATCCGTGTGCTCTCGCGTTGGGGAAACATGATCTCTCCGATCGATACAGCCGGGGGTCGCTCCTCCTTGGAGGCCATCGCGGATACTTTTTTCCCGAAAACAGGCTGCCGATCCCTCGCATCAGCACTCATGGATCTGGGTGCCATGATCTGCACCTCCGGCATGCCAGACTGCAAGGAGTGCCCGTTGCAGAAAACCTGCACAGCCGCTTCTCCCGAAACCCTTCCCAAGAAATCCCCGCGTGCCGTCACCACGAAGCTCCTGGAACACAGGGCCTGTTTTCAGAAGGGGGATCAACTCTATCTGGAGCAATCTCAGGGGCCACGATGGAGCGGTCTCTGGATCCTGCCTGATCTTGGTTCCGCCAAACCATCGGGACGGGTACTGGCCGAGATCACCTATCCGATCACTCGCTACCGGGTCACCATGAAGGTTCATTCAGTGAAAAGCGCTATTCCAGCCGGACTCAAGGGATTTTCCCGGGAGGAGTTAGCCAACTTGCCAATTCCTTCACCTCACAGAAGGGCGATTGCCGCAATCCTCTTTCCCAGTCATACTCCCGAGTGATGGCACCTGAAGCTCACACATCCGGGAATCTCACAAGTTACCCCGACCAATACGGACACTTCGGCCCCTACGGCGGTCGTTTTGTTCCGGAGACACTGATGACTGCCCTGCTCGAGCTTGAGCAACAGTATGCCGCGGCCAAGAAAGATCCTGTCTTTCGTAATGAGCTGGCCTCGCTGCTCCAAGAGTTTGTGGGTCGTCCCACCCCACTTTATTTTGCCGAGCGACTCACGAAGGAACTTGGTGGGGCTAAGATCTACCTGAAGCGTGAGGATCTCCTTCATACAGGAGCCCATAAGATCAATAACGCCCTCGGCCAGATCCTGCTGGCGCGTCGCATGGTCAAGAAGCGTATCATCGCCGAGACCGGAGCAGGCCAGCATGGCGTCGCCACAGCCACCGCTGCGGCACGCTTCGGTTTCCAGTGCCGTATCTACATGGGTGCTGTCGACATGGAGCGTCAGGCTCTGAATGTGGCGCGCATGCGCTTTCTCGGAGCAGAGGTGATCGGGGTCACCGCCGGTCAGGCAACCCTGAAGGAAGCGATCAACGAGGCGATGCGTGACTGGGTGACCAATGTCCGTGATACCCATTACATTCTCGGATCGGCCCTGGGGGCCCATCCCTACCCGATGATCGTGCGTGATTTTCACCGAATCATCGGCGACGAGGCCCGCAAGCAGATCCTCCAGCGCGAGGAGCGACTTCCCGATCTTCTGGTCGCCTGCGTGGGAGGCGGAAGCAATGCCATCGGTCTCTTTTATGCATTCCTGAACGATGAGGGTGTGCGCATGACCGGTGTCGAGGCCGGTGGTGGCGGCATCATCCGCGGCAAACATGCTGCGCGTTTCCAAGGTGGAAAGCTGGGTGTTCTCCAAGGCACCAAGACATGGCTCCTCGCCGATGACGACGGACAGATTGAACTGACCCACTCCGTCTCAGCAGGACTCGATTATGCGGCGATCGGACCCGAGCACAGCTTTCTGAAGGATGCCGGACGGGTCGATTACTCCTACGCCACCGATGACGAGGCTCTCGCAGCCTTCCACAAACTCGCCTCGATCGAGGGAATCATCCCCGCGCTTGAGACAGCCCATGCCATCGCCGAGGTGATCAAGGTGGCTCCGACCATGAATCCGGATCAACTCATTGTCGTGAATCTCTCAGGCAGGGGAGACAAGGATGTTCAACAGGTGGCCTCACTGGAGGCGGAAGCGGTAAAAGTATCCTGACCTCCCACCATTCACTCTTTCCGTCTCCCCGAGTTTCTGTGTCTTAAGGATAAACAAGAACCCTCTTTCCCTTGATCGGTGAGACCCTAGAAGCTAATTTTATCACCCTTTTTATGAGCAAAAGCATCATTGATCCGGCACGCTCCTCGGCCGTCGAACTGAGCAACGACGAGATCGCACGCTATTCGCGCCATCTCATCATGCCCGAGGTTACCCTCGAAGGGCAGAAGCGGATCAAGGCTGCCAGCGTTCTCTGCATCGGAACGGGTGGACTTGGCTCCCCGATCGCTCTCTATCTTGCCGCAGCCGGCATCGGCAGGATCGGCCTTGTCGATTTCGACACCGTCGATTTCTCCAACCTCCAGCGTCAGATCCTGCATGGAACCCGCGATGTCGGCCGCAAGAAGATCAATAGCGCCCGCGACACCATCAAGGAGATCAACCCCAACGTGCAGGTCGATCTGCACGACTGCTTCTTCACCTCCGAGAATGCGGCTGAAATCGTTGCCCGCTACGACATCGTGATCGACGGGACCGATAATTTTCCGACCCGCTACCTCTCCAACGACATCTGTGTCTTCCAGAAGAAGCCAAATATCTATGGCTCCATCTTCCGGTTCGATGGTCAGTGCACGGTCTTCGCCCCTCATCTCGGCGGTCCTTGCTACCGCTGCCTCTACCCGGAACCGCCGCCACCAGGCATGGTTCCCAGCTGCGCCGAGGGAGGTGTCCTCGGGGTGCTCCCCGGAATCATCGGCGTGATGCAGGCCATCGAGGCGATCAAACTGATCGTCGGCATCGGTGACCCTCTGATTGGTCGCCTCATGACTTTCGACGCGCTAAAGATGAGCTTCCGCGAGTTCAAGCCCCGTCGTGATCCCAAGTGCCCGGTCTGCGGTGAGAATCCGACCATCACGGAACTCATCGATTACGACACCTTCTGCGGCATCCCTCAGGCCGCTGCCGCCGAGGAAGCGGAAGCTCCCGTGCCGGAGATCACTGTCGAGGAGCTTCATTCCAAGCTACAAAGCGGGGAGAAAATCACCCTGATCGATGTACGCGAGCAATTCGAGTGGGACATCGCCCGGATCCCCGGTGCCAAACTCATTCCGCTTGGAGATCTTCACTCCCGCATGAGCGAACTAGACAGTGCCGATACCATCTATCTGCAGTGCAAGTCTGGCGTCCGTTCCGCGAATGCCCTCCGCGAACTCCAGGGAGCTGGCTTCTCAAAGCTCTTCAACGTTGCAGGCGGCATCCTCGCCTGGGCTGATCGGATCGATAAATCGGTGGCCAAGTATTAATCCATGGCGGGGATCTTCGAAGAA
This sequence comes from Chthoniobacterales bacterium, assembly GCA_036824855.1. GTDB lineage: Bacteria > Verrucomicrobiota > Verrucomicrobiia > Chthoniobacterales > UBA6821 > UBA6821. The sequence goes on along the minus strand of DAISZK010000002.1, from coordinate 86,158 downwards.
ATCGCCGGGTTAACCGAACTGCTCCGCTGTCCCGTCACGGGCCAGCGGCTCAGGATCGCCAAACCCGCCGAGATCGTCCCGATCGCGGCCAAGGCGCCTGCCGATACCGAAGGGTTTCTCATCCGCGAGGATGGACATGCCGCTTTCCCCGTGAAGAACGGCATCCCCTCCCTCCTTCCCGAGTCGCTGATTTCCCTAGATCCCATCTCCTAGCTCCCAGACCCCAATCTCCATGACCGAACTCGAAACGATCCGCCATTCCTGCGCGCATATTCTGGCGAATGCGATTCTCCGAATCTGGCCCGAGGCGCAGTTTGCGGCAGGACCTCCCGTCGAGAATGGCTTCTACTACGACGTTGATCTCGCGCACAGGATCAGTCCCGAGGATTTCGAGCGAATTGAGAAGGAGATGGCCTCCATTATCACCGAGGCGCAGCCCTTCCAGCGTGTGGTCATTACCCGCGACGAGGCTCTTGCCATGGGAGAGCGAGGTGAACTGGCCGGCCTCACTCCGCGTCCCGTCCCGAGCAAATTCAAGCTCGATATCATCACCCGCATTCCCGCCGGCGAGGAGATCACCCTCTACCGCAACGGGGCCTTTACCGATCTCTGCGCCGGCCCCCATGTCGCCGACACCTCCAAGGTTGCAGCCTTCCGCCTCACCCATGTGGCGAGCGCCTTTTATCAGGGTGATGAAAACAATCCCCAACTCCAGCGCATCTACGGAACAGCCTTCCCCTCCCTTGAGGAGATGGAGAACTGGTTTGCCATGCTGGAAGAGGCAAAGAAGCGCGATCACCGCAAGATTGGCAAGGAGCAGGGGCTCTTTCATATCGATGATGCAGTCGGTCAGGGATTGATCCTCTGGACTCCCAAGGGAGCAATCATCCGCCAGGAACTACAGAACTTCATCAGCGGGGAACTCGCCAAACAGGGTTACTCCCAAGTCTTCACACCTCACATCGGCAAGATCGGTCTCTACAAGACCTCGGGTCACTTCCCCTATTACAAGGAGTCCCAGTTCCCCGCGATTCCCGAGCCGGATCAGCTCGCCCGGATCGCTTCCGAGGGATGCGGGTGCGCGGAAATGACCGCGCGCCTGGAGGCGGTCTCGGAATCCTTCGCCGCCTCTCTGAACGAGCGGGCCGGCAAGGAGATCGTGGCGAAGGAGCGCGTGATGGATCCTACCCGTTTGCTCGACGGCTTCATGCTGAAGCCTATGAACTGCCCGCATCATATCAAGATCTTCGCCTCCCTGCCCCATAGCTATCGCGACCTTCCAGTCCGTCTGGCAGAGTTCGGAACCGTCTATCGCTGGGAGCAGTCAGGGGAACTTAATGGCATGACCCGCGTGCGCGGCTTTACTCAGGATGACGCTCATCTCTTCTGCACCGAGGAGCAGGTGGCGGCCGAGGTGCAGGGATGCCTGGCCCTTGTGAAGAAAGTGCTCACCACGCTCGGCATGTCCGACTACCGCGTTCGCGTGGGACTCCGTGATCCCGACAGCAGCAAGTTCACGGGTAATCCAACCCAATGGGACCTCGCCGAACAGGCCTGCCGTGATGCGGCCGCCACGTTGGGGGTCCCGTTCTCCGAAGAGCCCGGCGAAGCTGCTTTCTACGGACCGAAGATCGATTTCGTGGTAAAGGATGTCCTCGGGCGCGAGTGGCAGCTCGGAACCGTCCAGGTCGACTACGTGCTCCCGGTCCGCTTCGATCTCTCCTACATCGGAGCCGATGGTAAGCCGCATGTCCCCGTCATGATCCACCGGGCACCCTTTGGATCTCTGGAGCGCTTCACCGGTGTGCTGATCGAGCACTTCGCGGGAGACTTTCCTGTCTGGCTCGCTCCCGAGCAGGCACGCATCCTACCCGTCTCGGAAAAGGTCGCCGAGTACGCAAAGAAAATGGTCGCCGAAATGACATCCAGGGGCATCCGCGCCACTGCCGACCTCTCTCCGGAAAAACTCGGCTCCAAAATTCGTCTTGCCCAGCTCGATAAGGTTCCCTACATGATCGTTGTCGGACCCAAGGAAGAGGCCGCAGGCCAGTTCTCCATTCGCAGCCGTCAACGCGGCGACGAAGGGGCCATTGCAGCAGATGAATTTATCCAACGTCTCGAATCCGAAATCCGCGACCGCACGCTCACCGTATGAGCGTGACCTTTTTTTTGTCGCTTGAGCACTTTGGTCTCTTTGTCCCAGCAGTCAGCAAACCGTCGGCATTCTCATGCCGCCACAACCCCGTGCCCCCGCTAAACGAGGGCATATTGAAGTCCCATTAATCCCGCATTCATTCGTATCAACGACCGCATTCGCGCCCGCGAAGTGCGCGTCATCATCGGCTCCACCGGCCAGCAACTCGGCATCCTGAACACCGACGAGGCCGTACGCCGCGCCAAGTCCTACGGCCTCGACCTTATCGAGGTGGCTCCGACCGCCAATCCTCCCGTTTGCCGCATCGCTGATTTCGGCAAGTTCAAGTACGAGCTCACCAAGAAAGAGAAGGAGAGCAAGCACAGCGCCACCAAGGTCAAGGAGATCAAGTTCCGCGTGAAGATCGGCGCCCATGATTACGAGACCAAGCTCCGTCACGCCGAGGAGTTCATCGAGAAGGGAAACAAACTTAAGATCGTCCTCCAGTTCCGTGGCCGTGAGAACGCCCACAAGGACCTCGGCATGGCGATGATGGAGAAGATCAAGAAGGATTTAGAGACCATGGCCCTGGTCGACATGCCTCCGAAGCTTGTGGGACGCGCCGTTGGCATGACCATGAGCCCGCTTCCCGCCGCCAAGCGGAAGAGGAAGTTCGCCAAGATCGAGGAGGAATACGTTGAGGATGTCGATTCCGACGAGGATCAGGACGAAGATGATGCACCCGTGACTTCCGAGGAGACCGGCCATGCCGGTTGATGCCAGAGCGCCTACCTCCCAAAAGCGCCTCTACCTCTTTGACATCGACGGCACCCTCATCACCTCGGGTGGTGCGGGTGAGACTTCCTATCGTGAAGCCGTCGGTGAGTTTCTTGGTACCCTCGCGCCGCTTGAGGGGCTTAACTTCGCCGGCAACACCGACACGGGCCTTGCCCGAAGCGTCCTTCTGGCAGCAGGAAAGGAACCGACCCGGGAAGCCATCATGGGTCTTCACGACACCTATCTGGCAATTCTTGCGGATCGGATCCATCGCCATCAGGGAAACCTTCTCCCTGGAATCGTCCCTTTGCTAGATTGCTTGAAGGAACAACCGGATGCCGTTCTCGCCCTGCTGACAGGAAATCTGGCGGCCGGTGCAGAGTTAAAGCTCACTCACTACGGAGTCTGGCACTATTTCTCTTTCGGCGCGTATGCCGATGATCATCATGAACGCAATCAGCTAGGCCCTGTGGCCGCCTCCCGGGCATTTGAAGAGCATGGAGAGGAGTTTGCTCCCGATCGGATCTATGTGATCGGGGATACGCCCCGTGACATTGAGTGTGGGAAAGCTTTCGGCGCAGTCACCGTGGCCGTGGCCACAGGAAAATACTCAATCGAAGAGCTCGCCTTGCACAAACCCGATTTCCTCTTTGACGATTTTTCAGATGTTGACGCCGTGATGGCACTGATTGGTCCAAAAGCGTCCTATTGGCTATAGATCCGAAGCGATTATCGGGGCTTGGGCTTGAAAGGCAACCAACAGGCATGCGATGACTCCAAGTTGCTTCATGTGGAGGATTGCCTCGTTACCGGTCAAAACGAGGCTGTCATTCCATAGAGGAAGCCCTTGAGATATTCGGTCTCAGGGAAGCCTACCAGAATCGGGTGATCGGAACTCTGTCCGAAGGTCTGTAACTGACGAGCCGTCCTGCGGGCATCCCCGAAGGCCTCGGCGACGCTACCTCCGAACTCATCGCCCGAGACATGGTGAGAGCAGGAGAAGGTGGCAAGAAGACCTTCCTTCGAGAGGAGTTGCGCCGCCTTGAGATGGAGTTCCCGGTAGCCACGCAGGGCATCCGCGATTCCCTTGCGAGTTCGGGTAAACGGCGGGGGATCGAGAATGATCAGGTCGTACTCCTCCTCACGCCTAGCGGCTAAAGAGAGGAACTCAAAAACATCAGCTCCGACGACCTTGACGGAGACATCATTAAGGCGGCTATTCGCTTCGATTCGGGGGAGATTCTCTTTTCCAGACTCGACGGCCGTCACCTCAGTTGCTCCGGCCTGGGCACAGGCGATCGCAAAGGCTCCTTGATTTGAGAAGCAGTCGAGCACTCGCTTCCCCTTCGCCCATGCGGCCACCTGTCGGTAGCTATCCGTCTGGTCGAGATAGAATCCGGTCTTCTGACCATGGATCGCATCGAGATGAAATTTCATTCCCGCGACTGTGATCTCGCAGGCTCCGGGTTCCGGTCCCAGCAAGGTGCCGGTCCGAACCTCCAGTCCCTCCAGCTTACGAGATGAGGAATCATTCCGCTCCACCACGCTCTCAACGCCGAGCACCTCTTTGACCGCTGCGGCGATCATGTCACGACGCAGATCCATCGCCATGGTGAGCGTCTGGAGCGTTGATACGGGACCGAAACGGTCGACGATGACACCCGGCAGCCCATCGCTCTCGCTCCAGAGAACCCGACGCACGAGAGGATCGATGCCGAGGCTGTCGCGATATTCCTGAGCGCGCTGGAGGCGGCGGGTAAAAAACTCCGCGTCGAGATCCTGCCGACGCCGCGAGAACCGACGGGCGACGATCTGGGACTTGGAGTTGTAGACGGCACTGCCGAGCATTCGGTCGCGGCCATCCTTGATCGATACGACATCGCCATCCTCGGGACTGCCAAAGGTCTTGAGAACCTCGGTCCCATAGACCCAGTCATGCCCGTGCAGGATGCGTGCCCTCGGGCGTACAATGATTCCTCCCATAGATTTCGCCCGTTGATTAGGAAGTGAAGGCTTCCTCGTGAATGGGGACGGGTTTTCTCGGCGTCCCCTGCTCCTGCACCTCGGGATATTCGAAAACCTTCCCCTCGAAATTCCTGAAAACGACCTTCTCGCGGTCATAAAAGAAGACGTATCCGGGATTAATCGGCACCTTGCCGCCACCACCCGGTGCATCGATCACGAACTGGGGGATGGCATAGCCGGTAGTATGACCTCGCAGTCCCTCGATGATTTCGATCCCCTTGGCCACTGGTGCACGAAGGTGGGCCGAGCCCTGGATCAGATCGCACTGGTAGAGGTAGTAGGGGCGGACACGGCAACGGAGGAGCTTCTGGACCAGTGACTTCATCACCGGGAGTGAGTCATTCACTCCGGCAAGCAGGACGCTCTGGTTTCCGAGCGGCACACCGTGGTTCGCGAGCATGGCCAGAGCCTCCCTCACCTCGGTGGTAAGTTCACGGGGATGGTTTGTATGGATGCTCATCCAGAGGGGATGATGCTTCTGAAGGATCCGGCAAAGTTCCGGGGTGATGCGTTGCGGCAGGAAGATCGGAACGCGGGTTCCAATCCGGACAAACTCAATATGCGGGATGGCCCGGAGCTTGGCGAGCAACGTATCGAGCTTGTCATCGGAAAAGAGGAGCGGATCGCCTCCTGAGAGAAGCACATCACGAACCTCGGTATGCTCCCGGAGATACGCAATCGCCTCATCGAAGTCGGTGTGGAGTTCCTGCTCTCCGGCTCCGCTGACGACTCGCGACCGCGTGCAGTAGCGGCAGTAAGCAGCGCAACGGTCGGTGACAAGAAAGAGGACTCGGTCGGGATAGCGGTGCACCAGTCCTGGCACAGGCATATGGCTATCCTCGCCGCAAGGATCAGCCATCTCGGCGGGTGAAACCGTACCCTCGCCGACATGAGGAATAATCTGCCGACGGATTGGGCAATCAGGATTCTCCCGCTCGATCAGGTTGAAGTAATGAGGAGTGACGGCCAGAGCCAACTTGTTGCCCGAAAGAATGACCCCGGCACGCTCTTCGGGAGTAAGCACCAGATGCTTCTCAAGTCCTTCAAGACTGGTGACCCTATTCTTGAGTTGCCATTTCCAGTCATTCCACTGCTCTGGGGACACATCGGGCCAGTAGCCAGGGGCGGAGGTGGCGAAATCCGCTTCGACGCGCGGTTCGGTGATCAGGGTATCCATCGGCAGCAAAGAATAAGCCTAGGACGGGGGTTGAAATTGTCAACGACTCGGGGCAGGAGTCGTGCCTAGGATGCCGGGATGCGTTGGCTGATTCGTCCCTCCCTGCTTTTCCTAGTTTTCTTATTTTCACTTTTAGCCACCGGACCGCTAGAGGCTCTTCAGGAAATCCAACTTTCCGAAAGCGCTAGCAGGAAGATTCAATCGTTTATGAATTCAGGAGAGCGCTTCAGCTTTCTGAGCGCTCACGGGAAAACGCAACTTCAAGGAATCCGTTTTCAGCATCCCAAGGCCAAAGGAACGATTGTTATCGTCAACGGAAGCACCGAATCATGGTTGAAATACGGGGAGCTCTTTCTCGATCTCTACCATCACGGATACAGCCTCGTATCGTATGACCATCGCGGGCAGGGACTCTCCCCTCACCTTGCACACTTCAATCCGCAGATCGGTCACATCGATGATTTCAGCTTCTACGCGGATGATCTCAATGCCCTCGTTCAGCAGGTGATCCTTCCAAGTAACCACGGGAAACTTTACCTCCTTGCCCACTCGATGGGGGGTGCTGTTTCGCTTGATTATCTGGAGCGCTTTCACTCGCCCTTCACAGCGGTTGTGCTGAGCGCCCCGTTACTCCGGATTAATACGGCTCCCTACCCCGAACCCGTGGTGAGACTCCTCATCTCATTGCTCAAGACCGGAGGCATGGGTGATCACTATGCTCCCGGTAAGCATGATCACGACCCGGCAGAACCTTTTGAGGGGAATCCGATCACCTCCAGCAAGAGGCGTTGGGAGGCGGGTCAACTCGTCTGGAAGAGCCATCCCGGCGCCGTCTTGGGAGGCCCCTCCATCAACTGGGTGGATCAGGCAATGACCAGCACAGCGCTGATCAGGAAACATCTCTCCAAAATCAACGCTCGCATCCTGATCCTACAAGCAGGCAGGGATCAGTTCGTCATGAACTCGGATCAGGACATGGCTGCAAGAACGATTTCTGAGGCTTCTCTGGTCAGATTTCCAGAGGCCAAACACGAGATCCTGATGGAATGCGATCCCACCCGGGAGAAGGCAATCCAAGCAATTCTTAACTTCTTCAAGAACTGATCCCTTGACCGGATCACCGGGAAAGGCCACATCTCAAGGAGCTCACTCTGTCATCCCAACCTTCACTCCTCCTCTCCCATGAAAGTCCTTTCCATCGATATCGGCGGCACCCACGTCAAGATTCTGCTCAACGGCGAAAATGAACCGCGCAAGATGCCCTCAGGACATGACTTTACTCCGGCTCAAATGGTCAAGGATGTGAAGATGCTGGCCAAGGGATGGGACTACGACGTTATTTCGATCGGATTCCCTGCTCCTGTTCATAACAATCTCCCGGTTGCGGAGCCCTTTAACCTCGGCGGCGGCTGGGTCGACTTCAACTACGAGAAGGCCTTCGGTTGCCCGGTCAAGATGATCAATGATGCCGCCATGCAGGCGCTCGGAAGCTACAAGGGAGGCAAAATGCTTTTCCTTGGCTTGGGAACGGGGCTTGGAAGTGCTGTGGTGAACGACGATGCGATTCTCCCGCTGGAGCTGGGACATCTCCCCTTTAAGAAAAAGACCTTTGAGGATTATGTCGGCATCCATGGACTCGAAAGTGACGGCAAGGGGAAGTGGAGGAAACATGTCTTCCAAGCCGTCGAAATCCTGACCGCCGCGATCCTCCCGGACTATGTGGTTCTAGGGGGGGGGAACACAAAGCTGCTGAAAGAACTCCCCCCTGCCTGCATTGCGGGCGACAATGCGAACGCTTTCGAAGGAGGCTTCCGCATGTGGGCCGGTCCTGCCGATAGCCCGGTTGCTCAAGATCCCGGAGTGCACAAGGCTTCGCGTGAGACACGCCGCAAGAAGGCTCCAGCAAAGTTAAGGAAATAGCAAAAACCCGTCACCCAGGACGTCCTGAGAGACGGGCCTCCAGATAGACTTCTGGTGTGCAGGTTTTCCTTGGCAGAAGTTCAAGAAGTAGTGCGTCTGTGGTGAGCAGCGGGAGCCTGAGTTGACCAGCCAGGGCAAGGTATTGCGCTTGGTATCCAGAAATCCCCAATTCGATTGCCAACCGCAGTGATTGCTGAGGATCAGGAATCTGTTGCCTGGACCCCAGTACGCCACGAGCTTCTTTCCACAACTCCTCCATTCCTTGGACATTTCCATCAGCCCATCCTACCGCCGCGAAGATATTCAGCATTTCATGATTGAGTATCGGTGGAGTAATCCACTCTGAATCAAACGTGAAAAGCTCTCTCGCGATCCCCGACAGCTCCCCCTCCAGAAAAAGGAACGTCACCACGGAGGCATCGGCCACGATCATCCCCTGACCTCCTGTCTGATTTGAGAGATCCAAGAACTGGTGATAGGAACTCTGTTAGGTCGGTACATTCTTGGCAGAGCACTGGGGCGATTCTGCGTCATCCGCGCACGCAGAGCACTTCGCAAGAGCTCTCCAATCAGTTCCTTAAGTGTACTTCTCTCCTGAGCAGCAAGGATCTTGATTTCTGTAACAAGCTCATCGGGAAGATCTAGCGTAGTTCGCATATTTGTGTTTTTACGCATAGCCATAAAAACATCAATCTTTTTATGTATTTTTCCATTAATACTTTGATGACTTCCTCTGCTTTAGGAGAATGCCTAAATCGCATTTCATACTCTCACTCACAAACCATTAGCGAAAAAACCATCCTGAAGTCCCAACTATTCCCAACAGTTTCCTGCTTCCCTCAACCCTATATACACCCCCTCACAGCCCCTTATTCCCCCCTTATCATTCCATCAGTATGGTCCTTGGCTCACTCTGAATTCTTTCACTTCTGGGGCCAAGTCTATCGCGCCTTGGGACCAAAATTTCAGTCCAGTCCCACTGAATGATACCACTGTAAGATGAGGGAGTTAGCCGAAAAGAATGGTGTTTTTCATTAATGCCATTAAGTATTTCTGTTCACTTTTCCCACACTGCATGAGCGTCGAACCATCCAATAACCAGCAACCCGCGAACTCCCTTTCGGCCCATCAACCCGGGATTCTTTCCTCAAACCAAGAGCCAACTCCACCCAAGCGCCCCAAGCTTGTTGTGGCACTTGCCATCATCGCCGCCATTCTCTTCCTGGTGGGCATCGGTGGTTGGAAGGCAATGCAGATCTCACAAGCCATCGCCATGGGAAAATCCTTCAAGATGCCTCCTGATGCGATCACCTCCTTGAAAGTCTCGAAGGAAACCATTGCCCCGGTTCTTGAAACGGTTGGTTCCCTCTCCTCTCCCCAAGGGGTGATGCTGAGCGCGGATCTGCCCGGCATCGTCACTACGATCAGCTTCGAATCAGGTTCCCACGCCACCAATGGCCAACTTCTTGTCCAACTGGACACCCGCCAGGAAGAGGCCCAACTCCGAACCGCAAAGGCAAAGCTTGATCTCGCTCGCCAGAATTTGGATCGAGCCAAGGACTTGAGCGCCAAGCACGTCATTGCCCAATCCGCTTACGATGAGACCAAGAGCCAGTATGATGCTGCAGTCGCGTCAGTGGACGAAACTCAAGCGATGATCGACAGGAAAACCATCAGGGCTCCCTTCGAGGGGTTCATCGGCATCCGCCAGATCAATGCCGGCCAATACGTGAAGAGCGGCGATCCAATCGTTCAACTTGAGTCCCTCGATCCCATCTACGTGAACTTTGCTCTCCCTCAGCAGAATCTGGCTAACCTCCGTGTTGGGCAAGCTGTTCAACTCAAGGCCGATGGCATCCCGGATAAGGTCTTCAAGGGATCGATCAACGCCATCAACTCAGCCGTCGATGCGACGACACGCAATATCCAGATTCAGGCGACCATTCCCAATCCCGATCATGTCCTCCGCTCAGGAATGTTTGCCGGCGTGCAGGTCGTTCTCCCAAGCAGGGAGAGCGTTGTCATGGTCCCCGCCACGGCGGTGCAATTCGCTCCTTATGGCGACTCCGTCTTTGTGATCAAAACGCTCAAAGACCCTCAGGGTAAAGAATTCCTCGGCGTGAAAGAAGTGGTCGTTACCCTCGGAAAAACCAGGGGAGACCAGATCGAGATCGTCAAGGGGCTCAATCAGGGTGATGAAATCGCCACCTCCGGCATCTTCAAGCTCCATGAAGGTGGTGGCGTCAAGGTCGAGAACAGCGTCCAACCGGGCAACAATCCCGCGCCGAAACCGACCGATAGCTAGGCCCACCCCCCGGCCGTTCCGCATGAAAATCACCGATCTCTTCATCAAGCGCCCCGTGCTTGCGCTTGTCATCAACATGGTAATCCTCCTGGCGGGATTCCAGTCGATCCACTCCCTCAATATCCGTCAATATCCGCGTAGTGACATCGCGGTCATCAAAGTCTCAACAGTCTTTGTCGGAGCGAATGCCGACCTGGTCCGCGGCTACATCACTACCCCGCTGGAACGCGTGATCGCGGCCGCCGAGGGGATCGACTACATCGAGAGCACCAGCGATCAGGGACTCAGCACGATCACGATCCACCTGAAGCTGAACTACGACCCGAACGCAGCCCTCACCCAGATCCAGGCGAAGCTTGCCCAGGTGCGCAACGAGCTTCCCCCCGAGTCCGAGACTCCGACGATCGAACTACAGAACGCGGATGAACTCCGAGCAGCCATGTACCTCGGCTTCGCTGCACCCGATCTCCAGCCCAATCAGGTGACCGATTACCTGACTCGCGTCATCCAGCCCAAACTCACCGCAATCAACGGCGTTCAGCGTGCCGACATCCTCGGGGCACGCGTCATTGCCATGCGTATCTGGCTGAAACCTGATCGTCTTGCCGCACTCGGCATCTCGGCGACTGATGTCCGGAAAGCTCTTCAGGCAAACAACTACCTCGCCGCAGTGGGGAAAACCAAGGGGACCATGACGGCGATCAACCTGATCGCCAACACGAACCTGACCTCACCGGATGAGTTCAAGCAACTCGTTGTGAAGGAAAAGAACGGAATTCTCGTCCGTCTCCAAGACATCGCCGATGTCGAAATGGGAGCCGAGGATTACGACTCGGATGTACGCTTCGACGGGAAGAATGCGAAATTCATCGGCATCTGGTGTCTTCCCACCGCCAACACTCTCGATGTCTGCAAGAGCGTCAGGGAACAGATTCCGGAATTGCGGAAGCTACTGCCTGCGGGAATGACTCTGGAAGTCCCTTACGACTCGACCGACTTCATCCGGGAAGCCATTCACGAAGTCTTCAAGACACTTTCCGAGACCCTCCTGATCGTTGTCCTGGTGATCTTCCTCTTCCTCGGTTCGATTCGTTCCGTGCTTATTCCCCTGGTGGCTATCCCCATCTCGTTGATTGGCGCCGTCTTCATCATGGCTGTCTGCGGATTCACCATCAATCTGCTAACCCTTCTAGCCATCGTGCTGGCGGTCGGCCTGGTCGTCGATGATGCCATCGTGGTGGTGGAAAATGTGGAACGTCATCTCCACGAGGGTCTTTCACCTCTCCATGCCGCACTCAGAAGCGGGCGTGAACTCTTCGGACCGATCATCGCGATGACCATCACTCTCGCGGCCGTCTACACGCCGATCGGTATTCAGGGAGGGCTGACCGGCGCACTCTTCCGTGAATTCGCCTTCACCCTGGCAGGCGCGGTGATCATCTCGGGCATCGTCGCCCTCACGCTCTCACCGATGATGGCGTCCCGTCTGCTAAGACGCGGGGACGATACACGCGGATACGCTGGATGGGTAAACCGCCGTTTCACCTCCCTGCAGCATGGATACGTCACGCTGCTTGCCTCGATGCTCCGCCATCGCGGAGCAGTGCTGACCATCGCCGGATTCTGGATCCTGATTCTACCCATCCTCTATCTCCTCTCCCCGAAGGAGCTCTCTCCGAAGGAGGATCAGGGAATCGTCTACACGATCTTCCAAGCCTCCCCCTTCTCGACGATCGATCAGACGATCCTCTATTCAGAGATGGTCCGCGACAGCTTCCTCAAGATGCCTGAGACTTGGCATACCTTTCAGATCATGAATCCCACGGTTGGGTTCGGAGGCATCCGGACGATCCCATGGAGTCAGCGCAAACGTAGCTGCGATATGATTGCGGCTGCTCTGGGTAAACTCACCAGTGGGATCCCGGGTCTGCGTGTCATCGCCACCACTCCTCCGGCCCTCCCAGGGGGAAGCAACTTCCCGGTTGAATTCGTCATCTCCTCCACACTCGAGCCCCGACAACTCCTCGATGCGGCGAATGACCTCGTCCGGACAGCCTTCGGAAGCGGCATCTTTATTTTCGCCGATACCGACCTCAAGTACGACCAGCCTCAGGTCGAAATTGTCTTTGACCGCAACAAGGTCTCCGCCTTGGGACTCGACCTCCAGCAGGTCGGTTCCGACCTCTCCACGATGCTGGGAGGGAACTACGTGAACCGCTTCAGCATTCAGGGACGCAGCTACAAAGTGATTCCCGAACTCAAAAGGGAAAACCGTCTCGATCCCGATTCCCTAGGCAAGATCTTTGTCACTGGGCCCGGCGGGCAACTTATTCAGCTGGCCACTTTCTCCGAACTCAAGCGCAGTACGGTCCCTCGCCAAATCAACCGATTCCAGCAACTCAACTCGGCCAAGATCAGCGGCATACTTCCACCTGGCATCACCATCGACCAGGCGCTTAAGGTCCTCGAAAACCGTGCCGACCAGATCCTGCCTCGCGGATTCGTGATCGATTACGCCGGGGAGTCACGCCAACTCCGTCAGGAGGGTAACAGCCTCGTGATGACGATGGTGATTTCCTTTATCCTGATTTTCTTGGTATTGGCGGCGCAGTTCGAGAGCTTCCGTGATCCCTTCATCATCCTTTTCGGATCTGTTCCGCTAGCCCTCTCCGGAGCGCTCCTCTTCACATTTTTGGGAGCGACCACAATCAATATCTACAGCCAGGTCGGACTGATCACGCTCGTGGGACTTGTCGCCAAAAACGGAATCCTGATCGTTGAGTTTGCAAATAACCTGCAGGAAGGCGGCATGGAAAAGTGGCATGCCATTCTCACTGCTGCAGGCACACGACTTCGACCCGTCCTGATGACGACGGTTGCCACTGTGGTCGGTCACACCCCATTGATTCTGGCGAGTGGCCCTGGAGCCGGTGCACGCAATAGCATCGGCATCGTACTGGTGAGTGGCATGATCATCGGCACCCTCTTCACCCTCTTCGTCGTTCCCTCGATCTACCTCTTGGTCTCCAAACCCAAGAAGGCAAACCCTTCCAGGGAGCACCATGCACTGCTCGGAGATACTCCCGTGATCCTTCCCCTGGGGGAAAGGGCGTGATCAGTAAAACTCGCCCCTAATCCTTCCGGAACCCGGAAATCACGGCAAAGAGCAGAAGAGCAATCGTGCAAAGAACCGATCCCGCCCCGATCAAGGCGAGAATGTCTTTTGCGGTTTCATAGAAAGAGTGTCCGTGCATTGGTGAGACAGTAGCACCAAGAAGGAACCCGTCCAATAAAAGTTTTACAGCGTTTTATAACCTGAACTTGATCACCACTTTATGAATCGGCGCAGGCTGATCAATCATGACTCCCGGTTGATGACCATCCCGGGGAAGAAAAATTGCAAAGTCACCTTCGCTTAATTTCATCCGGGAGGGTGATCCGACGGGAGCCTCGTAAAACTCGGCATCCTTCTCAGGATTGTAGGGGGTTTTGACTACCAGAGATTCCCTCAGGGCGTAGCCGATCTCTTCGGCGCCGGAGACGATATACTGAATGTCACCATGCACACGGTGCGTTTCCCATTTCTTCTCCGCCGCCGGAGCGGTGACATAGCGCTGAACGATTGCCACAAGATCCGGGCCTCCGATCTCATAGCGGCCATCAGGCGTCGTCGTATCGTAAGTCGTCAGCCAGGCAAAGGCTCGGGAGAGGGAGGGATGAAGCCCCTCGTACGAGGCCGCGTTGGAGAGCTGGTCTAGAATCATGACGGGGTGATGGAGGAGAGATGCGTTTCTTTATTTCCCACGGTAGCTGCAGCGGGCTGTGGGAGTCTCATGGATCACGATCTCGGCTAGCCCGGGAAGCTGGCGCTCAAGCTTCTCCCAAAACCAGCGGCACATATTCTCGATTGTCGGATTATCCAACCCCGGAATGTCATTGAGGTAGGAGTGATCAAGCTGGTCGAGAAGCGGATCCATGGCCCTGCTGATACGCGCATGGTCGTAGAGCCATCCGGTTGCTGGGTCGACGTCACCCTCCACCGAGATCTCCATCCGAAAGCTATGCCCGTGCATCTTCCCGCACTTGTGCTCCGGCGGAACATTCGGGAGTGTCTGGGCCGCTTCGAAGGAAAAGTCTTTGGTGAGGCGTACTTGCATGAGGAACTTTCAATACAGCATCCGATCCTCGTACAAAAGGAAAAGGGAGTGCCCAAAACCGCACCCACTCTCCACAGATCAACGGATCCTGTCTTTATCGTCGTTTTCCGGATTTCTACTGGCTAAGCCTCCATGATTGTGGTTTCGCGCTTCTAAATCAGACTCAACTAATCGTCGCAGATACTCGGTCAGACTGATCCCTTCAATTGTAGCGGCAGCCTTGGCCGCAGCATGAATTTCAGGATCTAGTCTTGTTTTAACATTCATTTGTATTTTATCTAGTTAACAGTTAGTATTCCGTTTTATGAGATTTTACAAGTTTTTGTCATTCTCATCTTTGCGTTTCTGATGAATAACGCTTAGGGTACGTCAGTGAAAAGAAAGCATGTCACCAAGATTCTTACCGGATTCCGTCTGGATCCTCGGTTGAAGATACTTGCCGTTGAGGCAGCAGGGCAGGAAAACAGATCTCTCTCCAATTATATCGAAAACCTGATTCGCATGGATGTTGAGTCACGAGGACTGCTACTGCCCCAGACAGGTGGGAAAAAGTAGTCTTTCTCCCCGCAATCCACAAAATGTCATGCGTCGGCTTCTCGGTGTATGAAGCATATCGGCATTATGTATAACGAATATACCTCAAAATGATTTACGAATTTTAAATAATCGTAATTTTATAGCATGCTATCATTTACGACCTCTTGGAAATGCCGTAGATAACTGGAGTGATAAAACCAGTTATTAAGAGAAAAGCAGAAACGAAAATCCTGACAGGATTCCGCATTCATATTGAACTCAAGGAACTAGCCGTTGAGGCGGCTACCATGGAAAACCGCTCTTTCTCTAACTATCTTGAGAATCTGATCCGCAAGGATCTTGCCTCCAAGAATCTCCTCCCGGCGAAGACGTCCGCTCGCTAGGGAGCAAAGTTCATTAGAGAACTTTCATTCTCACAGTCTTCATCTCTCTACCGAGGGACTGATTGAGCCTTGTGCTGGGCGAAGAACTCGAGTGTCTGATCACGCTCTGTCGAGTGATCCAGCATCGGCAAAGGATATCCGTTCGCGATGGGGCGTCCATCCGCAGGAGGTTCCAGCAAGGAGGCATTGGAGACATTCCTTAGCTCAGGAACCCACTGCCTGATGTAGGCACCCACCGGGTCATAACGCTTGGTCTGGCTCCAGGGATTCTGAATGCGGAAGTAGGGTGCGGCGTCGGCCCCGGTCCCGGCACTCCACTGCCACCCGCCGTTATTGCTGGCGATCTCTCCGTCCACAAGGGACCGCATAAAGAAGGCCTCCCCGAGGCGCCAGTCGAGATGCAGATCCTTGGTCAGGAACATCGCAGTGATCATCCGGGAGCGGTTATGCATCCACCCCGTGGCTGCCATTTGGCGCATGGCTGCATCAATGATGGGGAACCCTGTCATGCCGGCACACCAGCGCTCAAAGGCTTCAGGACAGCCCTCCAGACCGGGCCATTTCAACCCGCGCCAGGTGGAGTTGAACTCCTGCTCCAGCAGCTCCGGATAATGCCAGAGCAACTGCATGTAGAACTCCCTCCAGACGATCTCGGCCAGAAACTTCATCACGCTTGTGCGGCCCTCGGGCAGCAAACCTTCCTCCACATTTTTTGCAGCCGCATAAATCTGACGCGGGGAGATCAAGCCGAACCGAAGATCCTGCGAAAGATGAGAAGTGCCGTTCACCCCCATGAGATCACGCTGATCCCCATAAGAAGCGATCGGACCTGCAACAAAAGTCTTCAGTCGCTCTCGGGCGGCTCGCTCTCCCGGTTCAGGGATGGTCGCTGAGGAAACAAGCCCCCAGTCGGAAAGCTGGGGAAGCGGCAGGGAAAGAATACCCGCCGGCGTACTCATCTTCTTGATCGCTGCTCCCGGCATAGGCTTTGGCTTGGCGAACCAGGCCTTCGAATACGGGGTGAAGACCCTGAAGATCGTTCCTTGCCCGGTGAGAACCTCATACTGCTCATGGATGCAGACATCCTTGTGAAGTGAAAATTCAAAACCTCTTTCTTTGCTGAGAGCCTCGATCTTCGCCTCGACACTTCTGCCAAAGGGATCGGGATCACGGTTGGCAAAGATCGCCGCTGCCCCGGTCTCTGCAAGAAGCTTTTCCAGTTCGGTCACCGCATCACCCCGGCGGATGATCAGACGTCCGCCGATCGCCTCCAGATTCATGGCTAAGGAGGCGAGCGATCCGCAGAGGAATTCCTGACGTGCCGATCCAGTCCACTCATGCGAGCCCTTCCAGTTACTGACGATATAGACTGGGATGACTTCCCCGTCGGGGCCGGCAGCAGCCACCGCGGCAGCCAGAGCCGTATTGTCAGTAATCCGGAAATCCCGGCGGAACCAGTGGATGATGCGTTTCATTCGACAGTGATATTCCAGGTGGTTGTCTTCACGGGGGCAATGCTTCTTTCCCATGGACGCAAATAGGAGAAGCAAAGTGATGTCTTCCCTTTTTTCACCGCCATGAATTTCCAGATCTCGGCTCCCCCCGTACCAACCATACCCTCACTGCTCTTCGCCTGCTGATAGACCATCTTCCCCTCCTGCCTGAAAATGCCGGCTGTTGAGAAAAGATAATTCCATCCATACCCCGTTGTGCAGTTGGATGGCAGTGAGATGAGCAGGGTATCTCCCCTGTGAAGGTAACAAGTCTGATTCTGATCCTGCTCTGTCAGTTTTATTTCAGCCGCCGACACCATGCTGGAAAATGCAGCGACGGCAAGCAGAGCACTTAAGAAACCTCTCATCAATGAAGCATGGTCGTGAGAATCGGTAGGGTGAAGTGTTTTTCTGGCTGTCTCACCGGCTCAGTTACAGATAGCCTTCAGGATAGTGCAGAAGCCCGAGACACTCTTTCTGATCGCCGGCAACGGTTCCTACCCCCGGCTTGCCGCCAAGGGAGCGCGCGAAGCTGGCGTCTCCAGGGTCGTGGCCGCTGCCTTCGAGGGGGAGACCGATCCGGCGCTTGCCGGGTTTGTGGATGAGATCGTCTGGATGCGCGTCGGACAACTTGGCCGCCTCATCACGGCCGCTAAGAAGAGTGGTGCCACTGCTTCGATGATGGCGGGGCAGATCGCCCCGGGAAACCTCTTCGACCTGCGGCCTGATTTTCATGCCCTGCTCCTGCTGGCCAAGCTAAAGGAGCGCAATGCCGAGACCCTCTTTGGGGCAATTGCCGACGAGCTTGAGAAGGCAGGGGTCCCTCTCCTGATCGCCACCACGTTCTTGGAGAATCAACTCTCCACTGAAGGACTCATCGCAGGCCCCAAGCCCAAGGATCGACTCCTAGAGGATATCGCCTACGGCCTTGGCATTGCCAAGGAAGTGAGCCGCCTTGATATCGGCCAGACCGTCGTGGTGAAGAAGGGGACCGTTCTTGCTGTCGAGGGCTTCGACGGAACCGACTCCACGATCCGCCGAGGAGGCGAACTCGGGAAGGGTGAAGCCGTCGTCGTGAAGGTCTCCAAGCCCCGACAGGATATGCGCTTCGACGTCCCCGTCGTCGGCCCCCGAACTCTGGAAACTGCCGCAGCAGCAGGAGTGGCGGCCATCGCGATGGAAGCCGGACGCACTCTCTTTCTCGATAAAGAGGAAGTCTTTTCACTAGCCACCCAACACCAAATCACCCTCTGGGGAATTCCATCA
This sequence comes from Chthoniobacterales bacterium, assembly GCA_036824855.1. Classification (GTDB taxonomy): domain Bacteria; phylum Verrucomicrobiota; class Verrucomicrobiia; order Chthoniobacterales; family UBA6821; genus UBA6821. The sequence continues at coordinate 67,984 of DAISZK010000002.1, read as the reverse complement.
TGAAGACCATCCGCGCCGGCGTTGTCGGCCCAGGCAGCATCGGCATCAATCACGCACGTATCTACAGCGAACTTCCCGACTGCGAACTTGTTGCCATTTACGACGCCAACCGGGCAAACGCTGAGAAGGCTGCTTCCAAGTACGGCGGCAAGCCTTGCACCTCACTGGAAGAATTTGCGGAACTCGTCGATGTCGCCTCCGTCGCAACTCCGACAGAATCCCACCATGAAGTCGGCACCTTTCTGCTGAACAAAGGAAAGCACCTGCTCATTGAGAAGCCGATCGCCACCAATACGGCACAGGCCCTCGACCTTGCTGCCACAGCCGCCGCGAACAACTGCGTTCTCCAGGTCGGCCACATCGAGCGCTTCAACCCTGGTCTCGAGGCTCTCGAAAAGCAGTTGGCCAACCCTCGCTTCCTCGAAGTCACCCGTCTCTCCCCCTACCCGAACCGTAGCATGGACATCGGCGTCGTTCTCGATGTCATGATCCATGATCTGGAAATTCTCCTCCACTTGGTACGCTCGCCAGTCATCAGCGTGGATGCCGTTGGCATCGCCGTGCTCAGCAAGGGCGAAGACATCGCCAACGTCAGGATCCGCTTCGAGAACGGCTGTGTCGCCAATCTCACGGCCAGCCGGATCAGCCGGGATAAGGTCCGCAAGATCCGTATCTTTCAGGAGGATGCCTACCTCTCACTCAATTACCAAAACCAGAGCGGCTACATCCTCCGACTCAAGGAGGGCGGGATCAAACGCGAGCGGGTAAAAGTCGTGAAGGGAGAACCCCTTCAGCGCGAACTCGCCGCCTTTGTCACCTGTGCACGCGACGGAGTCCAACCCCGCGTCACGGGACGCGAGGCAGCGGCAGCGCTCGATCTGGCCATCCAGATCACGAAGCAGATCGAAGAGGCAGATCCTCGCAAGAAGTCTTCGGTCCTGCCTGCATGAGTGCAGCGGATCGCCATTTCGCGATCATTGCCGGAGAGGCCAGCGGCGACACGCATGGCGTCGCCCTGATGCGTTCGCTTCGTGAACAGGATCCGACGATTCGACTCACCGGGAAGGGTGGTCCAAAGATGACCGCGGAGGCCCTCTCCTCAGGGGGCACTATGGACAACTGGATTGCAGAAGCAGGCGTTCTCGGCCTATGGGATGTACTGCGACACTATGGCTATTTCAAAAAGAAATTCGCGGCACTCCTCGACGAACTGACTGCAAACCCACCCGAGGCGGTCATTCTCGTCGATTACCCCGGGTTTAACGTTCGCCTTGCCAAGGCGATCCGGAAAAAAAAGATTCCAACCCGCATCATCTACTACATCAGCCCTCAGGTCTGGGCTTGGAACCGGAGGCGCATTCCGGAAATGGCACGTGCCCTTGATTTGATGATCTGCATTTTCCCCTTTGAGCAGGAGGTCTATGAAGCTTCAGGCCTACCGACCGTCTTTGCAGGTCACCCTATGGTCGGGGAACTGGAAGCCGTACCTATCTCGGAGCGCGAGGCAACACTACTCGGTCTCTTCCCCGGGAGTCGCGAGCGTGAGGTTCGCAAGATCTTCCCATCCATGCTCGGTGCTGCAAAGCTCGTCCTGAAGTCTCGGCCGGAGATCCGGATCGAGGCTGCAGGGGCAACACCTTCCCATGCCGAACTGATGCGCTCCATGGCATCCGAGGAACAGGTGAACATTACTGTCACATCGGGTCATTCCAAAGAGCTGATGCGCCGCGCTGCTGTCGGGCTGGTCTGCTCCGGAACGGCAACACTCGAGGCAGCATGCCTGGGGCTTCCATACGCGCTGGTCTATAAGGTTTCCACACTCACCTACGAAGTCGGCATCCGGGTGATTCGAGTCCCGTATCTGGGCATCGTGAACATTCTGGCCAACCGTCCGGTGATCCGTGAATTCATCCAACACGGGGCGACTCCCGCCGCGCTTGCCGATGAGGCGCTCCGCCTTCTCAATAGCACGGAGGCTCGGGAACGACTTTCGGGGGATCTGGCCTCTGTCGTCACTTCCCTTGGTGGTCGTAGCGATCGCTCAGCGTCAGAGAGAGCAGCCGGAGCCGTGCTTGAATGTCTGGATAAACCGACCCAACAGCCTCATTAAAGAACCCATGGCATTTCCCAAAGATCATCTTGAGACCCTCTGGGCCCCGTGGCGCGTGGAGTACTTCAGCAGGGAGCGAGTCAACGGAGAGGACTTCCTTGCAGAGGCCGCCTCCACAGACGATGACGCAGCCCATTTCGTGGTCTGCCGGAGGAAGAATGCCTTTCTGATCCTGAATAAATACCCCTATTCCTCGGGGCATCTCATGGCAGTTCCTTATAAAAGAACCGGCCGCATGGAGGATCTCTCGGCTGATGAGGCCCTCGATGTCTGGAACCTCGCCATCCATGCACAGCGACTGCTTCGTGAGGTAACGAAGGCCGATGGGTTCAACGTGGGCTTCAATATCGGCACGGCGGGTGGGGCGGGTTTCGAGGAGCACCTTCATCTTCACATCGTTCCCCGCTGGACAGGTGACCAGAACTTCATGCCGGTACTCGGGGGGACTCGCATTATCCCGGAGGGCCTGCAGCCTCTCTACGACAAACTCGTCGCCGCGGATAAGAACTCACAGGGATGAAGAAGATGAAAGGGATAGGGTTTTACTCCTTCGGCAGGCCTTCTCTGACCTAGTAGTCTCACAGCCTTCAGCCTAACAGCCTTGTTCCCATGATCACCTTCGGAGCCCTCGGGGCGGCACTTCTCTATGCGCTGGGCTATCTGGAGCTGAAAGGTTCGATCCATCACGGAGCGACAAGCAAACGGGTCAACATCTTCTCCAATTACGCCATGGCGGCCTGGTCATTACCGCTGGCACTTCTTCCGCTGATTTTCCCAAAACAGTTTCTTTTTCATCCGAACTGGCCCGCTGCCTTGGCAGCGATCGGGGCAGGAGCCTCTCTCTTCATCGGACGCATCTGCACCGTGAAAGCCCTCGCGAAGGCCGATCTCTCGATCAGCGCACCGCTACTCGGGATGAAGACCGTATTGGTAGCGCTCTTCTCCATTCTGCTGCTCCATGCCCCGATTGGATGGCATCTGATGAGCGCCGCCGTACTGACCGTGGCGGCACTCACTCTGCTTCAAATCGGCCCGGACCATAATAAACATCATCGTCGTGCAGCCGTGGGCTGGGCGATCGGAGCCAGCATTCTCTTTGCTCTCGTTGATGTCCTCACTCAGGGCTATGCACGCACCTCGGGAGTGGCTTTCTTCCAGCCCGTCATGTTCATCGTCCTGGCCGCGATGACTCCCCTGCTGGGATCGACGCCCCCCGCTCCTGCTGTGGCTAGAAAACGTCTGCTCATCGGTGGAGCGGTGATCGGATTCCAGGCACCTCTTGTCATCATGCTGATCGGTCTCTTTGGGCAGGCCACGCTGATCAACATCCTCTACGCCACACGCACCATCTGGTCGGTCGCCGTCGATGCTTGGAAGGGGGAAGGAAACGCCCGCGAATACTGGGTCGCCCGACTAAGTGGAGCTCTCCTGCTTCTTGCTGCGATCATCCTTGCCCTAGTCAAATAAAAGAGGCTTTGTTGAACCAATGAAACAGGAACTTGCCATGTCTCTAGAGCACTCTTTGGTCGTCCAATTTGCACCGACCCAATTGATCCTGGTCTGCATCTTCATCCCGATTCTCATTGCCTTCAGCGGCCTTTTCCTCCTCCGTAAAGTGATTCCGCCGGATGCTCTCAGGCAGTATCATGACATTGCCGGCCCTTTCTTCAATACTATCGGAGCGCTCTACGGAATCTTTCTAGCCCTTATTGTCGCGAGTACTTGGCAGTTCTACTCAACCACAGCCTCTAATGTTGTCGAGGAGGCCCGCTACCTTCAAAGCCTCTATCTCGACTCCGAAGCATTTCCTAGAGACTTCCGAGACAAGGTGCGCACCCTCATGCGCGACTACCGCGACGCCCTCGTCAACCTTGAATGGAAATCGATCCGCAGAGGGGAGTCCGATCCGAAAACCACGGCCTTACTTCATGGAATCTCAGAGGCCTATGCTCATTTCAAGGTATCCGACGCCTCCGAAGCCGCTTACTTCCACGAGTCTGTGAAAAACATCAATATGCTCCAATCCCTTAGATCCTCCCGTATCGAGGACTCGGGTTCAGGTCTCCTTCCCTTCCTTTGGGGTGTCCTCATCGCAGGAGGAGCTGCAACCATAAGCTTCTCCTACCTCTTTGGAGCGAGAACACTCTACACCCACGCCGTCATGACCGTGCTCCTAACCGGCGTCGTCTGCCTTGCCCTCTACACCATCGTGAACCTGGATTTCCCGTTCACGGGTCTTGTCGCGATTGGACCGGATGCCTTCACGAGGTTGATTTTGAAGTGATGCTTTCGCTAGAGAATGGAGGCGAGGCGTAGGCACGCCCGAGCTCATTCCCTGCGTCCCCTATTCGACGGTGACGCTTTTGGCTAAGTTCCTCGGCTTATCCACGTCGCATCCAAGTTCGACGGCAATATAGTAAGCGAAGAACTGGAGAACGATGGAGGTCAGGATCGGGGTCAGAATTTCAGAAACATCCGGAATCAAGATCACGTCATCACAGATAAGAGAAAGCTCCTCCCCTTTACCCTCGGTTCCGATTGCGATGACGGGACCTCCACGGGCTTTAACTTCCTCGATATTACTCAGGTTCTTGTGGAAGACAGCGTCATGAGGCGCGATTACCACGGAGGGTGTCTCGGGGTTAACCAGAGCGATGACACCGTGCTTGAGCTCCGCGCTGGGATAGCCCATGGCGGCGATGTAGCTGATCTCCTTGAGCTTGAGAGCCCCTTCCATGGCCACGGGATAGTTAAACTGGCGCCCCATGAAGAGCATCACTTTGGCCTGTGCATAGCGCTTGGCGATCTTGGCAATCTCAGGCTCGAGCTTGAGGACTTTCTCGATCTGGCTTGGGAGCGCCTCGAGCTCTGAAATGATCCGACTGCCGGCGGAACTTGAGAGGTTACGAATGCGGCCAAGCAGAAGGGCAATAAGCGTGAGAATAGTCACCTGAGAGGTGAAGGACTTTGTCGCTGCGACGCCAATCTCGGGGCCGGCATGCATGTAGACGCCGCCATCGCTCTCTCGGGCGATGGTGCTCGCCACATTGTTACAGATACCCAGTGTGCGGTGCCCCTTCCTTTTACTCTCGCGGAGGGCGGCCAGGGTGTCGGCCGTCTCCCCACTTTGGCTCAGGACAAAGACCAACGTGTCCTTGGTCATCGGCAAGTTGCGGTAGCGGAACTCACTGGCGTATTCGCATTCGGTCGGGATCTGGGCCAGACTCTCGATCAGGTACTCTCCGACCATGGCGGCATGAAAGGCGGTACCGCAGCCGCTAAGAACGATTCGCTCGATAGTGCGGAGCTCGGCATTCGACATATTGAGGCCGCCCAGCTTCGCCGTTGCTTCCTCAACAGAGAGGCGTCCGCGCATGGCATCGGTGACGCTGCGGACCTGCTCATGAATCTCCTTGAGCATGTAGTGAGGATAGTCACCCTTACCCACATCCTCATCGGTCATTTCGACCTTGGTGACGTTGTAGTCGGCACCATTCCCTTGGACGGTGGAGAGGGTGAAGCCATCGCCGGTAAGGACGGCGATCTCATAGTCGTTCAGGTAGACGGCCTCGCGGGTGTGACCGACGATGGCACTGACGTCGCTGGCCAGGAAGTGCTCTCCTTTGCCAATGCCGAGAACGAGGGGACTGCCCCTTCTCGCACCGATGATCACTCCGGGAAGATCCGCGTGCACGATGGCAATGCCGTAGGTGCCGGCAACCAGTCCCAGAGCCTCCCGAAGCGCAGTGACAAGGGCTCCCTGGGTACGCTCGTTGGAGCGGTCGAAAGCGCGGCCAACAAGATGCGCCAGCACCTCGGTATCGGTCTGAGACTGGAATTGATGCCCCTCCTCCTCGAGTTGTGCACGGAGGGAGGCGTAGTTCTCGATGACACCATTATGAACAAGGGCCAGCTTGCCGGAGCGATCGAAGTGGGGGTGGGCATTCTCCCGAGTGACTTTGCCATGAGTCGCCCAGCGTGTATGACTGATGCCGGTCGTTCCTCCGATCGGGTTCTTGCCGATGGCTTTACGGAGATCATCGATGCGCCCCACTTCCTTACGGACAGAGATAATACCTTCCTCGAGGGTAGCGACACCGGCCGAATCGTAGCCTCGGTACTCCAAGCGGCGAAGCCCCTCCAGAAGGATAGGGACCGCCTCAGCACGACCGACATAGCCTACAATTCCACACATAAGATTTTGATTTGATGTCCGTTACCCAACATTCAGAAGGATTTCGGTCGATTTAAGAGGATGACAAACAGAGGGAGTCTTCGCAAGATGCTTCCGTCCCCATCCATCCACCCATCCTTAAAAAAATATGAATGCGCAGTCCAAGCATGTCATCGCCCCAGCAACCCGCACCCTTGCCATCATCATGGGTGGAGGGGCAGGAACGCGTCTCTTCCCGCTCACCAAGGATCGCGCCAAGCCGGCGGTGCCGATCGGTGGAAAATACCGTCTTGTTGATGTGCCCATCAGCAACTGTCTGAACTCGGGAATCCGCGGTATCTACGTGCTGACACAGTTCAACAGCACCTCCCTCCACCGTCATATCAACGCGAGCTACAAGTTCGACAACTTCTCCCCAAGCTTTGTCGAGATTCTTGCTGCACAGCAGACACCCGAGGGATCGACGTGGTACCAGGGGACAGCCGATGCAGTCCGCCAGAATCTGCGTACTTTCATGGATGGGAACTATGATTACTTCATTATTCTCTCGGGCGATCAACTCTACCGTATGGACTACCGCGACGTCCTCCAGCAGCACATCGCCGGCGGAGCGGATATCACGATTTCCTGCATCCCTGTGAATCGCGAGGCTGCCATGGGATTCGGCATTATGGAGACCGATTCGGCACAACGAATCACCCGCTTCGTGGAGAAACCAAAGGATCCGGCACTCCTCGATGAACTTCGGATGAAACCCCAGGTGCTCTCGGAACTCCATGAGTCCGAACATCAGGATCTCTATCTCGCCAACATGGGCATCTACATCTTTAACCGTCAGGTGCTTGCCGAGTGTCTCGACAATACGATGGATGATTTCGGCAAGAACATCATTCCGGGCACGATCGGATCAAGGAATGTTCAGGCCTATGTTTTCCGGGGATATTGGGAAGATATCGGAACGATCCGCTCTTTTTTCGACGCAAACCTCAACCTCTGCGATCCCGCTCCCGCCTACAATTTTTATGCCCCCGGGGCACCGATCTACACTCAGTCGAGATTCCTGCCAGCAAGTGTCATTGAGGAAACTGTTGTCAGTCGCGCCATGATCTCGGATGGATGCCAGATCCGATCAGCCCGCCTGGAACGATGCATCCTCGGAATCCGTAGCATGATCAAACCGGGCGCGCGACTGAAGAACACCATCGTGATGGGCGCCGATTATTACGAATCCGACAAGGGAGGAACCCCCTGGGGCGAGATTCCAATCGGCATCGGCAGGGATTGCATCATCGAGGATGCCATCATCGATAAGAATGCCAGGATCGGGGACGGCGTTGTGATCACTCCACACAACAAGGATGCGAATTCCGACGGCGATGGTTACTACATTCGTGACGGCATCGTCGTGATCCCGAAGAACGCAGTCATTCCTTCCGGCACCCGCATTTGAGGGGTTTCCTCCCCGAGCCTTTTCATGAATAGAATCCTTAGCACCCTTCCTCTACTTGGCATTTTGCTGCTTCTTTCGGGATGCCTCTACGATAATCCCCCCTCGGGTCCGGTTCGGAGTATCGATACCTGGTTGGTGGGCCAGTGGGGCACTAAGGATAAGGCAGGACATGAGTGCTCGGCAGTCGTGAGTCCCACAAACGCCTCTGATCATTACCGCGTAACCTTCTCCAGGTTGGGCAGTCGTCCTCAGGAGTTTGATGGTTGGATCAGCAGGGTGGATGGATTCTCCATTCTGGTTCTCAAGTCACTCAATGACTTTGGTGCCGGAGGCACCGCAGGTGCGGGAAAATATCTCCTTTTCCATTATGAGTTGCTCTCTCCAGGAACTCCATCGCCCGGAGGCCTCGGTGCGGAACGGATTCGCCTGAGCGAGATCCAGTTGGATGACTCGGCGCGCTCTCTTGACTCATTCAAGCTCCGTGCTGCCATTCGCTCCGCCCTGAAGGCTGGAACACTCCTTGCTCCTTTTGACACGGTGGCTGAACGCAAGGGTAAGATCGAAGCCCTCCCCGGCAGTGTCCTCTGGACGAAAACAGGCAGCGTCACCCTGCAAGGGGAGACGTTCTGATGTCGGTGGCATCAGCAATGACAAACCGCTAAAAAAGTTAAAGAGTTACACTAGGAAACCGGTTGCCTGAACTTGAGTCTCCTCCTTTTTAACTTCTCCACATTCTAACCCTCTATCCCTTTTCCAATGTCCAAACCAGTCGCCACAGAAACCCGCATGGAGAAGATCGTCAGCCTCTGCAAGAGACGCGGCTTCATCTATCAATCCTCAGAAATCTACGGGGGAATCGGAGGATTTTGGGACTATGGCCCGCTAGGAGCGGAACTGAAGCGTAACCTCCGCGATACCTGGTGGCGCGCGATGACGCGGGACCGCGAGGATGTCGTTGGCCTCGACTCCACGATCATCATGCATCCCGCGATCTGGAAGGCCAGTGGCCATGTCGACACCTTCGCCGACATGATGCGTGAGTGCACTGTCACCAATAAGCGCGTCCGCGCCGACCATGTCGAACCGCAAGCCGGATCGGTGATTCGCTTCTCGGGAGCCAAGACACCTGCCCCCGGAAACTGGCATCTCGACAGGACCATCACCGTTCTGATGAAGCAGGGTGAACATATCGAGAGCTTCCGCAAGCGTGTCCGCCTGCTCATCGCTCAAAATGCGGGCGCCGCTGCCGGAAAGCCTGAGGAAATCGAACTCCTCGGCGAAGAGAAGATTGATGTGATCGATGGATCCGTTGATTTCCATCCCGAGACCGGAGGGCTCCTCAACGAGTCCCGCCCCTTCAACCTGATGCTTCGCACCTATGTGGGGCCGACGGCAACCGAGAACGATGTCGCCTACCTGCGACCCGAAACAGCCCAGGCAATCTTCGCCCAATTCAAGAATGTCTGCGACTCCTCCCGCGTGAAGGTCCCCTTTGGAATCGGACAGATTGGGAAGGCGTTCCGCAATGAGGTGACGCCGAAGAACTTTACCTTCCGCTCCCGTGAGTTCGAGCAGATGGAACTCGAGTTCTTCATCAAGCCCGATGAGGCCATTAGCCTGATCCATGGCTCCGTCGCAGCATGGCAGGAAGGAGCCGATCTGAGCGAGCCGAAGCCTGATTGGGGCTGGGAAATGTGGCACCGCTACTGGGTGGCGCAGCGAACGGCCTACTACGCCTCGATTGGCCTGGGTATGGATGTCCTCGACTATCACTGGCAGTCCAAGGCGGACCTTGCCCACTACGCCCGCGCCTGCGTTGACATCCTTTATAAATTCCCCTTCGGCACCGACGAGCTCGAAGGAATCGCCGCGCGCGGATCCTTCGATCTGACGCAGCATCAGACGCATTCGGGCAAGCAGCTTGAATACTTTGACGAAGAACTGAAGACCGCCTGTGATGCGATGACTCAGGACCAGAAGACCGCTTTCATCGAGGCGACTTACACGAATCGCTCCAATCCTGCGATCAGCCGCGAGGAGATCACCTCAACCTGCGAAAAGCTCTTCAAGGGGCTCTACATTCCCCACGTGATCGAGCCCTCCGCGGGACTCGACCGACTCGCCCTGGCGATTCTTGCCAGCGCCTTCGACGAGGAGGAGGTTACTGATGACAAGGGAAAGACCGAGACTCGTACGGTGCTTCACTTCCATCCACGGATCGCACCGATCAAGGTCGGCGTCTTCCCCCTACTCAAGAACAAGCCGGAACTTGTGGCCAAGGCACGTGAGATCGTCGCCCTACTGCGCCCTCACATGAGCGTCTTCTACGACGAGACGGGCGCCATCGGTCGCCGTTATCGACGTCAGGACGAGGTGGGCACACCTTTCGGAGTCACCATTGATTTTGAGACGCTCGGTGAGGAAAAGCCGGAATTTAAGGATACGGTCACACTGCGTGAGCGCGACTCAATGCAGCAGCGCCGTATGCCGATTGCCGAACTGCTCCCCTTCCTTCTTGGAAAGATCTTATAAAAAGTAAAAAGGTTAAAAAGTGAAGCCGTTACAAGAAGCCTTGTTGTAAGCGCCTTTTACAGTTTCTCCACGTCAACTTTTTTAACTTCCGTCTCCAAACTCCCCTTGGCGAGTTGAGTGCGGATTCGATCCCCCGGCTTCACCTGAGAAGCCGAGGTGATCACTGTTCCCTCACTCGTCCGAGTGATACTAAATCCACGTTGCAGGGTTGCCTGAGGACTCAGGGCGGCGAGTGTCGCGGCAATCCGACTCATCCTTCCCTGCTCACGCTCGAGGCGGTGGCGAAGGTGTACTCCAAGCTGATCTTCTAGTGAGGAGAGTCTCTGGTTTGCATGAGCCAGGCGGTGCCCGGGGTGCGCCGAGGCGATCTGAGCAGACATTCTTGCCAGCGTGGAGCTCATTAGTTCCACACGGCGATCCAGAAGACTCGAAAGAGAATTCTCACAATGATCCAGGGTCTGCCGCGCCTCCTCCGTCCGACGGTACGGTTCCCGGAATAACGATGAGGAAGCAAGTCGATGCTCCGCCGCACGATGGAGACCGATCAGCGCATTGGCTTCGCGTGCAATCCTCGCAACCAAGAAATGGAATCGTTCCAAGAGTCCCGACCCCTCGGCGGCAAGCAACTCAGCGGCTGCACTCGGGGTGGGAGCACGAAGATCGGCGACGAAATCCGTAATCGAGAAATCAATCTCGTGACCCACGGCACTCACAACCGGAACGCAGGATTCAGCGATAGCGCGGGCGACGATTTCTTCATTGAACTCCCAGAGATCCTCCAGACTCCCTCCCCCTCGCGTGACAACAATCACATCGACCGGGCCAATCGTGGAATTTCCCGCTGCGAGTTCGGCAATGGCGGATGCGATCTCGGAAGCAGCTCCCTTGCCTTGAACCCTCACGGGATGAATCACCACGCGAAGCCCCGGATGACGACGGTGGAGCACCTGCAAAAAATCCTGAATCGCTGCTCCCGTAGGGGAGGTCACCACACCGATCCTGCTTGGAAAGCGGGGGATCGGTCGCTTCCTCTCCAGATCGAACAATCCCTCTGCCGCAAGGCGTCGCTTGAGCTCCTCAAACCTCGCCTGAAGAACTCCCTCCCCCTTGGCCTGCACCAAGCGCACCATCAGTTGGTACTGCCCGCGCGCTTGGTAAACACTGACCGGTCCGTAAAGCTGCACCTGAAGGCCGTCGCGCAACTCGACTTTCTGTCCCGTGGCCGAGCGTGCAAAGAGTACGCAGGAAAGCTGCGACTCCTCATCCTTGAGCGTGAAGTAGCAATGACCGGATGCTTGGCGCCGCAGATTCGAAATCTCCCCTTCGACCCAGACCATACCAATCCCCTCCTCTAGGAGTCCCGTGATCTGTCGGGTTAATTCTCCTACCGTCAGGACCGGCGGGCGCTGGGTGATAGGATCCGGGGTCTGGGACCCCATGACACCCTCTTGCTCTGAAGGATTTGATTTTGAGGCCACCGTCGCAAGAGACACCTCCCGGGCCGGCTTGGCCTGATTAGGGTGCCTGGCCTTGGGAAGCACCGGAGCCATGTCAAAGCCCAACTGCAACTCCCCATCCATCCCATCACTGGAACGTCGCGCCATGATCAGGAGAGTTGGGCCCGAAGACCAGCAAGCAACTTCTCCAGGCGCCTCGGAATCTCAACCTCCTCCAAGAGCATCTGGCGCACACACGAGTCGGCCACCAGCGTCGAGGCGACGAGATCCGTAATGACGCCGATATTGGTGATCTGGTTCAGATAGGCCTCGAACTGCGAAGGCAATTCGATCCCTTGCTCTTTAAACCGGGCACACAGGGCATGAAGCTGGGTGACTTTTGATTCCAGCTCATCATGGTTCCCTTCATCGCTACGAAGCTCCTCAACCTGCGCAATACGATAGGGACTCAACTGCTCCCACCCGGTGAACCGCACGCGGCAGACTCCCTGGAGAATCAGATTGGAGGTTCCATCATCGTTCCGGATACAGGCCCGGACCAACCCGGCTCCGGCAATCATCTCGACCTCGCTCTCCTCCTCGTTACGAGGCATCGCCATGGCCAGCATGCGTCCCGCGCCGAGTGCCTCATCAAGCATCTCCCGATAACGCGGTTCAAAGATATAGAGCGGCAGAAGGGCATTGGGGAATAGCGTGACCCCGGGGAGCACCATGACCGGAAGAGTCGGGGGGAGTGGTTCGTTTGTCCCATGCATAAGAAGAGGCTACGCATTCCCCCAGCTCTCCATAAACCAGAAAAAGGAGGTTTTCTTGGAACTGTGGAAGCATGTCCCTTTTTGGTCGAAATCGTTCCTTTTTAAGCCTTCCCGCCGCTCCCGCCAGCGGCTAGGTAATGCCCTGTGAAATTAGATACGGGCAAGCAGTTCATAATATCCCTCGGGGGCTTCTTTTGCCTGCTCTCTTTTCTCGCCATGATACCGGTGTTGAAAGCAGCCAGCCCCCTGGACCCCTTGATCGTGACTCTTCAACCCACGGTTTCCCTCGGGACTCTACCTGTTTGGGAAGGAACCACCAATCTCCCCTCCATTCATCCCGAGTCGGATTTCGTAGACATTCCTGTTCCATCCCTTGCCACGCAGGAAGAGATTGGATGCTTCGCGCTCACGGTGGTTTTCCAAGACAATGGTGATGGAGGTCCTGTCGTGGAGTGGATTTCCAATCAAGGAGATATCACTCTCCTCAGCGCGGGATTGGGGGATAATGGTATCGCGCTTGGATTGAATGCCCGGACACTTCTACTTTCGCAGTCACTGACCTTGGATGGCGGAACCATCAGAGTCTCCTTTACTGGAAGATTTTCCCGTCTGATTTCGACCTCCTTGCGTCCGGCAAGAGAACTCAGTGTTGCCGCACTCGATGAGAGCTTCAAACCTGCCCTAATCGAGAATGATCGCACGGTTCATTCCGAGGAGGAGGTTTCCGGTGCTGACATCCACCCTCAGTCCGGTGACCGGACCGATGGTTATGTCATTCATGCGGATCTGGCAGCCTCACCCTTGCGTCTTGATCTACCAGGCTCGGGGAGCACCACGGAATTTGTCATCCCTCTCTCAGAAAAGCCCGTAGGAAGCTTGATTCAAACCGAGGTTGGCGGGTTGGACCCCGAGTCATGGATTGAGGTGAGCGTGAACGGGGAGTCCCGTGGTGTGCTGGCACCTGCTTCGTTTTCACTCAACGACCCGGCCGTCGTCATGACACCTCCCAAAAACCATCTGCAGGTGGCTGGTTGGCGAAATGCTTCAATTTTCATTCCTGCCCGGCTCTGGAAGCCTGGCGATAATTCCGTTCTTATGACGCTGCATCGATCCACAGATGACGCGGGGACACCCGTCTATCTAAGGAGAGTCCGAGGCGATCTTCTTTTTTCGGGCACCCCCTCGGCGACTAATGCAGCTCCGCTCGATACGAATAAACCAACAAACCCAACACCCGCAGTGATCTCCACATCGGCGACATCTTCCGCAGTCACCCCATCTTCATCATCCCCCTCCATTCTTTCCACCGGCTCACTCTACGGCAATCCTTCCCCCTTGCTTTTCCATGCCGCCGCACCGACTCCGCTTCCAGCAGGCAGCCTTCCTTGACCTCTCCACCCGATCTTGACGCCTGACGATTCCTAGATGAGATCTAGCTCTAACCTCTCCATTCACCCTTACGAATAACATGACATCCATGAATAATCTCTCACCCCTCAACCGTCGTGCCTCCCTCCGGGGAGATTCAGGTTACACACTCTTCGAGATTATGCTCGTGCTCGGCATCATCGCCGTCCTTGTTGGCTCGGCCATCTACATGCTCTCGGGCAACATAGACGTCGCCAAGGAACAGCGCGTGCAGAGCGATATTCAGGCGATCTCCATGCAGCTTCGCACTTACGAAATGCTGAATTATCGAAAGCCGAATACCGAGCAGGGACTCAAGGCTCTGGTGCAGATGCCCAGCTCGGACCCCAAACCCCAACACTGGAAGAAGCTGATGGAGAACGTCCCGCTCGACCCATGGGGTAATGAGTATGTCTACCGGAACCCGGGCAAGATCAAGGCAGATGGGTACGACCTCTATTCACTCGGACCGAAGGGAGTGGAGGGTGACGGCAACATCGGCAAATAATCAGTCGGGGCGTAGAAGCGAAGTCCGCGCATTCACACTGCTGGAGATTATCATTGCCCTGTCACTAGTGGCGATCCTGATCTCAGCCTCGCTTCCCTATCTCTTCGATTCCTTTGCAGCTGCTGCTGGGGATCGCGCGGCGGATGCGATCACGGCCAAGGCGCAGGAAACGCGGTCCAAAGCCATGGAATCAGGAGAAAGCGAGAAAATCCTACTTACCTCCAGTGGCATCAAAGGCATGCCTCTCCCTGCCGGATGGATCCTTGAGGTCAAGGGGCTTAACGACTCGAAATTTCATCCTCCCTCACGCAAGCAGTCATGGGAGTTCAATGCCGCCGGCATCTGCGAACCGATTTCGCTCCGACTCACCAACAAGGATCGGGAGATCCTTCTCTCCTTCGATGCCCTGACAGCACAACCGGTCCACGATGATGAGTGACCAGAATCTCATGAAAAAAGACCGAGGTTTCACGCTCTTTGAAGTACTGATTGCTCTCGCTGTTTTCATGCTGGCGGTGACCGGATTGGCGATCGCCCTCAACACGGCACTCCAAGCCACGCTCGAGGTGCGGCAGCGTTCCTTCTGCCGTTCAGAGTTGGAGTCACGCCTCGCTTTTTGCCAAGCAAACCCACCCCCAGTGGGAACTCCGAGGATTCTGGAAGCCTCTCACAACCATGGCGTCAAGGTGGAGGAATCCCTGGCCCCCTATCCCGTGAAGAATGCGAAAGGAGTCGATATCCAAGGACTCAAGAAACTGACCATCAAGACCACTTCTGGAAATCAGACTGACTCCGCGGAGGTCCTTCTGAATCTACCATGATCACCAAGGCTAAAAATCGACCACGCACCAACGTCTTCAGCGCTTTCACGCTGCTAGAGGTGATCCTTTCCATGGCGATCCTGGCCATGCTCGCGGCCTCGGTTTACGCGATCACCAGTTCATCGATCTCCGCCGCTCGTACCGCGATGGATCAGCAGCTTGTTCTACGCCGTTTGGATGCCTTCCTCCGGGTCACCCGCAATGCCTTCCTCAATCTTCCCGGCCAGGGCAGCGTCTCCCTTCAGATAGGCAAGGGCAAAGGAGGGGAAGCAGAGCCCCGTCTGATCTTGGGAAAGGTTCAGGGACTTTTCGGCATGCCGAGCCTCGGTGGTGCTTCCTTGATGCTTGCCGCGAAGGCGCGCTCGGATGGGACAAGGACGATCTGCATGGTGAGAATTCCCGCAAGACTGAGTGACCGTGAATTGGAAACAGCCCTTGAAGCACCAGGCATCCCGCTTCTCCCCAAGGTCCGCAAGCCACACTGGTCATTTTTTCAGGGAGGCGACTGGAAAGAGGAATGGCCCGACGGCAGTCCCCGTCCCCAACTGGTGCGTTTGCAACTCGAAGTTGATGAGATGCCCGATCCCATCGAGGCGATTTTCTATGTTCCTCCTGTCGCTGCCCCTCAAGTAGCTCCTCCGGCAACTCAGACGCCACAGGCAACTTCCTCTCCTACGCCACCTTCCGGAAAATGAAGAGCGAAAGTCTACATCACACCCGTGGAATGGCACTGCCGATGGTGCTCTGGTGCATCGCCCTGCTCACGGGAGTCGTCCTGTTGCTGGCCGGAATCATCGAGGGATGGATCACGGAGGAGACCCGCTCCGGAAAGCTCTTCCGAGCACGACAGCAAGCCCTCTCCGGTGTGGCTGTCGCTATGAATCCTGGCGTGCTCCCCGGGGATCCACTTCTAAATCAGCTCTCCAAGGACGGGAGTGAAGGCTATCAGGTCGCGATTAAGGACGAGTCAGGGTTGATCAATCCAAACTATTATCTCGCCCTAACCCCCGATCAGCGCACCGTACTCGGCCAGCTCTTCACCGCGTGGAAACTCGATAAGAATAGCTCAGATACTGCCGCCGATGGACTCTACGACTGGCAAAGCCAGAGCCCCTTCCGATCGCTCCATGGAGCAAAGAAGGAAGAGTACGAAGCTGCGGGAATGTCGGGCCTCCCACCGGAAGCTCCATTTGCCTCCCCCGAGGAAATGGAGTTAGTGATCGGCTTTGATCCAGTCATGCAGGCGAAACCCGATTGGCTCACCTATTTCACCACCTATTACAATGGGCCTGTTAACATTCTCCGGGCGCCAAAAAACATTTTGGTAAACCTGCTCGGCCTCCTTCCCTCGCAGGCAGATGCTTGGATCGCGCTTAGGGCAGGCAAGGATGGCATTGAAGGAACAGATGATGATCTCAAACCGACCGACATGACGAATGCCATGACCTTGATGGGAGTGAGCGGCGCCCAGAGGGTGATGATTTCCAAGATCTCTACCCTTGCAGGCAGCATGAGGCGCATCGAGAGCACCGGCATCTGCAACGGAGTAAAACACAAGATCACGGTCATCGCCCCGGCGGGCACAACAGAAAACCCCCAAGCCGGCGGCTCTGTGCTAGGGTGGTCGGAACAATAACCACCCATGGCACCATCCTCCGCAAGCATTACTCCGGAGACTCCTGCGACCGATAAGGCCAAGGAGGGAAACTCCCTTGCTGCCAAGGGGAAGGAACGCCTGGGAGGCATTGTGATCGAGCGGCCAGGAGCCGATTTCGGCACCTGGGAGCGATGGCATCTTCCAGCAGAGGGAATGCCGGAAATGCTGAGCCCAGAGGAGTCGCTTCCGACAAAATCCTCGCGAGTAATGGCCCTTCCCTCCTCAAGTCTCTTCTCATGGCCGCTCTGGATAGCCCTAGAGGGAGACAGTCGCGAACTCGTCAAGATGGAGCTGTCCGGCAGGCACCTTCTCAAACGAGGCATGGAGGAGGGATTGACCGCTATTCCTATTCTTCAACTTGGCGATCGTCGCTTGGTCCTGGCTGTGGCCGCCGAGGAGCCTTTTCCCGAAGAATTGATGCCCGATGGTTGGAAAAATGCCGAGCGTTTTGAGATTTCGGCGAGGCTCCGCGGGCCAGCGGAAAAACCCGACATGATTCTCTGGCAGGAGCAGGGTGTCATTCAGGCGGCTTATTATCGGGATGGAGAGACCGTATGGTTCTGTGCTATCCGCCCCGGACACTGCGGATCCACATTGCAACGCGCCTCGGTGCGCCTGCTTTCGGAGGGCATCTTGGGACATCTTCCCTCCGCAATTCTCCTGCAGGGGATACCTTTGGAGGCATCCGTCTTGTTGACCAAGGAACTCGCAGCCAGTTTTCCACGAGCCACCATCTCTGATCCTCGAGAGGACATCCCACCGGCCCTTCCCACGACACCGGTCGATCTGCCGCCACCAGGGGCCCGCCATGAGAGGATACGGAAGCAACGAAATGAAACGCTCCTCTCAATCGGCTCTGTGGCGGCCATCATTTACCTTCTCCTCTTGGCTTGGGGCTCAGGGGATCTGCTGATCCGACAGGCGGCCTTGAAGCGTATCCGAAAAGAAGTTGCAAACGTCACGCCCCCGGCCCAGCTGGCAAAACAAGAATCGGAACGCTGGAATGCCCTGCGTCCCGCGATCGATCCGACAACTTATCCTCTGGACCTCCTTGCTGCAACTGCCTCCCCAACCGAGGGAGGCAAGGTGCGCCTCATCAATTTCAACCTCGAACAGGGTCACCTCCAGATCTCGGGTGAAGCCACCGATGTGACCCAAGCCTACGCCTTCATCGAGCAGCTTAAGAAAAACCCTCTGCTTCAGGAGTACGACTGGACTTCTGGACAGCCTCAATTAGCAGGAAAGAATAGCGTGAAATTCGATATGGAGGGGACGCGCCAAGGTCAGCGCCCAATCGTCCCATGAGAACCCTGGCACCAAGCGAAAAAAACCTCCTTCTCATCCTGTGTGGAGCTCTCTTCATCGCCCTGAACATGATGGGACTTCATGCCTTTCTGCAGACCAGGGCAGGCGTGCAGAAAGCCATCATCACGGCAAAATCAGAACTCGCCTCGGATAGAAGCTGGGTCGAGGTGGGGAGCGCCCTCAAGCCCGCCGATGCATGGATCGACATTCACCCGATGCCGCAGATGGCGCCCGACGATGCCAGCGCTCAGCTCCTCAAGGTTGAGAGGGATGAAGCCGAAAAGTCGGGATTGAAAGTCACCGAGGAGAATCTCCTTCCCACGCAAGAGACACCGTACGGGCCTACGGTTGCCGTGTCGGTGAAGCTCACGGGCCCCTTCGAGGGAGTGGTCAAGATGCTCTTCGCCCTGCAATCGCCGACGGCATGGCGTACCATTGAGAAATTGTCATTGAAGAGCGATGCGCAGCCCCCCAATGTCGTCGCAGACCTTGAGTTACATCAATATTTCCAGCCCATAAATCACGCAGGATCGACTCCCCAAGCAGCCACCCCATGACGCGCTACCGGCACATCGCAAGGAAGGAAGCTGTCCCCGTACCGGCGCTTCCATTAGCAGCCCTCTTGCTCTTAACCGGCATGATTTTTCCACTGATTGCCGAAGTGGGAGGGGGCGCCATCTCTCGCTCGTCTTCCCCGTCTTCAACGTCTCCCCAATCGCCTGCTAGCCCATGGGAAAGACCTCGTGATCTTTCCTCGTTTCAGCAACTTCTGAAACACTCTCCTTTCTCTCTGCCGACCGCCGAAGAGAGTTCCCCTCTCGCCGAACGCTACGCGATGACCGGCATCATCACAATTGATGGAGAGGAACAGATTTTTCTCTTTGACCGCACGGATCAAAGCCGCGATCTGATCACGAAAAAACCGAATTCCAAGAACATCTCTCTGGTCTCGCTCGTTCGAGAGGGTGGGAGCGCTCCTATCAAGGCGAGCATCCGAGTCGGCTCGGAATCAGGCACCATTGGATTCATCGAATCAGCACAGTCCAAGGGAGGTCCCGCGCCCGCGCCCATCCCGGGTTCAGTGGCCGCAGGCATCGGTGCGGCAGGAGCTGCGGTCGGCCCCCAACCTGGAGTCAACATGCCGGTGCTACCCCCTCTTCCTCAACAACCCTCAGCACCGCCACCGACGCGGCGCATCATCCGTAGACCCATCGTCACCGCACCCCAGGCCCAGCCTGCCACACCATGATCCCTGTAAAATCTATGTTCCGCACACTGAGGCTTTCCACCCTATCAGCTGCATGCTTGTTAGTGCTCGCAGGGGCCACTCTCCAAGCCCAGCAACCTGCCACACCGCCAAATGCGCTCACTCCTCCGATGCCTAGTCCGTCAGCACCAGTTGCTCAGGATGCCACTGTTATTTCGTCAGATACGCAACTCTCTGCAAATCTCCCGGCCTCGCCTGCGTCAACGAGGGCAACACGGCCAACCTCACCCTCGGAAGAAACCGTTTCCATTCAATTTCCTCATACCTCGGTGGCCGAGGTGCTGACGGTTTATGAAAAACTGACCGGCAAACGCCTGATCCGGGACTCGAATCTTCAAGGACCCGAACTCTCCATCATGGTTGCCGATCCCATTCCCCAAAAGGAGGCGATTTCCCTCATCGAAAGCTCCCTCCTTCTCAACGGCTACACCCTTGTGCCCGTGGATGGAAAAACGATGAAAATCCTCGGCCCCAGCCGCCCTCCCCGCGCCGAGGGCCTCCCTCTCTACCTCGAGGAATCCCAACTCCCTCAAGATGGCGACAAGATCGTCTCCTTCTATAAGAGCCTCAATTTCCTCTCTCCTGCGGAAGCAACCTCCATCATTGATGGAGTCATCCAGAGAAATGCTTACGGGGCGATTGTTCAGATCCCCAACGCAAGCGCGATTGTCATCACCGACAAGACGCCCATCATTCGCAAGGCACTTGGCATTCTCTCCGTTGTGGATCATGAGCCGAGCCAGATCATCACGGAGTTCGTCCCTCTTCAACGGGCGAATGCAGAGAAGGTTGTCGAAACGCTGAACCAGATGTTCGGAGGAGGCTCCGGCGGTGGGGGAAGTGCTCCGCCTCCAGGCGGGCAAGGGGCGGTTGTTTCGGTCGGGGGAGATGCCCATATCTTGACCGGCAAGGCACAGTTCATCGCGGACAAACGCACCAATAGAATTCTCATGGTTGTTAAGACCGAGAATTACAAATACCTCAGGGATCTGATTTCGAAACTCGATCAACCGCTTGAGGCCAATGAACCCCTAGTCCGACCTCTGAACTACCTCTCGGTGAATGACCTCTTTCCCGTGCTGGTTGATATGCTCAAGGGCAAGGATGATACTGAGTCCAAGGGGACTGGAAGTGCTAACGGTTCAACTCCGCAACCGACTCCCGCACAAAATCAGCCTGCAACTACAGGTGGGCCGAATGGAAGTGGAGGCATCTCCAATACGCCTGACAAATTGAGCGAGGCGGCCGCACAGAACCCGCCGCAGTCTGCAACGATCGGATCCACCAGCGTCATCGCGGACGCCGGCGGCAACAGTATCATTGTCTATGGCCCTCCCGACAGTAAGGCAAAGGCCTCGCAAATCATCGACCTGCTCGACCGCAGGCCTAAGCAGGTTTATCTGGCAGCCGTGATCGGTCAACTGCGACTCACCGAGGGATCCGATTACGGCGCCTCCTGGTTCGCCAAATTAAATAATGGCGGCGGTAGCAATAACGTCTTTGGAGCCGCTGGAGGCTTCACCAATCTGGTGACATCGACATTCACGAATGCACTCAACAACTTGCCCTCGACCCTCACCGGACTAACGGTCTATGGAACGGTTGCTCAAGGCATTGCCACCTACGCCCATGCCTTGGAGAGCACGGGGAAGTTCCGAACCATCTCAAGACCTGTCGTCTATACCGTGAATAACAAGAAGGCGACGATCTTCTCCGGACAGAATGTCCCCATCCCTGGAACCAGCACCTACAACACCGTGGGAGCCGTTGGAACCAATTCACTCAACAACGTCACCTCGACTATCCAGTACCAGCCAGTCGTTCTCAAGCTAGAGGTGATTCCCCTGATTAATTCAGACAAGGAGGTGAACCTTACCATCGCTCAACACAACGACAAGTTGGGTGCTTATAGTAATATCGGTGGCAACCAAGTCCCCACCATTGAGACACAGGAACTAACCACGACAGTGCGCGTTCCCAATGGATCCACCATCGTGCTGGGAGGACTAATCACGGATGATAAAACAACCAGCGATTCGGGCCTGCCTGGCCTCTACAAGATACCAATTATCGGTCCTTTGTTGGGCGGTGATGCCAACAAACAGAGGAACCGCAGTGAGCTTGTGATTATGATTCAACCGATTGTTGTCGACTCCAATGAGACTATGGAAAAAGCCAGCGTCGAGGAGGGCGCAGATAGCGAACTTGGAAAACGCGCCAAAAATATCAAACAAAAGCTGGATCCGACTCCCAGTCCGACTCCCAAGAAAAAGGGCTTTCACCTCTTCAGTCTGCCGAAAATCGACAATTACTAAGACTCGCGCATCACTTTCTGATGGACGATAAGGGTGAGAGATTGCATCCTTTTCAACTCTTCTCCTTCGGATGAAGAAAGAAACGGGTAGGTACCGAAGTGGCCAAACGGGGCGGACTGTAAATCCGCTGGCTCTGCCTTCAGTGGTTCGAATCCACTCCTGCCCAGTCTTCTGCTGAAACGATGAATGCAGAGGGATGAAACTGGATAACTTCAAAGGGCTTCCTTAGCCCTTTTGCTTTTTTGCTTTTAGCCCTGCGTCTCAGCGCCTCTGCGGGAGATACTCTTTGATCCTTACCTAAGAGTCTAAAAGCCTAAAACGCTCCTAGCATAGCAAGCCCGCCTAGGCTCGCTTCACTCCAACCGGATCGACTCGATGATGACGTTCTCGGTTGGGAAGTCGTTGCTGTTAACCGGAATTCCGCTGATAGCGTCGAGCACCTCCAATCCTTCGGTCACTTTGCCAAAGACGGTGTACTGACCATTCAACTGGGGCATGGCTTCGAGGCAGACAAAGAACTGGCTGCCGTTGGAGGCTCGCGTGGGATTGATTGCATCGGGGAGGCGGCCAGTAGAGACGGCCCCTTTGTCGAGTTTCAGGCGGATCTCAGCGGGAATAGTGTAGCCTGGACCACCGGTTCCCGCACGATCGGAGTCCTTAATATCCATGCCGACCTTTTGCAGCAGGCTATCAACAAATACTTGGCGGCTCTTGGGATCGCCGGTCTGCACCAACTGGTGAGGAAAGAGTCGGTGAAATCTCATCCCATCGTAGTAATGGCGGTTCACCAGATCCTTGAAGTTGGCCACAGTCTGAGGTGCAGCGGCGTCATTCAGCTCGATAACGATGCGCTGAGGCTTCTTCTCCTTGCGGACCTTGATCAGCATGATGGCAGACTGGGGACCAGCCCCAGTGTAACGCGGTGCTGTAGCACATCCTGTCAGTACTAGAACGGGCAGAAGGATCAGAGGAAGCAGGGATCGAATATTCATGAGCTGATAGCTTGCGAGATGCTGAGCTGAGTCTTCCCTCCGGTCAAGGGGTCGAGGGCATAAATGGGCATATCTCCCTCCAAGACACTGCGCTTGAGATAGGCAAGGGCCAGGGTAAGGGTAAAAGGCATCGCCGATTCTTCAGTGATTTGAGGGGCCATACTTGTGATCGCCCCAACAACACTCCCCTCCTCCGTGACAATGTCATGACCGGGATCAATCGTCGCCTTGTCGGGAGCAGTTAAGAGACAGAGCAGGCGATTGACCTTACCGATGCTCTTGAGGCGTGAAATGGTCTCCTGCCCCGGATAACATCCACGATCATAATCGATATGCGTTCGATCGAGCCCCGCCTCCGGGGGAAGGGTCTCCTCCGTGAGTTCTAATCCCCACATCGGAATCCCCGCCTCAATCCGTAATCTCTCCACGACGAGGGGATCGAGAATCGGAGACGATTCCACACCGGGAGTATCCTTTGTGAGATCGACGCCAGGCACCCCCAAGCGGTTGGTTCGAATACCAGGAAAGGAAACCCAAGGCTCGGACTCCGCCAACTTACCAAAAACATGAATCAGCTGACGGGAGGGCTCTAAAGTGACCGCGACATCATCTGCGACGATATAGCGCTCCAGGCGGGCTATCAGCGCCTCCTCAAGCGAGGGATCGGCCTCAACCAGTAGATCATCATTCTCCTTCCAGATCAGCAGAGGAGCGCAGAGCTTTCCCTTCGGTGTCAGGATGCAGGCTGGCAAAGCGTGCCCCGGAATAGCTCGACTCAAATCACTGGTAATCTGCCCGTTCAGATAACGGAAGGCGTCAGCTCCTGAGAGACGGAGAAGAAGCCGAGCCGGCAGAAAATATGCACCGCCATTCACTTTGGCCAGCCGTAGTTGTTCCGCCTGGGCCAACGTATTCTGAAGCATCACAGCGCTCAGGAGTTTTTTGGGCCGCCGAAGATCCCGAAAAGTTTCTTTTTCTCCGCTTTGGAGGAATCTTTTTTAGCAACCTTACTTTCCTTATTTGGGGAACAAGCGGGTGTCGGCTGATCCGGAAGATCCTTCACGCTTCCGGCGTAGGTGAAGTGACGCGCCAAGGATGCGAAGTCATCTTCTCCCCATCCTGCTTGAACGGCCCCCATGAGAGCACCGGCTGTCGCAGCCGTGACTGGGAGATCGATCCCCTTCCCATCGACCGATCGCAACGCAATCTGAAGATCCTTCAGCATGTTCTTGGTGGAAAAACGGGGTGAAAAATCCCCTGAGAGCATCAGGGGTAACTTGGCAGAGATGGCTCCCGAGTTCGCCACATTATGCTGCAGGGCCTCCATGAGACGGGGAAGGGGGACGCCACCGCGAGCCAGTAGCGCGAGTGCCTCGGAGAGCACGCCGATCTCGGCGGCACTGATCATGTTGGTGGCGACCTTCACGTAGGTGGCGGCGCCGACCGGCCCCATCTGAAGAATGGCTTTGGCCGAAACCTTCAGTACGGGCAACGCACGCTCCAGCACCGACTCCTCACCACCGATATAGTAAACAAGTTGTCCCTCGGTTGCAGCGTCACGACTGCCGGTGAAGGGGGCATCCAGGAAAGCCGCCCCCCTCTCATGAACCAGTCGCGCAGCCTCGAGCGTCTCCGCGGGGCCTACGGTCGCATGGTTCATAACGATATGGGATTCTCCCAAGGCCGTTCCCATCGAACGAATCACCTCAAGAAGCGCCTCTCCATCCCGGACAAAAAGCTGGAGGAGATCCGCCGACTCGGCCACATCACGGGCCGAGGAGAGAAAGTTTGGCTCGGCTCGGGGTGAGCGGTTCCAGACGAAAACGGCATATCCGTCGCGTCTCAGGGCCGCTGCAATGCGGCTTCCAATAATACCAAGACCAATAACCCCGACGGATGTCTTTTGAGACTTCTCCATCGGGATCAACTGAGCAAAAAACAGTCCTTATTTGGCCGGCACAACGGCGGCGCTGGCAGCAGGTAAGGTGCTATCAATCTTCGCAGACTGACGAAGCTCCTGCATGACCCCCTTGAAGATCTCGCGACGCTTCTGGGCCTGAAGGAACTGCATAATCTGCGCCTTGGCCTCGTCGAAAGTAGCGGTGCCTGCAGGCTTCTTATCGGTGACCTTGATCACATGGTAACCGAACTTGGTCTTCACGGGAGTGACGCTCACGGTGCCGGTCTTCTGGGCGAAGGCAGCATCGGCGAACTCAGGAACCATCTTGTCCTTAGGGAAGTAACCGAGATCTCCGCCACGCTGTGCGGCACCAGGCTCCTCGGAAAGTTCCGAGGCAAGCTTGCCGAAATCCTCGCCCTTGTTGGCACGGACGATCGCAGCCTTTGCCTTCTTCTCAGCGGTCTTGAGCTGTTCGGGTGTTGCGTCAGGAGGAGTACGGAAGAGGATGTGGCTGGCCTTCACGAGATCCGGGTTGGCGAACTCCTTGGTGTTGGCATCGTAGAACTTCTTAGCATCATCAGGAGTCACCGCGTCCTTACCGGCGACCTGTGCCTGCATCCACTTGGACTGGCGGATCGACTTGGTCAGGTTGGCCACGAACTGATCCATGGTGAGACCTGACTTCTTCATTTCAGCCTGGAAGACTTCCTCCGAGGGGAACTGGCTCTTGATCTTGGCAAGCTGAGCATCGATTTCAGTCTGGTCGACCTTAACGGCGGCGGCCTGCTTGTCGACGAGCTTCTCCATGATCATGCCGTCGAGAATCTGACGATATCCCTGCATTTTCTGATCCGCAGTGAGGGGTGCATTGGCCTGACCGCTGGCAGCAAGTGCCTCGCCAAATGCCTTCTCAAGATCGGCTTTGCTGATCTTCTCACCATTGACCGTGGCGACTGGATCCTTCAACGCAACGGCCGAGGAGCTGGCACCGCCCTTGGAAACGGCGTTGGAGATCATCTTGTTGAGATCTGCGGAGGAAGAGGAATTCTGTGCGTGCAACAGGCCAGCGGACAGTGTGATCGAAAGTAGGGTAAGGAATCGTTTGGTCATGAAGTTTTAGGTGAGCTCTCTACTTTGCACGGGAAGGACGGAGGCGCCAGTCGAAATTCGTCTCTTTTTCATCTTTTCGCCCAACGGATTCCCTAACACAGATTCCCGCAATCCACTCACCTTGGGGGTTTACTTTCGCAGTAGGGAGGATAAATTCACCCTTCTTGCTCACGTGGCGAAACTGGCAGACGCGTACGTCTCAGAAGCGTATGGGGAAACCCATGGAGGTTCGATTCCTCTCGTGAGCACTTTTCTTTTCTGAACGATACCACTACCGATCACTGATGGAGATCCACAAAGAGAATCCCGAAATGGTCCGGGGACTCTTCTCCGACATCGCCGGTCGCTACCAGATAGTGAACCACCTCCTCAGTGGGGGCCTTGATTTCTACTGGCGCGCTGTCGCTGTCAGCCTTATCCGCTCTTGGAAGCCAGCCACCGTACTCGATGTGGCCACGGGCAGCGGCGATCTCGCAATGGCGATCCGCAAGGCCCGTCCTCAGGCTCGCGTCGTTGGTGCTGACTTCTGCGCCCCGATGCTGGATGTAGCCCGGAAGAATGGTCTGCCCGAGCTCGTCGTGGCCGACGGAATGTGCCTCCCCTTTGCCGATCAAGATTTCGATGTCGTTACTGCAGCCTTCGGCCTTCGCAACATGGCCTCGTGGGAAAAGGGCCTCTCCGAGATGGCCCGCGTCCTAAAACCCGGCGGCCATCTCCTCATCCTCGACTTCTCTCTCCCCACCCTACCGCTGATGAGACCACTCTATCGGTTTTACCTACACAACATCCTTCCACATATCGCCGGCCTCGCAACTGGACGCAAAGATGCCTACGAATACCTTGGCGTCTCGATTGAACAGTTCCCCTCGGGCAACACAATGACCTCTCTGATAAACTCCTGCGGCTTTCGGAACGCAAAGGCATATCCGCTGACCTTGGGTACAGTGTCAATTTACACTGCGACACGCACCTAGGACTTGGCGGGATTAATTCCCCTTGGAGTCTTGCCTGACAATGCTCAAGGCCTCCTGAACGGTCGTCATGAATTGCGCGGGGAAGATGATCGTGGAGTTCTTCTCGGTCGCGATCTCGGCCATGGTTTGAAGAGTCCGCAACTGAAGGGCCACGGGGTGTGAAGCAATCACATCGGCTGCTTCGCCGAGCTTGGTGGCTGCCTGGAACTCACCCTCGGCCGCAACGATCTTGGCGCGGCGTTCGCGTTCGGCCTCAGCCTCCTTGGCCATGGCTCGCTGCATGTTATCAGGCAGGGTGATATCCTTGATCTCAACGGCCGTGACACAGGTACCCCAGGGCTCGGTATGAGTGTCGATGACGGTCTTGATTTGCTCGTTGATATTGGCGGTCTCAGCAAGAAGCTGATCGAGCGAGAAGCGGCCCACGACATTACGCACCGTGGTCTGGCTGATCTGGTTGATAGCGTTGTAGACATTCTCGATCGCGATCACGGCCTTTTCGGGATCCGTAATCTTGTAGTAGGCGACAGCAGCGATATCAATCGAGACATTGTCCTTGGTGATGATCTTTTGGGAGGGGATCTGCATTGTCACAGTGCGTAGCGAAACCTTCGCCATCGTCTGAAAGGGGCCGAAGATCACCGTGATACCGGCAGCGCGAGTTCCGGAAAATTTGCCAAGGGTGAATACCACGCCCCGCTCATACTGCATCACGACTCGGATGGAACTCAGCAGATAGAGGAGAACCAGTACGATGACGATGATCATGGTCATAACGTGACTCTAGTATTGCCAGAGGATGTGTCTAGGCAACAGATCGCATATCGTTTTTATCTCCTCGGACTCTGTTTTCACTTAAACTCGAAAGATCGGATCGAGAGTATGGCGCTTAAGAGAAGGCCTAGTAGTTCTCGACCGATCATAGGCCAACACGGCTATCCGTCAAAGATCGCGAGCTTACCTGTTATCGCTTCCGCCATTGAGGATTGATAGCAGACGCAACATGGAAACATAGAGCCACACAACAGTCACTAACAGGCCGAAAGCTCCATACCACTCCATATACTTGGGAGCATTGCCTGAAGCGGCCGATTGTCCAATAAACTCAAAGTCGATGATCAGATTCAGTGCGGCGACCACGACAATCACGAGGCTGAAGATGAGTCCAAGCTGACCTCCTCCGAAGATGGGGAGTTGAATATGGAAGAAGGAGAGGATCATCCCCAGAAGATAGGTAAGCATGATGCCAATCGTGGCACCGATCACCATCTTCATGAACCTCGGCGTGGCGCGTAGGATATTTCCTTGGAAGAGGAAAAGCATGCCTGCAAAGGTGCCGAAGGTCAGCATGACAGCCTGAACAGTGATTCCGTGGGTTCGAGCCTCATACATGGCCGAGATCCCACCCACAAAAAGTCCCTCACAAAGGGCGTAGATTGGTGCCGTGATCGGAGACCATTCCTGCTTGAAGCAGGTGACCATGGCCAGGATGAATCCAGCGATGGCTCCAACCATGGCATATCCCATCCCAGCGGATGAATAACCGCCACGGGTAGCACTCCATGTGTAAGCGGCACCCACAATGGTCAGGATTAATAGAATCGCTGACTTGTTAACGGTGCCGCGGAGGGTCATGACTCCGGAAGAACTGGAGGCTACATTAAAATCGGCTCGTTCGAGAACAGGGTTGGACATACGTTGATAAATAAGGCTGATGGGGAGTTCTGTCAATCGGGATGGATAATCAGAAACCGCAAATAAATTATGAAACTCAGGAAGACAGAAATTGGCGAATGCGGGGGAATGCTGATCAATGTGTCTTCTCTGTTTTTTCTGGGTTCCTGAGTTCCATATTAATTCTCCACTCAGTCTTGCTTCCCAAAAAAGGACGGCCCCGAGGGGATTTCTCCTCTCGGGGCCGTTAAACCTGGCGACGTCCTACTCTCGCACAACCTATAGATGCACTACCATCGGGGCTGCAGCGTTTCACTTCCGTGTTCGGGATGGGAACGGGTGGGTCCACCGCGCTATGATCACCAGAGGACGAAACCTATAGAAGTTGAACTTCTAGGGGCTTCGGGTCTCTAGGGACTCGTAGCTTGCCTTGTCGTTTTATCAGGTTTTCAAAGAACAGCCGCTTGCCGGATCATTTGATCCAACCCATCGGTATTCACTGACATCTGCAGATAGTAGTAAAAAATGCCTTAAACTTTTCGAGCTTGAATCCATTAGGCGGATTCACTGCTTAAGGTGAATCCAAAATGAACTAATAAAGCCGAACGATCATTAGTATTGCTAAGCTGAACATGTTACCATGCTTGTACCTGCAACCTATCAACGTGGTGGTCTTCCACGGATCTTCAGGGAGAACTCATCTTGGGAGAGGCTTGGCGCTTAGATGCTTTCAGCGCTTATCCTTTCCGAACATAGCTGCCCGGCAATGCCGTTGACACGACAACCGGAACACCAGAGGTTCGTCACTCTCGGTCCTCTCGTACTAGAAAGTGAACCCCTCAATTCTCCTGCGCCCACAGTGGATAAGGACCGAACTGTCTCGCGACGTTCTGAACCCAGCTCGCGTACCACTTTAACCGGCGAACAGCCGGACCCTTGGGACCTTCTCCAGCCCCAGGATGTGATGAGCCGACATCGAGGTGCCAAACCATGCCGTCGATATGAGCTCTTGGGCATGATCAGCCTGTTATCCCTAGCGTACCTTTTGTCCGTTGAGCGATGGCAATTCCACATTCAACCACCGGATCACTTGGGCCGACTTTCGTCCCTGCTCGACATGTGTGTCTCGCAGTTAAGCTGGCTTATATCCATGTACTCGTCACCCGATTATCAACCGGGCTGAGCCAACCTTCGCACTCCTCCGTTACTCTTTGGGAGGAGACCGCCCCAGTCAAACTGACCGGCTGCCATGGTCCCTCGCCCAGATAATGGGCCGAGGTTAGATTCTCCAATTTGCAAGGGTGGTGTTTCATTGACGACTCATCGAACCCCGAAAGATTCGAATCAAAGTCTCCCACTTACACTAAGCATGAAAACCGAAAAACCAGTGACAGCGTACAGTAAAGGTGCATAGGGTCTTTCCGTCCTACTGCGGGCAGGCGGCATCTTCACCGCCATTACAACTTCGCTGAGCTCCTCGTTGAGACAGCGGTCAACTCGTTACACGATTCGTGCAGGTCGGAACTTACCCGACAAGGAATTTCGCTACCTTAGGACCGTTATAGTTACGGCCGACATTCACGGGGACTTGAGTTCGAAGCTTCGCATTGCTGCTAACATCTTACCGTAATCTTTCCGCATTGGTCACGTGTCACACCCTATACGTCGACTTGCGTCTTAGCAGAGTGCTGTGTTTTTGTTAAACAGTCGGTTGACCCTACTCACTGCGCCCTACATCACTGTAGGGACCCCTTCTTCCGAAGTTACGGGGCTAGATTGCCGAGTTCCTTAACGAGGTTTCACTCACGCGCCTTAGTCTATTCGACTCACCCACCTGTGTCGGTTTACGGTACGGACTGCCATGGGAACACATACAGGCTTTTCTCGATACAGTATTTGAAGAATCCGCTTCGGCCGAAGCCTCCACGTTATCTTGCGAAACCGCCACTTTCAATCGGCGGCCCTTCTCCTACCATATGTCCCCTGTAAGCTTAACCATTGCAGGTGCAGGAATATAAACCTGCTATCCATCGACTACGCCTCTCGGCCTCGCCTTAGGTTCCGACTAACCCTGGGAGGACGAACCTTCCCCAGGAAACCTTGGGTTTACGGCGGCCGGGAATTCAACCCGGCTTATCGCTACTCATGTCTGCATCCTCACTTGTTGGCACTCCACCTAGCGTTTCCACATGGCTTCAATGCGCCAACAATGCTCTCCTACCACGCACGTCTGGCGAACCAATCGTGCATCCAGAGCTTCGGTATACCGCTTATCGCCAATCATTTTCGGCGCAAGATCGCTCGATGAGTCAGCTATTACGCACTGTTTAAATGGTGGCTGCCTCTAAGCCAACATCCTCACTGTCTAAGCAATCTCACATCCTTTCCACTGAGCGGTATTTAGGCACCTTAGCTGCTGATCTGGGTTGTTTCCCTCTCGAATACGAAGCTTATCCCTCGCATTCTGCCTCCTGGACTTCACCCTATGGCATTCGGAGTTTGATTGAATTCGGTACCCGGGTATGGGCCCTAGTTCATCCAGTGCTCTACCTCCATAGGTCAGCGTCCAAGGCTCTACCTCAATAGATTTCGGAGAGAACCAGCTATGACGGGGTTTGATTAGTCTTTCGCTCCTACCCACAGTTCATCCGAGAACTTTTCAACGTTCACCGGTTCGGTCCTTCATCCCGTGTTACCGGGACTTCAACCTGACCATGGGTAGATCACCTCCGCTTCGGGTCTAGCACCAGCAGCTGGGCGTCCATTTCGGACTCGCTTTCGCTTCGCCTCCGTCCCAGAAGGACTTAGACTTGCCACTGATGCTAACTCGCAGACTCATTAAGCAAAAGGCACGCCATCACCCTTGCGGGCTCTGACACCTTGTAAGCACATGATTTCAGGTACTATTTCACTCCGCTCGCAGCGGTTCTTTTCACCTTTCCCTCGCGGTACTTGTTCACTATCGGTCGCCTGTTAGTATTTAGCCTTACGGAGTGGTCTCCGTGGATTCATGCCAAGTTTCACGTGGATGGCATTACTCAGGAACTCCCTAGGGGTCATCGGATTTTTGGTTACAGGTCTGTCACCTTCTATAGAGCGCTTTTCCACACGCTTCACCTAATCTTCTGACTCCCACGTTGGGGTCCTACAACCCCGGAGGACAAGTCCTCCGGTTTGGGCTCTTCCGCTTTCGCTCGCCACTACTGACGGAATCGTTTCACTTTCTTTTCCTCTGGTTACTGAGATGTTTCACTTCACCAGGTTTCGCTCCCACTGTTCTATGTATTCAAACAGCGGTGGCCAGATATGACTCTGACCGGGTTACCCCATTCGGAAATCTCCGGATCGTAGCGTACTTGCCGCTCCCCGAAGCTTATCGCAGCTTATCGCGTCCTTCATCGCCTACAGGCACCAAGGCATTCATCATGTGCTCTTAGTAGCTTTTGATATCGTTCATTCTGAAATTTCGGTGAACACCGGTCGTCTCAAGACGCCGTATGCTCACGGACTCAGCTCTAAAGTTGTAATTTTTTACCCTATCTGCAGATGTCAAAGAACTTCCGACGGGACTATGCCCGCGGGGAGCGCCGGATCCTGGGATCCCACACAGCCAAAAATTGGTTCGGATGGATCGGCTCCCGCAAATAAAGCGGAAGCTATGAAAATTGTTAATGAGAAGTTTTTAACTTAGAGTCTGTAGAAAGTGGTGGGCCTGACTGGATTCGAACCAGTGACCCTGCGCTTATCAAGCGCATGCTCTAACCAGCTGAGCTACAGGCCCTATTAGAGACTAAGACTTATGGTTAAATTGGTGGAGGCATGGGGATTCGAACCCCAGACATTCTGCTTGCAAAGCAGACGCTCTACCAACTGAGCTATACCCCCGCGGTGCGGCGGCAGAGCCGCTAGAAATATTAAAAACTAGTCACGAAACACATGTAAACGGTGTTACCTGTTTCTCTTACAGCAAAAACTGAATTGTGCGTTCCTCATCGAACCCTCCGACCTTTCGATCTTCGGGATTTCATCGCTTGCAGCATCTCCTAAGAGAGTGTTTAGCGATCGACCTTCCGGAATATTCTAGATTTTCCGGATATCTCCTTAGAAAGGAGGTGATCCAGCCGCAGGTTCCCCTACGGCTACCTTGTTACGACTTCATCCCAGTTACCATCCATACCTTAGGCACCTGCCTCCCTTGCGGGTTGGCGCAGCGACTTCGGGTACAAACGACTTCCATGATGTGACGGGCGGTGTGTACAAGGCCCGGGAACGTATTCACGCCGTCGTAGCTGATACGGCATTACTAGCGATTCCAACTTCATGAAGGCGAGTTGCAGCCTTCAATCCGAACTGGGCCCAGGTTTGGTGATTTCCTCCACCTCGCGGTTTCGGTTCCTTCTGTCCTGGGCATTGTAGTACGTGTGCAGCCCTGGCCGTAAGGGCCATACTGACTTGACGTCGTCCCCACCTTCCTCCCCGTTTCACAGGGCAGTCTGATCAGAGTGCTCGGCTTGCGCCGGTGGCAACAGATCACAGGGGTTGCGCTCGTTGCGGGACTTAACCCAACATCTCACGACACGAGCTGACGACAGCCATGCAGCACCTGTGCAAATTGTGTATTGCTACACTCCCCGGCTTTCACCGGTTTAGAGATGCATGTCAAGGCCAGGTAAGGTTCTTCGCGTTGCATCGAATTAAGCCACATACTCCACCGCTTGTGCGGGCCCCCGTCAATTTCTTTGAGTTTTAATCTTGCGACCGTACTTCCCAGGCGGCACGTTTAACGCGTTAGCTCCGGCACGGAAGGGGTCGAATCCTCCCACACCAAACGTGCACCGTTTACTGCCAGGACTACCGGGGTATCTAATCCCGTTTGCTCCCCTGGCCTTCGTGCATGAGCGTCAGGTAATGCCCAGAGATTCGCCTTCGCCACTGGTCTTCCTCACGATATCTACGCATTTCACTGCTACACCGTGAATTCCAATCTCCTCTACATACCTCTAGCGGAGCAGTATCGAATGCAGTTTAGAGGTTGAGCCCCTAAATTTCACATCCGACTTACCCCACAGCCTGCGCACCCTTTACGCCCAATGAATCCGAACAACGCTTGAGACCTCTGTATTACCGCGGCTGCTGGCACAGAGTTAGCCGTCTCTTCCTCTAATGGTACTATCACTTTCTTGTTCCCATTTGACAGGAGTTTACAATCCGAAAACCTTCATCCTCCACGCGGCGTCGCTCCATCAGGGTTTCCCCCATTGTGAAAAATTCTCGACTGCTGCCACCCGTAGGTGTCTGGACCGTGTCTCAGTTCCAGTGTGGCTGGTCGTCCTCTCAGACCAGCTACCCGTCATAGCCTTGGTGAGCCGTTACCTCACCAACTAGCTGATAGGCCGCGAGCTCATCAGGAAGCGTCTTGCGACTTTGGCTTCGGAGGGATGTCCCCCCTGGCCATATGCGGTATTAATTCGCCTTTCGGCGAGTTATCCCCCACTTCCCGGCAGATTGCTCACGTGTTACGCACCCGTTCGCCACTAGATTTCATCGGTATTGCTACAAATGAAATCCCGTTCGACTTGCATGTCTTATCCACGCCGCCAGCGTTCGTTCTGAGCCAGAATCAAACTCTCCGTAGAAAGTTTGCGCCTTCCCACGCTAAATGGGAGGCAAATTTCCAGCATCATCTTTTCCTTAGCCACCGTAGTGACCAAGGGACGATCTGTATTAAACTTCGATTAAGAAAATCGACGAAAAACGCACAATTCAGTTCTTGCTGTTTTTGTATATGATCCATCCGGCTTCCTATGCTTGTGCGAAACCGGACCTGCGCTATCAAAGATCGATGCCAGTGGCTGCTGAGAAAGTAAGCCGACCCATGTTGCTTTCGTTTATCACGGAAGCGTTTTGTGGGCCGCCTGAACTTACTCGTACTGTTCAAGTACACGAGGCAGACTGGCGAAGAACATTCCCGAGCGAGTGACTGAGGTCCCTGCTGGGATTGAAAACCTTATACGAGTTCTTCCTAGAGTCAACGAATTCTTTCACTTTTTTAAAAAACTTTTTGGGCTGCCCAATCTGTTTTTTTCCACCATTCCTACTGAAAAAAGAGAACGCCCGCCGGCCCAGATTTTATGGGCATCGGCGGGCGTGTAAAAAAGGAGGCTTTTGTAAGACTCTCTCCGGGTCCAGATTTTAACGGCTTCGGGAGATGTTCTGTATCGGCGTAGTTGTCAGCGCGCGCGACGGGACTCCACAAACTGGACCACGGCCTCGTAAGCCACAGGAATCATCGAGACGAAGATGATGCCGATCACGACGGCCTCGAAATGTTTCTGCACCCAGGGCATCTGCCCGAAGAAGAGCCCAGCCGACATCATGAGCAGCACCCAAAGAATGCTGCCAACAACGGTGTAGAGCACGAACTTGCGTCGATCCATCGAGGCCATCCCGGCAACGAACGGAGCCAGTGTGCGGAAGATCGGAAGGAAGCGCGCCATCACGACAGCCTTCACCCCATGCTTCTCGAAGAAGAGATGGGTGCGGTCGAGGTACTCCTTTTTAAGGACCAGAGCATCCTCCTTGAAGATGCTTCCACCCAACTTCGCTCCAATGGAGAAGTTCACGAGATTGCCAAGGACCGCGGCCACCATCAGCAGCCCCATGGCTATGGGCCATTGCAATCCTGCACCGGGATGGGATGCCGCATAAGCTCCAATGGCAAAGAGAAGGGCATCGCCGGGAAGGAAGGGAGTGATCACGAGTCCTGTCTCGCAGAAGACAATGGCGAAGAGGATCGCGTACACCCAGACGCCATAAGCGTGGACGATATTTTCGAGGCTCTTGTCGAGGTGAATGAAGTTGGCTTGAAACCAGTGAATGAAGTCAGCGATATGCATTCGGCCTATGAAGCAGGATTCATGCGCCTCGGCAAGCCAAGGGATAATAATCCACGGAAAAGGAGCATCCGGACTTCGCGGCGCGGAATGCTGACCCTCGCCGCATCAGGAGAACGTATGATCTCCCTAAGCGTCCGAACCGCGAGATCATGAGGCAGAGCTGTCGCCATGAGAATCCTCCC
This sequence comes from Chthoniobacterales bacterium, assembly GCA_036824855.1. Classification (GTDB taxonomy): domain Bacteria; phylum Verrucomicrobiota; class Verrucomicrobiia; order Chthoniobacterales; family UBA6821; genus UBA6821. The sequence goes on along the minus strand of DAISZK010000002.1, from coordinate 32,498 downwards.
GGGACGCAGCCCCGTCAGATACATGGCTCCGGATCTAAGCCATTTCTCTGCCTGTTCATACAGCGAGGGAAGATCCTCATTCTTCACATACAGACGCCCCAGAGACCTATCCTCCACGCGGTCACGGAGGATATTCACGAGCTGCAGCCCCTTGCCGTACTCGCAGCCCAACCTCTTCATTTCCTGTTCGGAATAAAGAAGTGTTCGAGGTACATGTTTCGCAATCAGGAGAGTCCACGTCTCCCCAACCGATCCGGCTACCTGGTGACAATAGAGCTCCAACTCCTGCTCCCCGAGCGGCACCTCCGAGGGAAATCTCATTAAGTCGGAGAGTTGACCCTCAATGATCGATTGCCAAAGCGTGATCAGCTCCATGCCGTCAGGACTACCCGCCAGGGCAGTGAGTAGTTGCGGTATAGCCCGAATCAACTCCCCCTCTCTGTCGCTGAGTTCCCCGGGACGTATCTTCGCTTGCCCAATGTCACAGTCGCCCTCACTCAATGCCCTCCTCAGTTCTTCCAACAGCGCGACCCTCCCTTCGCGAGGTATCGAGCCCGAATCAGCGATCGTATCCGACGCCCGCGCCAGCAAGTAAGCAAGCCCAAGCGGCTCGCGTAAGGAACGGGGTAAAATCCCGAGCGTCAGGCCAAATGTCCTCGCGTGATCGCGAAGGAGATGGCGAATCTCCCGGGCTTCCATGATTAGAGACGGGGCTTGGGGGTCGGCTGAGGAGGCGCATAAGCTGCCGGCTCACCCCCGCTCCCTGAGCCATCCGTGCGCGCAGGCCGAATACCGACACGCTTGAGCACAATCATCTTCTCATCCGCTTTACCTAGTCCTCTGGACTCTGCTTCGGCGACATGCCCACCATCCAGCGATGCCTTGGGCATTCGGGAGAGCACCCGCTGTTCATCCAGCAAACGCAGTGCCGTGGCGTCGATCGCCACCGGATCCTTGGATGCGAAAAGCGTTGAATAGGTCACGCAGTTTACCGGGCTCGGGTAGGGACCTCCTGCATACTGGAGCACCATGCCATCCATAATCGTCATGACAACTTTCTTGCCGAGCCACTCGCTTCCATAAACATCGGCAAGCGCTGAATCTCCGTATCCCTCACCCCTGCCAAATCTCCTCCAGTTATCGAGTGTTCCCAGCGTCATCCCTGCCAGAGCGCCATTGATCCCCGTGAAGTAGCTGTCGCAGAGGGAAGGTATATTGATCACCTTGTCGACGTCACGGGAGAGGATGATCGGGACATGGCTCTCCTCGCTCAGTTGTGCGGTTGGCCCAAGGATATCACTCAAGGAAGTGCGTGATTCCTTAAAACCCATATCCCCGTAGACAAGACGCCCGGTCGCCGTGGCCGTCACCACTACCCGAGGATCGTATCCCTCCCCCTTCTCGATCCAGCGAAGATTCAGCCCGGGCACCCTGTCATAGCCGGCTTGGACAAGATCCTCGCGACGTCGATCCCAGACAATGATGTCGCTCGGCTTGATACCTGCGGCAACCAATCCCTCGACGACGGCTTGAGCCACCGCCGGATGGGTTCCCCCGACGGCACCAGGTTGTGAGGCGACCTTGATGCCGACCTTCTCCCCCGGCTTGATCAGGGATCGCCAGGCGGCATCGGGCGTGCTTTTTCCAGTCACCTCGCAGACCAGTCCCGCCACCATCTGGGAGATAACAGACTGTCTCGGCATCATCCCCGATCCCATCGCCTGAGAATCGAGAGCGAACCAAACTACAGACTTCTGCATGGCACTATCCGGGCGAGGGGGAGGCAAGTCAGCCCAGACCGTCCACAGCGGAAAAAGTACGAATGCAAGCAGCGCTACAATCCTCACGCCGGTTCCTCCCGGCAGATCTCCGGCGTTGGCTCCTCACAGCGATAATAATCATGGCCGATCACGACTTTTGGCCGGCCATTGGCGAGACGCCACTTGTTGGTGTCGCGCAGTGAGAAAACACAGCCACAGTACTGCTGGGCGTAGAATTCCTCGCGCTTGGAAATCTCGATCATCCTTTCGGCCCCGCCTCCCTTGCGCCAGTTGTGCGTCCAGTATCTCATTCCGGGCCAGCGGGCCGCGGCACGCTCGCCGGCACCGTTGATTTGATTCATATCTTTCCAACGCGAGATCCCAAGACAGCTCGTGATGACGTTGAATCCTTTTTCAAAAGCGTGGAGCGCCGTCCTCTCGAACCTCATGTCGAAGCAGGCCGTGCATCGCTCCCCCCGTTCGGGTGCCCACTCGAGCCCCTTCACCCTGGCGAACCAGTTGTCCGTATCGTAGTCGGCATCGGTGAACGGGATGCCATGCTCCTCGGCGAAACGAATATTCTCCACCTTCCTCAATTCGTATTCCTCGCGGGGATGGATGTTCGGATTATAGAAAAAAATCTCCAACTCCAGCCCCGAGGCGACCATTGCCTCGATCACCTCGCCTGAGCAGGGAGCACAGCAGGAATGCAGCATGACGCGCTTCTCACCGCCGGGAGGCTGGAGTTCTGGACGTTGGAAGGGAGCGGCACTCATTCGCGGATTATTTGTAAATGATCATGCGGGCATCGATCCCGGTAAAGTTCTGATAAGAATAGCCCGCATAGCCGGGGTAGACAACAGGCACGACACCTCCGCCATAAGTGCCGCCTCCCCAGCTCCCGCAGCGACCACCATACCATCCCCCATATCCTCCGTATCCGCCCACTGGAACATACCCCACCATGGGCGGGACTAGGTAGCTATAGGGAACCGTCCAACTCTGGCAGTTTTTGATGATCACCGCATCAGCACCTGCGCGATGGGCATTGTAGAGAACGGAATTTATCGCGAAGGGATAGCCTAGCGTCGTCTGGAAGGCGAAACGCCCGATCTCGAAGTAGGGACGGGGTGGTGCGGCGTTGAGAATCGGGATGATCGCATTCGATGGCTTCGGCGGATAGTAATTCGCCGTTGCTGGCTGATAGAAGACCGCAGTCGAACTCACACTGGCGCAGGCTGTCAGAAGAATCGAAACAGCAACGATCAGAAGAGCCGGGAGCAATTTCATGGCACTGAATCCTCCCACAGGAGGGCATGCAGGGAAACGTTGAAAAAAAAAGAGTCCCCTCAATCTTTTTGAGATTTCTTTGAACACTCGAGCGTTTCGCAGGTCTTAATTCTTTACCCACGGCCATCGCGAACGGATGCCATCAACAAAAGAACCAAAAACAGATAGAGCACATAAAATCCTAAGAATTTCCAACCTTCGTCATGCCCGGGTCGGGGGGCCCGGCTTGACGGCCACTGCGCGGGAGCGGCGTGATCAAGACGCCCTTCCGCGCAGTTTATTTATACAGATGATTCTCGCGCAGCCGCAACGGATGCGTTGCAACGGCCGGGCAAGCAAACGCTGAGAGAGCAGAGGAAGACCACTGTCTCCAATACATTTCCTCTGCGCCTCTGCGGGATATCTTCCCGTATTTACTTCGCAACCTCCGAGAGGCACCCAGCCAATCGAGTGATAGCGTTCTGAATGATCGGGTGGCCGTGGGCGAACAGGAGAACCTCAGGCTTCAGATCTCCCAGAGCGGCAAGAGACCGCAGAGACCGCTTCTTATCCTCCCGATACTTCTCGGGAAGCAGTCGCAGTCCCTCGGGCTCAAGATTGATCAGGGCATCCCCAAAGATCAGGACCCCCTCATGCAGGAAGGCCGTCTCACCCGGACCGAATCCGGGTAGGGCGATCGCTTTCATTCCTGCCACCGGATCACCGGAGCGGAACCGCTGATCGGCGATGATGTCCTCCCCGGCATCCTCTGACGCAAAGACCGGAATTCCGAAGCGCTTGGCTAGGGCAAGACTCTCCCTCTGATGGTTGCCACTGGTCAGGAGCACGGCTGCGGGAGCGGAAAACGACTCCGCCACCAAATCCTGAAGGACTGCATCAGCCAAAGGAATCGGATCGATGAAAATCAACCCCGCCTCGGTCACCAGTGCTGTCGAAGAACAATCACACTTCACGGCGGGCTCATACCCCTGCCAGTGGAACAGACCCGGTCGAATGGTGGAATGTTCGGGAACGGGCTTCATGCTGCTAGGGGCTTAGGCTGAAACCTCTTTGATAAATCCAAATTCAAAAGGGAAGGGGGGGGTACGTGAGATCTTATCTGCGGCCTGACTTTTTTTGAGAGGATATGCCGATCTGGTTTATACCATGAAGTTTTTCTCATGCGAACTTAAGCACGTTGGTGGTAATTGCTGCCGTTAGGGCTGTTAAGCTTACACATTGCAGGACAGCGATTAACTCATCCTTGAAAACCTGAGAGTGATCTGTCTTTTCCACATATCAGCTCGTCCCGAGTACTAAATGTGACTTCAGGTTCATCAAATTTCGCTTATGATTATGTTTTCCCCACGAGGCCCAAAGGATCAAATACATGAAACACATCTTCTTTAACTCGTCGATGCCCAGGAGTATGTCGACCCTGCTCCAATGCATCCTTAACGAAAACCCTGCGATCTGCGCGACACCGACTGATCCTGTGCTCGAGTACCTCTATGCAGCTCGCAGAAACTACACCAATACCCCCGAAGTCAAGGCAATGGGGGCAGAGCTGGCACTAAAGACCTGGCGTGGTTTCTGCCTGGGTGGCCTTCATGGATATGCGGAGGCTTACACGGAGCGCCCCTACTTGTGCATCAAGACGCGCGGAGCAAGCGCCCACTACAGGTGGTTTGAGGCATTTATGCCGGAGAAGCCTAAAATGATCTGCATGGTGCGTGATCTCCGGTCGATTCTTTCATCGATGGAAAAAATCTTCCGCAGAAACTCCGAAAATCATTCTCCAATCGTGGATCACGGAGAGATGAAAGGTACAAGTACATCTAAAAGAGTCGGAATATGGCTGAACTCTCCTCCGGTTGGCTTGGCGTTAGAGCGTCTTAGACAGTGCTTTCAGGAGGGAATCAATCGGGAAATGCTAATCCTCCGCGCCGAAGACCTCACCTCCAGCCCCACTGAGGTAATGCGGAAATTGTACGCCTATCTGAAAATGGATCCCTATTCCCATGACTTTGATCATGTGGAGCAGTCGATCACTGAGGATGACTCCATCTATGGTCTAACTCATGATTTGCATACCATCCGCCAAAAGATTGCTCCTGTGCAGGAGGACTTCGAGGAAGTACTTGGCTCAACCCTCTGCACCCAAATCAATCAACAGTTTCGTTGGTACCAAGAACTCTTTGGCTATGTACCACTATCAAATGTGCTGAAATCTAGTCCTTAAAGCTTGAAGGGTGGTGATTTGTAGATCAGTTCCTCTCCGCGCCTATGCGTTTGCTTGCCTGGCCGTTGCTTCGCATCCGTTACAGATGCGGGAAAACTCATCGGGATTTCTTCTCAGCGAGTGCCTTCTCGATCTTTCCCAGCGGCAGGCAGTTCACGACGTCGGCCTTGGTCAACCATCCCTTGCGAGCAATGCCGACTCCATAGATCAGATCCTGGAGGCCGTAGACCGTGTGGGCGTCGGGGTTGATCGCGCACTTCACACCCTTCTCTTTCGCCAGTGGCCACCAGCGCCAATCCATGTCGAGGCGCCAGGGGCTGGCGTTGATCTCAATGATCGTCCCGGTCTCAGCAGCAGCCTCGATCACGGCGGGGATATTCACTGGATAGGCGTCGCGCGCGAGGAGCAGTCGGCCCGTCAGATGCCCCATCATCGTGACATGGGGATTGCGGATTGCGCGGATGATCCTCTCGGTCATCGTCTTTTCATCGGCCGTGAAACCTGAGTGAACCGAGGCGACGACATAGTCGAGTGTCTCGAGAACCTCGTCAGGGAAATCGAGATCTCCCTCCTTGAGGATGTCGCATTCGCTGCCCGCGAAGAGCCTGAACCCGGCCTCCTGAAATTCCTTGGAGGCATTGAGCTCACGGATCTCAGCCACCTGCTCGGCAAGATGTATGGCATCGAGTCCGCGGGCCTGGAAGGAGCTTTTGCTGTGATCGGCGATGCCGAGGTATTCGAGACCCAGATCGATCGCCGCTCGGGCCATCTCGATCAGGGAATTCTTCCCGTCACTCGCGGTCGTGTGGCAATGGAAGGTGCCGCGCAGGTTGCTCCACTCAATCAGATCGGGCAGTTCACATGCCTCAGCAGCGGCGATCTCCCCTTTGTCCTCGCGAAGCTCGGGCGGAATGAAATCGAGGCCCAATGATTTGTAGAGTCCCTTCTCGTCATGGATCTCCGGCGGCTGCTCCGCACCTTCGGCCACGGTGAAGCGGTATTCGTTCAGTGACCATCCACGCTCCAGCGCACGGCTACGGAGGCGAATGTTGTGCTCCTTACTCCCCGTGAAATAGACGAGGGCAAACGGGAACTCCTCCGGCTTCACCACGCGGAGATCGCACTGCACCCCGTCCTTGAGGCGGACACTCGATTTCGTCGCCCCGCTGACAATCACCTCCTCCACCAATGGGTGGTGAACGAAGAAAGCCGTGACCTCTTCGGGTTGCTTCGAAGAGACCAAAATATCAAGGTCACCGATCGTCTCCTTGCGGCGGCGGAAGCTCCCTCCCTCGCTGATCTGCCCGACGGCCTCATGAGCGCGCAGATCGGAGAGGAGTTCTTCTGCAAGCTCCGCGACGACATTGATCCGGAAGCGTCCGGCGTGCTTGCGGTGATCCTCGATCGCCTTCAGGAGCTTGGTCTGGGTCTTCTCGCCAAAGCCCGCCAACTCCGCGGCCTTCCCCTCCTTGCAGACCCGCTCGAGATCCTCCACGGAGGAGACGCCGAGCTGATCATGGAGGGCCTTGATCTTCTTGGCTCCGAGACCCTGCAGTTCAAAAAGCTCAAAGATCCCCTCGGGGAATGAGCCCTTGAGTTCCTCGTAGTATTCAAGCCGGCCGGTGGTCACGAGTTCCGTGACTTTTTCGGAGATCGCCTTGCCGATTCCCTCGATCTCACCCAGACGCCCCTCGGCGACGATGGTCTCGATCGGCTCGCTCAGCGACTCCAGGGCCCGTGCCGCATTCGTGTAGGCCCGGATTTTGAACGGATTCTCGCCCTTCAGTTCAAGCAACTGGGCGATGTGCTCCAAAATCTCACCAACATGGGCGGGTGTCTCAGACATGATTTTGTGCTTTTGGCGCAGTGATACAAATTCCTGTTTTAGCAGTATAGTTCATGCAACTTCACTTGGAAGCCTTGCCCTATATCCAAAATCACTGCACCAACCGAGAAAACTACTTGGCAATGATAGTTATGATGGTCGTTGTGCTGTATCCACTACCTGACAAGCATGGCTGATTTGTAATTCCTGTTAGGGCACCATACTCGACTGTCATTGTATAGTTAACGTTGGTCTTTAGAAAATTGGGCGGTAAAGCAAGATTCGTAACAAGACTATTGCCGCCGATGCCAACCGCCGGGCAAATAATAAAGTTTGTTGTTCCGCCTCCAGAAGCAGATGAAAGATTTCCCCAATCGGTATAGTCAGTAGATTCGAAGGATATTATCTCTAACCCACATTGGGTAAATGGTGCATACCCAGAAAAAACAGACCATACGATGTTGTTGGAGCTATTTGCTGCTAGCTGTAGGATTCCGTTGGTCCAAATTGGTGCTTTGCCATTCACTGAAGTAATTTGGGGAGCTATAGGGTAAGAGTCACTTGGCAATAAAAGCTTTTGTCCCGTTGAAAAAGTATAAGTTCCATTTGAAAACTGGGAATCAAGTTGCAACTTAGTTAGCGCTCCACCAGAGTAAGAATATCCGTCCGAGCTAACTTTTAAAGGGATAGAGGTGCCTGTAGGAGGTGTAAAAGAGGCAGGCAAAGGGCTAATGACTTGAAAACTGTAAGGACCGTAATTGCCGATATTGTAGCAGTCACTTTTTTGTGCACCTTGAGGGTTGTACTCTTTAAGGGCTGAGACATTGGTCTGTTCATAAGAATGCTGCTTGAATAGTGTACAAGGATTGCTTCCAAAAAGACTTGGTGGGATGAAAATTGCAAATGAGTTGAAGTTTCCTTGCGTTTTCCATTCATTAAATTTAACGGGTATAACAACTCCAGTTGGCAACTGATTGATAAGATTGGTTGAGAAAGTAAATTGGGTAGCATTTGGTGTATTATTGGTTGAAAAACCATTAAAACTTCCAATTGAGTAGATAGTAAGGCCAGATTGAAGGTCACTTGTACCAGGCCAAGAAATTGTGAATGCTTTGTTGGGATCTTGAATCATTATATACCCCTGCGGTGTCCAAACCGCATTGCTAACTATCGAAATCAATGGAGGAGGGGGAAAGACATCCGCTCCTATAATGTTTGTGAAATAATTCGTCTGTCCGGAAATATTTATAGAAAAAACGCCCTTGCTTCCTGCGGGGCAAAACGTGTTCATATCATTGATGCTCAAGAAGTACGGGGTATAAATAGCCCCCCCAGTATTACTACCCATAGAAAGAGCCTTAAAAATAGGCGTCGTTCCAGACGGGAGAGTGAGAGTTGCAGAAACAATCGAGGTGGCAAGACTTTGCAGGCATTGAGCAGATGCAGTTACCGAGTAAGGTTGACTGGGGTCTAACACCAGATTGGATGCGTTTGATCCATTCTGATTGTACCAAGCAGCCTTTGAGATCCATGTATTGGTAATTATGGCAGCAGAGAGAGCCCTCGTGGAGGGATTCAAACCCATGTAGATAATTGAGAGTAGAAGCGTGGGAAGGAAATTTTTCATAGGGGTTGAGGAGCTAACATTATGAATGTATATTGTCATTCATATTCTGGCAAGGTTTTCCTTCTTACATTTTAGGTGCAAAGGTTTGATCGTGGCGGGTGATTCCTTTGCCCAGAGGATGAGTCGTCCGCTGAAAAGGAGGAACGGTTTTAGGAGCAAAAGTAACGGGACATAAAATCCGTGTGTCCATTCCTTAAACATGTTTGGACCTAGAAGGAGAGAATATCAATAATCAAAGCATGGCCGTGGCCATCAATCCATCCAATTGATGGAGATCTCCGAAAATCTGAGATTTAATTCTGTGACTTGTCTCTGCCCAGCGGCCTCTGGCACCCGCGGCAAACAGATTCCGTCTCCGGGCGTTATCGGATGACTTGACTAGGACATTTTCCTTCTGCAGTTCAGCACTCCTTTTCCTCAACAGGATTTCCTCTGGAGTTTCGATTTCGCCTTTAACCAAGGGCTTCGGCGCTACAGTGAGTTCGATATTGCCTGATAGCGGATTATCTCGGAGAGGGTCGTTCATGGCACTATGCAGGCTCTGCTGGCAACTTTTTCTGAAGACAACGAGTTCACGAACCCGTTCCAGAATATTCTGTTCCAATAACAAGGCCCTATGAGACTTTGCGTTTGGACAATCAGCGTTCTTGAGTTCGCAAATCAAACTCGTGAGTGATTGATCCATCTGATCAAGGTCTCCCACGGCTGAATCGAGGCCCTCCTCCAGAATAACACGAGATGTCGTGATTCCATGGAGCTTCACTTGAACTACTTCGATCAACTCCTTGTCATTTAAATCCGAAAATGTCTGCATTCGCAAAAGCGTCCCGATACCAAGAAGAACGCATGCGCTTACACCAGCGATGAAAAAGATAAGGAATCTCATCGCTAAAACGTCTCCAACTCAGCGAAGCCCAGCCGTCGCCAGCAAGTCGACTCGCTTCATCATGTTCGCCAATTTGACCTTTTCCTGAGCAGCAAAGTTTTCCCAAGCGCTCTGCTCGTTCTTGGAGAGGATATTCTTAGTGTGCAAGGTTCCTGGTACGGTGATCCGCAACTGCTGCTCCATGCTGTTACGGGTGGTGATCAGTGAGCGGAACTCCTCAAGAGTTAAGATCTCCTGTTTTTTGATTTCCTGCTCTGCAGCCCCCTGTGGCTGCCAGATCTCAACCTTGGAAATATAATAATTCACATCGTCTCTGATTCGATCGACATGATTGCAGGCCAATAACGCCGAAAAGATGCCCTGATCTACCTCGACAATTTCATGGCGTAATTCCTGAGGCAATCCCTTGCTCGGCTCGAACACCTCTCCCTGCCGGGTATTCAATAAAAGAACCGCCATAAAACCCGACAAGATAAACAGGGAGAGCAATCCTGCGGCTTGTAAGAGGGTACCTAGCTTCATTAGCTCGGTAATATCCGCACCTTTCAACTTCTGTCAACAGAGATTTGTGGGACATGCCATGCCCACAGAGAAAACTCGCGGGCAATTATTATTACTAGCAAACTGGCAAGAGTGATTACCCAGCCGGAGGTTCCGAAAAATGACTCTCCAACACCTCAATCACTCGCCCCACTGGCAGGCCGATGACGTTATCCATCGATCCCTCGATACTCTCGATCAGCCGACCCCGATCCTCCTGGGCCGCGTAGGAACCGGCCTTGTCGAGGGGGTTAATTTCGCGCAAGTATTCAGTGATCAAGGCCTCGTCGAGTGGACGAAAGGAGACACGCGTCGACTCCACAAAGCTGCAGCGCTCGGCTTTACCTCCACGCAGCATGCAGACGCCTGTGAGCACCTCATGCGCTCTGCCACTGAGTCGGCGGAGCATTTCTACTGCATGATCAAGGTCACGCGGCTTGCCAAGAATCTCCCCATCGAGCACAACCACGGTGTCTGCCCCGAGGACCACATCCCCGAAGATCGTAGCCGCCAGCTTCAGAGCCTTCATCTCGGCATTAGCGAGGACCAAGGCTCGCGGCGCAAGCCCTTCTGAGAATTCCTCAACGTCAGCAGGGGAGACGATGACCTCGAATCCGGCAGCTTCCAAAAGATCACGACGCCTCGGCGACGCCGAGGCCAGAACCAATCGGCGCGGGAGAGGGCCTTTCTTGGTCATTCCCGGTACCGAACTGACTAAATGAGGTGCTCTGAGTCGTGGAATCCAACATCCTCACGGATCGAATCCAGATGACGCTGGGCACGGCGTGTGGAGTGGGGTCGATTCCTCACCCGGGTCACGACACTGGCGATCACGGGTGCCAATGCCAGAGCTCCTGCCACGAGGAGTATGCTCCCGGCGCGGCGGCGGGATTCCCCGGACATTTTGTCCGCAATCAGGAGGCCGAGGCCGACACCTGCGACGGCCTGAGTGATTCCGATGGTCCCGCTGACGGGAAGATTTTCAGAAAATTTATTCAAGGAAAGCTGTGACATATCATGCATCACTACTCCTCTCCTGCACTCTGCGCAATCCGGAATCGGTTCTCAAGGCGAGATAAGCTGGAGGTTAGGTCGACTTCTACGGCTTGCCTCTCTTCCCGCACTCCGATGTCATGGGGAGGTGACTTCGACATCCCGCGTACTTGGCGTTGACCCCGGATCGGTTCGCATCGGCCTTTCTCTGAGCGACGAGATGGGCTTTATGGCCCACCCCTACAGCACCATTAAGGTGATGGGAGGTGACTGCCTCTCGGGGGCCGCAGAGATCGCGGCAGCAGCACGCGAAAAAGAAGCCGAGACCATTGTCATCGGACTTCCCCGAAACATGAACGGAACCTACGGTCCGGCTGCTGAGAAAAGCCGGGCGCTAGCCGAGGTCGTGAAGCAGCGCTCTACAGCGCGTGTGATCCTCTGGGATGAGCGCCTCACGACTGCCGCCGCAACGCGCCGTCTTCAGGAGACAGGCATGGATAGCCGTGCCCAGCGCCAAGTCATCGACCAGGCGGCTGCAGTCCAGATCCTGCAGAGTTGGCTTGATGCGCAGTCCTAGTAGAGAAGACCGACCTTACCCAACCACCGCATCTTTATCCGCGTCGACCGGATTACTTAAGGGCTTAACTGTGAAACGGACGAAGAGGCAAAGGCTCACTCCCCATAATAAAAGCAGGGGAAGAAATTCCATCCACCCCCTCAGTCCGAGGATTTTCCCAAGGTTAAAGGCCACGGAGTCCCTTGTTACAAGCGTGTTGGAAAAGACACCGGCGCCATCCATGGAGAAAGCCTGGCGGAGCAGTTTCGGGATATAGTATTCTTGTATCGGGTAGGCTGGGCTGTAGGGCGTCAACGGATCTATGGCGACGGCCATCCAGCAAAAGAACAAGGAGAGCGCCAGCAGGGGCCAGAACACCAATCTGAGAATCGGATTCTGGAGGGCATTCAGAAGGGGAAGGGCAAGGAATGGAAGGATCGGCGTAAGATGCCTTGGGCCGAAGGAAAATCCTCCACCCCAGTAGACGATTGAGTCTCCATAGCTGGCGTTGAAAACGAGGTAAACGATGGCAATGGCAAGACTAAGCAAATGCTCAGGCAGACGGTCCGAGGTAGCGGAAAATCGGAACAGCAAAAGTCCTGCAACGGCTAGGATTAGCACCGGATTGAGGTAGAGAAGTCCCCGTAAAGGACCGATGCTGATAGCCTTGAGATTGTTTAGAAACACCGGCCAGTAAGAAAAATCAAAGATCGGAAGGCGAATGCCAAGCACGCCCTGCGAGTGGGCGTGGAAAGCTGCCTGAGGGTCCTGAGCGTATGCAGAATACGTAATGTAAAAAACCTTGTGGAACGCCAGGGCATTGTAAACCAAGGCAGGCATCACACCTCCTAACACGCCCAACATCAGTAGCATTAGGGACGCAGAGTTCCATCTGCGGCACCAGAATCCATAAATCAACAAGAGAACCGCACCCATCAACCCCGGATACTCAATCGAGACGGCAAATCCAGCGAGATAACCAGCCAGGAAGGCCGAATGGCGATCCATGGGGACATTGCCTGGAAGCTTGCGCCCGTAATGTAGGAGATAAAATCCACCGAAAAGGAAGGCTGCCGTCAGGTTATGGCCAAAAAACAGGCTGGCATTGGGAAGCAACATTGTTCCGAAGCCCAGTGCCACAACAACAATCAGGCTCTGGAGGGGAGTAGCTCCTTCCTCCGACACAAAGCGAAAGATCAACATAGCCAACAGAGCTGAAAACAGGCCGTTTGAAAAAACATTTGTCAGGTAACAGACCCACTGGTACCGCAGCCCTTCAGGAAGGAAATAGAGGAGCTTTGATGCGATGAAGAACGGGGGTAGCCCCAGCCAGAAAGTTCCCGGAGCTTTGCTGGAGTAATAGTGTTCATCGACCTTGATGAGGTCGGCGGAGTTGTAGCAATATCTGTCAACACAGAGAGTCCCATGTTCGAGAAATGATCTGATGGAGTCATATCGCGCCGCCGCATTGTGACCACCAGCATGAAAAAAGAAGGCGTAGGTGAAAAAAAGGGTGGCAAAAACCAAAATTTCCACAGGGCGGCAACCTAAGAATCTCCTTGGTTTCGATCCTGCTATCAAAGGCTCGGGGTAATTGGGCAAGACCATGGAGTGATTTCTATAAAATGGCCTTTGCGTGGAAAAGGCTATCATCATTGTGAGAGCTTCCCATACAAGAAGTTTTGCCGCGCTGACTCCCAATAAACCAAGATTCCTATGAAAATACGCCTTCTTGTTGCCTATGACGGAACTGCCTTTCGAGGCTTTCAGAGCCAGACGCACGGCAGGACTATTCAGGATACACTGGAGGAGGTGATTGCAGTCATCGTTGGTGAACGCGTCATCCTGCATGCCTCCGGGCGAACCGATGCGGGCGTCCATGCGCTGGGGCAGACGGTTCATTTCGAGTTGACCCCGGAACAGGTAAAGCGAATCGGTCGGATGGGTGAAGTCGAACGCTGGGTGGCGGCTTTGAATTCCTCCCTCCCGCCGGAGCTGCGCGTCATGAAGGCCACACGGGCCTCCAAAGATTTCCATGCCCGCTTCTCCACGCGAGGGAAGATCTACCGTTACGACATCTGGCACGATCCCGTGCTGCCGCCCCATCTCGTTAACCGCGCATGGCATCTCTTCGGTTCTCTCGATTGCTCCATGATCAGAGATCTGGCTGGAAGAATCGAGGGCTCCCACGACTTCCGTGGTTTTTGTGCCGACTCGGGATCACTCCCCGAGAGCACCGTCCGCACGATTCGTAAAGCCGTGGTAAAGGAGCGGGGATCGTCGATTTCGATCACGCTGGAGGGAGATGGATTCCTCTACCGCATGGTCCGGATGCTCGTGGGAGGAATGGTTCGGGTCGCTCAGGGAAAGGAAGACCCGAGTATTTTTCTCAACCGTCTTGCGGAAGGGAAGCCATGGCCCACTCCAGCCATGGCTCCTGCCCACGGACTCTATTTGGTCAGGGCTCTCTATCGTGGCAAGCGGCAGAAGTAGGAGAATCCAACCAAACCCCGAAAGGTAGAGTCTCGAGCGGCTTGATCGCTCCATTTGTCGACTGATAGGCTAACCCCAGTGTTCTTCATCCCATCATCTGCTAGAATTCTACTGCTTTTGCTTGTTGCGGGGTTGTATCTCACGCCCTTATCCCCAGTGAGAGGTGAGAGCTCCGAAGAAGAAAAAAAAGCCCTCTTTCTGAAAAGCAGTTCCGGAAGATCCGGATCCTCCACGTACTCATCTTCGCACAAGCACCCGTCGCCATCTCCCTCCCCTCACCACGTTTCCCCAGACCACGCCTCTCACAAGTCGGCTCACGGGAAGAAGAAATCCGCTCACCACCCGAGCCCTACGCCCACGCCACACCACGACGCGACGACCACGCAAGCAGTAACGACAGGGTCCGCACCGCAACACCCAAGCGTCGCGCCCACCGCCCCACCAGCGGCCTCCCCTCCCACATCCCTCCCTCTATCTCAGCTGCCGCATGGGGCCACCCCTTCGGCGCCGATCACGATCGAAAAGTCGGGAGTTGAGACTGCAGAGGGACTGGAGCCAACACCTCCACCCCAGAATGAAGAAGGGTTCTGGAGCCGGGTTTTTGGTTCCCACAAGACTTATAATTATCTGAGTGCCTCCACACGAGCTGCCATCGACCGAGCCCCCGTGCGACGGGGGCGCTGGAAATATATCGTCGTCCACAACAGCGGCACCCGTGAGGGAAATGCCCGGGTCTTTGACATCTACCACCTGCGGGTGCGTCACATGAAGAATGGGCTGGCCTACCACTTCGTCATTGGCGACGGCCATGGTTCTGGCGATGGCCAGGTGGAGATCGGTCACCGATGGACGGCACAGATCAACGGAGGCCATGTGGCCAGTGACTACCTCAATGACATAGCGCTCGGCGTCTGCCTGGTCGGTGACTTCAACAGGGATCTGCCGACGAAGGCCCAGATCGGGGCACTTGAAGAACTCGTAGCCTACCTCAGGGATCGCGTCGGCAAATCCCAGGGCCGCAGGGCAATCGTCTACGCCCACAAGGAGATCAACCCCCGTCCCACCGACTGCCCGGGAGAGCACTTCCCATATAGCTGGCTTCATGCGACATTTGGGAATGCACACTAAATGCTCCATGAAGATCGGCATCACCGGCGGAACTGGCTTCATTGGTCATGCGGTGCAAAAAGCCCTCAAATCCCAAGGTGACGATGTGATTCTCTTCAGCCGGCGAGAGGGGAATGGAAGGCGACTCTTCTCCCTCTCCCAGTCCCTTGATATCGAGGGTTGCACCGGTCTCGTCCATCTGGCCGGCGAATCGATTCTTGGTCTCTGGACCAAGGAAAAACGCCGAAGCATTCTCTCCAGCCGTATCGAGGGGACCAGACGTCTGGTCGAGGGGATCGCCGCCGCCAAGGAAAGGCCCCGTGTTCTTGTGAGCGCATCGGCTATCGGCTTCTACGGAGACACAGGTGAACGCATCGCTGACGAGGAGTCCCCGGCAGGCACCGGATTTCTGGCCGAAGTCGCCCAAGCGTGGGAGGCCGAAGCAATGAGGGCAGAGCACTATGGAGTCCGCGTGGTAAGACTGCGAATAGGGTTTGTCTTGGGCAGAGAGGGCGGGGCGATGAAGCTGATCAAACCAGTCTTCCGTGCCGGCCTAGGTGGCAATCTCGGATCGGGACGCCAATGGATGTCCTGTATCGAGGTGGAGGACCTGGCAGCCATGGTCCTCGAGTCCCTTCACAATGACTCCATCAAGGGAGCGATGAATGCCGTGATGCCCGAACCTGTCACCAATGCGGAATTCACCAAGGCGGCTGGTCGTGCCGCCCACAGGCCGGCGCTCTTTCCAGCACCGGCCTTCGCCCTTCGTCTCATGCTCGGAGATCTCTCCCACCTGATGCTCGACAGTCAGCGGATTATTCCGAAGCACTTCGAGGGGCTTTCTTTTCCTTATCACTACCGAAATGTCAGCTCGGCGATGACCGAGGTCTTCCGATAAACTTCACTACGGAACGGGGGATCTCTTCTTGCATGAAACTCCTCATGGAGTACCCTAAGATTCCTTATGTCGACCAAGCCAGTCTCCCTGACAGCCAAGATTATCCTCCAGCTTCTGGTCTGGATTCCCCTCCTCGCGACCGTTTATGCCATTTACACCCTCTGGGGTCGCTTCATTACGGTCAGCGACCTGATCATTCTCCTTGTCGGCTACACTCTCTGTGCCCTCGGCATTACCATCGGTTATCACAGAATGTTGACCCACAAAGGTTTCGAGGCACCGGATTGGATCCGCGCTTTTTTCCTGATCTGCGGATCCATGGCGTTTCAGGGACCAGCGCTGAATTGGGCTGCAACACATATCCAGCATCACGCTAACTCTGATCATGATGAGGATCCTCATAGCCCTGTAAAAAGCTTCCTGCACGCTCATGTGGGATGGATTCTTGATGATTTCCGTCCTGATGTGCAGCGCTACGCCGGACCCCTACTCAAGGACAATCTCGTGGTCTTTATCAGCAAAACGTTTGTCCTCTGGGCATTCCTCGGTCTCTTAATTCCCTTCCTGATCGGATATGCGCTCGGCGGCCTAAGCGGCGGCGGATACGCCCTTCTCTGGGGTGGCGCAGTCCGAATGTTTCTCAACCATCACGTGACCTGGGCGGTCAACTCCGTCTGCCACACCTACGGTGGCCGTGAATTCGTGACAACAGATCAGAGTCGTAACAATTTCGTGATCGGCCTCCTTGCCATGGGTGAGGGATGGCACAACAACCACCACGCATTCCCTCGCTCGGCCAACCACGGCATGCACTGGTGGCAGATCGACCCGTCGGCCTACATTATTGGAGGGTTGGAAAAACTCGGCATCATTAAGAAAGTTGTCCGCATTGCTCCCGAGCGCTTGGCCATCCGCCGTATCAGCGCCGATGTCTCCGAGGAGCGAGATGTCCTTCCAGGCGTGCATCTTCCTGCCGTGGTCATGGAACATGGCACAGCCATGGCCGCAGCGGCTACCACGGTGGCAGAGGTTGTTTCCCACGCCGCCGCTCAGCAACCTCCGCTCTAAGGGAGGCAGGAATGGGTGTCATTGTTTCCACAATGGCACCAACCGGTCCGGAATTTTTGAATTCTGTAAAATCCAAGCTCTGTGATCTTGGATGTCGGAGCAGGAACGCGAACGAAGCCGTAGCGAGTCCTATGGCAGGGACGCTGTGAAAAACTCGCGCTCTCAAAGCACAAGTCTGCGGGAAGTTTATGGAGTGATGTTTCGTAACTCCCTCATTCGGGAAATGAACTTTCAGCTCAATTTCCTTCTCTGGATCTTGGTTGAGATCCTTTGGTTCATGGGACAGATCGTCTTTATCGAGGTGGTCTTCTCCTATGTCGGAGCGATCGGGGGATGGACGAAATGGGAGGTGGTTCTGCTTATCGGAACCCATCAGCTGATCGGCCAGCTCTTCCAGGCCTTCTTCTACATGAATCTGGCAAACCTCCCGGAACTCGTGCGCACCGGGAAGATGGACTTCATGCTTTTACTACCCGTCGACACGCAGTTCATGGTCTCTCTAAAACAGTTTGGGATGGATAATGTGATCAATGCCTTTGTCGGTGCGGGATTTGTCACCTTTGCCCTCTGGAAGATGGCCCTTGTCCCGACCCTCGCGCAACTCCTGCTCTATGCCGTAGCTGTCTGCTGCGGCATCATGATTCATTACTCGATCATGCTGGTGTTTGCGGCATCCAGCTTCTGGATGGTCCGTTCCCAAGGGCTGATCTATGGCTACTACAGCCTCTTCAATATCGGCCGCTACCCCGACACGATCTACCGGGGGGCCTTCAAACTCGTGTTCAGTTGGCTCGTCCCTGTCATCATTGTCGCGAATATCCCGTCCCGCCTGCTTATCCACGCCGCGGAGAATCCTTGGCCGATCATGCTTCAATTGGTCGCAGCGACCCTCCTGATGGTCGGAGCGACGCGTCTGATGTGGAACTCGGCACTCCGCCATTATTCCAGTGCGAGTTCGTAGGACTCCCTGCCATCAGGTTGTTACACTCTAGCCTTTTAGAGAATTAGGGCGGAAACTCCAAAACGATGACCCTGTCACAAAATCAACAACCTACCTCTCAACATGCCCGGAACCATCATCGGGCACTCTGGATTGGTTGGGCATCGCTGTTTCTTGCCGTGTTTGTCTACTGCGCGGGACTCGGAAGTGACCATCTGGCGACCAACGGGGATGAGCTGCTCTATGCGCAGATTTCCAAGCTAACAGCGGCAACGGGGGAGTTGCTCCCCCTTCAGACACTCGATGATCGGTTGCGCAACACCAAGCCACCCCTCCTATTCTGGCAAGGAATCCTCTCCACGGACTGGGGGAATCACTGGTCCCTCGCTCTGCTCCGCGCGCCGAATGTCCTCTACACGCTGCTGACAGCCAGCCTCCTGCTCCTCATTGGCTGGAAGCGTACGCGCAGCATCCCGCTCGGCCTTACCGCCGCGCTTCTTTTTCTTTGCTTCTTCAGCACTTACCGCTACGGGCGCGTCTTCCTCACCAGTGCCCCGGAATCCTTTTGGCTCTTTGCCCCGCTTGCCCTGCTGCTGCTCCATAAGGAACCTCGGTTCCCGACCGGAATCCTCTGGCCCTGGATCTGGGGTGGAATGATCGGTATCGGCTTGCTCTACAAATCGTTTGCCCTCGTGATCCCGGTCGCCCTGACCATGGCTCTCTGGCAGTTACGGGCTAGGAACTGGAGACTACGCCCATTCATGATCCAGGACTTCTGGCGTATTGCCATGATGGTGGTTGCGGCATTGCTACTCTTCAGCCTCTGGTTCTGGCTCGACCCCCATCCCATGCTCGTCCTGAAAGATTTCGTGCTGCGCGAGAATGCCGGGAAGTTTGATACAGGGGGCGAAAACTACTTCCTGAACATAATCTGGGGCCAATCAAGCATCTGGAGAATCGTGGTCTCCTATCCGCTGAATGCCGGATTGCTGGGCCTGCTGACCGTGGCTGTCATAGGGGATACGTGGAAACGCCGCCATCACCTCAGCCAGTTGGAAGTCTTCCTCTGGATCTGGATGCTGGTGCTGGCCGCCTTCTTCTGCATTCCAAATCAACGTGACGAACGCTATCTTCTGCCCGCGATGCCCGCGCTTGCTCTTTTGATGGCGATCCGACTGGGACATCTACCGCGATGGATCTGCATGGTAACGATCGCCGCATCGGGGATCATCCTCCTCGGCCTGCCAGGACTTGCACTACTCCTTCAGCATGCAGCAGGAATTTTCCTCTACCCCGCCTGGCTACTACTCCCACTGGCGGGCTCCCTGGTTGTTGTGACTCTGGCGCTCTCGCAAAAAGAACTCACGAGACCACTTCTGCCGGCCTCGGTGCTGCTGGTCTACCTCGGTTATTATCTCTTCCTGATCCCGTTGGATCACGGACCGGGCCTTTTCAGGGGAGAAGGCATCGAGTCGGTGATCGGCTCCGAGGTCTCGGTCCCAGCCAACTTCAACGCCCGGGAAGAGAGCTATGGATTCCTCCTGCCAGGCGCGATCGTCAAACCCTACAATCAGTGGATCTTGCCTGCGAAAACTCCTTTCATCGTCATCAGCCAACCACTTGATCAAAAGGCACCCGAAGGCGTGATCCTTGGAAAGCGATTGAACATGATCGACCGTTTCAATGCCCAAGAAACTCGTGACATTTTGCTCGGCAACGTCACCCACCATCTCTTTCACTGGGACTGGCTGATTCAGCAGAACTGAACAGGGATCAGGCAACCTCTTCCGTGGTCATCGCGATCGTGACGCGACTCCCTTGGATTTTTTCCTCGATGCTCTTTCTGAGTCGATCCACCGCCTGTTGAACCTCCGAAATTCTCTTTTCGGGATCAAACTCCAGAAAGATTTCCACGTAGACCTCGGCGCCCGACCTTCGTGACCGGATACCGTGCAGTTCCTCGTAGTCATTAAAATGACGCGCCAGTTCAGCAAGGATCATGATCTGACGCTCCTCCTCCAGTGTGCGGTCAAGAAGGTCATACACAGAACTTGAAAAGATTCCGAGTGTTGCGGAGAGAATGGATAGAGCAATCACAAGCGATGCTGCTGGATCGATGTAGGAGGCCCACTTCTGCCCTGCAAAGGCGATGCTCAATCCTAGTGAAATCAGAATGAAGACATTTCCCACAAAACGGGTCATGAATAGCCTGGTCTGTGAATCCATGAGGGGCGAAGGAGACTCGCGGGAGAGGCGTCGATTTTTCAGATAAAGTGCACCATTGATTCCTGAGTAAACAATCTGCGCTCCGATACTGACCCAAAGGCCGATGCCCTCGATATGCCCCGGGGTAATAATATTCCGCACGGCGTTCGCCGTAATGATGAGGAAAGAGAGAAGCATCACCAGGGCCACGAAGAGACTTGAGATATTCTCCAGCTTTCCGAGTCCGTACTCGTAGGTCTTCCCGCCGCCTCGATTGATCCTGCGAATTGCCACCCACGAAAGGGTGATGGCAATGAATTCGATACTTGTCTTGAGGAAATCCGCCAGCAGCACGCTAGAGTTTGAGAGCAGAAATGCCGTTGTGGTCAGGCAGACATCGACTAAGCCGGCTACAAAAAGCCCACGAAGGGCCTTTTCCTTGGATGATCCGCTCCCCTCGGCGAGCGTCGTCATGAACGGATTTTAAGAACTGCCTCCTCGATGCTTTCGGCGATCTCAAGGAACTCCAGGAAATTGCTTACCTCAAATACTTTCAGAACGTGCTCCCCTGGCGCGCAAAAGATCATCCGGGCATTCCTTTTCTTCGTACGCTTCATGAAGACCAAGATCAGGCGCAATCCAGCGCTGCTGATGTAGACCAATTCCTTCAGATTGATGATGAACGTTTCCCCCTTCTCGATCACCTCAATGATTTGGCTCTCGGCCTTGGGTGAGGTGACTGTGTCGAGACGTCCCGCAAGATGGAGAATATGAAGTCCATTATCCTCATGGATGGAGATTTCAAGATCTGGGTTCTTGCTCATGTGTTTCAAGAGTATGAAGTCAATACCGCTGAAAATCCAAGTGATTGCAACTGCCTATCGATGATCGCGCTCGCTTTAACAAAAGATAACCGCATCCCACCAGGGATGCAGCACCGTAGAAGGGATCCATCAGCGCATCCCAGAAATTCCCCGATTCCTGAAGATGAAGGAGTGATCCGCCCAAGGCTAGGATCAGAATGATCCCGAAGCGGTTACCTCGGATAAGTAGTACTGTTGAATAAATCGCCGTGAAGATCGCGACAGCCGGCCCCCAGCCCCAGGTGTACGGATCAACGGAGGTCAATCCGAGGCCCATGGGATAGAGCGTCAGCGCCGCAATGGCCCCAAAAATCCAAGTAGCCCTCAAATCCTCCCTCCGGAAGATCGCTTTGCCGGAAAGGCGCTGCCAGAGCGCAACGCAAAGCAACCCCGTGAGCGTGAGGCTGGGATTCATTTCCAAAGTCCGGCACCAGGCAAAAGAGGGCCATCCGCCCAACGGAATCCGAAGTAGAAAGAACGCCAGCAACAGCGAACCGATCACACGTGTTCGTGAGAGATAGGGATTCCGCCCAATAAGAACAAGCGAGAGGGCAAGCCAAGGAGCTAGTCCGGCATAGAGCGTATGGAGGAGAGTGGCGCTCATGGATGATTACCCCCTCCCCCTTCGACTCTGGAAAGAGCGGCTAATGCCTCAGCGATCCATGCATCGTTGAATCTTGTCAGAGCGATTTCTTTTTTCTTTCGGGTGTAGGCTAGATCGATTGATCCGTCCGAAGATCGGCTCAGAAACGGATAAGAAAACGTGCTTCCAGTCTCCTGCTCCAGAGTGACCAACTTTTTCCAAGTCGCCCCCTGGTCGTTACTGATGGCAAGCGCAAGGTTATCCCTGCACGACGTTGAGTCGTTGTACGCGAGTAAAAGCTTCCCGTCGTTGAGTTTCAGTCCCGAAATTCCAGAGTCCGGATTGGGGAGTTGGGTTGGCGCGGGCTTTGACCAAATCCTTCCACCGTCATCCGATCGACCGAGGAAGACTCTTCGATTGTCGGTATAATCCCTGAGGAAGACGAGGGCGCTCTTTGCATCAAGGGGCACCAGTGATGGCTGGAAGGTGAAACATCCCCCCGCAATACGTGACTTGCGATATTCCAGATGTCCGTGGTTTTCGTTCAACCAAAGAAGTTCCGGAAATTTACCGAGAAACTCCTGATAGATCGGGACGCACCATCCTCCACTAACGAGAGAAACAGCTCGGTTCCTGACAAGCTCACTCAAGTTGAAAAAAGGACTCAAGGTCATCCGCTCTGCTGGTGACCAAGTGATGCCTCCATTCTTCGATATCGACGTGTTCAGCTGACTCCCCGACCAGCGTCCCATGGCGATGGTTACAAAGACCAAGCGCAGCTCGCCTTGGGATTCCGAAATCAGAATAGCATTCCCGACGGACTGAAGCGGTCTTCCGAGATCATGCTCGGCCCGCTCCCGGGTCATGATGACTCGCGGAGAGGACCATTGCTCGCCATGTTCACTTTCCGAAAGGTAAATCTTCACATCAGGGGCACATTCGGCGCTACCCCCGTACCAGACCGCCGCCTCCATTCCGCCGCTCATGGTTGCCAAGGAAGCGACATGAACCATGGGAAGTCCCTGATCAGGGTTAACGATAGTTTTTTGGAAAGCTGGCGCTCCCTGACCGGATGTCACAGCGCTCGGGGCTTCAGCAAAGTCTCCCGAGGGAGAAATAACCGGAGGCCTAAGATAAAGGGCACCTGCTAGCAACCAGGCTATGCAGATCAATAGCCAGCGCAGGGGGAACGCCATGGTGAGGTAATGCTAAAGCGGCTTGGTGACGGCCCGCTCTTCCTCAACCTTCACAAAATATCCCTCGCTGTGGAGACGTGTCTTTCCGTGATATGTGTAGGCCTCCCCCATCTCCAGAGGGCTGATGAGCGAGAGAAACTTTCGGGAGCCTGACTCGAAGAGATAGTAGTCTTGATTCAGTCGGGTCTGGAAATTGATTTGAAATCCCTCCACGAACTCATTCCAGCGGTGAAGTTCCCTAAGATCGTTGTACTCGCGTTCCAGATCTTTGAGACGACTCATGATCTTGTTGGAAAGGCTATGATTCCTCGCGGTCTCGAACTTCAGAAGATCAGGCACCTCGATCTTGGGTCCAGCGATCTCCATCAAAAAGCTCTGTTCATTGCGTCCCATAGACTCCTTTATCGTGGGATCACCCCCTAAAGACAAGATCGGCGAGATTGACGTGACACGATATGCAGGGAAGCTTCAGAGGATGAGACTCCTTCTTCCACTCACAGCGCTCTTTTTATCGCTTCTGCCATGGGTGGAAGCCAAAGCAGATCCCGTCACCTCGTTTCAAGAGGCCATGGCATCGATAGCCTCCGTTCAGGGTCCATCTCATGGAAGTATTCAAGAAGAGGAGGCCATCTCCCGTTTTGAGAAATTCCTTGGACATCTGGATGAAAAAACAGCCCGAGAGGATACCACCAAGGTATATGCCCCCGATGCCTTCCTGAATGACACGCTGAAGACCATCCATGGCGCCCCTGCCATCAAGGACTATTTCATCAAGACCGCCCTAGGACTCGACTCGATGACTGTTAATTTTGACGACGTCGCCGTCTCGGGACACAATTACTACTTCCGCTGGACGATGGATGCCCGGATGAAGCACCTGGCGAAGGGGCGCAATGTTCGGACCATCGGAGTCACCCTTGTCCGATTCGATCCCGAGGGACGCGTGCTGATTCATCAGGATTTCTGGGATTCGGCTCAGGGGGTCTGGGATCATGTCCCGGTTCTTGGATCGGTGATCCGCTGGATCCAGTCGAAGATTTGATCGGGTCGCGACCTCATCTGCACGAACTGCACGTCATGCATCGGGAACAACGCATGACGTGGTTGCCTTCAAGAAAAGCCCTTTTCTTACTTCCGAGGAGACGAGGCCTGCTCTCCATCCTTCTGCTGACAACACTGATTATCCCCGTTTTCGGAGGGACTCCCGTCTCTCCCGGCGGCTCCGATGGCACCACATTCAAGATCCAACGAGATGCCGGTCTCGAGAAGTTATTCCGTAACGGGTGCGGGTGGATCGGAGGAGACGCCGTGGACTCCGTCCCTCTTGGCAATAACCGCGTGCTTTGGATCTTTGGAGACACCCTGCTAGGGCGCCTTCAAGGAGGCAGAAGGATAATCGATGCCATGCCGCGAAACAGCATCGCGATTCAAAATGGGATCGACCCAAAAAGGGCCAAAATCACTTTCTACCATGGATCAAACGGCGCTCAACCCATGGCCTTCTTCCGACCAACCTCAGGAAAAGGATGGCTCTGGCCCGGTCTGGGAGGGATTCGCACCAGCGAGGGACTTTATCTTTTCCTGTCGCGAGTCGAAACCATTCCTGACTCGAAAGGTCCCTGGAGTTTCCGAACCGTCGGGATGGTCTTGATAAAAGTCACCAACCCAGACTCTGATCCTACTCAATGGGTCATTCGGCAATATCCGGTTCCATATTACTCCCGGGATCCAAGCGGTAATGAAAGGAGCTTCGGAACTCCTCAGGGACAGAAAGGCTCTTGGATTTATCTTTCAGGCCAAGACTATGATAAAAAGGCTAAAAATCGGTATCTTCTTGCCGCCCGAACACACTCCGAGCGCTTGGAAAACTTTGCTGCTTGGGAATTTCGCTCCCATGGAACATGGATTCATGATTTCAGGAGAGCCGAGCGGCTTTGTGATCATGTGGGGGCTGAACTCTCCGTCTCTCAATTGCCGGGGCTCAATCGGTTTCTCCTGATCACGACGGAAAACGGCCTCTCCGAGAAGATCGTGCTAAGGACATCACCTTCTCCCTGGGGTCCGTGGAGCCCATCAATCACGCTTTACCATGCAGCGGAACCGCAGAAGGACCGATCGATTCTTTGTTACGCAGCGAAGGGCCATCCTGAACTTTCACGATGTAACGACGAACTGATTGTCTCCTATATCTGCAACGCGACCGATCCCCGCAAACTGATAGACACCCCACATCTTTATTTTCCGGAATTCCTCCGGGTGCGATTTCCATACCCCGCGGGAGGCAACAGGGTTCTTTTGCAATGATGTTCTGTCGAGCTTGCCCTAAAGCGAGCTTCATGAGAAATTCTGTGCCGAGATGCCGGCTTAGCTCAGTTGGTAGAGCACCTGATTTGTAATCAGGCGGTCGTCGGTTCGAATCCGACAGCCGGCTCCATCAACCCTTGTTGATGGAGGGGCACGGATGAGAACTTCAGTTCGACTGGCATGCCGCGATGAGCGGCATTTTTTTATTTGTGGAACCATTTTCCAGAGCCCAGCTATCAGCTGGGATAATCCGATTGACTCGCTCGCTCCCGCTCGTCTCGCCCTATGGGCTGTGCCTTGCACAGTCTATCCGCCCCATTCCCATAGGCACGTATTGCCGGCTCCATCAACCCTTGTTGATGGAGGGGCACGGATGAGAACTTCAGTTCGA
>DAISZK010000002.1:0-6652 GCA_036824855.1 Chthoniobacterales bacterium | reverse complement strand
CTGGCATGCCGCGATGAGCGGCATTTTTTTATTTGTGGAACCATTTTCCAGAGCCGAGCTGTCAGCTGGGATAATCCGACAATCGGCGAGAGGAGATTGGGCTGTTCTGAAAGAACAGCCTCGCTTTCCTTACCAAGTTCTCTCGTGGGCAGGCTGAGCCTTACCAATAGCCGTAGTCATGCACCTCGAGGCATCAAGCAGAAATCGCGACTCTTGATAGCTCGTGATGGCCTGGATCCGAGCGAGAATGTCTTTCATGCTGGCAACGCTCTCCTTGGAAAGCTCCCCATAATTGACCTCTTTTGTGATGGCAGGGATAGGGCCCACGGCAAAATTGGGATTTGTGGCCTTGTTGATCAGCGTCGTGACATCATAAAGAGTCTCAACCAACAGCGGATAATTGTAATAATAGGGGATCTTCCTAATCTCGATGGAGATCTTTTTGAGGGAATCGATTTTTGAAGTGTCGTGGGTTGCCCCTGGAGCCGTATGGATTGTGCCTGAAGAAGTTTGGGCCACCATGGAGTGATTCCCGACGATGGAGACAAAAATCAGGGGATATAAAAATTTCTTCATCTCTTGATAGGGCTGCGTCTCCATGGTGAGTGAAGTGGCACACATGTCAAAATTCTTTCCGCGGTCTTACTGTTCAGGTGAAGCATGGCCGAAGACGGAGAGAGAAGGATCAACTTCTGAAGGATGCATCAGATAAGCCTTTTGCTTATGGCGAACACCTTGATTCCAAGCGGATCAGGAGGATGCTTGATACAGAACCTATGAGCACTACATCCCACAAATCAAACACACGAATCCAGAGCGAGGCCGCCATGAAAAACAGGATTCATACCTCCCGTAACGATCGCGACCTGAGCGGTGACGGATTAAGCACTTATCATAACGAACCCGCAGCCATGAAGGCGAAAGCCACTGCTGATAAGGCTAGGACCATTGCATCGACCGCTAGCACCAAACGTCCTTAATCGAGAACAAACCAGCGCTTCAGATGGAAGGCTTCAGGAATCGAGTCCTGCAAGGCAGATGTATTTCAGCGATAAGTAGTCATTGATCCCGTGCCGGGATCCCTCCCGGCCGTATCCTGACTCCTTGATTCCACCGAAAGGAGCGGCGGCATTGGAGATCACCCCCGTGTTGACTCCTACCATCCCGCACTCGAGGGCCTCGGCCACACGCCAGACTCGCGCGAGATCCCGGCTGTAAAAGTAACCAGCTAGTCCAAACTCCGTCGCATTTGCCAAAGCAATGGCCTCACTTTCCGAGGCAAAGGTGAATATCGGCGCAATCGGACCAAAGATCTCCTCGCTTGAGAGTGCCATGGTCGAAGTGCAACCGGATAGAACGGTTGGTTGAAAAAAGTTTCCCCCGAGCTCATGCCGTTTGCCTCCTGAGAGTACCGCTGCACCCATTGCGACGGCATTCCCGATAAGACGCTCGAGATTCTGAACTGCGGCGGTATCAATCAGCGGCCCTTGGCTCACGCCCGATTCCGTTCCCGGGCCGACACGCAGCTTCCCGACGGCGGCGACCAAAAGTTCCGTGAACGGAGCGACAATTTTCTCGTGAATCAGAAGGCGGTTGGCACAGACACATGTCTGACCACTTCCACGGAATTTGGAGATCATTAATCCCTCTACGGCCGCCTCGAGATCGGCATCCTCGAAGACAATGAAAGGTGCATTCCCTCCGAGCTCCATGGTGACCCTCTTCACCGTTCCGGCACAGTCCCGAATCAGTGATTTCCCGACCTCAGTCGATCCGGTAAAGCTGAGTTTTCGGATAACGGGACTTGCCGTGAGCGCGGAACCGACAATAGAGGCCTTACCCGTGACGACGGAAAAGAGTCCGGGCGGGAGTCCCGCACGGAGCGCTAATTCTGCCAGTGCCAGGGCAGATAAAGGAGTTTGCGAAGCCGGCTTAACCAGAATCGCGCAACCAGCCGCGAGCGCCGGCGCGACCTTTCGGGTCACCATGGCCGAGGGAAAATTCCAAGGAGTGATTGCGGCACAGACGCCCACCGGCTCCTTAAGGACCATGATCCTTCGATCCGTCGAGGGACTTGGGATAATTTCCCCCTCGATGCGCGTTACCTCGGAGACAAACCACTCGATAAAGGAGGCCGCGTAGGCGATTTCCCCACGGGCTTCCGCCAGCGGCTTTCCCTGTTCGGCTGTCAGGATCGCCACAAGGTCATCGGTATGCTCAACGATCAGATCGAACCACCGGTTCAGGATCCTTGAACGCCCAAGGGCAGACTCTTTTTTCCAACGAGCCATTGCCTGCTCCGCAGTCGTGATGCCCCTAGCGACCTCCTCTGCGGAGAGCGAGGGGACGCTGCCAAGAGCGGCCCCGTCGGCAGGGTCATGAACTTCAAGCACCATTCCACTCTCTGCCTCACACCATTTCCCTGAGACATAGGCCTGAGATTTCAGGAGCGAAGAATCTCGAAGCTCAGGATTCATCTCAGTCTATTGGCACTTCGGACTCTCTTCGTTCGAGTCAATGACTGAAACAGCGGCATCAGGGCCTAAGCCCTGATCACTGTATTTTTCTCGTCGAGCAGGATTACCGAGGGCTTGTGACGCGAGGCCTCTTCCTCGGGTAACCAGGCATACGACATGATCGTGAGTCGATCGCCGACTTTACCGAGGTGAGCCGTGGCACCATTCAGCTCGATCGCTCCCGATCCATGAGGACCATAGATCACGTATGTTTCAAAGCGTTCTCCGTTCCCCATGTTCCCGACCAGAATTTTCTCGTAGGGAAGGAGCCCGACACGTTCCGCGAGGTCAGAGGCAATGGTGAGGCTTCCCTCGTAATCAATGGAGGCGCCCGTGACAGCAGCGCGGTGTATCTTGGATTTAAGCAGGCAAATGGTCATCGGACAGGCTTTCTAACTAAGCTGTCTAGGGCCGTCCCGCCAGTTTTTTCAGACTGCTGGATTTAGACCGACAGAGGTTCAGGCGTGAACGCGGGGGCCAATGTCTCTTCTTTAAGCTCGATCCCTTCCGTGGCACTGCAAACGGCCAGCGTCTTGATCATCTCTCCGGTAGACGAGAATTTCAGTAGCTTGATCGTGCCATCACTCTCCTCAACAAGCGCGGTGAGACTCTCAACCCAATCACCGGTATTATAATAATCGAGATCCTTGATCCTGCGCATGGAGGCCGTATGGATATGACCGCAGATGATTCCCTCAGCCTGGGCGTCGGAGGCGAAGTGCACCATCGACTCCTCAAAGCCACCGATGAAGTTGACGACATTCTTAACACTGCTCTTCACATAAGCACTTAGCGACCAGTGCCCCCGACCGACCAACTTTCTGAAAAAGTTAACTGGGCCGTTGAGTTGCAGAAGGAGGGAGTAACCGATATCTCCAACGTGCGCCAGCCATCCGAGATTCTGAACGACGGTGTCGAGCTCATGTCCATGGGCCACGAGCAGCTTCCTGCCATCAACCGTCGTATGAAAGGCGCGCGATTGGATGTGGACATTGGCATAATCACCGGTGAAATCGGCGATCCTCTCATCATGATTGCCCGGGATGTAGATAATCTTTGAGCCCTTGCGTCCTTTTCGGAGGATCTTCTGGATGACATCGCTGTGCTCCTGGGTCCAGTAGACCCCTCTCTTCATTGCCCAGATATCGATCAGGTCACCCACGACATAAAGCGTGTCGCACTCAAAGGTACGGAGAAATCCGAGCAAGGCCATCGCCTGGGATCCACGGGTCCCCAAATGAACATCGGAGATCCAAACGCTCCTGTAGTGGATAAGGTCTTCTTCGGGCACAAGATGTTGTGTAGAAGCTCTTCACAAATTCTCCAAGGGACACGATGTCACAATTTCGTCACAATTGACGGGCATTGCTGATTGCACCTGATTCATGACAAGATTCTCAAATGTCAGCTCCAGAATCACTTGTTTTTCCATACTCTCAGGAGTTGCTCTGGTACTGCGTAAAAACCAGACCCAAGCAGGAAGGCGTGGCGACACGACTCCTCCGCGGGGAGTTGGGGCTTGAGGTCTTCTGTCCCAAGATCCGCTTCAAGCGGGCTCGGAGCACGGGAGTTGCCTGGGTGAATGAGGCGATGTTTCCAGGCTATATCTTCGTCCGCTTTGTTTACCCGGAGCTTTATCGCCGCATCGCTGCAACCAGTGGTGTTGCCAAGACTCTCTCCTTTGGCGGCAGACCGGCCCTGCTCGACGACTCCATCATCACGGATCTTCGTTGCCATGTGGCGGATGAGGAGACCATCGAAATCACCAGCGAAATCAAGGAGGGAGAGGAGATCAAGGTCATCGAGGGACCATTTCAGGGAATCCGTGCCCTCGTAACACGAGTCCTCCCCTCAAGGGAGCGCGTCGCGATTCTACTGAACATGCTTGGGCAGGAACGGGAAATCGAGGTTTCGGCGGGAGCCGTCTTGCCTGATGTCCGTCACCCTCTGGAACAGAAATAAAGGAATCCGTCGATCTCGACAGACAGCCCCCAATCCAAGCATCTTTTCCTGATGAAAATTCTCGTAATCGGATCCGGAGGTCGTGAGCACGCCCTGCTCTGGAAACTGGCACAGAGTCCGCGTGTGTCACAACTCCTTTGCGCCCCGGGCAATGCTGGAACCGCCGAGCTTGCAACGAATCACCCGGTTGCCGCAAGCGACCTTCCGGGCCTGCTTGCCTTGGCCAAGTCGCAACAGGTCGACCTTACGCTTGTCGGTCCGGATGATCCGCTGGCCGCTGGCATCGTCGATCTTTTCCAAAAAGAGGGCCTTCGGGTCTTCGGGCCTGAGGCGGCCGCTGCCAGACTTGAATCGTCGAAGTCATTTGCCAAGGAATTCATGCTCCGTCACGGAATCCCGACAGCAGGATCCTCCACCTTCTCGGACCCGGAGGCCGCCTTGTCTCATTGCCGTGCATCGGCATATCCACTGGTCGTCAAGGCTGATGGGCTTGCCCTCGGCAAAGGAGTGGTGATCGTGCAGACTCTTGCGGAAGCCGAGGCGGCGATCCGCGAAATCATGATTGAGAAGGTTTTTGGCGATGCCGGGAACACCATCGTCATCGAGGAGTTCCTGACTGGTCCCGAGTGCTCGCTCCATGCGCTGATCGACGGCCAAAACTATCTTCTCTTCCCCGATGCGAAGGATCACAAGCGCGCCCTCGACGGAGATCAGGGACTCAACACCGGTGGCATGGGAACAATCAGTCCTTCCCGTGTGGTTGATCTCGAGATGAGGCGGCGGCTGAAGGTGGAGGTGCTTGAACCCTTCGTCAAAGGGCTCGTCGCCGATGGCCTAACCTTCCGGGGGATGCTCTTTCCCGGACTCATGATGTCTCCCGAGGGACCGAAGGTGCTCGAGTTCAACTGCCGCTTCGGCGATCCCGAGACCCAGTCCCTGATGCGCCGACTCAAGAGCGATCTGCTGGATCTGATCGAGGCTACCATCGACGGGAGGCTTTCCGAAGCAAAGCCCGTCTGGGATGCCCGTGCAGCGGTTTGTATCGTTCTGGCCTCGGGCGGCTATCCCGGGCCGATTGAAAAAGGTAAGTTGATCAGTGGTATCGATGAGGCATCCACAGATGCCGACGTTGTGGTCTTCCATGCCGGCACCGCCTTGAAAGATGGTGAGGTTGTCACGAATGGAGGACGTGTCCTCGGCATCACAGCCCTTGGAAGCACACTTGAAGAGGCCCGCACCAAGGCCTACGCGGCCGCGGACAAGATCAGGTTCGAGGGTAAGCAACTACGCCGCGACATCGGTAGCTGACACCTTATTAATTCACAGGGATGAGGGGGATGAAATGATCCCCAGAATGCAGGTACCCTCGGCTTTAACTCCTTATCTCTTTTATGCCGTGCATCCCCGTGCGTGTTTGCGTCTGGGCGCTTCAGCATAGAAACGAACAAAGCTCCCGAAGGTAATTCGGGAGCTTGTCTTGAAATCTTTTCGCAGATCCCCCAACTCGAGAGTCGTGGGTCGGGGCGCTACCCTAAAAAGGGGCCTAGTTTTACTAGGACTTGTAACGCAGGCGCTTCTTGTGGCGGTTCAGCTTCATGCGCTTGCGGCGCTTGTGCTTTGCGATCTTGGCTTTGCGTTTCTTTTTGATTGATCCCATCGGGCTGTGTTCGGTTCTGGACTACTTGCGTAGAATGGTATGTCTGAGTTGTCTTAGTAGACGACTTTGTTCAGAGGGTATTCGATGATGCCTTCGGCACCGAGTGACTTCAGTTGCGGTATGATCTCCCGGACGATTTTCTCGTCGATGACCGTCTCCACAGCCACCCAGTCGTTTTGGGCCAGAGGCGAAACTGTAGGATTGCGGAGAGCGGGTAATGCGTCGAGGAGATTCTGCAACTTTGTGCTGGGAAGATTCATTTTGAGACCGACCTTGTCACGGGCCGTGAGGGCTCCGACGAGAAGGAGGGCGATCTTCTCCATTTTCTCCCGCTTCCATTTGTCAGCAAAGGCGGACTTCCCGGCCACGAAGACAGGATAGGACTCAATGATCGTCTCGAGAATCCGAAGCTTGTTGGCACGCAACGAGGAACCGGTCTCGGTAATATCGACGATCGCATCGACCAGGTCAGGAACATTCACCTCGGTGGCGCCCCACGAGAATTCCAGCTCTGCAT
>DAISZK010000063.1:0-11700 GCA_036824855.1 Chthoniobacterales bacterium | reverse complement strand
GAGCCTACTCGATTGCCAGCATGTCTCGGAGTTACCTGGCATCCAATGGAAGCTGTTGAATCTCAGGAAATTTCGAGATCAGAAGCCTGAAGGCTTCGCCGAACAAATCCGAAAGATGGAGCAACTTTGGGCCTAAGGAAGCACTACTCCCACACTCCCCCTTGAGCACAGGCGCAGTCCGTTCTGCTGTGGAAGGCCGGCTTCCCTGATACGCTGGATGTCGATGTCGTAGACCAAGCGGCGCAGGGTGAGAGACCCATCCCCTTCCCGACGCCCCCCACGTGTACACACTCACAGGAACACACCTTTTTGGGGGATATGGTGTGTGGGTATTCCTTAAAAATCTGAAGGGTTATTATTTAGTTCCAAATTTTCGATTAGTCCGTTTGGCCAATTCGATGCAATATTTTCCAACAGCTTTTTGGTATTTAATCCACATCGAATGCGAAATCAGTAGTTGTTGACCAGGTTTTAATTTGATCCACGGGCATGCTTTCAACAATTTATTATCTACTAAACCACCCCGGTGTATAAGTACATTTCGTATATGATGGAGCTCGTATAATGCCTTCTTATGTTCATCATTGAATGATCCATCTAAATTAAATACCTGCAGTAATTTTTCAAATCGCGTAATTCCAGATTTATTTGGCGCACTTGTTGATTGATCAAGTAATCCCACAATCCACATGCACTTTTCAAAGTGATCTAATGATTCATAATCACCTATTCGCACCTGAAGTTTACTAATGCTATCTGTTTTCCATATAGCTAATTCATTAGCAAGACATTTTGCTGCAAGTAAGTATACTAATGATTCAAGCATGCTCCACATTGCAATAACTGATTGTTCATGTAATATCGGAAAATCAGTTTCTACTTCTTTTTTTGCCAACTCCTCCTCTCTTTTTGCCTTTGCAAGTTTATCCTTTGATGTCGCTTCCTTTATTTCTCCATCTATTGAGAGCAACTCTTTTAATAAACCATGTCTTTTTTGTATATAGTTTATGCCTGCAATCGACATATGTAATACGTCCGAAAGCCTTTCTAACCTATCAATAAAGCCGTAAAATATATTCTCTGCCCAGACAGGCTGATAACCCCTTAGTATATTATTATCAGTCATCTCAAAAATTATTGATTAGGAATTATCCCTTCTGAGTGAACTGCCCGGCGAGGCCGTCGATGGTCATGTTCTCGGCGATGGCGTCGTGGGGGATGAGGAGGTATTTCCACGGTTTGCCTCCGTTGGCCCTATTGTGAGTTGAGGCGTGTTCGCACCAGCGGATGGAGGCCTCTTTCTTGGCGATGACCTGAGGGTCGTCGATGTCGCCGCGAGCCTTGGGCTCGAGCATGTAGATGGTGTCCTTGGTCTCAGCGACGAAATCAGGCTGATACTCGTGCTGGTCGTGACCCCACTTGTAGAAGATCTGGAATTGCCCCCTGCCCGGCTTGAACCACTTGTCTGATTCCCGATCCAGGATGATCGAGAGAACACGCTCCGTGTCGGATTGGAACTTCTGCGCCGGATAGAGGCACTTCTTGAATCCCCCAAAGACCAGCTGCGCGATCTTGGTCACATCAGTTGGCCTGCGACGGAAATCTAGGATTCCCTCGGAAGCTGGCACCGTGAAGGCCATCTGTTTCAGTTCCGTGAAGCCCTTGCTGATTCTGACCTCATAGTCCGAAGCCTTCTCCCAGTAGTGATCCAGCATCTGAGCATGAATTGAGTCTGCTAGTTGTTGCTGGTGATACTGGAGGACATTGGTGACCTCTTCCTCATCCTTCAGATAGCTCTTGAGATGCGCGACCATCTGCCCGCTCAAGTCATAGAG
The DNA here is from genome assembly GCA_036824855.1 of Chthoniobacterales bacterium. Classification (GTDB taxonomy): domain Bacteria; phylum Verrucomicrobiota; class Verrucomicrobiia; order Chthoniobacterales; family UBA6821; genus UBA6821. The sequence continues at coordinate 9,865 of DAISZK010000063.1, read as the reverse complement.
CAGATCAGCATGGTGGTCGTAAGAGATGTCGTCGAAGTCGATCAAAGCCCGCACAAGGTAATCCTCGAGACGCAGTTCCCGTTGTCCGCTGCCTTTGGATGAAAGAGTCTCCTGCTTGTGAGTTCGTAGGTGCTGGATGAGCACGTCGCGCTCGATCGGTTGGAAATGAATCGACTTGGTATCGAGCTTGAAGGGGTTGAAGCCACTGCTCACCTCCCCTTTGGGAACAACGAGGATGCGTGGAATATCGATCGTCTGCTGAACGACCAGTCGTGTCGTGGCAGCCACGACCGCAGCGACATCCACCTGCTCAGTGACTCCAGCCAGCTCTGCCTGAATCGGAGTGAGAGCTTCCTGCACCCTTGCCGAAATCACCTCCTGAACCTCCGGAGCAAAAAGCCCCTGAGAATTGGGAAGCTGCTCAAACTGCCGGATCACATTCAGCGTGACCTGGGCAGCCTTTTGCTCAGCTGCCGTTGTGAACTGAGAGACCGTTTGGGTTTCCGTCACCCCTGGCATCGTCGCCTCACTCGTTGTGACAGAGGCTCCGCCTAGCTGCCCCAGAATGGACGCCTGCACCACGACAGTAGCGAGGCGCTGATGCTCCTTCGCAGGTTCGAGGATCACCTGCTTCATCCGGATCACCGAGTCTCCACGGTTTGCCTCATCCACGATTTCTTGGAACTTGTCGTGCGCCACGATCGTCAGGCGGTCGACCGCCTCCACGCCCGTGCGCTTCCCATACGGAAGACGCAGACCTCGTCCGATCGATTGCTCGATCAGCGTCCGGGCATTGGCAGCACGGAGTGGGATGATCGTGTAGAGATTCGTCACATCCCATCCCTCCTTGAGCATGTTCACATGGATCACGATCTCAGTTGGCTCCTCGGGATCTTCGACCTTGAGAAGACGGGCGATCATCTCTTCCTCCTCGGCCCCGGTCTTGCTCGAGTCGACCTGGATGACCTTCTCTTTGTAGCGCCCCTCGAAGAACTTCTCCGACTGGATCAGCTTCAGGAGTTCCCCTGCGTGAGTTGTGTCCTTGGCGATTACGAGAACAAAGGGCTTCACAATCCGCTGCCCCGTCTCACGGGCATAAGTCTCCAGACGAACCTTCACGTCCTCATGGAGTCGGATGCCATCCTCGAGCTTGATCTGCTCAAGCTGCGCATCATTGAACTGGCTCGCGTCGAAGTTCTTCTGCGTGGCCACGGCTGGCTCCTTCACAAAACCATCCTCCATCGCCTTCGCGAGAGGGTAGTCATAGATGACATTCTTGAAGGGCTCCACCGACTTGGTTCCCTCCACAAAGGGAGTCGCCGTCAGCTCCAGCCCTAGGATCGGCTTGAGCTCATTGATCGCCTTCACTCCCGCGCTGGCACGATAGCGATGCGACTCATCCATCAGGAGAACGAGGTCGGGCAGCCCCGCCAGATATTCGAAGTAGCTCTCTCCGATGTATTCCGAGAGGCGTTTGATGCGGGGAGACTTCCCACCACGCACCTCGGAGTTGATCTTCGAGATGTTGAAGATGTTCACCTTGCAGCGGAGGACTTGGTCAAAGAGCGTGCCCGCCTTCGCCTCATAGTTGTCCCCCGTGATGATGTCTGGTGCATCGACGGCGAACTCCGAGATCCCCTTGAAAACATACTTCGGGGTATTCGGCGTGAAGTCTGCGATCAGCTTGTTGTAGATCGTCAGATTCGGTGCCAGGACGAAGAAATTGTTCACCCCGTGAGCTAGGTGCAGATAGGTGATGAAGGCACCCATCAGGCGTGTCTTGCCGACACCCGTAGCGAGGGCGAAGCAGAGCGAGGGGAACTCCCTCTCGAAATCCGTCACCGTCGGATACTCACTCCGGATGATTTCGAGAGCAGAGGCCAGATCAGCCGCCTTGCTCGGAGGAACGATCTCCGTGATCCGATCGAGAATCTCGAGCGAGTGACGCTGGGGAGGACGGAGGCTTAGGCGCCCGGCGATGGCATTAACGTGGCGGTTCATGATTTCCAGAGAGGATGATCCCGCCAGTTGGCAGGGAGGCCAATGGGTTCTAGAGGTTGATCGGGAAATTCATCAAAAAGATGAAAGACCCTCTTCTGCCAGTGATTGGACGGGAAGATCCGGTGCATCAGCTGATGACAGATCGTCAGGATGATCCCCGAGCGATCATTCCTCAGACGAGGCTCATGCCATTCAGGGAATTTTCGTTGAGTCGGCAGTAAGACGGGATTCCCAAGCTCCCAGTTCCAGAGTCGTGAATGATGGGCACATCTGTTTCTGATCGTATTGAGAGTCAGAAGCCATGACTTCACCACCAAGTCGGGGAAGCCGAGATCCCCGGCAATGCGCTTCTTGATATCGTCATTGACCCCTCTGAAGAAGGTGAAGGTCGACCCGAAATCGATCAGCTCCACGAGAGTCCAAACCGGAAGCCTCGTGTGCTCATCCCCATACTTCGCGAAGAAGTGAACCACATACTCCTCCTTGCTCTGATGACTCCGCTGCACCTGCTGCTCCAGTTTCGACTGCCAGAGGACAAATTTATCCCGGCTCAGGTTCGGAAGGTGCGACGGATCGTTGTAGGCGAATGGCCCGTATTCATGTGCAAAGTGATAGGCCAGCTGGGTGCGAACATAGACCTCGATCGCCTCGATGGCATCCAGCAAGAGAGTCCTCAATCGTTGGTCAAAGCTGTAGAGCTTCCAGATCTGCTCTAGCGATGTTCCTGGCAGATAATTATCACTTCCCGATTGCCGATAGGGATAGAGATAACCGCTCAGCCGGAAATAGCTCGTCGCCCGCAGACGACGGATCAGCTGATCCCGATCCGCCAAGAGACCACGATCGAGCAGTAGATCCGCCTGCTTCTCAAAGGAGAGGGGCTTCTTCTCGTATTTCACGAGAGACCTCCTCTCTGCCCCAGATACAACAGGACCTCAGGGCAAAAAAACACCCGCCGAAGTACGCATTCTTGAAGAGGCGCGGCGGGTTTACTGCTGCAAAACCTACCACTCAGAACTTCAAAGTCAATTCCCCGTGCAGGGATTCGAACCCTCGGTTCACATCCCTTGCTTACCATGATGGCAGGAGCTCCCATAGAAGATTACAGAAGGTCGATCTGTCCTGGTTCAGGCTCTGGTTTGGGAGCCGAGGGGAGGTTCTCCACCTTCAGGCTGTAGTCGTCGTGGCCCCATTCGCAGCGGGTGAGGACGGCCTTCGGGATCTTTTTCACCGTCAGATTTGGGTAGCCCTCTTTGCGCCCTCGGAAGGAGGTGCAGACGACGAGGAGGGAGCGATCGGAGCCGACCTCATCGGAGAGCTGCTGGAGCTGATCGTGATTCAGGCTCGCTGTCGTGACGTAGAGGAAGTCCTGCTCGGTCGATTGTCCATGCTGCCAGTAGATCGTATCGCTCGGAGCATAAGTAAATCCCTCCAGCTTGCAGATCGCTTCGGCAAGCATCGGGGCATTGTAGTCCTGCGAGATCACCCAGTTACCCCACTTGTCCTGTTGGAGGAGCGAAGGAGCGAGGCGGTAATAGCGGAAGCCTCCGCCACCCTTCCATCCCACAGCCTCCGTGATCCCACCAGGATCGGCTCCATCCACGACCTTTTTAAGACGTGGGAGACAGTGCGTGTGGCAATGCTCTCCCAGCTCGATGCCAATCCAGCGCCGCCCCATCTTGTGAGCAACGGCAGCCGTCGTCCCAGAACCAAGAAAAGAGTCGAGGACTATATCACCAGGATTTGTAGCAATATGAAGAATCCGATTTAATAGAAGCTCTGGTTTTGGTGTTGAAAAAGGGGTGTTTGAAAGAGTCTTCTGCTCCACCATTGCAGTTTGAGTGCTGCCTGATTCAGCACTCAGCCAAACACTTCGGGGCACTATTGGCTCCGCATCTGATAGAAACATTTTCAGTCTTGGAACTTTAGATTTCCCATCTTTTCCCCAATACAAAAGTTTATCTTTTTCGTTTTTGGAGTGTGTATCCTGACCGTATCGCCATGTCAGCGTATCTGGTGGAAAAACAGTCTCTTTAGTAAATGGATTCTGTATTCCGTAATAAAGATTGGGCCGTTCAGAACGTGGTTTATTGCCCGTGTACGTCACCGAGTTCCAAGGTCCGCGTGGATCATTATCAGGGTTTTTATAATAAGCATTTTGAGCTTCTCCCCTTGGCAGACGATTTGGCCTCCATGTTTGCTTGTTTTTTGCAACTACAAGAATTGAGTCATGATCGGTACTAAAGTATTTCGCGTCATTGGCTGGAGATACCCTCTTCATCCATACTATTGTTGATATGAAGTTTGAGCGTCCAAACACTTCATCACATAATACTTTAAGATAGTGACATTCATTATCGTCGATTGTGATCCATAGAGAACCATCCTCAGACAAAAGACTCCGCAATGCTGCTAGCCTTTCCCTAATCAAGGAAAGCCACAACGAGTGCTCGATCCCGTCATCGTAGTGCTCAAAGGCGCTACCAGTATTGTAGGGCGGGTCAATAAAGATGCACTTCACCTTCCCCTCGTAGTCCTGCTCCAGAGCCTTCAGCGCTAGGAGGTTGTCTCCCTGAATGAGCAGATTGTCATAGATGTCGGCATCCGTGACCCGCTGAGCGGCATGATACGAGCGCTCCGGCTCCTCCAGAAGAATGCGCGGCTCGAGCTTCGCCCGGTTCTCCTTCCCAATCCACGTCAGCTCGAGTTTTTGTTTTTTGGAAGTCATGGGGTGAGTTTCTAAAGGGGTGTCTTGAAGAGGTCGAGGAGCGCCCGAAGCGTTCCGATCTGGGCTGCGCACGATGTCAGCAGTGTCAGCGGAAAATGGCGTTCGTAGGTTTGGAGGCTTGTGAGGGATTGCCCAATCCGCTGCTCGAGTCTCCTCTTGCACTCTGCGGAGCTGCTCGGAGGCTTCTCCCCGAGGATCTCAAGGAGGAGTCCCTCGATGCAGGGTGAGCAGGTGAGGATCTGGATCTTCTTCCGATGGGCGGCTTTGAGGTGTTTTGCCTGAGGTTGCCAGTCCGCATCGTAGATGGCCACGCGTCGATCGAAGGCTTCGAAGCTGTCGATTGCTGTCTTCAGGACGGCATCACCATTTCCCCGAGGTGATTTCACCGTGAGACGGGATCCGCTGTCCCTTCCAAAGAGGATCTTCAGGTGCTTAAGAAACACTTCATCGCTCTCTCCCTCCACCACGATGAGCGTGGTGTGCCGCGTACTGCGCGGCTTGCGTTTGGAGGGATTGGACCGGGACATGTGAGTTGGCGGCAATCAGAGGTTCGGAATGCCGCCGTAGGCCCCGGCGTGATACTTCGCGTAGTGGTTGGCATCGTTCCGTGCGGCGCCTTTCACTTCATCCAGTCGCCAAGCCTCGGAGGAGAGGGTCTCGGGGTTCTTCTCGGTGAAGAGGATCTGATACTTCTCGAGCGTCTCCTGGAGGAGGTAGTCGGAGTGGAAGTTCGCGATGAGCTGAGCGTGCTTGGGATTATGCTCGCGAGAGTAGAAGAGCTGGACGATGGCTCGGATCATGTGGGGATGGAGCCCTGTCTCGAACTCGTCGATGACGGCGACGCCTCCCGACTCAAGAACGGGAAGGATATAGCGGAGCAGGACAAAGAGCGCCTGGGTGCCCCGTGACTCCTGCATGAGTGGGCGAAGGTAGGGGCGACCTGATACCTGGTGCTCTACGATCGGGAAGGGTGCGGCTTCTTCCTTCCCCTCGGGGTTGAGGATCTTGATCTCTCCGATCTGGAGCTTTGAGATCCCAAGGTCTGCACCGATTAGGTACCGCTCGGCAGTGCCGAGCAGATCGCCGCGCTGCTTGAAGAAATCGGCGGCTCCAAGGAGGTTCCCAAACTCGGGGTCATGGTTTGGCATCCGTCCGAGGGAGTGGATGTTCACATAGAGCTGCTGGAAGTAGTGGGCAAGCTTCTGTGCGAACTCGTGCTGCTGGAGTACGGCCGAGGCTAGGAAGGAGGCATTCTCACGAAGGGCGACTTGCTTCGAGGGACCGATGTCCTGGGACTTGAAATCATATTTCCCTTCCTGTGCATTCCACCGACGCTCGAAGAGGTAGCGGTAGCGGGCCTCTTTCTTGTGCAGGGACTCAAGGAGGACTCGCTTCTGAGTGAGCTCCAGATCGTAGCGGTAGAGCACCCCCTCGAACTCAAACTCGAGTCCGAAGACGATCGGGGTCGCTTCACGCTGCTCCTCCGTTACGAAGACGAAGGGCTCGACGGGGATCTCCTTATCAGGCTGCTCGGATGCAGACGCCAGGATAAAGTAGCGGAGGAAGGCTATGGCCTTGAGGAGATTGGTCTTTCCCGAGGCATTGGGCCCAAAGACGCCGGTGACGGCATTAACGCGGACATGCGGCTGTGATGAAGGGAGGAAGATCTCTCGATCGCCCGCCTTAGGCCCCACGGTGAACTCAACAAGGGCCTCCTGCTGAAAGGAGGCAAAGTTCCGAATCGCCAGTGAATGGATCATAGAAAATCAATAATCGACGTAATCTCGTCGATTTCAAGCTTTATTGACGTTTCCTTTGTCGTTTCAGACTCCACCTGAGTGTGAAGAGAGAGGTGGAATGGGTTTTCTGAACCAGCTTTCCCTCCAGGGTCTCAATCAGCTGATCCCTCTGTCGGTCGATCTGATCCTGAGCCTCGAAGAGGGAGCGACGCTTTTCGTTCCTCTGGGACTCGAGGGCGCGGACCTTCTTTTGCCCGGCAAGCTTATCCTCAAGGGTCAGGGCTGCCGTGGAGGAACGGCGGGCTTCTTTGATAAGGCGGTCCATTTCCTTGATCTCGCGCTCGAGGCCCACCTTCAGATCGTCGGACCATCCCTCGAGCTTCTCTGCCTCAGCCTCGAAGAAGTGGGCATTCCGCTCCGAGATACCCTGTTGAATCGACTGCTGGATCGTCCCGATGATGGTCTCAAGGGACTTCGGTGCCTGATCGGTCACGCTGCCAAGGATCTCTCCGGGTAGAGAGAGAAAGCGGGTGGCTACCTCCAGATCAAGCGGGGCTCCCTGATCGGTCTGTGCGGCAATCATGAGATGATCCTCGCCCTGGTCGAGGGCATCGACTGAGAGGAGTGAAACCGTCATCCACCCAGAGGTGCCGATGTAGGGCTCGAGGCTGCTGATTTTTCCCTCATGGTCGCTGTAGCTGAATCGGAGCTCCTGAATGGGAAGAGCGCGTTCCTTGGCCCGGTGGATGATGGCCTCTGCCAGAGGATGCCCGAGGCGGTAGAGGTGTGCTTCTCCAGAGCGACGGGGTAGCTCATAGAGACCCAGGGGTATGGGAATAGGAATGGGAATCGCGACGACATCGCCAGGGAAGGGAGAGCTCTTCAACCGGAAGGAGGACTCGTCCAAGAACTCTGCGTGATCACGTAACTCGTGGCGAGTGAGCTGGGTGAGGAGGCGTTCGTAGCGATTCAGGCATAACTTCGATGCCTCGTCCTGGACTTTGAGCTTCTCACGGACTTCGTCATCGAAGTTCTCCAGGAGCTTCCGCCGGGTGGTCTTCATGGACTCGGTGATCTCGAGCTCCAGCTCCATCTGGAGCTGATCAAACTCGCTCTTGATCTCCTCCTGCTTCCGGCAGCGCTGGTAGATGTCGTGGATCCGTTTCTCAAAATCAACGCCACTCTCAATCGCACCTAGGACCTCGTCGCTGGCTCCGAAGACGCCCTCGAAGAGCTGAAACTTCTTATCCAGGAGCTCGTAGACGCGCTGGTCAGCAGCGTTCTTGCTATTAAGAAAGTTCACTACGACGACGTCGTGCTTCTGCCCATAGCGGTGGCAGCGTCCGATGCGTTGCTCGATGCGCTGGGGATTCCAGGGGAGATCGTAGTTCACGACGAGGGAACAGAACTGGAGATTGATGCCCTCGGCTCCCGCCTCTGTCGCGATCATGATGCGACCCTCTTCACGGAAGTAATCGACAAGGGCGGAACGCATGTCGGCACTCCGGGATCCGGTAATCCGATCGGATCCGTCGTGGCGCTCGAGCCATGCGGAGTAGATGGCCTTGGAGCGATCGTCGGTATTGGTGCCATTGAAGAGCACGATCCCCTCGGCATAGGAACTGTCTGCCAGGAGGCGGAGAAGGTAGCTCTGCGTGCGGCGAGACTCGGTGAAGATGATCACTTTCTCTGTGGCTCCCAACTCGCGAGCCTTTGCAAAGGCAACATCGAGAGCGCGAAGGAGTGCCTTTCCTTTGGCGTTATGACTTATTGAGGAGGCAAGGCGGGCAAACTCCTTGAGATCCACAATCTCTGCTTCGAGGGCTGCGCGGTCTTCCTCGGAAAGCGCGGCTTCGCTTTCGTCTTCCTCCCATTCCTCAGCGGTCTCATCAAGGGCCTCGTAATCCTCTGCGAGCTCTTCCTCTAAATCATCCAAGGTGGGCTCAGGGCTAGGTTGTTGCTTGGCGAGCTTCGCCTCGAGACGCGATGAAATGGACTGCAGGGCTCCCGCAATCGCAAAGGTGGAAGAGGCTAAGAGCTTCCTGAGGACCAGCGTCATCAGTGAACGCTGACTTGCGGGGAGTGCCTGGAGATTCGGACGGCGAAGGTACTCAGACACGACATTGTAGAGTCGGTCCTCGGACTCATCCGGAGTAAAATGCTCAAGGATCGGATGGCGTGCCGTGTAGGGGATGTATGCGGTGACCTGCTTGCGAAGGGTCCGATGGCAGATCGGGCGGAGACGGGCCTTCAGAGTCTCGAAGACCTGCTCCTGGGTCAGGTTGGTGAATTGTTCCTTGAAGCTCTTGAGATCGCCGAAGGCGTGATCGTCGATAATGCTAACGAGCCCAAAGAGCTCGAGGAGGGAGTTCTGTAACGGGGTCGCGGTCAGAAGCAACTTATTCCGGTCCTTGAGGGCCTGCTTGAGAGTGTTCGCGATGACGTTCGTCGGCTTGTAGACGTTCCGGAGGCGGTGAGCCTCATCCAGGACGACAAGATCCCAGGGAGTATTGGCTACATCAGCCGCCTTATTTCGGGCGAACTGGTAAGAACAGATGACGATCTCCTCGACCTCAAAGGGACGAAAACGCCCCTCGCGGATCGCTGCGTTGTAGGATTTGGACTCCAGAATGCGGCACGGCAGAAAGAATTTCTCACCGAGTTCCTGGTACCACTGCTTGCGGAGATTCGACGGGACAATGACCAGGATCCGACGCTTCCGCTCAGCCCATTTCTGGGAAAGGACGAGGCCTGCCTCAATGGTCTTCCCAAGGCCGACTTCATCCGCAAGGAGGGCTCCTTTCGAGAGTGGAGATCGGAAGGCAAAGAGCGCCGCATCGACCTGATGGGGATTTAAATCCACCTGCGCACTTGCAACTGCTCCAGCCAGCTTTTCAACGCTGTCTGAGGGGCAACGCCTCGTCAGCTCATGGGCAAAAAACTTGGCGTGGTAGTCGGTGAGTCGCACAGGAAAAAGGAATGTGCGACAACTATCCGATGCCCCGATTTCTGACGAGGCAGGAATAGCTAATTTCATCGACTATCCTTACCAGACAGTCACGACAGGATGTGTCCACCCCCTACAGGAAATCCCCTAGTATTCTTCCGATAAGAGATGAACCCTGTATCTACGACTAGAGTGTCTCTTCCGTCGGCAGTAAGTCCTTTAGATCCATGGGCTGCTTCCGTTTTAACAAGAAGTCATAGAGCCTCCATTCCGGATCCGGAACGGTCTGTTTGTATGGTGGAAAAATAACCGTGGTAGTTCTTAATCCGTCGACTGCCTCTTCTCGGTAGTAGGCCTCGACCTGCTTGGGTTTGAAGACAAAGTTGTTGATGATGACAAACTCAGAGTAGTTGTCCGGTGCGGTGCTGTATTTGCGGTTGGGTCCTGTGA
>DAISZK010000062.1:0-11707 GCA_036824855.1 Chthoniobacterales bacterium | reverse complement strand
CCTGATCAATCATCGTCGCAAACCACAACGACCTCCCCTCCCCGTCAGTCCTCCGCTCCAGGATCATCAGGATCCGCCAAGGGATACCAGCCCGAGACGCGGCAAACTATGATTCGTGGGAATATCTCCAACCGTGGCCGCTCTTCGGTTGCCGCCGAGCAAACACCTCTGGGTCGTTATCGCAAAGGCGTCGCGGATGCCATCGGTTCCAGATGGTACTACTATGTCGATGAGCGCATGGGCCTTCTCAGCATTGGAACTGTCGATGTCAGCTTCAAGGTGAGTTCAACCGGCAAGGTCAGCGGACTCCATGTCGTTTCCAGCAATGGGAATGAGTCTTTGACGGATTGCAGTCTTCGCTCAATCATGGACGCCAAGCTACCACCGATCCCACCAGACGTTGCCAGAACACTCCAGAATGGGGTCTTGGAAATCGACTATAGCTTCACCGTTTACTAAGTTTCACCGAATGCATTTATACCCTTTCCTTGCCGCGATGCCCGGCTTTGTGCAGTTCTTCGTGAAAGGCGGCTTCTTCATGGCCGTTCTTCTCCTGCTTTCGATTTTTTCCCTGGCCGTGATTCTCCAAAGAGCACTCATCATCAAGATGGATCGCGCCCTGCCTCCCGAGGTCATCAGGGCTTTAGAGGGATTCCAAGGAGGAGCACAAACAGAGAATCTTCAGAAATTTCTTCTCAGGGAGCCCTCCCCACTGTCACGAGTGCTGTTGAGTGTTCTTCAGCATCGGGACTGGACCCGCGCCGAGATTCTCGACGCAGTGCAGACCCGTGCTCGTCATGAGATCTCACGGCTTGAGTCAGGTCTTGTCTTTCTAGAAATCACGACCGGCATCTCCCCACTCCTCGGATTGCTCGGCACCCTCTCAGGACTTGTCGGCATCTTTGGAAATATCGGCGCTAGCGGAGACCCCCAGTTGGTTGCCAACGGCATCTCAGAGGCCCTGAACTGCACGATTGTTGGTCTCGGGGTCGCTGTTCCCAATCTGATTGCCTACAACTACTTCACTCGACGCGTCGAGGTGGTCTCCATTGAGTTAGAATCAATGACGACCGACCTGATGGCAAAACTTGCAGTCGGGAGATAAGCAGGACTTAGGCGGTTTAGTTTCCGACTCAGGGGTGCGTCATGTTGGCAGCCACTACCCACTCGTCAAATTGCTCCGGGCTCAAATAACCGAGTGCCACTGCTGATTCCTTGAGGCTGGAGTGATCCTTATGGGCCTTCTTGGCAATCTGAGCCGCCTTATCATAACCGATATGGGGATTGAGAGCCGTGACGAGCATCAGAGAATTCCGGACATACCCATCGATCAAATCACGGTTTGCCTCGATCCCGACAACACAGTGCTCTCTGAAAGAGTCGCAAGCGTCGGCAAGCAGACGCACGGAGTGGAGGAAGTTGTGGATGATGACTGGCTTGAAGACGTTCAGTTCAAAATTTCCCTGCGAAGCAGCAATGCCGATCGCTGTATCATTACCCATCACCTGAACAGCCACCATGGTGACGGCCTCGCACTGGGTAGGATTGACCTTGCCAGGCATGATGGAGGAACCGGGCTCATTCTCCGGCAGGGAGAGTTCACCCAATCCACAGCGGGGCCCCGAGGCCAACCACCGCAAGTCATTCGCAATCTTCATCAGCGACGTGGCGAGAGATTTGAGGGCACCGCTGGCAAAGACAAACTCACCATGAGAGGAGAGAGCCATGAATTTATTTTCGGCTGAGACAAAGGGGTAGCCTGTCATCTGAGCAATGTGCGCAGCGGCCGTCTCCCCAAACTTCGGATGAGAGTTCAAGCCGGTACCGACAGCTGTGCCTCCGATCGCCAGGGACTCAAGCCCAGGCAGACTCTCGGTCACTCGAACCAAATCAGCATCGAGCATAGCCACATACCCTGAGAATTCCTGCCCCAATGTGATTGGCGTGGCATCCTGCAGATGAGTACGCCCGATCTTGATGATGTCGGCGAATTCCAAAGCCTTGACCTGGAGAGCCGCCCGTAGCTCCTGCACCACAGGTAGGAGTCGCTCACGGACCACCGTGACAGCCGCAATATTCATCGCTGTTGGAAAGGTGTCATTAGAGGACTGCGACATGTTCACATCATCATTCGGATGAATAGGTTTCTTCGAGCCCAGTTCCCCCCCGGCCATCTCAATGGCACGATTGGAAATCACCTCGTTGGCGTTCATGTTGCTTTGGGTACCACTGCCGGTCTGCCAGATACGCAGTGGAAAGTGCTCGTTGAGCTTCCCTGCAATCACCTCATCGGCGGCACGAACGATGAGATCACTCTTCTCCGCGCTCAGTTTACCGAGATCCCTGTTTGCAAGTGCACATGCTTTCTTCAGCTGTCCCAAGGCCTTGATCAACTCGGGTGGCTTGGTGTCGTTGCCGATGTCGAAATGGATCAGCGAACGCGCAGTCTGGGCGCCATAGTACCTGTGATGAGGGACGGGAATCGCCCCCATGCTATCCGTTTCCGAGCGATGGGTCGCCGGATCGGCAACGGGAATCTCGTGACTGCTCATAGGGGCTATTGTGGCAAGAGATCGGAAACCATCGCCTTCTCCTCAAGAAGCTCATTGAGGGAGAGCTGGAACTTGGATTTGCCGAATTCTCCAAGATCGACTCCCTGGACAATGGAGGCTTTCGTGCCGTTGGAGCGAATGGGGAAGGAGCAAATCAGCCCCTTTTCTACGCCGTAAGAACCATCGGAAGCAACAGCCACACTGTGCCAGTCATCCGCTGGAGTATTTTCACGAATCGACTGGACGGTCTCAATCGCGGCATGTGCAGCGGAGGCCGCAGACGAGAGTCCTCGGGCAGCAATGATCGCAGCACCACGCTGCTGGACATCCTTGATGAAGTCACCCTCAAGCCACGCACGGTCGGGGATGTACTTGCTCACGGGATCTCCATTGATCAGGGCATTCTCGAAGTCGGGGTAGAGGGTGCTGGAGTGATTGCCCCAGATGGCGAGTTTGGTGATATCATGGTTATGGCAACCAGCCTTCTCCGCAAGGGCGCTCTTGGCACGATTCTCATCAAGTCGGGTCATCGCATGCCAGCGATCCTCGGGAATGGAGGCAGCATTCTTCATGGCGATCAGGCAGTTCGTGTTGCAAGGATTGCCAACGACAAGGACATTCACATCCGAGGCGGCATTCCGCTCGATGGCCTGCCCTTGCCCAATGAAGATCTTGCCGTTGATGCCAAGAAGATCTTTGCGCTCCATACCCGCTTTACGCGGAACGCTTCCAACCAGCAGTGCCCAGTTCGTGCCGCTGAACCCAACATCAAGATCGGAAGTCGCCTCAATTGACTCAAGAAGGGGGAATGCGCAGTCATTGAGCTCCATGACGACTCCGGCGAGAGCCTTCATGCCCGGCTCGATCTCGATGAGGCGGAGAGCGACTGGTTGGTCATATCCAAAGACCTGCCCGGAGGCGATGCGAGGGAGGAGAGAGTAGCCGATTTGTCCGGCGGCACCGGTAACTGAGACAACGAGTGGTGATTTCATGAAGAACAGATCTTAACTGAAACGAAGCTCCAGAGAAATGAGAAAACCCGTTATGCCAAGAGGCATAACGGGTTTTCTCGGGTGGGGGGAAACCCTAAAAAACTTAGAGAGACTCCTTGAAAGCCTTACCAGGGGTCAAGCGAACGCTCTTGGAGGCCTTGATCTTGATCTTCTCCTGGGTCTTTGGATTGATGCCGGTGCGGGCCTTGCGGTTCACAACCTTGAATGTGCCAAAGCCGATCAACTGAAGGCTCTTGTGCTTCTTGACGAGGGCCTTGATGTTGTCGATGACGGCGTTCACTGCCTTTTCGGCGTGGGCCTTGCTGACATCCTTGCCAAGGGCTTTCTGGACGGATTCAACGAGATGGATTTTGCTGCTCATGGATTGTTGGGTTGGGTTGGTTGGGTTGGTTGTGTCGTTTGACAAAGCTGATCCAAAAAAAACCCTCTCTTGCTGTCAACTCCCATTGTGAGAAAATCACAAAAAACCTTATGAACACTCATTCCACAGACGACCCCAGGGCAGACCTTTCCCATCCCGAACATCTTGACTACTTCAAGGCAATCGTCAGTGAGCACATGGATCAGACTCCTTGCGTCGACTCCGAGGCCTATGTCGCCCCCGGAGCATTTCTCGCCGGAACAGTTCGCTTGGGAGCAAGAGTCAGTGTCTGGCCATCGTCATCGCTTCGCGGCGACATTGCCCCGATCGAGATCGGAGAGGAAAGCAATGTGCAGGACAACGCCGTCATCCACGTAGCCACGGGCCGAGGCGTCTCCGTCGGGAGGCGTGTGACCATCGGGCATGGTGCCATCGTCCATGCCTGCACGATCGGCGACGAGTCACTCATCGGCATGGGAGCGATCATTCTGGATGGCGCCATCATCGGAGAGCGATGCCTTGTCGGAGCGCATGCCACTGTCCTGATGAATACCATCATCCCCCCGGGTTCCATGGTCGTGGGATCACCTGCGAGGATCGTCCGCACACTGACTGCCAAGGAGCAGGAGGGGCTCGGCGCCTGGGCCGATCATTATCTGGTCACTTCAGCTGAATACAAACGCCAGGGGATCGTGCATGCTGACTATGCGGGCGGCAGAGGAAGCGAGCAATAACCACAATTGCGTAGATGCACGACGGCGCATTCTGGAACATAATCACCCTATGAGCCAAATGAGCCGTAAAGATGTCGTCCAGATCGGGATCAAGGCAGTGATTCCAACGACCAGTGGAAGCGCCGTGTTTCTTGGCAACGAGGAAAAGGTCTTCGTCATCTATGTCGACCCCTTGGTAGGAAACGCCATTAGCATGATAATCAGCGAAACAAAGCATGAGCGTCCCCTCACCCATGATCTGATGGGGATGATGCTTGCGGGGTTTGGCGCGAAGGTGGAGCGGGTGATCATCAATGACCTCAAGGGAGCCACCTACTACGGACGAATGATCATGACCGCGGAGAATGAACTCCAGCAACGCAAGGTGCTGGAACTTGACGCCCGGCCAAGTGACTGCTTGGCCATGGCCGCTCAGCAGAAAGCCCCCATCTATGCCACCGGCGCAGTCTGGAATGAAGTGGAGGACATGTCCGAAGTCCTCAAGAAGATGAGTGACGAAGAAAAGGAGTGAGCGCAGGTTAAAACATTAAAAAGGTTACAAAGTTAGAAAAGTAGGGTCACAACCTCCGCCTCTTTTTAATACTTCTAACCCCTCTTTTGTTACATCCTCGGCACCGTGATGCCGCGCTGCTTCATGTACTTACCGGCACGATCGGCATAGCTCGTCTCGCACGATTCCTTGGCCTCGAAGAAGACAACCTGGGCAAGTCCCTCGTTGGCGTAGATCTTAGCCGGCAGAGGAGTCGTATTGGAGATCTCCAACGTCACATGCCCCTCCCATTCCGGCTCAAAGGGAGTGACGTTCACGATGATGCCGCATCGGGCATAGGTTGATTTGCCGACACAGATGGTCAGGACTTCGCGGGGAATACGGAAGTACTCCACGCTGCGGGCCAGTGCGAACGAGTTGGGGGGAACCACACAGACATCCGTCTTCACATCCACGAACGACTTCTCATCAAATTCCTTCGGGTCGACCATGGCGCTGAAGACATTCGTGAAGACCTTGAATTCATCAGCAACCCGCAGGTCATATCCGTAACTTGAGAGACCGTAGCTGATCACGCGTCCTCCATCTTCTGCCGAGCGTATCTGACCATCGATGAACGGTTCGATCATTCCATGTTCCAGCGACTTTTTGCGAATCCAGCGATCAGAGCAGACAGACATAATGCAGCTCATTTAAGCCGATCCCCGATAGTCCGTCATCGCAATTTTATTCCCCACCTCCGTGGTGTTCCCCTTTAATACTCGGAAATGCTCAATTATCTCTGGCTTGGCCTGATTCTCTGCGGAGTCATTCTGGGAGTGCTTACCGGCAAGACCGAAGCCGTGACTGCCGCGACCTTTGACGCTGCGAAGTCCTCTCTCCTGTCGATTGCACTGCCGCTTGGGGCCGTCATGGCTCTCTGGCTGGGAATTATGAGACTTGCTGAGAAATCGGGTGCCGTGGAGCGACTTTCCTCATTCCTGCGCCCCCTTCTCACCCGCCTCTTCCCAGACGTCCCGCCGGATCATCCCGCCATGGGGGCCATGGTGATGAATATAGCCGCCAATATGCTCGGACTCGGCAATGCCGCCACCCCGCTCGGACTGCGTGCCATGCAGGGACTCGAATCGTTGAATCCCCGCTCCGGAACGGCCACCAATGCGATGTGCACCTTCTTGGCCATCAACACCAGTTCCGTCCAGTTAATCCCCGCCACAGCCGTCGGGATTTTAGCCGCCGCCGGAGCTGCCCATCCCACCTCGATTATCGGGACGTCGCTCGTGGCCACGACCTGCTCCTTTGTCACCGGCATTGTTGCCGTGAAACTCCTGCAGAGGCTACCGATGTTTGCCCTGCCTCCGGTGACCGGTCGCACTCCTCTCCCCGTGACGATAGACACCGCTCCCGAAAGTGTATCCTTAATTCCCCTCTCCCTCTGGAAGAAACTGCTCCTTGCGGTCTACGTCGCCCTCTTTGCCGGAACGATCTGGCATCTTGTTGCTGCAAGGGGCGCGGGCACCTCCCTTCCGATCTCGTTCGTCCAGTCGATCTCGGTGGTGGCGATCCCCTTCCTGATCGGATTCTTCCCCCTCTACGCAGCACTCAAAGGCATCTCCGTCTATGAGGAATTCATCGAGGGAGCCAAGGAGGGGATCCAGGTGGCCCTGCAAATCTTCCCCTACCTCGTGGCGATCCTTGTCGCCGTCGGTGTCTTCCGCGCAGCCGGAGGGATTGATATCCTCACCCGACTCCTTTCGCCACTGCTCGACCTGATCGGCCTGCCGCCGCAAGTCCTTCCTCTGGTACTAGTTCGTCCCCTGAGCGGCAGTGCAGCCACGGGACTCTTTGCAGAGATCGTCAAGGCATGCGGTCCCGACAGCTACGCCGCCCACCTCGCAGGGACAATTCTCGGAGGTACCGAAACCACACTTTACGTCCTGGCCGTCTACTTCGGCTCAGTGGCTATCCGCCGGGGTCGCCACGCATTAGCAGCCGGCCTGCTCGCCGATGCGGCCGGCGTTGCCGCCTCACTGGTCATTTGCCGCTTGGTGTTTAGGTAAGGGTTCACGTTATATATATTAAAGATATATCTGTTTGGGATCAGCGTTATGTAGAACTAATTCGTTTTAAGGATCAGTATAGACATTGCAAGGTTCCCCAACTATACAAGGACAGCCCAATCCTAGGTCTGTGGGTAAGAGAGCAACGAGTTTATCGAAGGAAGGGAAAACTACTTTTTGAGAAGATTGAGTTGCTCGATACGATTGGATTTGTTTGGGAGGCTAGGAGAAGAGCCGTTCCCCGCACCAAGTGGGACGATAGATTTGAGGATCTTCAGCTATTCAAGAAGAAGTACGGCCACTCGAACGTCCCAGCAAATAGCATTGAGTTTTCTACCCTAGCGCGTTGGGTGATCCTTCAGAGAAATCTTTATCGACAAGGAAAGCTTTTGGAGTGGAAACAAAAGTTGCTTGAAAAGGAAGGTTTCCATTGGGGGAAAAGCGTAGGGGAAGTTACTTCCTGGGAAGACCAGGTTGCTAAACTAACGCGCTTTAAGGAACAGAATGGGCATTGCTGGGTTTCAATGACTGACAAGAATCACAAGGATTTAGGCCGCTGGCTTACAGCTACCAGGGCACGAAAACTCGCTGGTCAGTTGAGTTTTGAAAGGTTCTCCCAACTCGCTCGCCTTGGCGTTGTTTGGCACAGAAATCGAAAGTCTAATTACACGATATCTCAATCACTCCGGGAAATGTTTCCAGAGTTTTCGTCTCGAACCAGGGAGGCAATAGTTCAAAAGGAATACTGGAAGAAGATGCTCGGGCTTCTCCGTAATCACATTAAAAAATATGGGAATGGGGATTTCAAAGAGCACCCACCTTTAAATGCGGAATTAGAGTTATGGGCAAAAGTCCAAAGAGCCCTATTTGCTTCTGGCAAAATGAATCATGAGCATGAAGTTTTACTCAATAAAACCGGTTTTTTTTGGGTCTATGACGAGGAAGAGATGCATCGGTTTTTCAAAGGCAAATTCGGTAGCAAGGCTAGGAATCGCCCCGCAAGCCTAGTTCCGGAACTTGATAAGTTCAGAAAGCATAAGAACCGATCAGATGATGCATGGGGAAAGAAGTTCGCCGAACTTCATGACTTCAAAAAGTCGTATGGTCATATCAAGATCCCTTCAAGTGATCCCGCTTGGAAGTCGCTTTACCAGTGGCTCTTTAAGCAAAGAAAGCTTTTTCAAAAGGAAGAGCTTGAGCGAGAAAGAGCAAGGGTTCTCAAGGAATTTGGAGCATTGGGCTTTTCCACCCCTAGAGACCGAGCTTGATAGAAAGACTCAGCCTGGTGGGAGTTGATCCTCTTATGGAGAGCTCTGCGGCTTAAGCTTTGCCGCAAAGAAAGCTTATCGCGCAAAGGCCGTCGAACCTGCCACAAGCTCAGTTAAGGCTTGGAAGTTTGGATGCAGGGCTAGGCGTCGCGAGGGAAAGCGTAGTAGTCCTACGCTGACCGAGCAGCAACGACACCCAGCGCCGAAATCCCAAGCCTCCCCCTAAACTCCGAGGAGGCTGACGGTCACAGTCCGCCTGTGCGGTGAGTTTCGATGCTCAAAGAGGTAGACCCCCTGCCACGTACCCAATTGCAGTCGTCCATCTGCAATTGGGATCGATTCACTTGTCCGAGTCAGAACCATCCGCAAATGACTGGTCGAGTCATCAGGGCCCTCGGCTGTATGAATCAGTCCGGGATGATCCTCTGGCACCAGATCCTCAAAGTAGCGGTGCAGATCGGCCCGTGCCGTGGGATCGGCATTCTCATAGATAACCAGACTCGCGCTCGTATGTCGGACAAAGACCGTGGCGAGGCCTGTGCGGATTCCGCTGGCCCGCAGGAGTGACTCCACCTGCGAGGTGATCTCGTAGGTCCCCTTCCCCTTTGTGGAGACATCGAAGCTTTCGGTAATGGCTTTCATCAACTTAGGAACTCTTTAACGGATTGCACGCATCCCCACGATCGCCCATCCAGCCATCAGCAGGAGTCCCCCAACGGGTGTGATGGCGCCGAGCACGCTGATCTTGGTCAGGGCAAGGGCGTAGAGACTTCCGGAGAAGAGCAGGATGCCCAGAACCCAGCAGAGGATCGCTCCTTGCAGAAAGGGCTCGGCAGTGGCCGCCCAGAGCAGGGCGGGTGCATGGACGAGATGGTAAAGGACGGCTGTGTTCCAGAGATCACGAGTCTGGTTGACCTCGAGCACACCTTTCAGTGCATGAGCTCCAAAGGCACCGAGAGCCATGGCCAAGAGCCCCGTCGCGGCGGCCATGAAAAGTACGCTGCGATGGGGGGCAGCGCGACGAGTCATGGTGATTTACTTGGCCCCGACCTGGAACTCCTCGGGGAACTTCTGAAGGAAGCTCTGGACGGGCCAAGAGGCCGCTTCGCCAAAGGCACAGACCGTACGGCCGGCGATATTGTCAGCCACGTTCTTGAGGGTCGTCGGATCCTGGGCAATCCCTTCTCCATTCACCATGCGGGTTGTCATCTTGTCGATCCAGAGGACACCTTCGCGGCATGGGGTGCACTGACCGCAGCTCTCATGGGCGTAGAATTCGTTGAGGTTGTTCAGGGCCCAAAGCATATTGCGGGAATCATCCATGACGATCACGCCGCCGCTACCGATCATGGTGCCGGCCGTCGCGAGACTAGCCGCATCCATCACGAGATCCAGAAGCGGAACTTCCTTCTCGATCATTTCGCCATCTTCTCCCTTGACCTTCATCTTGAAGGTCTCACCGGCACGCAGGATCTTGGAGGAACTGCCGCCGGGAATGATTGCCTTGAGTTTACGACCGGGCTTCATACCGCCGCAGACATCATTGATCAGTTCACCAAGGGTCACTCCACCAGCAGGGATCTCGTAGGGACCGGGGCGCATGACGTCACCGGAGACGCACATCACGCGGGTGCCGCCGTCGCCAGGAGTTCCCATCTTGGCATATTCGTCGGAGCCGATCTTAAAGATCTGCTTCACATGGCAGAAGGTCTCCACATTGTTCACGATCGTCGGGGACATGTAGAGACCAAGGACTGCAGGGAAGTAAGGAGGCTTGATCCGGGGATAAGGACGCTTTCCCTCCAGAGACTCGATCAGGCTGGTCTCCTCACCGCAGATGTAGGCACCGGCTCCCTGGTGGACATACATCTCCACGTCAAAGCCGCTTCCGCAGATATTCTTGCCGAGGAATCCGTTGGCACGGGCCTCCTCGATCGCCTTGGTGACGATGGCGGCTGCCTTCGGGAACTCGCAACGAATATAGATGTAGGCGAGATTGACGTTCAGTGCGTAGGCGGCGATCGCCATCCCCTCTATCAACTGGTGGGGATCATTGTGCAGGATGTAGCGATCCTTGAAGGTTCCGGGCTCCGACTCATCGCCATTGCAGGTGATGTAGTGGGGCTTGCCATCATCACGACGGATGAAGCTCCACTTCACGCCGCAGGGGAATCCTGCGCCGCCACGTCCACGGAGATTCGCCTTCTTGACCTCATCGATGATCTCTTCGGGCTTCATACCGAGAGCCTTTTTGAGTTCTGCATAGCCTCCGTTCTTCACATAGCAGTCGATGTCGGGGGTATAGCCCTGGGTCCAGGCATTCTGGAAAACGATGCGGCGCTCCTTCGGGTGCGGGGGAAGTAGAAGTGATTTCATGATGAGTGTCCTCCGGGAAGTGATCAGTTGTACTGGCTCAGTATTGCGGAGGTACCCTCCGGGGTGATGTCCTCGACGAGATCGTCATTGATCAGGGCCACGGGAGCGGAACCGCAGCTGGCAAGGCACTCGACAAACTCGACGCTGAATTTCCCATCGGGGCTGACGGGAGGTGTGTGACCATGCGTCGGGGCCTTCGGATCGATCCCGACCGCCTTGCAGAAAGATTCCCGCACCTCATAGCTTCCGGCCAGAGCGCAGGAAAGAGTGCGACAGACACGGATACAGACCTTACCAGCTGCCTGCTGGCGGAACCAGGGGTAAAAGGTCACCAACTCGAGAACATTGATCGGCTGAAGCTCCAGACGATTCGCAATCCAATCCACACCGCTGTCATCGACGAATCCAAAGTGATTCTGCCAGAGATGCAGGAGCGGAAGGGAGGCGCTCCTCTTGGAGACCGGATAGTGGGTTACCGCCTCGTCGATCTTGGCCAGAAGGTCGGCGGGGATCTGGTCGGCCTGGCGGTAGCCCGAGCAAACCGGGGAAGGTGCAGCATGCGTGTCCATGAAGCTTTGTAGGAAACCAAAAAGCTGACGACTCGGAAAGAGGGAAATCGGCAAATCAGAAAGTGGAGGAAGGAAAGATCCCGATAACGGGCGGGGATTGCCAATGCTGCGTGATCCTGCTTCGCTCTATTTCCGACTTTTTCAGCCATGGGATTCTTCACACCCCGATATATCAAGGATGCACGACTTCTCTCAGAAGGAGCCTCCAAGACCCTTCACCACCACCGTGACCTCTTGAACGAGGGGCAGATTTCCAAGCTGCAGGAACTCATTGTGAATCTCAA
>DAISZK010000061.1:0-11771 GCA_036824855.1 Chthoniobacterales bacterium | reverse complement strand
CTCAAAACGGCAACAATAACGCCTACTGCCATGATGATGAGTGGAACTGGCTTGATTGGACGGCAGAGAACGAGGGTGGGGAGGCTTTAGGCCTGAAGCGATTTGTCGGTTTGATGGGCGAATTCCGTCGACGTCATAGCCAGCTTCATAGAACTGAATTTTTTACCGGTAACGATGTGCAGGGGTGCGGATATCCCGATATCGGTTGGCATGGAGTGAAACCGCGTCAGCCTGACTGGAGTGCCGACAGTCGCTCCCTCGCCTTCATGATTGCCGGCAACATGGATCAAAGCTACGGCCCGGATGCAGACTTCATTTATGCCGCCTTCAACATGTGGCACGAGCCGATTTCCTTCGGGCTACCAAAGCTCCCTTCCGGAATGAGATGGAGGCTTGTGGTCGATACCGCCCGTCCTTCCCCCGACGATTTTCACGAACCCGGATCCGAGCAACTCATCGCTGATCAGTCCACAGTCACGCTCACCGAGCGCTCCGTGATGGTCCTGATTGGAAATCGCGCGGGTAGGTTGGGGTAAGGGATTAGGAAGCTTCTTCATAACTTTGCTTGAAATTATGCCTGCTTAGGGCATTTTCTACCCTCCCACTCACGACCCTATCGTCCAGTGGCCTAGGACACTCCCCTTTCACGGGAGTAACACGGGTTCGAATCCCGTTAGGGTCGCCACTTCAAAAAGTGGCCCAGTCACCTCTGAAAGCCCATAAATAAAGGCTCTACAGACGACGCTCGCCTCGAAAGCAAAAGCGCCAGATAGCGCCTCTGAGGCCAGAATTTTGTTACCTTTTGTTACCTGGAAAAGCAGGTTGCGGAGCATTCCTTCCCAATCCCCTCTTTGCCGGTGCTTTATGAGCTAAAAGCGCCGCTCTTTTTAGTGATGTAAATCCCCCAACGAAAATTTGCTCCCAATCGGGAGCACCAGGGGTCTTTTTTTCATTCAAAGTGCGCAGGATGAATAAACCCCAACCACACAACAACAACGGCCACGATCTGAACTCAAAGCATCCCATTGATCGCATCGATGCTCTCCCAAAGAAAGAGAACAGGAGTATCGAAAATATCCTCCAAGATTTGGGCAGATCCTTCGAATGGATCGCCAGAGCAGCCAAACCGTCCGAGAAGGCACTTCGAGCCGCCGTGGTCACCCACTGCTTCCGTGCGGACCTGATCAATGAGGGAAGCCTTGCTGACCTTGCCAACTCTTTGAATTACTCTGGGAAAGACTTGAGGGAACTAGTTCTGCACTTCAAGAGCGAGATCAACAGGAAGTGACCCACCATTCATCCGATTGAATCACCTGTATCTTTGGTGGACTCGTCACTGAAAATAGCCCTCGTCATTCAGATACCATGAACGTTTCGAATATCCTCTTTACAGCAGACCTGCATTTGAACATCGATGCACGGTCGATTGATGGTCGGCGTGTCCTTGATCTGTTCGCGGAGGCTGTAATACGAGACAATCCTGATGCGATCGTAGTGGCAGGGGATCTTTCCACTCCGTCAAAAGCCTCTGAACATATTGTACTGATCCGCAAGGCAGTCGGTGATCGTCCCTTAGCGGTGGCCCTCGGAAACCACGATTTCTGGACGGGCAACATTTCGGGGAAGGATTTTCATCTTCTTGAAAACACCATCTCGGCATTCTGGGAAACCCCGTGCAGGGAAAACGGGATTACCCTCTTGGATCTTGAAAACGCCGACTGGGGGGAAACAACTATTGTTGGAGGTTATGGTCATTTCGACCTAGGGCTAGCCTGGCCAGACCTACACCTTCATGGAAAACCGGTCACAAGGGAGGACTATCTGGCCGGAAAGGGGTGGAATGATTTTAGGTTCATTCCTGGATGTGCTGAATTTCTGGAGGTTAATGCACGCGCTCAAGCCGATGGAATTGCAGAGCGACTCGATCACGCCATTGATACAAAAAAGCGTATTCTGATGGCTCTCCACACCTGCCCATGGCCTCAACTCAACGGTCATCCCCAGTCAGGTTCGCACAGAGATCTTTTCACTGGTTACTCCGGCAATTCTCTGGTGGGAAAGGAAATCGAGAAACGCTCTGCCTACGTGGAGTTTCTGATGTGTGGCCACACCCATTACCGAGTCAAAGAACAGCGACTCCATGGCATCCCTTCATTAAATGTCGGTGTTGATTACGGGATCTTTCGAGCCGTCATTTATGATTTGGAGACTAGGGAAATCCGCTGGATATAAATCTTTCCCCTGATCAGGCAGCCCATCGACCAGGCTTTTAGTTACATTCACCTACGATTTGGAGTGCCAGGGTCAGCATCTCACTTCGATGGTCATTTACTGGCCACTACAGAAGCCAACTCCTGATACTGTAGGTCGAATCTTTTCCTGTTTTTGTCACGTAGCTTCTCAAGATTCTGGAGTTTCCAACGGATCGCGGGAAGTTGTGCGAGATGCCCGCACCTCATCAGACTCCAATCGGGATTGCATTGGACTAATCCTAGAAGAAACTCCCGGTGACGGGACTCCAACCCCTCCAACAAATCCTTCTTCAGTTTCTCGCGGGTAGCCTCCAGGTGCTGGAGTGAAACCTGCTCCCGTGTCATTCCAACGAATTCATTCTCGTAAGGACGGAGGAGATCCTGATTATTGGGTAAGAGAACCTCGTGAAATGTTCGATTGTGGCCCGCCAAGTAGCAGACAAAGCACTCGATGATTTCTGGGGTCAGTCCTCCCTGCTCGTACAGCTTCGCCACATCAAACAAATCCCTAGGGTGCTGCCGGTCCATTGCAGCAACCAACTTGCTTCCAAATAGCTCCGAGCGATCCAACGTCGGAAGCTGAAGATCGAGGGTGAAAAGGGACCTGGCCTCCTCTGCTAATCTCGACAGGACAATCGGAAGCACCGTCCCTCGGAACACTTGATTCACTTCAACCTTCACCATCATATCACCCCTTCTCAGAAATAATTTGATCTCCTCCCCTGACGGAAGAGGCCGGAACTCAGCGATGATCGCCCTCTTCGCAAGACGATCCTGGATTGCTTTGAGTTTGGATGAAATGGCTGTAAGGGCTGCATCCCGAGAGATTGTGTAATCGGTGAAAACTACATCGATGTCCACCGAGAGCCGGGGCATGTTGCCACAGAAGAAACTAATGGCAGTTCCTCCCTTCATCGCAAACTCGCTTTGGGAAAAGACCGCGGGCGCCACTTCCAACAGCAGCCTGACGGTATCGAGATAGCGACTATTCATGATCCTTTGAGAATCAGTGTATGCCCGCTGGCAAGCTTCCTGACCCACCGGGCTCCTCCGGTTACCCCCTTGATTGCTTCAGCGGCTTGTGTAGCCCAAGGAAGACCCAATTCCTCAGCCCATTGGACGCAGAGTCGTGATGCTTTAGTTTGGCGGCAATGGATCAGCAACGGAGTGAGGCATTCCGGGCGAATAGAACCGAGCAACTCCATGATATTGCGAGCCTCTCCCACTTCCTGGTGAGTCCCTACCTCGCTGAGCAACTCCAGCAAGGCCCTTTCCGGTTCTGACACGGGAACTTTTCCATGCTTGTCTGGGAGGATGCTTATGGCAGTCGTTTGCATAATCGGCTGCTCAAAAAGCTGACGACTTGTATAACGGCATGGAAACCTGTCTCGAAACCACACAGGTATCCTGACCCCCTGGGGTCCCCACAGGCAGAGCGTCTCCTGAAATGGAACATTGTGAATCAACCCTCGCCACGAAAGGGCTGTTTTCCCGCCAATATGGAGACCAGGAAAACGAGTATTCAAAAACTCCAGACAACCATCTTGGCTTAACTCCCCTCCCTCTAAAGCAAATGCCCCTCTCTCCAACCGCTTCAACCACCCTGACTTAACGTAATAATAAGCCAACTCCCTGGAGACTCCGGCACAGCGAAGTTCCAGGGAACTGAGCGGCCTCCCCTTCGAAAAGGTAGCAAGCACGCTTTTGATTATCCCAAGGCGTTTAGATGAAGCCATACTTCACTTTTACTATTGTAAAATAAACAATCCAGCCAAAAAGTTTATCCCAGACACAATTGATGAATTATCATTTCATTTTGGGACGCGGGAATAAACAGCCAGGCTTTGAATAAACCAAGAAAGGTGTCCAATGCTCTAAAATTACCTCCGAACCCAAAAATGCCGTTATTTTTTCTTCGCGGGGTTAAGGGTGAGACATGAACACAACCCCACCGACCATGAACCCCGAAGTGCTTCGATACTCCCAAGAACTAGCAGAAGCGATCTGCCGTCTCATCACGGTTTGTCTGAATAAAAAGGATCTACCGAAAGCACAGAATCACTCGGAATTTATCAACTCCAAGATGGCAGCACAATGGCTTGGCATCCCTGAGCGATCAATGCAGCAATACGTCCAGATGGGACTGCTTCCAAGCTACAAACTTGGGAAGCATCGTTTGTTTCGCGGGAACGAGCTGCTTGAGGCAATAGGAGCGAATCGCAGGGCTACTCGTGCAGAAATCCTGAGGTGAAGGGTATAAGAGAAAAAGCCCCCCACGGGATTTTACAGCACTTTGTTCGCTCTGGTGCTCCCGATTGGGAGCAATCGGCTTCGAATCCCGTTAGGGTCGCCAACTTTGTTGGTGAGTCCGCAGGACATGAGAACCCGTAGGGTTTGAGCCGAGTTCGTCGGAACGACCGAGTCAGATCACGCAACAGCGTGACCCGTAGAGCGATGAATCCGGTAAGAGTCATCGTCAATTCCTCTCATGAACATTCTAGGGTAGGCGCTTCCTTGACTCGGGCTCTTCATCAAGGAAGATGAGCGTATGAATACGCAACGAACAGGACAGGATCTTCTTCGCAGGATGCGGCGTAACCGCGCCACTCCCGCTGTCCGTTCGCTTGTTAGGGAGACTGCTCTGCGTGCTGAGGATCTGATTCAACCTCTCTTTGTTCGTGCAGGTGACGGTGCACCCGAACCTGTGGAGTCGATGCCCGGGGTGTTGCGTCATACCGTGGCCTCCCTTACAGAAGAATGTCAGAAGCTGGAGCGTGACGGTATCAAGGCCATCGCTCTCTTCCCCTGTATTGATTCCTCAAAGAAAGATCCAGTGGGCTCCCATGCCCATTCCCTGGAAAATATTCTCTTTGCCGCCATCCGTGCCGTGAAGTCGGCCTCTCCCTCTCTGGCCGTGATCACTGATGTTGCTTTGGATCCTTACACGAGCCATGGCCATGACGGCTTGCTCGATGAGCGCGGTGAGGTGGAGAACGATTCCACGGTGGAGTCTCTCAAGAAGTTGGCCGTTGCCCAGGCTGAGGCTGGAGCGGATATCGTGGCTCCCTCCGATATGATGGATGGACGGGTGAAGGCGATCCGTTTGGCGCTTGATGCTGCTGGATTTCACAGGATCGGCATTCTGGCCTACGCGGCGAAATACGCCTCGGCCTACTACGGTCCCTTCCGTGATGCCGTGAAGAGCGGCACCGGACAGTCAGGCAAACCTCAAAAACTCGACAAACGCGGATACCAAATGGATCCGGGTAATGTGCGCGAGGCCTTGCATGAGGTTCAACTCGATGAGGAGGAGGGGGCCGACATGGTGATGGTGAAGCCCGCAGGCCCTTATCTGGATATCATCCGTGCGGTGCGGTCTCATACCCTGCTTCCAGTGGCAGCCTACCAAGTTTCGGGGGAGTATGCTCAGATCCATGCCGCCGCGCGTCTCGGGTGGCTCGATTACGAGGCGACGCGGGATGAATCTCTCCTCGCGATCAAACGTGCCGGTGCCGACATGATCCTTACCTATTTTGCCGCGGATGTGGCGGCGTCGCTGAAATGATACGTCGAGCGGCGACTGACGGTGTATGGGTACTCCTGTGCGTGGCGCTGCTTTTTCTCTCGGGATGCGTCGGTGATACCCGCCACCGCCTCATTGTGAGTGTTCCCGATCAGAAAATGCTCGTACTGACCGACGGAAAGCCTGTGGCCATCTACAAGGTCTCGACCTCAAAATACGGAACAGGTGATCGTGACGGAAGCTATGCCACGCCGCTCGGACATCTTTGTGTCCGGAAGAAGATAGGATCCGGTGCCCCGCTCGGGGCTGTTTTTCACTCACGCAAGCCGACTGGTGAGGTGTTGCCTCCCGATGCCCCGGGACGTGATCCAATCGTGACCCGGATCCTCTGGCTGGATGGACTGGAGGGGCACAATCGGAATGCCTACAGCCGCTGTATCTATATCCATGGTACGCCCCAGGAATCGCTCCTTGGAACTCCGGTCAGTTATGGATGCATTCGGATGCGATCCGTTGATGTAAAAAGACTTTATGAATTGGTCGGTACGGGTGCCGAAGTCCTGGTGACCGAAGGACATCTCAAGGAGACCGGGCTTTAAAAAATCAAGAGGGTGGGTTGACGAGTTGAGCTTATAAGGCCAACTTATCAACTTGAGGTATTTTACTTATCCCTTCCTGCTCCTTACTCTAATAGCTACCCTTCGTGCGGAAGGGGTTCTACCCACTTCCCAGCTCCCCATCACTTCCGGGGATACCCATCATGAAATCATTGTCAGCGTGAAGGATCAGCAGTTGCTTCTGAAGACCGATGGGAAGGCTGAGGCGATTTATCCGGTCTCTACTTCTCGTTTTGGGATCGGTGACCGCTTTGGAAGCTACGCCACTCCACTTGGAAAATTCTTGGTCCGGATGAAGATCGGCATGGGCAAACCCTTGGGCACGGTCTTTCACTCACGGGTGCCGACCGGCGAAGTCCTGAAGCCAAATGCTCCCGGTCGTGATCCGATTATCACCCGCATCCTCTGGCTCGAGGGGGAAGAGTCCGGCAACAGAAACGCGTTTAATCGTGGCATCTACATCCATGGTACGCCCCAGGAAAGACTCCTTGGGCGCCCCGCGAGCTTTGGCTGTGTCCGGATGCGTTCCGCTGATGTGGCGGCACTCTGTGACAGAGTCTCCACCGGTGCAATCGTTCGTATCATTCCCGACCACCTGCCGAGCACCCATGAGTCGGCGTTGATGAATTTCTTAAATCCCCACGCCCTCGTAGCGTCGCACACCCGAGCGCCAGAGCACTCTAGCCAGCAGGTAACAGAGTAGCACCCAGGTCGCCTGAATGATCAGGCCATTCCAGAGCTGGGGACCTTGGATTTTTTCCATGAGCACCGCGACGGGAAAATAGAGTTCGTAGGGAAAGGGGAGGAGGCGGAGGATCGTTCCCGCAACTCCGGGCACCGTGTCGAGGGGAAAGAGTTTGCCGCTCAGGAAATACTCGAAGGAGTAGAGGATGAAGACAACCGTCGAGATTTCCAGGATCCAGAAGGCCAGCATCGCTAGGGTATAGGCGATCAGGAACTGGATCGCACCAGCCATCACGAGACTCACTGCAAAAAATCCCCAGGTGGAGGAGTGTGTGGGCCACTGGAGGTATTGACGATACCACCAGAAGACACCCACCACGGGCAGAAGTGTCACTGCTGTATAGAGCAGTCGCGATCCGACAAAAATGCAGGAGCGGTAGGCAAGGAAGTCGAATGGCTTCAGTAGGAAGGAACTGAGTTGTCCCTCGCGGATCTCCGCGGCAATCTGCCACTCATCCTCCGTGGGAGTGATGAGATTATCAACCAGCAGGACGATCAGAAAATAGAAGACCATCTCTCCAAAGTCATAACCGGCTATGGTTCCTGAGGTGTCGCCGTAGATCGATCGCCAGACAAAAACCGTGCCGAAAAGAGGAATCAGCGCAAAGAGTGAGCGCAGTAGAAAATTCCAACGATAGACAAAGGTATTTTGCAGCCCGATCGAGAAGATGGCTCTGTATTTGTCGAGGATCCTGTGAAGCAGCATTTGAGTCTTGGAAACGCTTTGAAGGCGCAGTTATTCACGCCTAAATCTATGTTCATGTCGACCCTCCTTAAATCGATCGTCATGGCTAAAAAATCGCTACTCAAGCGGGGATCCCTGATGGTTCTTACGGTTTTTTTTACGGCACTGCTGATGCCGTTTCGGGTTTTTTCGGACAATTCTACTCACACGTATCATGATCCATCAGCCTCTGTGGAATCGCGTGTCGAGGATTTGCTAGGCCGTTTAACTCTTGAGGAGAAGATCGGGATGATGGGAGGCACCGGTTTCACGACGAAGCCAGTAGAGCGATTGGGGATACCCGCCTTCATCATGTCGGACGCCTCGATGGGGGTCCGAAGTCATGGAAAGGCGACAGCCTATGCCAACGGAATCGCGCTCGCCGCCACCTGGGACATACCTCTGGCACGGGAGGCCGGGGAGGCCTTGGGCAGCGATTGCCGAGCCCGAGGTGTACACATACTTCTCGGTCCGGGCATGAATCTCTATCGATCACCCACCTGCGGTAGGAATTTCGAGTATGCGGGTGAGGATCCTTTTCTGGCTGGATGCCTCGCCGGGGCATTCATCCAAGGCATCCAGAGCAAGGGGGTTGCGGCCACCGCGAAGCACTTCATCGCCAACGAGCAGGAGGTGGAGCGTCATAAGATTAGCTCCAATATCGACGAACGAACTCTTCGGGAGCTCTACCTCAGACCTTTTGCCATGGCTGTTGACGCTGGGGTCAAGTGTGTCATGACTTCTTATAACCCGCTGAATGGTATTCATACCTCCCAGAACGATTGGCTCATCAACACGATCTTGAAAAAGGAGTTCGGATTCCAGGGCTTCGTCATGTCCGATTGGGATTCCTGCTATGACGCGCGGGGGATGGCCAATGCAGGGCTCGATCTGGAGATGCCCCGCGGGGACTACTTCAACCAGAATAATCTCCATCCTCTGGTCAGTGAGGGGAAGGTTACCAAGGAGGTCATCGATAACAAGATCCGGAGGCAGCTCCAAGTGGCATTTAGCATGGGGTGGTTCGACCGGGACCAGGAGGAGAAATCGACACCAAAGAATAATCCAGCCAGAGCCGCAGTCGCCCTGAGGGAAGCCCGTGAATCGGTCACCCTGCTGAAAAATCATGGGGGACTGCTTCCGCTCGACTCGGGGAAGGTTCGCAAGGTCGTTCTCCTGGGGCACAATGCCGATCCAGCCGTCTACGGCGGTGCAGGTAGTTCCGTCGTTGATCCGTTCCACGCCACCAGCGTTTTGGAAGGTGTTAAGAAAGTGCTCGGGGATCATGCCGAAGTGATGCTTGTTCCCTGGAAGCGTTCCGGAACTCATCCCACCGAGGGGCGTCCCGAGGCCATGGATGCCAATGGAGCCGAAAATACCCCGGCTATTCCTCCGGAGTTCGTGGAGTCCATTAAAAAGGCCGATGCGGTAGTTGTTTGTGTTGGATTCAGTCAATCACCTTCCAAGTATCGAGGATCAAAGCCCCAGATGTTCGATCAAGAGGGGGAGGATGGCGATCGCCCCTACACCCTTCCTCCGGGACAGGAAGAGATGATTAGGGAGGCAGTGAAGCTGAATTCGCACACCATCGTCGTTCTCAATGCAGGAGGAAGCGTCTCCACGGAGGGATGGATCGAGAAGATCCCCGCGCTCCTGCATGCCTACTATCCTGGGCAGTCCGGAGGAGAGGCTGTCGCCGAGATCCTCTTCGGAAAGACGAATCCCTCAGGGCGACTCCCTTTTTCCTGGGAACGGCATTGGGAGGATTCCGCCGCTTTCGGTCATTATCCCTCGTACTCGGACAAGTCTCCCAACAATGACTACGCAGAGGGTGTTTTCCTCGGATACCGCTGGTTTGATGCCAAGGGAATCAAACCGCTCTTCCCCTTCGGTTTTGGCCTCAGTTACACAACCTTCGAGTTTTCTGACATGAGGGTAGTTTCCTCGGGAGATAAAGAGGGAGCTTTCATCACATCTGTCTCTGTCAAGAACACTGGTAGCAGGGAGGGAGCCGAAGTCGTTCAGCTTTATGTGGAGGCTCCCAACGCCGATGTGCCGCGCCCGGTCAGGGAACTCCGCGGTTTTGCTCGAGTGGTGCTCAAGCCGGGTGAGTGTCGAGAGGTCACGATCCCGTTCGCTCGCAGAGATCTTGCGTATTGGAACCCTGCATCCCGGGAGTGGACCGTGACTCCGGGATCATACATAGCAGCAGTCGGCTCTTCATCTGAGGATCTTCCGGTTCATGCCGGCTTTGAAATCCCTGAACGAAAGTGATCCTCGACAGTGACGGTTTTGGGTTTCTGGAGATTTATGGATTTACTAACGGGCTTGCGGGTTTAAACCTTCACCTATGTCGACCCTCCTCGAATCCATTGCCGCGGCCGAGACCGCCGGTTCACTTCTGAAGTCCTCCGCGGAGAATATCCGCACGATGCTTGCCAAAGGCTCCTCTCCGTTGGCTGAAACCGTCATCACCGAACTGGCTGAATCCGGACGTTGGGATGAGCTCAATAACCGCTTCTTCCGCACCATGGCCTTCGGCACGGGAGGTCTGCGCGGCAAGACGATCGGCGAGGTCATCACAAAAGCCGAGGCTGGTCCCGGTCGCCCTGATGGTCGACCCGAGTATGCCTGCATCGGCACCAACGCGATGAACGACTATAACATCGCCCGCGCCACCCGTGGACTTGCCACGTATGTGCGCCAGTGGCATGAGCGGCAAAATCGCCCTGGACGCCCCGCGATCGCCATCAGCTACGACACTCGATTTTTCTCTCGTGAGTTTGCCGGCCTTGCAGCAAGGGTCATGACCGATCTTGGTTGCGACGCGTTGCTTTTCGAGGGGCCGCGTTCGACACCCGAGCTCTCCTTTGCTGTTCGTTATAAGAATGCAGCCGCCGGCATCAATATCACCGCCAGTCACAACCCTCCGGGTTACAACGGCTATAAGGTCTACTTCGATGATGGCGGACAAGTGGTCGCTCCTCATGATCAGGGAATCATCGATCTGGTGAATGCCGGAGATGATTCCTACGAGGCGCTTCCGGAAGCCAAGCGCGGTGAGGTGATCAAGATCGGCCGGGAGATTGACGAGGCCTATATGGAGCGCCTCGAGAAACTCATCGTCGATCCGGAACTTTTTCACCGTAAGCCGGCTCTCAAGACCGTCTTCACCCCGCTTCACGGCGTGGGTGGGGTGATCATTGTTCCGATGCTTCATCGTCTGGGAGTTGAATGTTGGCCAGTTCCCTCGCAGATGGTTCCGGATGGCCTCTTCCCCACGGTCAAGTCTCCTAATCCGGAGTATCCCGAGGCGCTGAAACTCGGCATGGAACTCGCCGACATTGAGAAGGCGGACCTCGTCCAAGCGACCGATCCTGATGACGACCGCATGGGCGTCGCTGCACGGGATGCTTCCGGTAAGCTGGTGTTGCTGACTGGAAATCAAATCGGATCGCTGATGGTCTGGTACCGTTTGAAGCGTCTTTTTGAAAAAGGCATCCTGACTGAGGCGAATCGTGAGCATGCCGTCGTGATCAAGAGTCTTGTCACCACGGATCTTCAGAAGGAGATTGCGCTCGGCTTTGGCGTGAAGTGCGTCGAGACCCTGACCGGTTTCAAGTACATCGGCTCCAAGCAGCGTGCGTACGAGGAGAAACTCCCAGCTGAGATTCAGGCCAATTATCGTCATCTCTCCGAGGAGGAGACCCGCGAGGCGCGGCTCAAGGATTCCCTCTTCTTCGTCTTTGGTGGCGAGGAGAGCTATGGCTACAACACAGGCGACTTCGTCCGCGATAAGGATGGCAACGCCGCCGTCATCTGCTTTGCCGAGGTGGCTGCTTATGCTGCCAATGAGGGCATCACCGTCGTCACCCTGCTTGATAGGATTTATTCGGAATATGGCTTCTACC
>DAISZK010000060.1:0-11901 GCA_036824855.1 Chthoniobacterales bacterium | reverse complement strand
AAGTCGCTCGTCAAGCAGGGCATCCGCATCCTCACCGGCACCAAGGTCGAGAAGGCCGAGGCCACGAAAGAGGGTGTCAAGATCACCGTCTCCGGCGGAGCCAATGAAACCCTCACGGCAGACGTCGCCCTCGTGGCGATCGGCGTTTCTCCTCTCCTTCCCGGTGGTGCGGCCGCCATCAAGCTCGACGACCGCGGATACATCGCCGTCAACGACCGCTATGAGACCAGCATCCCCGGCGTCTACGCAGCGGGAGATATCATCGGGCCCCCATGGCTCGCACACGTTGCGAGTTGGGAGGCCGTTCAGGCTGTTGAGGGAATGTTTGGAAAGCGCACCCCCGCCCGCAAGCGTACCTTCCCCGGTTGCACCTATTGCCAGCCCCAGGTTGCGAGCGTCGGACTCACCGAGCGCGCCGCCAAGGAAAAGGGCCTCAAGGTCAAAATCGGGAAGTTCCCCTTCCAGGCTAGCGGCAAGGCCCAGGCGGTCGGCGAGACCGATGGTTTCGTGAAGCTCCTCTTCAATGAGCCTCATGGCGAAATCGTCGGAGCTCACATCATCGGAGCAGACGCCACCGAAATGATCGCCGAGATGGGCCTCGCCATCACCCTCGAGGCGACTTACGACGACATCGCCTCAACGATCCACGCACACCCGACACTCAGCGAGGCGGTCTTCGAGGCAACCGAGGCTGCCCTCGGTCACGCCATCCATATTTAACCCAACCACTCCGGACGATTCACATGCCAGCTCAGCGCCCATCCATCATCGCGCCTTCGATCCTTGCCTGTGACTTCGGTCGCCTGGGGGACGAGGTGAAGAGCGTGACGGAAGCGGGCGCTGATTGGATCCACTGCGACGTGATGGATGGCGACTTCGTCCCGAACATCTCCTTCGGTGAGCCGATTGTAAAAGCTGCCGGACGCCATACTGGTCTTCCCCTCGACGTTCACCTCATGATCCAGCGGCCCGACCGCTACATCGGGCAATTCATGAGCGTCCCAGGGGTTGCTTCCGTGACTTCACACCTCGAGGCCAACCACGATGCAGGAGTCACGCTGGATACGGTGAGAGCCGCCGGGAAAAAAGCCGGCCTCTCCATCAAGCCCGGAACCCCGCTCGATCAGGCTAAGGAGCTGTTCGGCCGCTTTGACATCTTGTTGATCATGACGGTCGAGCCTGGATTTGGAGGACAGCCCTTCATGAACGACATGCTCGGCAAGATCCGCGAGGCCGATCGAATCCGCACGGATCTGGGACTTGGTTTCCTGATCGAGGTTGATGGAGGGATCGATGTCGAGACGGCTGCTCTCTGCCGTGAGGCCGGAGCCGATGTCATGGTCGCAGGCACCTCGGTCTTTAAGGCCGCCGATCGGGCCGCGGAGATCCGCGCCCTCCGAGCATAGGTGATAGGGTACAGGTAAAGGGGGATAGGGAGCAGGCCATGGAGATCTTTATCAACGAGCCTCCCGATGACGATCCGATCATTGATCTGACCAGTGACGACTACTTCATGGGTCAGGCGATTCGCCAGGCATTGAAAGCCTACGAGGCCGAGGAGGTCCCGATTGGTGCCGTGGTCGTCCGTGAGGGAAAGATCATTGCCCGCGCCTCGAATCTTGTGGAGACGCTCAAGGATGCCACCGCCCATGCCGAGATGCTGGCCATCACCCAGGCCGAGAACTCGATCGGCGACTGGCGCCTGAACGAATGCGACCTCTATGTGACCAAGGAGCCCTGCCCGATGTGTGCCGGAGCCCTGGTGAATTCCCGGGTCAGGAGAGTCATCTTTGGATGCCATGATCCGAAGGGAGGTGCGGCCGGCGGCAGCATCAATATCCTTCAGATGGATGGACTCAGCCATCGGTGCGAAATCACAGGTGGCGTGCTCGGACAGGAGAGTGGTCAGCTGCTCAAAACCTTTTTCGCTGAACGACGCGGACAGGCGGAATGAATATGGAACTCAGGAATTGTGGCTTCAAGGGTACATGACACATTTAGATTACCCCGCGGTTCGGACACGTGTCTGCGAGTGCAACGGCTTTCAAACCGCTAAATTTATCAGGTTTTCCTGAGTTCCTGAGTTCCATATTTTATCTGTTCGGCGTTGCTCCAACAGCCCACTTAAGGTTTAGTGACTTTTCCCCAAAAAGGGCCCAATTTCATGTTTAACTGGATCTTAAAGAAAATCGTCGGATCGAAAAACCAGCGCGAAGTACGCCGGATGCTCCCGCTTGTTGCCAAGATCAACGAGATCGAGCAGTCCCTTCAGTCGCTTCCAGACGAAGCTCTTCGCGAAAAGACCGCCGCCTGGAAGGCCGAGCTTTCTCAGATTCAAGACCCGGCCCTTCTCCAGAAACGCCTGAACGAAATCCTCCCCGAGGCATTTGCCGTGGTGAAAAGCGCTGCCCGACGCATGGTCGGGATGCAGTTCATGGTCTGTGACTACGAGTACACCTGGAACATGGTCCATTTCGACGTCCAGTTGGTCGGCGGCATGGTGCTCCACAAGGGACGCATCTCCGAGATGGCCACCGGCGAGGGAAAGACCCTCGTCGCCACGCTCCCCGTCTACCTCAATGCCCTCACCGGGCGCGGCGTCCATGTCGTGACGGTGAACGATTACCTCGCACGGCGTGACGCCGAGTGCATGGGCCAGCTCTACGCCTTCCTGGGCCTCACCACCGGCATTATCCAGCACGACCAGTCCCCTGAGGAGCGCCGTGCCCAGTACGAGTGCGACATCGCCTACGGAACGAACAGCGAGTTCGGCTTCGACTACCTCCGTGACAATGGCATGGCAACCAGCCGCGAGCAGCAGGTCCAGCGCGGCCATTACTACGCCATCGTGGACGAGGTTGATTCCATCCTCATTGATGAGGCCCGCACCCCGCTCATCATCAGCGGTCCTGCAACGGTCTCGACGCACCAGTACGACCGCTTCAAGCCGCTTGTCGAACAGCTCGTCCGCAAGCAGACAGCCCACGTCAATAAACTCGTCGCCGATGCCAAGGAACTCCTCGCCAAGGGCGAGAAAGAAGCCGCCGGCATGGCACTCTTTAAGGTGAAGCTCGGCCAGCCCCGCAACAAGGGCTTCCTCCGCGCCATGGAGGATCCCGAGCTGCGCCGCCTCACCGACAAGGCCGAGCTCTCGTTCTATCAAGATACCTCCAAGGATGCGCTCGTGGCGTTGAAGGAGGAACTCTACTTCACCATCGAGGAGAAGCAGCAAGAGGCCGACCTCACCGAGATGGGCCGGAGTTTCCTCAATCCCGACGACCCGAATGCGTTCGTTCTCCCCGACCTCCTCACCGAGTTCGCCGATATCGAGACGGACACCACGCTCTCAGATTCCGAGAAGGCCGCCAAGAAAGCCGCCGCCCAGCAGCAGTGCGACCACTCCGCCGAGCGGATGCACAATATTGCTCAGCTGCTCAAGGCCTACTGCCTCTACGAGAAGGATGTCGAATACGTTGTCGAAGAGAACAAGGTCGTCATCGTCGACACCTTCACTGGCCGCAAGATGGCTGGTCGCCGCTGGAGCGACGGACTCCATCAAGCTGTCGAGGCGAAGGAAGGGGTCCAGATCGATCGCGAGACCCAGACGATGGCCACGATCACCATCCAGAACTACTTCCGCCTCTACGAGAAGCTCGGCGGCATGACCGGAACAGCCGAAACCGAGGCGAACGAATTTCACGACATCTACGGACTCGACGTCACCGTCATCCCGACGAACCGTCCCGTCGCCCGTCTCGACGAGAATGATCGTATCTACAAGACACGCCGCGAGAAGATGGCTGCCGCCATCGAGGAGATCAAGGCCTCCCATGGCCGGGGCCAGCCGATCCTTGTCGGTACCGCCAGCGTCGAGGCCTCCGAAGTCCTGAGCCGCATGCTCAAGCGCGAACACATTCCCCACACCGTGTTGAATGCCAAGTTCCACATGCAGGAAGCCGAGATCATCTCTCGGGCCGGTATGCGCGGAGCCGTCACCATCTCGACGAACATGGCTGGCCGTGGTACCGACATTAAACTTGGTGAGGGCGTCTCCGAACTCGGAGGACTCTTCGTCCTCGGTACCGAGCGCCATGAGTCGCGCCGCATCGACCGCCAGCTGCGCGGCCGTTGCGCCCGTCAGGGAGATCCGGG
Organism: Chthoniobacterales bacterium; assembly: GCA_036824855.1. Classification (GTDB taxonomy): domain Bacteria; phylum Verrucomicrobiota; class Verrucomicrobiia; order Chthoniobacterales; family UBA6821; genus UBA6821. The sequence continues at coordinate 7,749 of DAISZK010000060.1, read as the reverse complement.
CCGTTCCCGCTTCTACATCAGCTTTGAGGATGATCTCATGCGTAACTTCGGCGCCGCCGACCGCATGACCAAGATCATGGAGACCTTTGGAATGCAGGAGGGCGAGGAGCTCGAGCATCCCTGGCTAAACAAGAGCGTCGAGACAGCCCAGAAGCGCGTCGAGCAGAGGAACTACCTCATGCGTCGCCGCACCCTTGAGTTCGATGATGTCATGAACCAACAGCGCGAGGTCATCTACGGCTATCGCAACGAGGTCATGGATTCTGAGAATCCGCGCGTTCTCATCCACGAAGTCATTAATGAAGTCGTGCCGAAGAAGGTCGCCGCCTTCCTCACGACCGAGAGCAGTGATTCCGAGCCTGATGTCGCAGGACTTCTCCAGTGGGTCAATTCCACCTTCCCCGTGGGACTTACCCAGGAGAAGTGCGCCTTCGAGACCCGCGAGATCGAAGAGAACGGCGAGTGGCTGGCGAAGACACTCGTCGAGGCTTACGACCGCAAGGCCGCAATCGAGGATGAAGCCGCCCGCTCGGGTCTCGAGAAGTATGTCATTCTGAATGCCGTCGACCGCCTCTGGCAGGAGCACCTCTACGCCATGGACGGCCTTCGCGAGGCCGTCTACCTCCGCGCCTACGGCCAGAAGGATCCGCTCACCGAGTACAAGACCGAGGCCTACGCCATGTTCGTGGAGCTCATGGAGAGCATCAAGAACGAGGTCATGAACAACCTCTTCCGTAGCACGACCAATCTCCAGGCTTTCGAGCAACTCCTCGCCTCCCTCCCGCGTCACCTTATGCAGAAAGATCTGCTCGGTTCCGAGGGACACCTCGGCGCGAACGAAGGAGAGGCAGATAACACCCAGGCGCCTGCTGCAACGGCCGCCCAGTCGGCTTTCGAGCAGGCCATGCAGAAGGCCCCCGTCAGAAAAGCCCCGGTGACTGCTGGCCGCAATGATCCTTGTCCTTGTGGGTCGGGCAAGAAGTTCAAGTCTTGCTGTGGACGCACCGCATAGGCGGTGATGGCTGGTGCTTTTGGCGGATAGCGGTGTTGGCCTGCGCTTGCAGTAGGTCACCTACAGCAGCGCTTGGCCGCCTAGCTCTCCATCCAAAATCCCTCAGCCTAAGAAATTCACTCACGATGAAATGAAAAACGAGCGGCTTGCAAACAACTAGAATCTCCATGACGCTCCAAAGATGAAAGTTGTAGGACTCTTTGCAGGAATAGGTGGAATAGAGTTGGGCTTACAGCGTGCGGGGTTTCATGCGACTACGATCTGTGAAATCGACGCCGCAGCAAAGGAGGTGCTTAAACACCACTTTCCAGACGTTCCTTTAGCTGACGACATACGTAAGTTAAAAAAGCTGCCAAAGGGAACAGACCTTCTCGTAGGAGGGTTTCCTTGCCAGGATATTTCTCAGGCTGGAAACACAAAAGGCATCAAAGGGAAAAACTCTGGATTGGTAGACGAAGTATTTCGGCTGCTAAAGACGAATGATGTTCCGCACGTTTTGCTAGAGAATGTTTCGTTTATGCTGGCCTTAGATAAAGGCCATGCAATGAGGCATGTTACGAGCGAACTGGAGAGCCTAGGATATAAGTGGGCCTATCGAGTCATTGATACTCAGGCCTTTGGATTGCCACAAAGACGGCAGAGGCTGTTTATTTTTGCATCAAAGATATTGAACCCCATAGACGTGCTTATGCATGGGAATGAGGATCCCGAAGAGACAAAAGAGTGGAAGGGCAAGGGATGTGGATTTTATTGGACCGAGGGATTGCGAGGCTTGGGATGGGCTGTTGATGCCATACCGACACTAAAAGGTGGATCCACAATAGGAATAGCATCGCCACCGGCTATATGGATGCCTAATGGCAAGATTGTAACGCCCTCGATACTGGATGCGGAAAGACTACAGGGCTTCCCGGCAGGCTGGACTGAGCCCGCACTGCAAGTATCTAAACAAGGATTTAGATGGAAGCTTGTCGGAAATGCGGTTTCGGTACCAGCAGCAGAATGGATCGGGCATCAAATCAAAAACCCGCAGAGTGCGCCCTTAACCCTAGCAACAAATTTTGCACTTAATAAAAAATGGCCAGTCGCAGCTTTTGGAGGGCCGGGCATGAAACCCCTAGCTTTAGACATGAGTATGTGGCCGGTGAAGTTTATCAGAAAGCCGCTGATAGAATTTCTAGATTCCTCACCAAAACCTCTTTCACATAAGGCAACCGTAGGATTTATATCCCGATTGCGAGCCAGTTCATTAAAATACCCACCAGAGTTTTTAAGCGCATTGGAGCTGCACGCTAAAAATATGCAGACCCAACTAACAATGGCTATAGCAGCATGAGCACATTGGCTGGCGAACACATAATAGCGCGATCAATTGCAGCTTCGCGCATCAAAGATTCGTATGGAAATTATTGGCAGTACAATTCCAGAAGCGATCGTCATAGCAAAATCGCATGCTGGGCCATCATGTTTGATGTCCTTCAAACATGCTCTCTTTTGAGAGAGCATGTATTAAAAGGCAAGGTAGCTTTTGGTATTAATCATGAGTTGAGAGATTTCAAACAAGACCGAAAAAAGAACTTGGATTTAGTTTTATGCACTGGAAGGGAAAACGTTGTTACAACGTTTAATGAGTATGGAACTAAAAACGGAGTAGAGCTTTCTTCCGAAGAGAAAAAGGTTTTGGGAGAACTTCCCGTAATGCAACGGGCCTCTGTTGCAAATGTACTGGTTGCTCTAGAAGCCAAAGCCTGCATGACGGAACACGTTAAAGCTTTGCCTAGGTTGCATGATGAACTCAGTTCGTCGCATCAAACAATACATGGGGATACTGAAGGTGCTATCGCGGCTGGGTATGTAATGATAAACTGCTCAGAAAGATTTGTTAGCAGCGATAAAAACAAAAAGAAGATTCGAGCGGGAAAAGCTATCTACAATCAGCATAGTCAGCCTCAGGCTGCGATCAGAACGCTAGAAGCCATACAAAAATTGCCAAGGCGCAGTGGAGAGCATGATCGGGGGTTTGATGCTCTGGGCGTATCCATGATTGATTGCAAAAATGATGGATCGAATATCGTGATGGATGAAGCGTACAGCTCCCACATTCCATCAATCTTATCTTATGGCTCACTCATTCAGCGGCTCGGACATCTGTACTCGACAAAGTACATCGGAATTTAATTTGGAGAGCCGAGGATAACGAGTGGATGCAGTTATGCTGGGCCTACATCAATTTTGGTCGCTAACTTATTTTATCCTCGGCGCTGTCGTCCTCAAGCGCCCCTGACACTCAGGCGATTCTAGCCCGCACGGCAGAGCACGATGAGCAGATCGGAATCAGCCGAGCTGCTTTTTTAACTGCATCGCCAACGCTGCGCCCAGGGCTTTGACTTTTGCTTCCTGCTTGGGATCCACGAGGTGGCTATCGGGACCGAAGGCCAGATAGGCGGAAGGAATGGCGATCTGGTCGAGGGGGCCATGGATATGCATAGAAAAGACGCTTTTCTTTGCATGAAGTAGAGTTCGTACATAGAAAACGCTTTTTTCTTTACACGTTGGGCGACACTTGCCGAAGGAATCCTCCGAAAAGAGAGGAGGGGGAAGTCGAACTTCTTCATTAATGAGCCTCTCTTCCGACTCTTGAGCAACGTCTCCCTTCGATAAACGACCCTGGAAATCATGCCCCATGCGGAGATGCGTGAGGTTGCAGATTCCTGTCCAGACCGGAATCAACCGAGCTGTTTCTTGAGCTGCGCCGACAGACCCCTTACCACCTCAGCACTTTGACGCTATTGACGTCGCCGTTTGAGTCGTAAGAGACCCTGTAGGCCTTGGCGCGTTTGCGCAGGGCGCTCTCTACTGGGGTAAAGATGACCTCGGTGATGCCAAGCGTGGCGACATCACAGACGACGTAGAAGAGGCATTTGAGGTACTTCGTATAGCCATTCGAGCCGTTCTCGAAGGTGTAGATATCATAGGTCGTTCCATCGAGAACGACGGTCGAGGGAAGGTCCGTTTTGGAGAAATGCTAATGGGCCAATTTAAGCAGGATAACTCCCGAGAGGATCAACAGCACGGCGAGGAATCTCAACAGAGCCGGAGGATCGCCGTAGATCAGGATTCCCAAGATGAAAGCTCCCGAAGCGCCTATCCCGGTCCAGACGGCGTAGGCTGTCCCCATGGGGATGCTTTTCTGGGCCATCCAAAGCATCCAACCGCTTAATGAGATGCACGTGATGGCCATCAGAACTCCTAGGGCAACCCTCCCGGGCGTCTCAGCCATTTTTAGCCCGACGGGCCACCCGATTTCAAAGAGACCCGCTAGCAGGAGGTAGATCCAAGCCTGACTCATGGTCACGCTAACACTTTCTTCAACTGCTCAGCCAGCATCGCCCCAAGGGCTTTCACTGCCGCCTCCTGCTTGGGATCCGTGAGGTGGCCATCGGGACCGAAGGCATGATAGGCGGAAGGAATGGCGATCTGGTCGGGGAGCAGGGTGATGCCGAGATTGCCGAGGAGTATCCGCAGGGGAACCAAGCCGCGCAGTCCACCGAGTCCACCGGGTGAGGTCGCCATGATGACGGCGCTCTTTCCAGCGAGTGCGGAGATCGGTGGCTCGTCGGGGCTGTCACCGCGCGAGACCCAGTCGATGGCATTCTTCAGAACGGCGGAGTAGCCGCTGTTATATTCCGGAGAGGCGATGATTAGTCCCTGATGCGAGAGGAAGAGTTCCTTGAGGCGTTTGGCCTCCGCGGGCTTGCCGATTTCAGCTTCGAGATCCTGGTCAAAGAGTGGCATCGGAAAATCACGTAACTCAATCAGTGTGACCTCGGCACCCGCTTCGCGTGCCCCTTCGGCAGCGATAGCCGCGAGTTTCTGATTGTAGGAATCCTTACGGAGACTTCCTCCGAAGGCCAGGATGCGGGGTACGCTCATGTAGGTGAGAAGCGTGGTGCGGCTATTGTGGGACCATGGAGCCGAGGACGGATCCCCAGCCCTGATCCCAGATGTTAACGATCCCCTTGGTGATCTTGTCCGCTTTCTTACCCGGCTCCACTTCCTTGGAGTAGAGGATCTCCTGGTATTTTGCGTACTCGGCCTCGCCGCCAACCAGCAGGAGGTTCTTGGAGCTGTCGGCCAGCATACAGAGGGTTTTACCATTCCGCTCTTCGTGGCGGATGTGGCCGGAAGGCAGAGATTGGAAGTGGGCGATCTGCTCGGGGGTTGTCGGCTTGACCGCACGAAAGCCGGCTTGAGTCAGGAAGCTCTCCTTCTTCTGCAGGTGTGAGGCGCACGCCGGCATAACTAGCGCAAGGAGCAGGAGGGCAGGGAGCGGGAGGTGGTGGAAGAGGCGTTTCATGGAGTGGTGGTGGTTTAATAGAACATCGGCATGCCGAAGTAGGGGCCCATCATGCCGCCCCAGGCGTAGTCGTCATACTCAAGAGCCTTGTCAAAGGCGTGATTCTCGATCGCTGGATCGACCTGCTTTTTGTACAGGATCTGCTGATAGTGCTCAAACTGGGTCGTACCTCCAAGAAGGAGCAGATGCTTGCTGGGATCCGAGAAGACGTACAGCGTATGTCCCTTGCGGGTAATCTGTGTGATCTTTCCAGGATGGAGCGCCTGGACTTTCGCGATTTGCTTAGGCGTTGTCGGCCTAACTGCTAGGAAGCCGGCTTCGCGCAGGAAGTTCTCTTTCTGCTGCAGGTGGGAAGTGCAGGCCGACACAAGCAGCACGGCCAGAAGAGGAAGGAATCGCTTCATGAGGTGTGCCTCTTTTGTAGGGTGGGATCCGATCCGAGTCCAAAAGAACTTGAAGGAAACAAATGAAGGAAGGCTATGCTCTCCAATCGATTAAACCTCGGATCTGCTGCTTAAGTAGGCATGATACCGCGATGAAGTCGGATCAAGATCTCTACAAGCAACTGCGCGATCTTCCCAAGGAGGAACTCTGGAAAGCCGAAGTAGCACGCTTCAACACGGCAACTCCCAGAGAGCGTCTGGAGCGCGTGGCCGTGATCCGGGCGGTCGGGATGATCTTTTCCCGATTTGGCACCGAGGAGGAAAAGACCGCTGTGCGCAGATGGCTGATTACCTTGCTTAAGGATCCGCAGGAGAAGATCCGCCGCTACGCCCTCACCGCACTCCCGAAGATCGGTGCCGGGGACGAAGGGGAACGGGAGATGCTTTCCCTTCTCAAGAATGTGGGTGTGCAGAAAGAGGGCCGCGAGATGCGCCATCTCGGCCGTGCCTTGGAGAAGGTTGGCGGCGAGGCAACGCTCGAGATGATCGAAGAGGGAATCGCCCTGCCGGCTATCACGGTGCAGAAGGTGAAGGCGGGTGTCTCGCGCAACGAGGATGCCGAGGGCGTCCTTCTGGACGCATGGCTTCCCCTCCGCCGCGGGGACTCAGAAATGCGGGTGCTCCTGCGGTGCCGTCGTGGACTCGAGGAATTCGTCCGCGCGGAGGCTGAGGAAAAACTCTCCCCGATGGAATGGCTGATCGAATCAGCCAAGCCTGGCTGCGTGACGCTGAAACCGCTCAAGGAGTTCAAGTTAGCAACGCTCTACCGAATCCGCAGCTTTGCGACTGTGGCATTTCCGCTCGGAACGGTGAGCGGAGAGGAGGGGCCAAAGTGGGTCGAACCCCTTGCCCGATGTATCGCCTCCGTGCGCGCCCGTGATCTCATGATCCACGGTACCGAGGGCACTCCCCGATACCGGATGGAACTTGCAGGACGCGGCCATCAGCGCGGCGCTATTCGTCAGGTGATCGATCGCGCCTACGCACTCTGCCCGGAGATTTTGAATGATGCCCGTCAGGCTCCTTGGTCGATCGATGTCCTGCCAGCTAGCCGAGGGGAATCCGTCGTCGAACTTCGCCCACGGCTCTATCCCGACCCGAGGCTAGGCTACCGCCAGGAGGACATTGCTGCCGCATCGCACCCGCCACTGGCTGCTTGCATGGCGCGGCTGGCAGGATTTAGCCATGACGAAGTGGTGTGGGATCCCTTCTGTGGGTCAGGACTGGAACTCATCGAGCGGGGACTCCTGGGAGGGGTCTCGGCTGTCCATGGTACGGATCTGGATCCCAGGGCAATCGAGGTTGCCCGGGCTAATTTCGACGGAGCAAAAATCGAGGGAATGAGTTCGACGACAACAAGCTCCTTCACGGAGTGTGATTTTAGGGATGCACCCATCGCTCCAGGGAGCATCTCCCTCATCATCACGAATCCCCCGCTCGGCCGACGAGTCCGTATCAAAGATATGCAGGGGCTTTTTGCCGATCTCTATGCCGCCGCATCCCGCGCTCTGCGCGTCGGAGGACGCCTTGTCTTTGTGAATCCTCTGCGCACCGAACCCACGGATCCAACGTTGCAGAGGGAATACCAGAAGACGGTCGATCTCGGGGGGTTCAACTGCCGCCTGGAGATGTATCGGAAGATCGAAGCCGGGAAAGCTGCCAAACGATTGCCCGGAAAGAAACATCCGTCGAAGTCCAATTCCAAATCTAACACTAAGGCCTTGGAAAAGACACCCGCCCCCGCAACTGCTTGGTGGAGTCAGGGAGGTCACGCCAACAGCCGAGAGGCCAGGCGACGCGCACGGAACTAGGAGGCTAATAGCTCCAATCCAAGTCCGGATCCCATGGTTCTCTGCAGTTCGGCAAAAGCGGAGACGGTTTCCTCAACCGTGATATCGGCGACTTGCCGAGAAGGCTTCTGGAGAGCGATGTAGGGT
>DAISZK010000059.1:0-12663 GCA_036824855.1 Chthoniobacterales bacterium | reverse complement strand
TGCAGATTTTATCTGGAACTCAGGAACTCAAGAATGAGGAGAGAAACGGATAAAAAGGTCGTGCCGTCCATCGTCACATCACCTTGGTGCCCGGGAGTTTTTTTGGCAGCCTTCTCGAAGGTTACCAGCGTGTGACCCGCCGAGCGGCTTGCACCATGGATCAATCGATCGAAAAAGCCTGCCCCGAGTCTAAGTCAGCTTTCGTTTGAAGAGTTCTAGGGTTAACTCCCATCCAATCCTAGTAGCCGCCGCGTCGTAGCGGATCCCTTCATCGCGAGCGAAAGCATGGGCAGTATTGAACTCATGCCAGGTGAAGTTCCTACCTTTCTCGGTGAGATAGTCGTAGATTTTGCGGCGCCCCTCGGCAGGGACATGGGGGTCCTGACGGCCGAAGATGAGAAGGAGTTCTGCCGTGATCTCTTCGCTACGTGCGAGCGTGTCATCACTCTGCCCCTTCCCAAGTGTGGCGGAATGGATATCGGTCGGGAACCAGCAGGCTGAAGCCACCACTCGGGTATCCAGAGCCGTACGGAAAGCGAGATGTCCTCCGAGGCAGAAGCCGATCGTTCCCACGCCCCTCCATCGATACTCGGGACGATTGAGAAGGGAATCTATCAGAGTCTTGGAATCGGAATCGAAAGCGGAAATCGGTTTCTCGAATTTAAGGAAATTTCCGCGATCAGTCCCCTCCTTGTCATAGCTGAGGACAGTACCGGGAGCCTCGTACTCATGGTAGACCTCTGGAACAAGAACTTCGAATCCCTCACAGGCAAGACGCGCCGCCAATCGGGAAATCGGCCCCGTCATCTGGTAAATTTCAGAATAGAGAATCACGGCAGGCCAGATTCCCTCTTGAGGAATGAAGCGATGGACACGCATCGGGCTTGTCGGGGTTGAGAGATCAATGAAGTCGGGTTCCTTAATGGTCATGCACTTTTATTTGTCTCTTCTTGAGCCCCTGAGTTCCATATTAATTCTTTGGCATGAGCAATCCTTTAGTCAAAGCAGCCATACGCACCAAGTTCGTCCTGACTTCACGAGAAAAAGCCTCACAGTTGATCCGCTGCAATGCTGATGCTTATCTGAAAATAGCCGAACAGCTCGGAGTGGAATCGAGTAGCAAACAGGTCACCGTTCCCCCGATGATCGGAGTCGATCCTGAGATGAGAGAGTGGTCGGTCTTCCAGATTATGGAGCACAACGCGATCGTCAATCGAAGCATTGGTTCCACCGTAGAGTCTCTAGCCCTTGGAAAGGAACCCTCGGGTGCTTCACTCATTAATCCCAAGATCGACGTGTTACCGAAGGGGCTCTCGGGGCCTGAACAGGTGGCAATCTTCCACCGATCAATCGACGACTATCTGACAATGGTGAAAACCTTGCCTCCGCTCCGAGGCACTAGCGAAACGCCCCACCCTGTTTTCGGATCATTCGATGCTCATAAGTGGCATTGCATGTTTGGCTTCCACCTTGGTATACACCTCAAGCAGGCTGAAAAGGTCGTTTCCCTCATACCTCACTAGGTATCCTGCATGATGGAGCTTCCCCTCACGCAGTCCTGGTTGCCGGAGATCGAACCAGGATACCAGCCAGGTCAGGCCAAGTTCCTCTGGAAGGATGGAATCCTTGAGGTCACAGCTGTTTTCAACGATTGCAATGTTCACACCACTGCAACATCACATGGACAACGACTCTGGGAGCATGGCGATGTAGCTGAACTTTTCGTACAGCGAATCGGCGATGAGTCCTACCGTGAATTCCAACTCTCACCGAACGGATGCACACTGGCTCTGGAATATCCTGATCTCGGAGGCGTGGCCGGAGTGCGTTCGGGGTTTCACAAGATCGAGGACTTCTTCACGGAGGCCCCCTTCAAGGCCTCTGCGGAACTGACTGTTACAGGATGGATGGCTCGTTTTTCCATTCCTCTGGAAGGCTCTTCAGGAGAACGGATCCGAGTCAGTTGCTGCCGTTATGATGTGGCAGAAGGTCGGCCTCCCATTATTTCCAGCACGTCACCCCATCCTGTAAGGGATTTTCACCGTCCGCAGGAGTGGCGGGAGTTTGTTCTCGAAGGAACATCCGGCTAATCCTTCGGAGTTCCCTCTTGGAAGAATCCCTTTTTGTTCGGATCAACAGGGATTTTGTCCGCCTGAAACGAATAGGAGGCAGCGAGTTGCTCGAAGGCTGAAAGGGATGCCTCAAAGACCTTTTCGGAACGGCAACTCAAGGTCACGAAATCAATCGTCCGCTTCTCCAGGAAATAGGCCGTCGCCTCCATATCACCGGTCTTGGATCCACTGAATCGGTAGATCATCCCCTCCTTCCCATCGTCGCTCTTGATGGTCTTAAGGAATTTGGCGTTGTAGTATGGATTGCCCTGGGCCCGCAGGGTATCGATCGCAGCCTGTACTGCCCCCTCGATGCTCGAGACAGCTTTCGTTCTCGGACGGGCTCGTGCATATGCCACAGTTGGACTCTCGGACCAGCTGCCACCTTGCGGATAGAAAACTGCGGGAAGGCCCTGATCCACCCCACTGGCTGCATCGATCACCCAACCCGAGGGGGCCTTGAGCGTGAAGGCATAACCGGGGCCACGTACCATTCCATATCCGTTTTCGACAGTCTGAGCATCGACTGCTTGAATGCAGCACAAGGCTGGAAGAAGAATAAGGAAGATCAGGAGCGTTGTTTTCAATTCACTCATCGTTTCTGCCAAAATCCTCCAAATCCCCATCCCTTCAAGAAGATTCGATGAACCGCCGCCGCCCCTTCCGGAAGAAGCCGGACAATGAACCTGTCCCCGGCGGTCCGGACGATGCCCTGAGCGGTCAGGTGGAACGCGTGACCTTCCACAACGAAGAGACCGGATTCTGCATCCTTAAGGTCAAGGTCCAGGGGCGCAAGGAACCGGTGTCCGTTCTCGGTTCCCTCCCCTCTGTGGCTCCCGGCGAATGGATCACCGCCCAGGGAACCTGGGAGAAAGACCGCGACCATGGTATCCAGCTGAAGGCTCATCATCTCAAGACCCAGCCTCCAACCTCTCTGGAAGGAATCGAGAAATACCTCGGGAGCGGAATGATCAAGGGAATCGGGCCCGTCTATGCCACGAAGCTCGTGAAAAAGTTCGGGGTGAATGTCTTCGACATCATCGAGAACCAGTCTAAGCGTCTCCAGGAGGTGGAGGGTATCGGCACAGAGCGGCGCCAACGTATCAAGGAGGCCTGGGCTGAACAAAAGGTGGTACGCGATATCATGCTCTTTCTCCATGCCCATGGACTGGGAACAAACCGTGCCGTTCGGATCTACAAGTCCTACGGCGAGGAGGCGGTCGAGATGATCAGGGCCGATCCCTACCAATTGGCTCGAGACATTCACGGGATCGGTTTCCACTCCGCGGATAGCGTTGCGGAGAAACTTGGCCTGGAGGCAGACTCACTACTCCGTGCTCGGGCTGCGCTGGAGCATCTGCTCGATCAGGCGACGACCGAAGGTCACTGTGCTCTGCCTCGTCGAGACCTCCTGGAGGGGGCAACACGTCTCTTGGAAGTTAATGAAGAGATCGTTGCTCAGGCATTCGAGCGGCATCTCAAGGATGAAAAGATCCTTTCCGAAAGGATCGAAGGGGAGGAGATGATCTTCATGCCCCTCCTCCGCGACGCGGAGGAAAGGATCGCTCGACAACTTAAGCGCCTCGCCGAAGCAAAAGAGCCTGAGCCCTCGATCGATGCGGAAAAAGCGATTCACTGGGTCGAGGGAAAAACGGGACGAAAACTCTCCCCCAGCCAGCATGACGCTCTCAAAGTAGCCTTGCGCAGCCGTGCGGTCGTCATCACCGGAGGACCAGGCGTCGGCAAGACCACACTGGTCCAGTCCCTCTTAAAGATTCTCACCGCCAAGAAACTGAAGTGTATCCTTGCAGCACCGACTGGTCGGGCAGCACAACGGATGGCGGAAGCCACGGGCCTAGAGGCCTCAACGCTTCACCGTTTGCTCGAGTTTCAGCCGGCACGGGGCGGCTTCCAACGCAATGCATCCAATCCCCTGGAAGGTGATGTGGTTGTCGTCGACGAGGTCTCCATGGTCGACGTCCCACTCATGAGCAGACTCCTGGATGCCCTGCCCCGCAAAGCTCGACTGATTCTGGTAGGAGATGCCGATCAGCTCCCCAGCGTCGGACCGGGATTGGTTCTCGGGGACATTATCCGCAGTGGAATGATTCCGGTGGTTCATCTCAAGGAGATCTTCCGTCAGGCCGGAGATAGCCGGATCATTAGTGGAGCCCATGCCATTAACCGTGGCGAGATTCCCGACATCATCGAGGCCCCGAAAGATTCCGACTTTGTCTTCATCGACCGCGAGGATCCCGAGGAATGCGCCGCGACCTTGGTCTCGATGGTTCGTGACCGATTGCCGAAACATCTCGGAGTCGACCCGATTGAGGGAATTCAGATTCTCAGTCCCATGCATCGTGGAAGCCTCGGCATCAAGGAACTCAATCTGAGACTGCAATCAGCTCTAAACCCTCGCAGCGAATACCGGGATGAGTATCAGGCCTACGGGAGTCTCTTTCGTGTCGGCGACAAGGTCATCCAGACCTCCAATAACTATGATAAGGAGGTCTTCAACGGGGACATCGGACGCATCCGCTCCATGGACGGGGAGGAAAAGCAGGTTATGGTTCGCTTTGGAAAGCGGGAAGTGGCCTACGAGTTCAATGAACTCGATGAACTGGAGTTGGCCTATGCCATCACGATCCACAAGAGCCAGGGCTCGGAGTTTCCCGTGGTCGTGATTCCCCTAGCCATGCAGCAGTATCTCCTCCTGCAGAGGAACCTACTCTACACAGGAGTTACCAGAGGAAAGCGCATGGTCGTGCTCGTCGGTCAGAAGAAAGCACTCGGCATGGCCGTCAGAAACGAGTCAACCCGCCATCGTCATGGCGGACTTTTGCATAGACTGAAGGGAAACGGCTAAGTGGCAAGGGCTTTAAAGTAAGGATCATGGGGAGGCCTCCCTCCCCATCCCCTATTACCCATCCCCAAAACTACGCAGCCTGGGACAGATAATGCTCTGGAGTGACACGCTCACGTTTCGCGAGCGCTTTCCTCATCTTGCTCAGAGCAATGTTCTGGAGTTGGCGGATGCGTTCACGGGTCACCCCGAATTTCACACCTACTTCTTCCAGAGTGATCGGTTCATTCCCATCGAGTCCGAACCTGGCACCGATGATCCTCCGCTCACGTTCATCCAGTTGGGAAAGAAGGTCGCCAATCTCCATCTGCATATTCTTATCACTCAGATTCTCAAAGGGATCGACAGCTGCTTGGTCGCCTACCATCTCGCCAAATTCCGTGGAGTCGTCATCACCCACAGGGGCATCCAGCGATGCGGGACGAATAGCAGCCTGCTTCAGCATGGTGACTTTGCCGGCATCCATGCCTACCTCCTCGGCAATTTCCTCGTCGGTAGCCTCACGGCCAAGCTCATCACTGAGTCCGGCACCGACACGACGAATCTTTGCGATCTTATCGACCAAATGGACCGGAAGTCGAATTGTCTTCCCCTGGTTAGCTAGTGCTCTCTTGATCGATTGCTTGATCCACCAGGATCCATAGGTGGAAAGCTTTCCTCCCTTCGCAGGATCGAAACGCTCGACAGCCTTCATCAGGCCGATGTTTCCCTCCGAGATCAGGTCAAGGAGTGGCAACCCCAGATTGGCATAATCACGTGCGATCTTCACCACGAGGCGAAGATTTGCACGGATCATTTCCGTTTCGGCCGCCTTGTTCCCTTTCTTGATCTTGGCTGCAAGGGTGATTTCCTGAGCAGGTGTTAGGAGTGGGTACTGGGCAATCTGCCGCAGGTAGAGTTGGAATCCTGAGTCTGAGTCTTCGTAGTTCATGGTGTGTGTTGGGTTGTTGTTTCCTTTTGCTCATTTGACAAACCCCGCTTCGCGTGCGTTCGAAATCTTTTCATAAATCGCATCGTCGGTTTACAAGCTGTCGGACAAGTGCGACTGGTTTTATGAAGTTCCATCATGATCACCCGTGTTTTTTCCGCAGCTGTCGTCGGCATTGACGCCACCGAAATCGAGATCGAAGTCAACACGGGCCCGGGCGAACCCTCAATCATCGTGGTAGGACTTCCTGACACGGCAGTGAAGGAAAGTAAGGACCGCGTGATCGCGGCCCTTTCGAATAGTGGATACCGCTGGCCACGCAAACGCACCACCGTGAATCTGGCCCCGGCGGATATCAAAAAACAGGGGCCGAGCTTCGATCTTCCGATAGCTCTTGGCATGATTGCGACCGACAAGGAAGAAGATCTTCCACGACTTTCACGATGCGTTGTCGCAGGCGAACTCGCTCTGACCGGAGAGGTGCGTCCCATCAAGGGGGCACTTCCGCTCACTCTGGAAGCACGCGCACGGGGAAGAAAGGCTGTAATCCTTCCCCTCGCAAATGTGAGAGAGGCCTCCGTCGTCCAAGGGATCGAAGTCTATGGTGTAAAAAACCTCCGCGAAGCATACGAGTTCTTGAGCAAAGCATCGGAACTGACAGCAGTTGCAGGCGATGCCCTGCTTCTGGAGGGACAGGAGCAATCGTTCGAGATTGATTTCTCAGAGGTTAAGGGACAGCACCAGGTGAAGCGTGCAATCGAAGTGGCTGTAGCTGGAGGGCACAATCTCCTGCTTCTCGGGCCTCCGGGATCAGGGAAGTCGATGCTCGCAAAACGCATCCCCAGCATTATGCCACCGATGTCCCTTGAGGAGGCCATCGAGTCGACGAAAATTCATTCTGTCTGCGGTCTTCTCTCTCCCTCTGAAGCACTTGTCGGCAGGCGTCCCTTCCGTGATCCCCATCACACGATTTCGGATATTGGACTCCTCGGGGGAACAAGCAATATCACCCCTGGAGAAGTTAGCCTCGCTCATCATGGAGTACTCTTCCTCGATGAGTTACCAGAGTTTCACCGCTCCACTCTGGAAGTTCTGAGACAACCTCTTGAGGATGGCAAAGTAACGATCTCGAGAGCATCGGGCACAATGACTTTTCCTTCAGCCTTTATGTTGGTCGCCGCAATGAATCCATGCCCCTGCGGCTATTATGGTGATCCTAAGCGCGAATGCCGCTGCGCACATGGTCAGGTGGAGCGCTATCGCCAGAAGATCTCAGGACCACTTCTTGACCGCATTGATCTGCATGTGGAGGCCCCTGCTGTCGAGTACAAGGAACTCTCGGACAACATTCCGGCAGAGTCTTCGACGTCCATCAGATCCAGGATCGTCAAGACCCGGGAGATTCAGACTGAGCGTTTTGCCAAATCAAGGACATCCAAGCGAACAACCTGCAATGCCCGCATGAGCCATGCCCAACTCAAGGAACACTGCCGTCTGGATGATCGTGGAAACGAACTTCTCAAGAACGCCATGACCGATCTGAACTTCAGCGCCCGGGCCTACGACCGGATCCTGAAAGTCGCACGCACCATAGCCGACCTAGCCGACAGCCCTTCCATAGCTCCCGATCATCTCCTCGAGGCACTCAGTTACAGGAATCTCGACAGGAACGTCTTGGCTTAAATCACAAGACCGAAACTACTTCTGCGAAGGGGCTTTTAATGCCGCATTGATAGCCGCTAGAACTTCGGGGCTATCGGGTTTCATGCTTGGTTCAAACCTCGCCAGCACCTCTCCATTCCGACCAATCAGGAACTTCCCAAAGTTCCACCTCACATCACCAGGGAACTTTGATTCAGGCCCAGTAAGAGCAGCGTAAAGAGGGGATTGATCCGATCCTTTGACATGGATCTTATCCATCATGGGGAAGGTCACCTCGTACTTGCTGGTGCAGAAGGCCTTGATCTCATCATTGCTTCCGGGTTCTTGTGCTCCGAAGTCATTGCAGGGGAAGCCGAGAATCACCAAACCCTCAGTGGCATGATCTCGGTAGAGTTTTTCCAGGGCTGCGTACTGAGGAGCATTTCCACAATGGGAGGCCACATTAACGATCAGGACTACCTTTCCTGCATACTGGCTCAGGGAAGTCTCTTTCCCGTCAATAGTACGAAATGATATCTGCTCGAGAGGAGCAGCCACCAAGGAACCAGCAAGAATCATCTGAGTAAGAAAAAGTTTCATCGGAAGCTTTTTAGATGATGACACCCTCCCAGACAAGGCACTCAACGAGAATCCTCGAGAAGAAGTTACTCAGCGCAGACCTTGAAACTGCGGATTGGCGATAAGACGCGCGTAGTCCTCTGGTGAGATAGGGCCACGCTCATTGTTGCGACCACGCATCGGTTCCGCATTGGTCGAGGAGCGGACTCGGGCCAGCCATGCGGCATCGAGTGGCTCCTTCAAAAGATCGAGACGGTTTGACGCCATTGTGGTCACTTCCTTCTCCCCAGTGGGAACACCCGTGCCGACGAACCAACCTGCCAAAAGCATCGTCACGCGGACGGAAGTTGAGCGGGTGTAGTTGGTCATCGTGCAGGCGGGGGCGTCAGGAGCACTCACTGCTTCCCACATCAATCGAAAGGTCTCCAGATTCCACATCTCAGAGTTTCGTGCCGGCGAGTAAGGATCAAAAAAGATCACAGAGGGGGCGAGCGCATCATGAGGCTGTCTGGAGAAATCTCCCCGATGCAGTCGCCAAGTGATCGAGGGAGACGGGAAAGCAGTACCATGCTTGAGAAGTTCACGAATACTTGTCTCCCAACCATTCAAGTATTCGAGTTCGGCGGCATGATCCAAGGCAAACTCCAGCACATCGGTCGAGATCTCGTAGCTATGAATCTCTACCGGGACGTTCCTCCCGCCGAGCACCTCCCTGATGACTTCGATTGCAGTGATGGCATTGCCAGCAGGCCCAAGCCCGATATCCCAGATCACGAACGGGGCAGGCCCGTTCCACTCACTAACCCGTTCCGCAAGACGCTGCTGGCTGACATGAAGTTCAAGCGGCTCCGTCCTTGGATCGGTGCCGATATGCATGGTCTCCCCATGAGCTTTGGAGCGGATGCTGCGTCCCCCGCCCTTCAGGGTGACGAGTTCAAATGCAGCGTCATGACTCATTGGCGTAGCCTAGCACCCTCTCAAAACATTACCCGTGGAATGTTTACCATCCGCATCCTCATCGATAGAGCAATTCAACGGCATGGCGGAGCAATGGGGCAAAGACCTTGGGAAAAAGGATCCATGCCGCGATAAGACCCATCATAGCAGTTCCAGGCGTAGCAAGGAGTCGTGCATAAGGTTGCTGAAGCGCCGAAGGAAGGATCAGCTTGAGAATCGAAGCCCCATCCAATGGGGGAACGGGGATGAGATTGAAGAAAAAGAGAATGATATTGAGCGAGTAGGTGATGCTTAGGACCTGGGCGGCGATCATTTCAAATCCTGGCTTGGCACCGATGACGATCCCTTGAAGCCTCATCACGCTCCCCATGGGATGAGTAAACCAACCCTCGGTAAGAGAGACCCTGATTGCAATCAGGGCCGTGAGAAGGATGATCAGGTTGACCAGCGGACCCGCTGCCGCAACCAGTGCGGAACGCCTTGGAAACGTGAGTGCCCAGAAGCGGCTGATTGGAGCACTTGCCCAACCGATCATCCATCCCTGAGTGGCAAAGCTTAAGAGTGGAAGCACGATGGTACCGATCGGTTCCCGCTTCATATGAGGTATCGGATTCAAGGTGACCTGTCCCCCGGCGAAGGCCGTGGCATCTCCCAGCTTCCAAGCGACAAAGGCATGACCGGCTTCGTGGGCCACGAGTGAGAAAACAAAGACTACGTACCAGGTAATCAGATCGGTTGAAGAGAAGTGCACAAATGGAGGTTACAAGGGGAGGTTACTACGACTGTCTAATCTGTCGAAATTGTAACAAAGAAGTCTTTGCATGACGATCAGTATAGCTTATCGTAAAAACATCTCCTCGGAGAAGTAACGCAGCCGCGAGGTATCGGGGGGTATTCTCGAGGCTGCGTTATCCGATGGAGGTTCTTTTTTTATGCTTCTAAAGCCGCTTGTTCACTCAAGCGGCTTTTTTGTTGCCCTGATCACTCTGAACTTCCTGAAAAGAAGCAAATTGGTTGTTTGTACAGACGCCTCAGCAAAGTGCCTTCACCCTATGATCGCTTCTTGAAGGAAAATCCGCACTAGGATGATTTGCCCCTCCCTTTACCTGAGTAGGGTGTTCTGCAAAACTTAACTGATGGGCATGAGTCGTCACCACAACCCCGGTCCCCCCGATTCAGCGGCAAACACTGAGGGAATCCGGGGATGGTTCAAGCGTATGGGAAGGGCCCTTCACTCCCGAAATTTCCGCCTCTTCTTCCTCGGACAGATCGTCTCCCTCTGCGGTACCTGGATGACGAATATGGCTACCGGATGGCTCGTCTACAGACTAACCGGCTCTTCCCTGATGCTTGGCGTGGTGACCTGCGCGGGACAGATCCCCATGTTTATCCTCGGGCCCTTCTCCGGAATCCTGGTCGACCGGGTGAACAAACAACGCGCCCTTGTCCTGATTCAGTCACTCTCAATGATTCAGTCCTTTGCGCTAGCGGCCATGACCCTCAGCGGTCATGCCTCGGTAACAGGACTCATCATCCTGAATCTGCTGAACGGCATGATCACCGCCTTTGATATTCCGATGAGGCAATCTTTCGTGATCGAAATGATCGAGAACAAGGCGGACATCGGGAATGCCATCGCGTTGAACTCCACGATGTTCAATGCCGCGCGCTTCCTGGGGCCCGCCATCGGAGCCGTGGTTATTGCAGCTTACGGTGAGGGATGGTGCTACTTCATCGATGGCTGCAGCTTCCTCGCTGTGATCGCCGCCTTCCTCGCCATGACGATCAAGCCAGGGGGAACGGTACGTCCTCCCCGTGGAAGCGCCCTCACCGATCTCCTAGAGGGTTGGCATACCGTTTCACGCCCCGGGCCAATTCGCAGCATCATCACCCTGCTGGCGATCACCAGTCTGTTCGGCACTCCGTACGCAACGCTTGTCCCGCTTTTTGCCGGAAGCATCCTGAAAGGAGGACCACATACCCTCGGACTCCTCATGAGCTCGGCGGGAGCCGGAGCACTCGTTGGTGCCGGCTGGCTCGCTGGACGGAAGAGCGTACGCGGTCTTGGGATTGTGATTCCTGCAGCCGTGACCGTCTTCGCCCTCGGCGTAATTGGATTCGCCCTCTCACGCGTCATCTGGCTCTCCATGCTCTTCCTCTTCGTGGGAGGCGCAGGACTCATGATTCAGATGGCCTCCAGCAATACGATCCTCCAGACGATCGTCGACAACGACAAGCGGGGCCGTGTCATGAGCTTCTACATGATGGCCTTCATGGGCACAGCCCCGATCGGCAGCCTTATGTCAGGTTGGTTCTCCGAGCATCTCGGTGCTCCCCTCACCCTTGTGATGGGCGGAGCAGCCTGTATCACAGGGGCAGGAATCTTCTTTTTGGGACTGGAGCAACTTCGTGATGCCATCCGACCGATCTACCGGAGCAAAGGCATACTCCCAGAGATCGAATCCGGCGAAGAGGCGGCGAGTGAACTTGTGTTTGAAGCAAGAGATTAAAAAAAGGCTGATCTCTCTCGAGATCAGTCTTTTTGAAGTGAATTGAGATGAGTTTAGAAACCCTCTCCTAGGAATATCCTAGGCCCTCGGCTTTAGGATGAGGTTGACATATCAGAGGGCTGCTTCGGTGAGTTGCTTCTCGTCAGAGGCACCATACACCACAAAGGCGGGCAGATAAGTCATCTTGCTCATATTGGCCGTGGCATGAAGCGGACGAAAAATCTCACTCATGGTGAAGTGATTGCTTCCTCCTGCCTGATAGACCTCTTGCCGGCCGCCGATACTCGTGGCAATGAGAAGCGTTTTATCCAGAAGATTCCATTGTTATATGCGTCAAGCATAACTTAGATCTACATTATCTTGCCACGTATTGTGATAGTTAAAAACACCAGTAGAGCGGGAACTAGAAAACAACAATCTGGTGACCCCGGGTGGAATCGAACCACCATCTAGAGTTTAGGAAACTCCTATTCTATCCGTTGAACTACGGGGTCTTTTTTACGTCAGCTTTACAAGCTGACGATCACTACAAGTACACAATGGAACTCTCATTGACAATCCATGCCCTTTGAAATCTGAAAGCACCTTCTTCACTCACCAGCTTCTCGTATTGAAAAACAGAAAATCCCTCCTGTAGTGAATGCTTCTTTGCCACCATGAGGTCCATCTATCTTTACACCTCCCTCTTCATTGCTACCGCCATGCTTCTCCAGTCATCGCCTGACGAGATTTGACTCGGAGCCCTCTACAGCACCAACAGTGATCTCTCCCCCCTTGGAGTTCCCTCACTGAAAGGTGCCAAGACTGCTGTAAACCAGATCATGACCTCCTGCGGTATAGGCGGAGCGAAGATTGTCCTGACCATCCCTCCTACCCCTTCTTCGGGCTGCGTGGCCGGAAGGAATATCCGTCTTGAGGTCGCAAAGGGTCCTTCCATCGACGACTTCTTTGGGCTTAGCGACACGGACTTGGCAAAAGCTGCGGGACAAGCAGCATGCTCTGCGGCAAAGTTTTCGCGAACTCCGGAGCCACCTCCCCCCGCCTCCCTGCGGAATCCGGGCCCCGTGTCTTTCT
>DAISZK010000016.1:0-46845 GCA_036824855.1 Chthoniobacterales bacterium | reverse complement strand
GCACTGCCACTGCCCTCAGGCCATCTATGTCAGATCGATAACGCAGGGAAATCATTTAAGCTTGGTAAACTGGTGTTCTTTTTTGACTTTTAGAAGCATTAGCTGCCGCACTCTCTTTAGGAAAAGATTCATATTTGACGCCATCTTTCATCAAAGGAGACTGCCCAATCGTGGGAATAGTGTCCATCACCGCATCCCTCTAAGTGATTAATTCCTCTAAAAAGCTGCAACGTTCAATACCACATCCGTAAGGTTCTTCGCCTGCTGATGGATCTCCTTACTAAAACTTCCCGCCTCCGTGGAAAGACTTCCGGAAATACCAATAATTACAGGAGCTTCTCGAATTCTGCGAATATCATTAAAAAATCTCAAGTCATCCGAAAAAGCATTTTCCAATGTATAGTTTAAGGAATCTTGGACCCTCCGGTGTGATCCCAGTAGATTCTTCCGGTAGAACTCCTTTTTCACAATATAGATCCTGGTGTCGATCCAACCAAGCGGCGCAGCTGCTACAAATTCCCATGGGACCCTGATCCTCCTTTTGAGAAAACACATGAAACAGCCGCCGTTTTCATGGCGATAGAGTGGTCTGGTCCATGAGCGGAGGTTTGGTTTTGTCGACTGAGAGGCTGCATCATAGAATTCCCCATCTCCCGAACCGCAGAAAACCTTTTCCCAACCTGGCGCATAGAGCTTTCCGGTTACCTTAATAAATTCGTCGGCATCTTTCAGAATTGCACTTTTCTCCAGCACCTGCCGGATAAGGTCGCCTTCGCCAAACCCTTTACCTTGAAGGACTGTTCTCGGCGAAGGGTCTGCCTGTAGAAATTCCAATTCCTTTCCGTGCTCCACAGCCACATTCAGAAGTACTTCTTTCCGGATCTGCACACGGCAATTTTTTGCAAAGACAATGCGCCCTATCCCTGGATCCTTGAGCCAGGCAAGCAATCCCTCCATATGACATCGAATACGATCCTCCACATTACGCAATGCAACTTGCGGAGTCTTTCCCGGGTCGAATGACGCAGTGATGAGCAAGGGTGCGGCAGGCATCGGATTTATGGGGTAGCTCTCTCAATCCCGATTTCTTCCAACAGAAGACGGCTCTGCGAGTGATTCGGATAAAGGCTTCTCATACCCAGCTCTGGATGAGGCAGATCCATCGGTGCCATGAGTACCATCTCCTGGGTACCATTTGAGGGCCATCGATCCGCGTGTTCTTCAAACTGCAAATCTTCATCGCCAAGAATGAAACGAACCCGTCCTGACTCGATGTTTGCCTTCACACGCAGTCGATCCCCCTGCTTCATGGATGGCAGTGGCAACTTAGCTTGGTTCCACCATTTATTGGAGCTCATCGTCAGTCGGGCCTTCCCGCCTTCCAGTTGAAGCTTCTCATGTCCTCCGCAGCGAATTCCGCTGAGTTCAACCGCCTTAAACTCACCACGCTTTTCCATCCCCTGCCGCTCGAGGACTGCTACCTCGAGCACCCTGACTGGATCGCTTTTTGCATGAAGCGTGATTCTCTTTGTGAGAACAAAAGGCAATCGACTCTCTTCTATCGTTTTCAAGGCTTGATCCACCTCTGCCAACTTTTGGTCAAAGATCACAATCCTTTCCACACCTGATATCGTAATGGCCTCAGCATTCGGAGCCGTTATTCTCGTGAAAGGGACAAGATTTTCTTTCTCACCGGTGAGCTTCCCAAAGGTATGTAGCCAGAACGATCCGATCATTCTGCGGTCAGAAGAACCCTCCTTTGCTAAATCATCATCATACCAAAAACGCGTGACCTTGGTATCGCTCCAACGCATCGGCACTTCCCGCCTCAAAGCAGCTGCAAGTTCCAGAACCGGAATATCTTTGGGCTGATAATACCCCAAAAATTGCCTGAATATCCCAGTCGAAGCAGTCATCCAGACGGATGCACCGATTGCGGCTACGCTTAGAATGACTAGTAGCCTCTTTGAGAGATTTGTCCATGCTACCAAGAGTAGACACAGCACCCCTACAACTCCGCCATAAGCTATTGGAATCCGCTCAAGACTATGAGCAGCGGAAAGGGCTGGAATGATGGTCACCAATGCCAAGGAAGCGCTCGCAATTCCTCTAAGCCATGACGCAGATTGAATGCTAACGACTTCGCCACAAAGGATAGCCGACGCCAAAATTACTGCGGGCAGTAGAAACGAATAGTAAAACGGCATCGAGAGGACATAGGCACTCCCAAAGAGATCCCCTCCCCAGAAGAGCCCGATACTCCATAGGAGTGATAGAACGCCTCCCCGGACTAGCGAGGATCCTCGCCACGCTGACAGTCCAAGGGGAATCACAAGGGCTAAGGGAGCGAACCATGCAGGCGTCTCATGTAATGCCAGAGCCGTCGGTTTCTTCCATTGAGCGGCCTGTCCATGACCCAGATCCCTCATCAGATCAATAGTCGGACCAAAGAGCGAAGGCATCCCCCAAACAGCCCAGTACCATAGCCACGCGGTACTGAATGTGATGCAGAATCCCATCACCACCCAGCCAATAAGCCCGAATCGTTTCCACCCCTCATACCAACGCGACCCAATCAGAAGTGGAATCAGTAAAATCAGGGCGAAGGCTGCATAAAGATGGGCGGATGCGGCAAGTGCAAAGAGACATCCCGCCACCAAAAGACCATACCTTCCGCCCCATCCCGCAATCACCAGACATCCACCAAGAATTAGGAATGGAACGGCTGTGGAATCGACATAAGTGGTGCACATGAGTCGCATCACTGCCGGGTTAAAACTCCAGATAACCGAGGCAAGTAGACCAACCAGTATCCCATAGCGTTTTTTAAAACAGAGAAACAGGGTGCCTGAAACCACTGCGGCGAGACACCACCTCATGACCCAGATTCCAGCAATGTCTCCAAAGAGTTGTCCACTCAGAGCATCAGGGAGAATTCCTCCGAACCTGGTCGCGTAATAGGGAAATCCAAAACGAAGCACCAATTCCGAGAACTGCCGCGCATACGAAAGGTAAAAGACCGAGTCGGTAAAATTGCCCAGAGCGATTTTAGGAACTCCCAACACCATTCCCACGGAAAAAGGCATGAAAGAAGCCAACAGAAGCCATCCTACCTTCGAGAAAGATCTCTCCAGAGATACCGACTGCATCTTCTTGGACAAACTCATCTCATTCCTTTTATCCTCTATAGAGAGATTCTGCATCACCAGAAATGCTCTCAAAAACTATTTTCCCTTTCTTCATGCTCTTTTCCATCGTCACGCCATCCTTTAATCAGGCTCCCTACCTCAAGGGAACGATCGAGAGCGTCCTGAACCAGCAGGCTAATTTGGAATATATCGTGATGGATGGAGGCTCTACGGATGGGAGCAGGGAGATCATTGCCTCCTACGCGGATCGCCTCGCCTATTGGCAGAGCCAGAAGGATGGCGGCCAGTATGACGCTATCAACAGAGGCTTTGCCCGATCCACGGGGGAGATCATGGGGTGGCTGAACTCCTCGGATCTCTACCTACCTTGGACTCTCTCTACGGTGGAGCTGATCTTTAAAAGCTTTCCCGAAATCCAATGGCTTACCTCCACCATGAAGACCTGTATCCGAGGGGATGGGACTTTTGAAGATCTGTACCATACACCTGGATTTTCAGCCCGTCGTTTCTATCGGGGTCTCCACGGCGGACCTGGAAACAGCGATTATCTGCAGCAGGAGAGCTGCTTCTGGAGGCGCGACATCTGGGAGAAGATCGGTGGAGCCATCGACTTGAATCATGCCTCTGCTGGTGACTACTGGCTCTGGAGCCGTTTTTTCAAAGGGGACAATGTGGCAGCCGTGGATGCCCCGCTGGCAGCCTTCCGCTTTCACGATGAGGCCAAGAGCGTGGCCACCCGCTATGAGGAGGAAGTGGCAGCAATCACCCTGGAAATGCTTATGGAACCGGCGACGTCCTATCCAGAGGGTTCTCTCAGCGTCATCAGATGGAGGGAGACGGCTCTCGATGGATCGACCCACACCGCATGGAAACTGGAAAAGCGGAGTACCAATGCTTTCCTTGATGCGCGCTTTGCGGTCGAGTCCATGATCAAAAAGGCTCGGTGGCCAGCTACAAAATTTTGTCATCTCGCCCATTCAGTCACAGGACTGAAATAACCCGGACACATGAGCATTCAGCGATTTCCCATTTCAGTAGTGCTTCCAGTTTACAATTGCAGGGAGCGTCTGGAACGGCATCTAAAGAGTGTCGTGGTCTGGGCTCCCATGGTCACGGAGTTGATCGTGGTGGACAGCGGATCCTCAGACGGCACCTTGGTGTTGGCTAAAGAAGTCCTGTCTCCCTTTGGGGCACGAATCATTCAGCACCCGCCCGGTCTTTACCAAAGTTGGAATGCCGGCATTGCCGCCGCTACGTCCCCATGGTGCTATATTTCTACGGTTGAGGATCCGATCACCCCGGAGGGGCTCTCTCATCTCTTGGAGGTCTCAACCCGACTTGATGCCGATGTCACGATCTCTCCTCCCGAGATGCGCAATCACGATGGCTCAGCACCAGTGGAGGATAAGATGCCCTCCAATCGGCTCGCGGATGCCTTTCTGGCATCAGGACTTTCCGACCGTTTGCTAAACCGCTCCGAAGCCGTCTCCAACCTCTGCGGTTTCCTTCCTCATGGACTACTGGGCAGCAGCGCCAGTAATCTCTACCGAACTTCATTCCTGCACCAGCACCCATTCCCCACCGACTTCGGCCACTGCGGCGACACTGCTTGGGGAGTCTCGGTTGCACCTGTGGCCAAGGTGGCTTTCACCCCGGCCTCCTGCGCCCGATTCTATTGCCAGACCGAACATGCCTCCAGAAGCAGGGAGCAACAGCGGGAACTCGCTCGCAGACTATCTAACCTAGCCATCAAATCATTGGATAAGGCGGCGGCATTCAATCCCGAACTCGCGTCACTCAAAGGTTGGCTGGACAATCATTCCTTCTACACAGGAGGACTCTGGGAACTTCTGGCCAAGCATCAAACTTATCAGGAACATCTTCAGGCCAAGTATAGCGGTGGAATCCGCCAGTATCTGAAACGTGCAATCCAGGATGAGGTAAAAAAATTACGTTTTTAGAATGCGAACTCTCCTAGGAGCGATCCCCTTTCTCACCACTTTTTTGTGGTCGAGTGTTTTCTATTTTCGACTACCAGCAGAGTCGCGTTCTTGGCGTTGGAGTCTGGCACTGGGCTGTATTTGCCTTGGCTCATTCTCTCTTGTTATTACCGAAGCCCTATCAGCAGCCCATCTGCTCCATTTTTTCCCAATTCTTATCGGTTGGACTACTGCTTCGTTCGCGCCGCTGATCCTCCTTTGGCAGTGCAGGCATTCTATTAATCTTTCGGCTGAAATCGCAAGAATCCGCAATAACATTGCCCTGCTTCCCATTTGGAATACTTGCATTATTACTGGAGTTTTTTGCCTAATTTCCATCATGGCGCTGGTAACGCCGCCGATGAACTTTGATGTCCAGATGTATCATCTTCCTAGAGAGTTTTTCTGGATGATGCATGGAAGTGTAAAGCATTTTGACACAAGCTACCCATTTCAGAACAGCCACCCTATACTAACGGAGTTTATAGGTTTAAATCTTTTAATAATTTCGGGAAGTGATATTTGGAATAATCTTGTTCAATTTTGGTTTTGTTTGACTGCATGCGGATTGATCAGCCTTATTGTCCGCTCTCTTTCAGGTTCTCCAAGAGCTCAGGGCATAGCAGCACTCTTTGTTCTTCTTGTACCAGTTGTTTTCTTCGAATCATCCAATGCCAAAAATGATGTAGTACTAAGTACTTTTATTCTTATACCTCTATTTATTGCAATATCGCTATGGAGGAAAAAAATATCAAAAATACCCCCCCTTCTTCTTATCTCTGCTCTTTCAGCAGGACTAGCATTTGCTACCAAGGGAACTGCAATAGCCTACCTGCCTTCCATCGCGGCACTTACTATCATCGCTACAATCAAATATAGAAATCAAGATGCCTTGTTTAGGGCTATCATACCCGCAGTATTGCTAGTTATTGCACCCTCATTGCCGAATAGTATTCGTAATCTTGAGCAGTTTCATTCTTTAAATGGCCCTAGTAATCTCATGGTCAATGATAGTTTTGATGTTCGCTCCATTGCATCTATTACGATCAAGAATCTGGTAAATCAATATGCATTCGGTTCAGAAAAGGTGATTGCCTCGCTGGAGAAAGCCACCCGGAAGACCCTAGACATTTTAGGTCTAGAATCTGATGGCAAAACTAATTTTTCTTCCATGAAGCTTCACTTTCTTTACTTCGAGGGACTTGAAGATGTGATACCTGCGCCAGTTCAAACATCGATTATTTTACTTTCACCAATAGGTTTATTTTTTCGACGTTTCAGAAACCCATCCATTAGAATTATATATATACTTTCTTTCTTTCTCTCAATACTGTTTTTTTGCTCTCTTTTTAAATGGCAACCGTGGAATGGTCGCTTATTAATACCAGCTTATTTTATTGCGGCTCCAATTGCAGGCTTAATACTAGATTTTATACAGCCGTCATTTATCCCCTTACTTTTGACTGTTGCCGAATTGTTTTTTTTAAAGCCCCACCTCATATATAATGGTCAGCGTCCTCTATTCGGAGGTTCATCAGTTTTCAAATTGTCAAAGGATGAACAAATGAGCCGCATGATGCCTGGACGCTATAATGAAATATGTGATATTATCGCTCTAATTAGGCAACAGAATAACGTTTCAACCATCTGCATCGATGGGAAACAAACAGAAATTTATGGCATCTTGCGAATGATTCATAGCCATTACCCGAAAATAACGATTATCTCTGGCAGAATTGATACGATGGCTAGCGGATATGATCTATGCATTATTTCTTCAATCGATTACCCTGGACAAAAAACACCATCGGATTTTTCAAATAAATCCACGAATAAACATCTAATCTATAGTGGTAAATATTACCATGTGCTCTCAAGAGAAAATTAGTTTTTCTCAAGTTTTTAACTGCCTTAAACTACATATACTTGTTATTCCGACATTCATCTTGTTCTTTTTTTACGAAAAGAAGATCTATTTGCCACAAGGTGTTATCAGAGCTTCTGAAAATTGGGTCAGCACAATCGATACAGCAATATCCCCTCTGATCCATATAGGAGCAGATTTCCCAAAAGATCTTGGATCCGGGGATTAAAATATGTGTGTAACATTCAATAATTATTGCATCAATACACGAAAACGTATCTTCGATTCCTTCCAAGATAGGAATTTCATATCCATGCGTATCTAGTTTCAGCAATACAGAGCCTTTAATCGAGTGATTTCTAATCACGTCACTCACGGATATACATGATACAATATCACCACTTGTGCCATCAGATGCAACGCCACCAAAAGGGTTGCTAGGATCAAAGCAAAAGTTGATATTACCAGTTTTTTGACCTGCCGCAGAGGCTAGATGATGCGACGCGGGAAACTCACTAAGAAACTTTTTAATCCCAGAAAAATGACTCTTATTGGGTTCTAGAAGAATATGAACCGCTTTAGGATATTCCGAGAGACTGATACGGGACCAACGTCCATCAGATGCTCCTATATCAATAACACAATCAAAATTGTACCCGCGCTTTCGCAAACCCTCGAGAACTTCTTTAATACTTTTTTTGTGATCCCAATTGACATGATCACTAGGCACTCCGCCCAATAAATATATTATCCTCTTTTTTATTCTTCCAAGGAGACTTTTCATATTAGTTTATTAAGCGTTTAATAATTCCAAGTGGAAGATAAGTAACTGTGGATATTTTCCAAATCAGTTTTGTAAAGAGATCATTCCAGAACTTCAAGATATCAAGGTGCATTTCGTCCGTATTGGTATCAAGTCGCCAGCATGAATCCTTCAATACGATCCCCCGCTGTCGCATGAGATTTTGATATCCGGTTGTCATTGGTTTGATGCGACGATTCGAATAACACTCTTCAAGAATTTGCTCAACTTCAGCAAGATATTTACTTTCGGCACTCCTTTGAGAATCATGGAAGCGAAAAGCAGCTAGGGGAGCATCTACTCCCGTACAACGTTCATGTTGAAAGAAGTCGCCCCAAAGTTTGAAATCCGCTGCAAAGTGGTAACTTGTATCAATTTTTCCACCGGCTTTTTCCCATAGAGATCTTCTCCAAAAGCAGCTTTCCTGCTGAATGAACTCACCGCAAGCGGGACCCCCATGCAAGCCTCTTTCGAATCGACTTGCTGAAAAACCTGGAACTCTGTGAATTAGCTCGAATTGGCCATCTTCCATGATGCCAACTTTTTGAAGAGACGATATCCACTGAACTTGCGGAAATTCCGTGAAGATTGAATGCACTGTTTTTAGTGTCCATGGCATATAAATATCTGATGAATTAAGCCATCCCATAATTTCGCCACTGCTTATATTAAACCCTTTATTGATAGCGTCATACTGCCCTTGATCTGATTCGCTACACCAATATGAGATCTTATCTTGATATTGTTTAATAACTTCTTGAGAACCATCATTGGAATTACCATCTATAATAATATACTCAAGGTTTAGACAACCCTGATCTAGAACAGACCTAATCGTGCTCTGCAAGAGGTCACGCTGATTATAATTGGGAGTAACAATTGAGATTTTCATATTCAACCCTTGATTCTACTACATATTGCCTTCCCGAGTTGAATTCCAGGCATTTCGATATATCGATGACTTAAAATAGAGAGTCCTATGGTTAATGGAATCAATAATATTGATTCGATTATTAGAGATGGAATTTTTCCTGCATGAAGGATTTGCTTACCAAAAACGAGGCAAAAACAGAATATCACAGCTGGATGAAATAAATAGATGCTATAAGATAGTTTTCCTAAAAACTGGATCACCCTCAGCGCTAAAAATGAAGAAGTAAAACTCTTGTATTCTCCATCTGATGTGATTCTTACTAGTATTGTCAAAAAAATCCAAAGCCAGATTGAAATTATTATCGAATCAGATATCTCTTCATTTTTTGATATTACTATATTGCTTGTAAAAAGTGCCAGCAGCGATAATATTACAATAAAGTAATATTTTCTTAAAATTCCCAGAGCTGGGTTTATATAATTTATCCTATTGGTAGATACTTCGCGATATAGTACATAACTGAGCATTCCCACTGAGAATGGAATTATGTGATCGGGCAATGTTGCGCCAGTAATATTAATTAAATAACCAGAATGGACTTGCTTTAATATTACACCAGCCAAAATAAGGCAAGCCCCTGAAATAAACCAATTTTTTCTGAAAATTAGAAATATAAATGGGGCTATTAGATAGAACTGCCACTCTAACGATATACTCCACGCAGATAAACTTAGTAAAATAGGTCCCACTCCGGGAGTTAAGCCATGTAGCATGACAAGATTTCCTAAGATTACTGGTGTTATAAACAGTGGTTTGTAATATTCGGGGCTTCGTGCAAATATGTTAGGACCTTCATAGTTAACCCCTATTGTTCCAAGATGCAAAAAAAACATCGAGGACCCGAATAATGTTACGACTATAAATAATGGATATAGCCTAAAAAACCGCCTCGTTATGTATTTTATATAAGACTCTTTTTTTGAATCTATCAGAAGAAATATTACAAACCCGCTAATAATTATAAAAACTCTTACAGGAGCCCACCCTGAAAAGGGGATTGACCATAATCCTATGGCAGTTTCGGGCCTAAAACCACTTCCCCACATCAAATGGCAGATGAAAACCCAGATAGCAAGAATACCTCTCAATCCCTCTATTTCATAAAGGAAGTGGGATCTATTGGTTTCTTTCACTTTATTTAGATTTACACTCATGAAATTTTATTTTTACAAGATCCATTAAATCTTTTTTCCCTTTTAGACTTTTAGTCCAATTAGCATGGTGGATTACTATATCTTTAGGTATTTCGAAATCATGCTGTCCATCCCATAAAAAATTACCACCGTCAGAATTTTTTTCTTGGCAAGCTATTTCCCCGTAATTCCAATATTTTTTAGATAGAATTTTCCATTTTGGAGCACCTTTTTCATACAGAAGTTGATTCATGCATGCTTGGTCAGTATGAAAGCCCTCGACATAACGTCTCACTTTTTTGATAAATGATCGTGTTTTAAAAGTGGATTTCATAATAAAAAAGCCAGCACAGATACCTCCTTTATAATCATTTTGAAAAGCCATTTCATGGTCTTTTATTTCTAAAAGCAAGTCATCATATATATCGCCGAAAAACTGGATGTCTGCATCGCTATAGACTACATATTCGCCTCTTTTAGCTTCATTTAGGGCACTCAGCATACAATCAACCTTGGCCGTCCACATACTTTTGATTTCAACACTACTAAATTCACCATTTCCAACCTGTTTTCTATACTGAACTCTTAACTCCATCCTTTGATCAAATGGAAATGATTTAATAAAGTAATCATTGAACAGTTCCTTGTGAGATTCTGTAAAAAAGGTGTAAAACTTCATTTTCTATTTATATTATTTATTTTTTTAAAAGGTTTTTATATTAGCGCGTGGTAGCGCTCCAGCACCTCGTGAGGATTACCAATCATCTCGATTCGTGATTGGTGGATGAGCATAGCCCGATCGGCAAAGCGTTCCATGGCGGATGGATCATGAGTTACTAGGATAATGGTCTTACCCTCTTGCTTATAGCGATCGAACAGAGCGAAACATTTCTCCTGGAAAACAAAATCTCCAACGGCAAGCACCTCGTCCAGGAGCATGATCGGGGCGTCGATCTGAGCCGCCACGGAGAAGGCAAGCTTCACGGACATCCCACTGGAGTAATGCTTCACCTGCTGTTCCATGAAGTTCTCGAGTTCAGCAAAGCGGACGATCTCTTCATACCTAGCATCAATCTCTGCTCTTGTGAGGCCAAGAATGGTGGCGCTCAGATAAACATTCTCTCGACCAGTGAGCTCGGGATTGAAGCCAACTCCCAGTTCCAGCATCGGGGCGATGCGACCATGAATCTGAATATGGCTACCGTTATCAGGCTGATAGATGCCGGCGAGGATCTTGAGTAATGTCGACTTCCCCGATCCATTCCGTCCGATGATACCAAAAAACTCTCCCTGCTGGATCTCGAAGCTGATGTCATCCAGAGTCCGCTTAGGCTTCTTCTCGTTGCGCTTATGCAGCTTCATCAGCTGCTCACGCAGGGTGCCTCTACGCTCCGCTGGGAGACGGAAGGTCTTGGAGAGATTACGGACCGTGATGGCAGCAGGCATGAAGAAGAAAATCTAAAGTTTAAAAGCTAAAAGCTGAAGCGAATGAAGAAAGAGGCTGTTAGACTTAGGACTATTAGACTGTTAGGTTAGAAAAGAAGGTGAGCGCTGAAGGCTAAAGGAGAAAACTTGAAAAGTTGAAATCTGCAGAAGTAAGGGAGTCTTTTAGGCTAAAGATTATTTGGGAAATTCAGTTGAGACGAAGAATGAGGGTCGAGAGCATGGAGTAAGACTTAAGCGTGAAGGTAAGAAGATTTTTTGAGGGGAAAGCTGAGGGCTCATCCCTCGATGGGATTGACCAAGGAGGCGAAGCCATATCCCTCAAAGTCCTTAATATTTCTGGTGTAGAGGGTTTGGACACCTGCCCTCAGAAGGGTTTCCGCCAAGACCGCATCATGGGTGTGCTGGTAGGGAAAATCGGATCTCTGGATCCTAGCCGCCAATCGGTCCCATACCTGATCCAAATAGCAGCAGCGGCGGAGCCCGCAATGATCGCGGAGCGTCTCTACCTTTGAAAATGCCTCTTCGGCTCCATAAGGTTTTTCAAAGATTCGGGGGTTTCTTAATGCCTTATACAGTTCAAGGTAGACTTGGTCGGCAATAATCCAGTCCTGCGGGGCGTCCAAAGCTGCCTGCAATGCCAAGGCGGCGTGTTGGTACTCTCTGCAATCCGCATTTAACGCATAGACAAGAATATTGGTGTCCAGACTTTTCAAGGCCGCTCATCCTCATAAATGACATCACGTAGGTCGGCAGAACTGACCTTAATTTCTCCAAGATGCCCGGCGAGTTGTTCCACAGTGATTTTCCGTTGTTTCCCTCTGGGGTATCGCATGAAGAACTCCTCGATGGAGCGGCGAATGACTTCGCTCACGGGTCTTTCTTCCTCGCGTGAGACTTCCTTGAGACGCGCAATCATCTCGTCAGGGAACAGTAGTTGCATTCTTTGCATGTATGAATATTATTTGTGTATACTTGACTGTCAATTACTCAGTTCAGAACTCAGTACTACTTTAGTCACTTTGCAACTAGAGGTCCTCAACCATTTCAGCTTCCTTCCACTTGAAGATGAGTACCCCTAGGAAAAAGACAATAAGGCTGATACCTAACACATAGCAGTAGCCCGTCATCGTCATTCCCCCGAGGCCAATCAAGACATAGCGAGAATACTCGAGGATACCGCTCATTGGGTTAAGGAACTCATAAAATCGATACTTCTCCGGAACATTACTCATGGGATACATCACCGGCGTGAACCAGAATCCCAGCTGCGTGACCACTTCCCAAAGGCTCAGCGTGTCTCTCACCTTCACCACGACAATGCTGAGAATAAGCCCTATTCCCATGACAAGCACGTAGAGCGCAATGACTAAGGGAATGAACCAAAGCATCCGAAGCGACCAATCGACTCCATCAATGAGCGCAAAGGCCAGAAAGACGATGAGGTTAAAGAAAAAGCCAATGAAGGCACCAGAGACTGCCGCCAGGACGAGTACAATTCTCGGGAGGTACACCTTTCGGATCATCTGGTAGTTGCCAATGAAGCCGTTCATGCCGGCCATGGTGCCGGAGACAAAGAAATCCCAGATAATGATTCCTAGCAGAAGGAAGAGTTTATAGTGGGGTGCATTCTGCTTCATCACCACTGTGAAGACGACATAGAGCACTCCGAACATGGCGAGCGGCTTCAGAAGCGACCAAACGTAACCCAGGATGCTGCCGTAGTAGCGCATCTTGAAGTTCGTCCAAGTCAGTGTGAGGAAAAGCCGTGCGAAGTAACTTTTGTCGAAAATCATGATAATAAAATCAGTCGTGCTAACTGTCGCTTGTATTGAATCCGCTTCCCTTCCCATCGGCAAACTTCTCTTTTCACAAAAACAGAATTTTTGAAGCACGGAGGTATGATTCGGGGTGAAAAAAACTGGGTTGAATTTAGCCCCGATTATTCTCTGCCGAATCATCCAAGAGAAAGCATTGAATAATCGGCGTTACCACTCAGAATTCGATGACATTGGTCGTGCTTTGTGGATAATAGATCATTTATGTCAGAAAGTCTGCCCATTCAAGATCAGGTCGAGGCGATCGCCCGCTCATTTCCTTTCATGGATCTGCCACGGGAGGAGGTGAGCTCCGTCCTTCGTGGCCGGATTGCCGAAGTAACATTCCAGACAGGGGAAGAAATCCTAAAACCGGGAGAACTCACCTCAGCCCTCTATCTTATCCTGGAAGGGAATGCTCGCCTCCTTGGCGCTATGGACCCAGGTGAAAATCCAGTCTCCCTTGAACTCCTCAAACCCGGCTCCTTGGTCGGATGGTTCACGCTGGCAACCGGCGTCCCTTGTGAGTGGGTGCGCGCAGCCTCGAGGGTGAAGGCTCTGATAATTCCCTCGAAGTGCTTCACTGAGCTGAGCCTTGCCCATCCGGGATGGCTGTTAGGCTTAGAATCAAGCACCTCCCTAGCGGAACTGTACCCTCTCCTGGCGCGCTTACTGAAAGATCGGCAGCTTCCCTTGGCAGCCGCCAAGCAGATCACACTTGAACTGATCGGTAAGGCGACATTGGAAACAGACGAAGATCTCACTGAGAGTGTGAGTGCAGACTCTGGAGAATCAACCATCACTCCTCTGAAATCGCAGAGCGGGCGCGTGGTAACGGTTCCTAGAGAGTTGCTCGAGACTCTCCTAGGTACTATTGACCAAGCCTCCGGGCAGCAACTGACCCTGCGTGATCCATCCTTGATATCCGCAGAAACTTCCCAGCCCCAAGCTGCGTCTAGTTCTTCCTCGCATGATTTCGTTCACCATCTTGGAACGAAGCCACCTGCTTATCACAAGGCAGCCTCCAAGGATGAGGCCATTATGGCCTGCCTTAGGATGCTGGCGAATCAGCTGAACCTACCGTTCCGTGAAGAGGTGATCCGAGCGGCTCTCAAATTCCATCTCGAAGGGCGTACGGCCGTTTCCTTCCCCCGTATCGGCTCGGTAGCTGATATGATCGGCATTGCCACTCAACCCCTAATGCTCCCTCTGCATGCGCTGCGTGATCAGGATGCCCCCTTCCTTCTTATCCTGAATGATGCCCCCGTGGTAATCCAAGCTATCTCGCCGTCGGGCCTACTCATCGCCAACCCCTTGGCCAGGTCTTCTGAAGAGCAACAGAAGTGGACCGACTGGAAGGAGTTGCCAGAATCAGGTGAGCAGGGATACGCGATCCTCCTGGCGCGACGCTCGCGTTCGCCGAAAGGTGAGGCTTTTGGGTTCTCGTCTTTCATTCCCTATATCAGGAAGCACACGAGGACCTTCCTTGAGGTGATTGTCGCTTCGTTCTTCATCCAGATATTTGCTTTGGCCAATCCGATGATCATTCAGGTGATCATCGACAAGGTCATTGTGCAGGAAAGTCTCAGCACGCTCGATGTGCTGGGTGGACTGCTGATCATCTGCACGATTTTCGGAGCGGCCCTGACGGCGATCCGAACTTTCCTCTTCACAGATGCCACCAACCGGATCGATCTGGCGCTCGGGCTCAAGGTGCTAGAACATCTCTACAGGCTTCCACTCTCCTATTTTCACCAGCGACCTGTCGGCGAGATCGCCTCGCGCCTTCGAGAACTCGACAAGATCCGCAGTTTTCTAACGGGAACTGCACTGACAGCATTCATTGATGCCGCCTTCTCGGTGATCTACGTGGCGATCATGCTCTTCTACAGTGTGGAGCTCACGGCTATCTCTCTGGTGGGAGTTCCCCTTCTGGTCGCCCTAACTCTTGGAGTCTCGCCGATCATCCGAAGACAGCTCAAGGACAGGGCAGAAAAGACCGCAGCCACTGAATCCCATCTCGTGGAGTCACTAACCGGGATTCAGACAATCAAGGGTCAGAACATCGAGACACGCAGTCGCTGGAAGTGGTTTCAACGATACGGGGACACGATCGCATCCTCTTTTCGCAATACCCTGACCTCAACAAGCGCCTCCACAATCAGCACCTTGATCGCCCGATTCAATGATGTCGCCGTACTCTGGGTCGGCATTTATATGGTAATCGACCAGAAGATGAGTCTCGGTCAGCTCATTGCCTTCCGCATCCTAGCCGGATACGTGACCGGTCCTCTGTTGCGTCTTGCTCAGTCATGGCAGAACTTTCAAGAGGCTGCACTCTCCATGAACCGCCTCGGTGATGTCGCTAATCGCGCCCGCGAGGATCAGGACTCCGATGAACAGATTCCGATGCCAGAAATCGAAGGTCGCGTGACCTGTTGCGACACGGACTTCGGTTATGCACCAGGCAAACTTCAGCTGGAACATATCACCCTTGATGTGCCTGCAGGCTCACTGATCGCGATGGTCGGGCTCAGCGGCTCCGGAAAGAGCACTCTTCTGAAGCTGATGGCCCGACTCTATGAGCCCGTCAAGGGAAGGGTGGAAATCGACGGCTTTGATCTCTCCAAGGTGGAACTCAACTCCCTGCGCCGTCAGGTTGGCATGGTTTTCCAGGAGACCCTCCTCATGGAGGGATCGGTGCTCGATAACATCGCGATGAGTGATCCGGATGCACCTGCAGCCTCCATTATCGAGGCTGCCAAGCTTGCCGAAGCTCATGATTTCATCATGACGCTACCCTCAGGGTATGCATCCCCAGTCGGGGAACAGGGCCGCAATCTCTCGGGAGGACAGCGCCAGCGCATCGCCCTAGCGCGCCTCATCATGCAATCTCCCAACCTTCTCCTGCTCGATGAGGCCACGAGTGCACTAGATGCCCCAACCGAGCAGCGGGTCATTGCGAATCTTCGCAGTCGCTTCACAGGCAAGACAATCTTCTTTGCAACTCACCGACTCTCAACGGTTAAGATGGCCGATAAAATCTTCTATCTCGAAAATGGCCTTCTTAAGGAAGGCGGCACCCATACCGAACTCATGGAGAAAAAGGGGCTCTATTACTCACTCTCTCTCCAACAGGAAGCGGCGGCGTAAGAACCTTCCACCTCCCTTCTCCTTCCCCACTCCATTGCTATGAATCATCATACCAGACCAAAACGCGGCATTCTCCGACGTGCCTTTGAGCCGGATGCTGGAGCCCCGATGCCCTCGACCATTTTTTGGTCCCGAATCTTTCTCTACATTCTGGTTCTTCTCACCCTTGCTTTCGGAATATGGATTTCCGTGGCAAAGATTGGCCAGGTTGTTCCAGCTCAAGGAAAACTTGTGCCTGCTGGCGAGGCCCATGAGGTTCAATCACCAGTGGAGGGAGTTCTCTCCGAAGTACTCGTGCATAATGGAGATACGGTAAAAAAAGGACAGGTTCTGATCCGGATCAACCAAGAAGTTGCCCAAGCAGAGATGCTGGGACTCGAAAAACAGCGCCATGCCATTCTACAGGACGAGAGCAGTCTGGAGCAAAAAAGAGCTCAAAAGGATGCTCTGCAAAAGCAGATCCCTGGAGCAACGGATCTCGTGAAAATCAAGAAGGATGCCTACGAGCACTACAGCCAAGTGGCGGGCGGAGTCGTCTCTCAAGTCGAGATTCTCGACCGCAAAGCAGAGTGGGTGAATGCCCAGCGCAATCTTGATCAGCTCCAGAGCGATTTCTCGAGGGTAAGTTCGGAACTCGCTCAGCAGGAGCATGATCTCTCCAGGCGACTTGCCGAGATCGACAGTTCACGTGCAGCATCACAGGAGAAGCTGGGCTATCATGAAATCAAGGCACCTCTCGACGGCGTCATCTTTGATATGAGCAAGAAGTCACCTGGCACGGTGGTTGCTGCAAAGGATAAACTTTTCAACATTATTCCCGGTGAGGATCTGGTTGCGGAGGTTTTCCTGACCAATAAAGATATCGGGTTTATCCATGAGGGATTACCGGCCGTCGTTCGCGTTGACACCTTCCCCTTTCGCGAATTTGGGGAGGTCAAGGGCTCCCTCGCCTATCTGGCGGCCGATTCCCTGCCTCCGAACGAGGAGTTCAAGTACCCGCGCTTCCCCGCAAAAATTAAACTGGACCGTCAATTCTTGAACCATACCGGAGAGAAGCTGCCTCTCAAGTCAGGCATGGCCGTCACTGTTAACATTCAGGTCCGTAGCCGCACGCTCCTCTCGATCCTGACAGATCAGTTCTCCAAGCCTTTCGACACTCTCGAGACAGTACGGTGACCCCTTGAATTTTTTAAAGCTTTTGGAGATAAAGTTGATAAAGAGGTAGATTGGGTAGAATCCTTAACTTTCTTCTATAAATAGTGGTGAAGGCATCGATAGCAATCTTTGGGGAATTCAGCGGGTCATCGAGACCAGGTCTTTCAGCTGACCAGAGATAATCATCCATGGCCATTATACCCCCTTTGCGAAGTAGACCGAAGGCAAGGATACAGTCCCCGAGAACATCAGGCGCCTGATGGCTCGCATCCACGCTGATAAAATCATAACCAGGGTTCTGTCTTCCGGCAGAAACTAACCCAGCAAGTTCATGCAGAGAGTCTCCCTGGAGAATTTCCACTGCCGCCGGAGATTCAATACGCCCTACATTGCGTTCAAATACTCCCCTCAATCCCTTCAAGTCCATTTTCTGATGCTCAACACCTCCAGCAAAAGTATCGATTACGGTTATCCTAGATGGTTTTGTAATACAATGGTTTTGGAGTAGCCAGCATGTTGAACGACCCTCAAACACACCAATTTCTAAGACCCTTACATCTTCTCGATCCTGACGGATCTGCCTGAGAATTAGATCCCAGCACGGAATACTTCGAGAAAACCAATCTTGAGAAAAAGTTAGTGAGGAATCGGGTTCTTTCATGGCTTCTGGAGATGCGTTCATGGTGAAAAATTAGGCGAACTTAAGAGCCTCGCCAAGGTATCTCGGATGGAGATGCTCCAACTCAAGGAACGCGGCGTTTTGAGGAGAGGGTTTGTATTGCCGGAATGTCTTGATGATGCCGAGAGAGGCCGCGCTCTCCAGTGGTCCGGCAAATCCGGAATCACCGTCGCCGAAGTAAGGTCGAGATACCCATTTCTCCATCTGTGCCGTAGTTAGGAAGAAACAGCCTGAGTGGGGGTTCGGCCAGCGCTCAAACCGCATGGTTGTGCCAAAAAGATTGCTTTCAAGAAACTGTCGGTCGCTCACATCTTGCCATGCCGCGCTGAAATCGGGCCTCACGGAACCATCATGGTAGAGCTTGTGAGCGGGCTGGGTCAGTGAAAGCTCGAAGCGCTGGGGGGCGAGCGTAGTCTCCTCACCATACTCTTTGACAAACCATTCCAACTTGGTGAGAAACAGAGCATCAGTAATCAGTAAATCATCTTCCAGATAGCAGTACCAGTCGTAGCGACCCAGATTTTCCCTAAGCACCTGATGGCAGGCGAATCCCAGCTTCATCGGCTCAGATCCGGTATGCCGATGATGAAAGAGTGCTGAGGGAGTTCCTAGTCTGGAAACAAGGTGATTCTCACCGGTAGTACATACCGCAATGTCGACATGGGATGAGAGGGACTGGTTGGCCTGGATCAACAAGCCGTTCCCCTTGCCCGGAACCTGCTGCTGGAGACGGAGAAGAAATGCCTGACGCGATCCGAGGCTCTGATGCAGTCCCTCAATGACTCGATCCAACGCTCTCACCCTCCTGGAGACGTCGCTACTGGTGGATCCGTAAAAACCATTCCCGGAGCCGTAAAAATGAGGGATGACGACCAGAACTTTCCTCATGTAGGGCATCCTGTTTGCCTCGGAAACCTTTTCCTCAATGACATCATTCATCATGAATTTCCGGTTTAAGCCCCTGAGTTTTTCAATGCTCCGGCCGTGTGAGTGGGCACGAACTCTTCCTCATCCATCACCATGGGTCGCGGCGGTCGTCCAGTCATTGCCGCCATCTGCTGCTCGACCCAGTTGTTGAGCAACTCCTCAAGCAAGCGATTCCTCATCCGTGTATCCAAAGCCGCCTCCCTAATTTCGATCACACGGACCACACAGTGGTAGTGACCTAGTTTTTTTGGCCCAAGCAGAGCGCCTGATCGCGAACCAGTAACCAGGGAGGCAAGGCCTGGGCTCAGACGTCCCATGCCAATCGGTCCGACTTTTCTAACAGGTGGTTCACCACCATCGCTATGTGCCAACTCATGGGCTGCATCCTCCAGACTCTGCTCCCCCTCAAGGCATCGGAACAGGGCCTCCTCGGCTACCGCCGCATGGTGGAACTGGACTACCTCAAGCGTGATCCGGTCGAGGAGTCCCTTGCGGGAACGGAAGTATTCGGGAATGAGTTTCCCGAAATTGTGCTCGCGGAACTTCTCGATCTTTTTTTCCCGCATCGCAGCGACCGTCATTTCGGGTCGCGACAGCCCCTCGAACACGGGGGTTGCAGGATCCACCTCATTGCGCTTGCACCATGCGACCCAGGCTTCTGCAACCTCTCCGTCACTGCAAGCGATGCCGGAAATCGCCTTGTCAAGAAGGGCCTCCCTCAGGACTACAGGCCAGAGGCGGTAGCTCTTAAGGGAGGAAAGGATCGACTCGAAATTAGCAAGACTCGGCAGAATGTCCCCAAGCTTCACAACGCGGGGTGGTGGTGGATTTTCCATCATTCTCATGTATACATCCAACAGGCAGACTTCACGAGAGCGAATGTTCGACAATCTGCTGGTTACGCCTACACTCCATTCACGTTTTAACGTTATGCGCATCCTGCTTGTACACCCCAATTTTCCATCGCAACTTCGATCCATCGCTGCCGTTCTAGGATCTAATCCTGCCCATGAGGTCTGCTTTCTCACCACGGCAGTTGCCGGTGAAATGCCCGGAGTCCGAAAGATCATCTACCAGCGTAAGAGGGAACCCTCGCCGCAGACTCACCACTACATCCGCCCTTTCGAGGATGCTATCCTTCATGGTCAGGGCGCCTATGAGGTGATGCTCGCCGAAAAACAGAAGGGCTGGATTCCGGACCTGATCTTCGGTCATGCGGGATGGGGCCCGACCCTGTTCA
Source organism: Chthoniobacterales bacterium (assembly GCA_036824855.1). Classification (GTDB taxonomy): domain Bacteria; phylum Verrucomicrobiota; class Verrucomicrobiia; order Chthoniobacterales; family UBA6821; genus UBA6821. The sequence goes on along the minus strand of DAISZK010000016.1, from coordinate 26,570 downwards.
TGAAGGATATCTTTCCAAGGACCCCCCTGGCCCTGAACTTTGAATGGTACTACCACTCGCACGGCACCGACTGCGACTTCGATCCCTCGGAGCCAGTCACCGCGGATGACGAGGCACGCATCAGGATCAAGAATGCCTGCCTCCTCTCGGAACTGGCCAGCGCGGACGCGGGACTCTGCCCGACGCGGTTCCAGTATGAACAATATCCACCTCATCTCCGCGATCGCCTGATCATCTCTCATGAGGGTATCGACACTAATTTTTTCAAGCCCGATCCCGAAGAAAAACTAATCCTTTCCAAGCCCACACCCGAGAATCCCGACCACAAAATCGATCTCTCGGGTCACAGGGAAATCGTGACCTATGCCACTCGGGGCATGGAACCCTATCGTGGATTCCCGCAGTTTATCGAAGCCGCCCACCTTCTGCTGCAGAAGCGCCCAAACGTCCACATCGTGATTGCCGGTGATGATCGTGTCGCTTATGGCAAGGCGGCTCCAGAAGGCACGACTTACAAAAAGATGATGCTCGAGAAGTTCCCCTTGGATGAGGAGCGCGTGCATTTCGTCGGCTCCCTTCCCTACGGGGAGTATGTAAAGCTCTTGAAGTGCACCACGGCCCATGTCTATCTGACCCGTCCTTTCGTTCTCTCCTGGTCCATGCTTGAGGCCATGTCCTGCGAGGGGCTCGTCGTAGGTTCGGATACCGCACCCGTACAGGAAGTCATCACCAATGGCGTGAACGGCCTTCTGGTGGATTTCTTCAAACCCGACCAACTTGCCCATACACTGAACAACGTGCTGGATCGTCCGGTGGATTTCGTCCAGATACGGAAAAAGGCCCGTGAAACCGTTCTTGCCAAGTATGACTTAGGATCGTGCCTTCAGCAGCGTCTTGCCTGGCTATCAAACCTGCTTAACCAGCGGTAAGACGTACCGCTGACTCAGCGGTACTTTTCGCACTTTTCAAAGGAATCGGCGATTGCGTCTTTTGACGATAAAAGCGGAGAAATCCCGATTTCCAAGGGCCAGTTGATGGCAAGCGTCGGATCATCCCAGCAAAGTGATCTCTCGGCGGCAGGAGCGTAAGGTGCGGAGACCTTGTAGTGGAAGTCAGCAAGATCGCTCACGACAAGGAATCCATGGGCGCATCCCGGAGGCACCCAAAGTCGCTCATGAGCATCTGCGGTAAGAATGTAGCCATCCCAGATGCCGAATGTCGGAGAACTCTCACGCAAGTCTACTAGAACATCAAAGACGCATCCAGAAGTCACCCAGACAAGCTTTCCCTGCGCCGCGTCACCCGCCTGATAGTGAAGCCCTCGAAGGACATGTCGCGCGGAACGGGAGTGATTGTCTTGAACAAAGTCAAAATCGATCCCCATATTGCGGAAGGTCTCCCTGTTCCATGACTCGAGGAAGAATCCTCGCGCATCACCGAAGACCTTCGGTTTGAGAAGGAACGCATCATGGATTTTGGTGGGTAACTTTTGCATCGATGTCCGAGCGATCTCTATTTCTTTCGACGCTTGAGCACACCTCGGAGATAGGTGCCGTAAGTGGATTTGCCTAGAGGTTCAAGGGAACGCTCAAAGCCAACCTCATCGAGGAAGCCCATCTGGAGACCGATCTCCTCAAGGCAAGCAATCCGAAGCCCCTGTCGGTTTTGGATGGCGCGGACAAAGTCTGCAGCCTCGAGGAGTGACTCGTGGGTTCCGGTATCCAGCCAGGCCGTGCCGCGGCCAAGCTTCTGCACCTGGAGGCGTCCAGCATCGAGATAAAGGCGATTCAGATCTGTGATCTCTAGTTCCCCACGCAGAGAGGGCTTCAAGCGGCGCGCCATATCGACGACGTCGGAACTGTAGAAATAGAGTCCAGGGACAGCATAGTTGCTCTTCGGATCAGAGGGCTTCTCCTCGAGGGAAATGGCTTTTCCAGAAGCATTGAACTCGACGACCCCATAAGCCGTGGGATCCGCCACTTCGTAGCCGAAAACAGTCGCCTGATCCTTTAGTGCATCGGCCTCCGCCAAGGTATCGGTGAAGTCGTGCCCGTAGAAGAGATTGTCCCCGAGCACCAGTGCGGCAGGTGCTCCAGCTAAAAACTCGGCACCGATCAAAAAGGCCTGCGCGAGCCCGTCGGGACTGGGCTGTTCGGCATACTCGAACTGCACTCCGTAACGTGAGCCGTCGCCGAGCAACCGCCGGAAGGAGGACAAATCATGGGGTGTCGAGATGATCAGGATCTCTCGGATTCCGGCCAGCATGAGGACCGAGATTGGATAGTAGATCATCGGCTTGTCGTAGACCGGCATGAGTTGCTTGCTCACCGCCATGGTGAGGGGATGAAGACGAGAACCGGAACCTCCGGCGAGGACAATGCCTTTACGTGATTTCATGGAAAAAGGTTTTTAGTAATTGAGATTATAGGGTTTTGGAAAAAGAAACTTTAGAAAGCAAAACTGTCAGATGCTCCCGAAGACGGGTGGAATTTCACGCATCAGCGAACGAAGGCTATAACCTTCCGATCTCAATTGTTCATCAAGTTGATCGTCAGGAAGGGATGATTCCAAAATCCGCTCCACCAAGGATCGTTTACTACGGAACCTTTCGGCATATGGGTGCTCTGGATCCAACCAGTGGGCTAGCAAACGCGACCGGACCGCAGAGTTCCAGAGCATGCGCCCGTATTGCAATCGAGCAATATCCTGATAGTTGGGATAGTTGCCCCAAATACTCATAACAGCTTCCTTGCCCACTCAGCATGGGCTTTGTCTCGAGGCTCCCCTCTTTTAAGTTTTGGGATGAGCAGATCGTCTACGGAAGGCACGATGACCTCCAAGAGGCCATAAGCTTTCAGCTGCGCTCTGGATTTCCAATCAGCTGGCATCTCTGCAAGAACGGCTGTCGGCATGAGATTGACGTGCCAGCCATGGGTCTTCTCAAACTCACTACCGATCATGGCCTCGTAACCGAGCAAAGCTACTTGCTCGCTTTCGGTGACTGGATCAACATCCATGCTGTTCTCAGGAAGTGGCAGCTCGAGTTTGCGCTGTGCGGCGTGCCAAAGGAGCGCTCCCGAACCGATCAGCACCATGCTTCCAGAATCCGTAAGCTGGCTTCCCCATTCAACGAGCCAGCTTTCGATCTGGCTTGGGTTTTTTAGCTCGCGAAGAGGCATAAAAGTGAGAAAGAGATGAGGTGTTAGTTTATTGCCCTAAGCAGGGAGTAACAGGACTGATGACAGTTCTTGTGTTGTTGCTCTGGCCTAACAGTCTTCAGTCTAAACCCCTAGGTCGCCTGATACTGCTTGGCGACCCAGTCTTTGTAGGCGCCGGAAGTAATATTATGAACCCAATCTTGGTTGTCGAGGTACCACTGGACGGTCTTGCGGATGCCTGTCTCGAAGGTCTCGGCTGGCTTCCAGCCAAGCTCACGGTTGATCTTGGTGGCATCGATCGCATAGCGGCGATCATGACCAGGTCGATCGGTGACGTAGGTGATCTGCTCAAGATAGCTCTTTCCATCAGCACGAGGTGAAAGTTCATCAAGGATCGAGCAGAGCTTGTGAACCACGTCGAGGTTTGGTTTCTCATTCCAGCCACCGACATTATAGGTCTCGCCAACTCGACCAGCATCTAGAACTCGGCGTATCGCCGAGGCATGGTCCTTGACATACAGCCAGTCACGGACCTGTTGACCATCCCCATAAATGGGCAGCGGCTTGCCGGCCAAGGCATTATGTATGATCAAGGGGATTAACTTCTCAGGGAAGTGATAGGGACCGTAGTTGTTCGAGCAGTTGGTGGTCAGGACAGGCAAGCCGTAGGTGTGATGATAGGCTCGGACAAGGTGGTCCGACGCAGCCTTGCTGGCGGAGTAAGGACTGTTCGGCTCGTACTGCTTGGTTTCGGTGAATGCGGGATCAGTCGGTGATAGCGATCCGTAGACCTCATCAGTGGAGACGTGTAGGAAGCGGAAGGCCTTCTTGGCCTCCTCATTGAGTCCATTCCAGTAAGCACGGGTTGCCTCCAGAAGAGTGAAGGTGCCGACGATATTTGTCTGGATGAACTCGGTTGGCCCATGAATTGAGCGATCGACATGGGACTCGGCGGCAAAGTTGACGATGGCTCTTGGCTGATGCTCGGCCAAGAGCTTGGCTACCAGCGCCGCATCCCCGATATCACCATGGACGAAGATGTGTTGAGGGTTCCCCTCCAAGGAGCCAAGATTCTGAAGATTCCCAGCATACGTAAGCTTATCGAGGTTGACGACAGCGCCTTGTTCAAGCGCCAACCAATCGAGGACGAAGTTTGAGCCGATGAATCCGGCTCCTCCGGTGACAATAATCGAGTTACTCATCTAAAAGACTTTAGCGTTTTAAGGGGATGCTAATCATTTGCTTCCCAACCACCACTCCCGCCACTTCGCCGGAGCCAACTTAGAGGGGAGGTAGAACATAGCGGCGAGGGCCAGGATCCAGCTGAGCGCTCCCAAGGTCAGGCAAAGGGAGTACCAACTGGGCGCCTTGAACTGGAAAACCACTTCGTGGGATCCGGCAGGCACATAAGTTGCGAGCAGGGCGGCCTCAGCGCGGTGTACCTCGGCAGGTTTCCCATCCACGGTAACGGTCCAGTCAGGATGATAGGCCTCAGACACAACGAGCCAACCCGATGCTTCCGGAGGTAGCTGATAGGTCATGCGTTGATAATCATCCATTCGGTTGCCCGTGAGGGGCATGCGCGCAAAGGGCTGTCCCGCCTTGCCTTGATATTGGCCCAAGAGCTCGATCTGGTTCGGCCCCTTTGCCATTCCGGCAAAGCCTGGCACGGATTGATCCGGTCCCACTGTCTCCACCGTGGCGATGTTCTGATTGAGAAGTTGGAGCGCGGCAGGGGCCATTGCATAGCTGCCAAGTGGCAGGGAGACGAAATCATGCGCCAGAAAAGCGGGATAGAGGGTCGAATTGTTTGCCAGCACCGCAAAATAGCGGTTTTCGAAAACAACTGGGTAGACCGAGCGGAAAAAATCCTGCATCTGCTTTGGCGAGAAGGGATCCTCCTTATCTAGCAGGATGTAGGCCACTCCAGCGACATTCATGTAGCTCTTTAGCGAGTCACCACTGGCATTGCCAGCCGCCTCCAAATGACGCACCCACTTCAGCTGGAAGTGACGAAGGAGCGACTCTGAATCGACGGCTCGCCCTGCTTTCTCAGGCAGTGTAAGGTAGAAGTAGCGCCCACTGAGAGGATGGACACGTCCCTGAATGGGAGCTGTCTTGAGGAATGCGGCTGCCTGATCGTATTCAGTGAAGAGCTGAGGCTCCATACCGCGGGTCCAGTAAACGGAGTGTATCGGGTAAAGCTCCACCAGCATCAGCAGCCCGACGAGGATTGCCACGGGCTTGCGCCATCCATCGCTCACGACCTCCGTGAAGAGCATCCAGAAAGCCATCCCCACGGCTGCGGAGAGACAACAGAATCCTCCCACACTCCAGAAAGACTCAGGCGCACGGATATCTCCGAAGAGCGGTAAGAATTCCGCAATCTTGAAGACCGGCACCACCAAGACAGCCACCGTGATGAGCGCAGGCACTAGGGCGTTCTTGGGAAGTAGCTGAGATGCCGTTTTGTAGATCAGCCAGCCAATCCAGATCACGGAAAGCCAGAGGATCGGGATAGAAGTGTCAGGTAGTCCCTGGGAAGTCTTGAGCACATTGATGTGTCCGAGCAGAATGCCATCTGGGCCAGAGGCGAACCACGTTCCGACCAGCCAGCAAGCCGTTAGCACCAGGAACCAGCGACCCATTCTACTAGCCCGCCACTCGGCAAGGGAAGAGAGCGAGAGTGCCAGAGAAAGGGCCAGAAGCGGGATCAGTCCGATCTGGAACATTTGAGCATCACCCTGCAAATCAGGATTCCCCTTGGTCAGGATTCCCCAAAGATCGATCCAAAGGAGCGGCGTCTTGAAGGAATAGTGGTGCTTCCAACCATCGACCGGATCGAAGAGGAAACCTGCTGCGAATCCAAATTCTCTTGAGCCGGGAAGCAGAATAAGAATTGCAGTAAGAGCCGCCACCACCAAAGCAAACAAATACCCAATCAAAGCCTTGCGGATATTCGCCGGGTTTTGACGAAGTGCTTCCACTGTCCAAAGAATCAGAATCGGAGCGATGACTACGGCGATCTTCGTGTAACTCAATGCAAGGGCTGATGCAGATAGGCCGAGCCAGAAGACCTCTTGAGGAGTCGTCTCCTCAGCCAAGGCCAAAATTCCTCTCAGAATTAAGGGCACAAAAACGAAACAAAGACCTACCGTCCAATGCTCATAGATCCCGATTGCAACCTGAATGGAGGGCAACACCATGTACAGGAGAGCTGCAAACCAAGACATGGAATCGGATGCACCCAGCTTCTTCATCAGAAGCCACATGCCAATAGCGCATGCGGGAATGAAGCAGAGAATAAGCAGTTTCAGTGTGACGAATGACCCGAGGACTCCACCCAGCAGGTGTTCAAAAACGCTGGTGAGAAAGGTCGCTATGGCTCCCGTACTGTAAACCATGCTGCTATGGCCTAAGAGATAGTTGGGAGTCCAGGCAGCACCATTCGCTCGGAACATATCCCATAGCTTCCCAGTATCACCGAAGAGCTCTTCTCGGCTCGGAGATTCAAAAATCCAACCGATCGAAATGATCAGAAGGAAGAGAATGCCAACCCAAAAGGGCCATGAAAGACGGGGGGTATTGTGCTTTTCGGAAACGGAATGAGCCATAGAAGGATAAAGGTTTTAGAAGTTGATTCGCTCTTTTTCAACAACCAACGGCCGATTAAGCACTTGGGTATGAATGGCTCCGATGTATTCGCCAAGGATCCCGATGAAGAACAACTGCACCGAGGCGAAAAAGAATAAGCCGATCACCAGCGGCGCCGTACCCACCGGCAGGCTATACCAGAAAACCAGCTTGTAGACGAAGTAGATCAGCGCAACTAACAGGCTGAGCAGTGCCATCAGGAATCCTAACATGGCTGCCAGACGCAATGGTACCTTGGAATGGCTGGTGATCCCAAGCATTGCGAGATCATAAAGAGTGAAGAAGTTGTTTTTAGTTATTCCCCTCTTCCGAAGGGGCTGCCGATAAGGAATCTCCTTGATGGGTAGTCCAATCTCCGAAATTTGCCCTCGGAAGTAGGGGTAAGGGTCTGCGACTTTGCGGCAATAATCGACAATGACCCGATCATACAAACCGAACCCGGTAAAATTCTGGATCAATTTTGTCTCTGATAACTTTCCAATCAATCCATAATAAGCACGCCTAATAGCAAAGAAAATCGGCGACTCCTCACTCGACTCCTTGACGCAGACAACGGCCTTCGCACCCCTCTTCCATTCCTCAATGAGCCGAGGAATCATCTCTGGTGGATCCTGCAAATCTGATGCAATACAAATGGCAGCATCGCCAGTTGCCTGTAATAATGCATAATATCCCGAGCGGATATGCCCGAAATTACGCGCATTGAAAATTGCTTTGATCCTAGAATCTTTGCAAGCGAGCGATCTGATGATTTCCCGGGTTGTGTCTGTGGAATTATTATCGATGAGTATCACTTCATAGTTTTCAATTCCTGCTTTGCTAAGTGCTGCGCATGTTCTCTCGCACAGTTCTTGAATATTCCCTTCCTCATTGTAGCAACCGGACACTACGCTTATTTCGGGGTTTGTTTTCATGAGCCGTCTTAAACTACTTAGAGAGCCTCCGATTTCTAAAGTTTCTTAACACAACCTTATGAAGCGGGTAAATTAATGATGGATGGATGCGCTCCAAAAGATACAGTATTTTTGCATACCAAGGAAAAACAATCATCCCATTATTTTTTATCATTCCCGAGATGATTTTTTGAGCTGCAGCATCTGCAGTTAAGGCAGAAAGAGCCGAGTCTTTGAAAACCTCCTCCTTTGGCGCATTGATGACGGATCCAGAATCAAATATGTTGGTTTTGATATTCCCAGGACACGCTACCATCACCTCAATTCCCAGACTCCGACCTTCCTCTCTTAATGCCTTAGATAAGCCAACTACTCCGTGTTTCGATGCCGAGTAGGCAGTATACAGCGGACTACTCAGGATCCCGCACATGGAGGAAACATTGACTATCTTACCATAGCCTTGTTTGGCCATAATTCTGTAGGCCGCAAGAGCGCCACCCGCAACTCCCATGAGGTTGATATCAATTGTTTTTCTGAAAAGATCAATGTCCATGTCGCGAGCGTCTCCAGCCACAAGGATGGCCGCATTATTGATCATGACATCTAGCGATCCCTTGCTTTTGGAAATATCCCCCAAGAGACGTTCGATGTTTCGCAAGTCGGCTACATTAGCCTCATAAAAGGAAGGTGCGTTTTTCACACCCTCAGCAACTAGCGACTTGATAAGTTGCTCAGCTTGCGTTTTATCAATATCTATTATTATTACGTCTGCACCTGATCTGGCAGAAATTGTAACTAAGGCGGCTCCCAATCCTCCTCCCCCACCCGTAACAACAACTACTTTCCCGTTAAGATATTGTAGATTTTCTTCCATGAAAGTTGTTTGCAATATCAAAGCAGAAAAGTTATGAGCCGTATAGCGTGTGGATCTTTTTGTTCAATTTTAGATCCCACTCTATGTGCTTTTTAATTTCTTCCTCTGCAACCTGTGACGATATGAGAATCTCAGCATCAATGTTTTCACACTCGTCAGGGTGAAGAATCGGTTTGTTATTAATTTTCTTCCCCTGATAATTTTTATTTGAGTCAATAAATGCTATGATATTTGCCTCTGCCAATGAACTTGTTTTTAGAAGTCTTAAGGTGTGTGTTCCTGATGCCCAAACAAGCAAGGGTGTTTTTGCCTCAACAAGATCATGGATCTTTTTATTAATTTTAATTTCCAGTTTTTTTGAATTATCGATGTATTGAGTAATCCCGTCGCGGGTCTCAAAATCATATGTTATGTTTTCACTTTCTGCAACGTCGTTGCAAATTGAAAATAAACCCATTATGACGGGTTCTATTGAATTGGGTCCAAGTTTGCGATCGTATCTTTCAATGAATGATTTTTTGAACCCATTTGTTAACATCAGATTAGTAAGCGATATTGGGGCAAAGAAATTGATGTGCTCCATGCTGAAATATTGAAAGGGGGCGCCGAAATGTTTGTGATAACAACTTGCATCCGGAACGGCTAAAAATAGCCTGCCATCTTTTTTAAGAATTGATTTGAGAGATGCAATCGAGCCATCAAGATCACGTAGGTGCTCTAACACACCTGTCATGATAACAATGTCGTATTTCTCATTTACTCGTGACAACTGGTTGATTGTGGAGTGATGCATTTCCAGTCCATGCAGCTCTCTTCCTATTCTGCAGCACTCTTCCGAGGGATCAAAACCGGTCAGTTTATTGAATCCCCGTTTTTTAAACTCCGAAAGTAATGCTCCGGTAGCACATCCCACATCTGCTATTGAGCTGTTTAAGCTGATGTTTTTGAATAAAAGGTCAACTATCTGTCGATAAATATCAGCGTCTTCGCTCGTGACATTTCCTCCACGATGACCCTCTTCATACTTCGACATGGCGGAGTAATATTTGTCAAATTCCTCCTGACCAGGGATATCGTCCGCAAATGCCATGCCGCAATGTTCACACAAAACCAGTTTATATCCCCGCAGCAGACTCCCTGCCGAGAATGATTCGAAAGATTGAATGAATGACTCCTTTTTTGCAGTGGAGTCACAAACCGGACAGTCGCGTGATTTATAATTATCTTTTTTCAAAATAAAAAATTTAAATAAATCTTTTGCAATCAGCAGCGTAAAGGACCAAGTCCCACCCGTCTGAAAGATGCTGTGCGAAGCGAAACTTGTAATCGGGATTTAATGCTTTGATGGTAAGTGGAATTTCCCAGATATCGCTTTGTTTGTGATAGGAACAAATTGCAAGTGTTGGCATTTTTTCTGCAATTATTTGGGCCGCTCCTTTCAATGCCGGAATTTCGAATCCCTCGAGATCTAATTTTATAAATGTAGGCAAACTACCTTTAAAATCAATATCATCGAGTTTTTTGCATTTTACCAAGATGCCATTCTCACTTACTCGAGATGATATTCCTGAGAGCTCTATGTAAATATCATCTTCTTTATCACCCAGTGCGAACGGAAATGTTTGAACTGCACCCTTTTTTTTGTCCAAACACTCAGTAAATTCTTCTAACTTTGGGAAGTTGTGAGGGTCAGGTTCGAAGCATAATACTTTAGAAAAACCTTCCTTTCCAAATCCTTCCACAAAGCTTTTTATGGTGTCGCCAGTATATGCACCCCCATCAACTAATACTTCCTCTCGGTTGCTCTTCAGAAGTTTTTCGTTGAAATAAATGGTTTCCGCTACTGGTGTTGGCAGGATATCGAAATTGAGAGTCAGCCTCCATTCTATATGATCAACATAGAGTTTTCTTGATCTGTCATCATCCAACAGATCGAAAGCTTTTAAAATCTTATCTCTGGCTGATTGTATTTTTGATGGTAAATCCAGAGCATAGTATGGAAGTAACCCCTCAGGATATTTCCATGCAAATAGACCAAAATGTGCAATTCTTTTAAATCCTAAAGCCTTTAATGGAGCGATTCTCTGACTCATGAGTTCGCTTGCCTCTCCGCAATGAATTCCAATCACAATGACAACGTCATCGCCAAATTTGCAAAAAGCATCAGTTGGACTAAATACACGAGTTCCTTCAACTTCTTTGCCTTGTAAATATTTATTATTATCGATAAAACCCAGTACGTTATAGCCGTTTCTTTTAAGGCCAATTAGAGCTCTTTTACCAACATTGCCCGCACCGAATATTAATGTATTACGCGTGGTTTCAGCAATGGAGTCAAATGCTGTTTTTTCTCTGTTAGTGATCGATTCTATTGACTCATCAAGCAGATGATGCAGCTTTTTGATTGGGCTGTTTTTATCTATTGATTGCATAGTGTCTTTTGTGGATTACCAGCAACTCCTTCCTCCGTCGACGACCAGATTCTGTCCGTTCATGTAGGATGAGGCGTCAGAGCAAAGGAAAAGCAGTGCTCCCTGATATTCATCAGGACGGGCCATTCTCCCCATAGGAATCAATCGGGAAAGATTTTCCACAAACCCCTCGGGTTGGCCATTCTCGACACCGCCTGGTGAGAGGGCATTGCAACGGACTCCCTGGTCGCACCAGTAGGTAGCGAGATACCTGGTCAGGCCGATCAACCCCGACTTCACCACGGAATAGGTCACCGGTTTGACAGGTTGCTCATTTTCTAGGACTCCCTCCCTGCGATAGAGGCGCTGATCCGGTGCGATGACAGCAAGATCCGAGGCAATGTTGATGATGACTCCACCTCCCTGCTCGGCCATCAGGGCCCCTATGGTCCGGGCGCAGAGAAAGGCTCCCTTCAACCCCACGTTAAGGTCGTCTTCCCATTGTGTAAGAGGGAAATTCTCCAATCGTGAAAATTCAACTCCCGAGGAACTCTCCATCTTGGGATTGTTCGCGGCATTATTGATCAGGATGTCGATCCGACCATACCGGGAAAATAACTCCTTGGTTGCATCCCTAACGCTCTGCTCGGAAGTAATGTCTACTTTCTGAATGGACGCCCGAGCACCAAATGCGGATTTGAGGCTTCCTTCATCCAATCCGGGAGAATTGATCACGCAATCCCAAAGCACGGGGATCCCCCCGGCGGAGGCAATGGCGGCAGCATGCTGCCGCCCCAGAAGGCCGCCGCCCCCGGTAATGACTGCCACCCTGTCGGTTAGATCAAACGGAGATTGACTCATCAGAGGTTCACGGGTTGGCGGGTTCGCAGGGATTCCTTGGCTGCATGAGCCATCCTCAAACTTTGCGCCCCATCATGGACAGAGACAAGCGGCTTCTCCTCTCCACGGATACATGCCAAGAAGTGAGTCATCTCGTCCAGAAAGAGTTGGTTGCGAGGAAAATCGGTGTGCGCTTCGCTACGGACAAGTTCTCCAGCTTGATACTGCTTCAGCGTCAAGGCACGGAAATCCACTTCTAGCTTCCCTTCGTCTCCGATGATGCGCAACCCCCGGGATGGCGGCCGCTGGATATAATCCTGATGAAGATGGACCGGGATCTCGCGCCCATCGACCATAAACTCCATGAGAATGCTGGCTGTGTCCTCCACGTCAATTTCCAGAGAGCTGAGGTGACCTCCGACCGCAAAAAGACGCTTCGGCAACCCGAAGAAGGAGTAGAGGTAATCCATCTCGTGGATCTGGGAGAGGATCACTCCGCCTCCTTGATCGCTTCGGGAGGCATACATTTGGCGGTAATCCTCGTAGGGATGCCATCCCGGAAGATATTCCCCGACCTCGGCACTCACGGATATGATCCGACCGAGCACCTTGGTCTCAAGGATCTCCCGCACGGACTTGATCAGGGGATGAAAACGCAACTGATAGGCAACCAAGCCGATCTTCCCCTTGGCCTCCATCAAGGAGGCCAAGGCTTCTGTGCCCTCCAAGTCATGCGAGAGCGGTTTCTCGATTAACAGGTGGCAACCTGCTTCAGCCGCCTTCATGGCACAGGGGATATGAAGATTGCTGGGGTTGCAGATGAAGGCTGCATCAGGACCCCATGCCAGGGCCTCATCCAGATTATCAAAACTTGTGACCCTGTACTTCTCCTCCAGGGATTCGTTTTCCGAAACCTGAAGTTGGTCCGTGAGAACGATCTGCTGACGGCGCGTCCTGAAGGCAGCAACCTGCAAATCCTCGCCAACCAAGGCACGGAGGTTCCTGAGATGTCTCTGCCCGATGCCGCCAAGTCCTATGAACAGGGCTTTCATGGCGTCACCTCCGGATCCTTAAACAGGATCTTTTCGACATTCTCACGAACCGATCTGATCCACACCAACTCGTTTCCCTCACGCTCTCTGGCTACCTGCAGAATGACATCGTCTTCATATCCCACGGCATCGAGGGCGGTGCGAAGTGACTTGAAATCTGCATTCCCGGTTCCGAGAGGAACGGTGCCGCCGCCTCTCACACGATCCTTGATATGCAGGCTACCAATCCTGGAGCCATAGGCCTTGAATTCCTCTTTGACGTCGTAACCGTGGGAAGCGCTGTTGCCAGAGTCGTAGTTCACTTTGAAAACGGACTCAGGTAGTCGCTCGATCAAATTAGCAAATCGTTCGGGAGGAAGATCCGTCTCCAAATGAAGCTCGATACCTAGACATTCGGCCTCAGAGGTGAACGGGTTAAGCAAATCAATCAGCGCATCCTCCGCACGGTAGTCTCCCAGTCGCGAGGCATCAACAAAGGGCAGAATGATTCTTTTGATACCAGCCAGATGACATCGACCCAGCAGCCAACTGAGTTTCCTACCACCCTCTTCGGGATTAGCCAACAAAGGGCGATCCATGAAGTAATCGGCACAGAGGGAACGTACGGTGATCCCATGCTTTAAGGAGAGTTCTTTGAGTTCCGCTATGCCTTCATCACTTCCGAGTGGGTTTTTATCCTCTCCATAGACCTCGTAGATCCACTCGATCAGCTTGAGACCCGCCCTTTCGGCAAGGGGAAACTCATTCCTCCATTGTTCGGCGGGAAAGCGCTGGATCTTCTCATCGATCTTGGGCAACAACCGACCCTGCATGATGCCGATGGGTAGAATAGCAGCCATGGTTTGCAGGATTACTCCTCGGGAAGTGGAGGAACGATCATGTTTGCCATGAACTCTTCGCGATCAAGGAAGGGCCAGAGATCCTCGAGAGGCTTGGAGTAGAGCGAACCATCTTTGCGCTGGCCGGAAGCAGTGCTTGGAACTCGCGGTTCCTCGGGTTGGCAACAGACCTCGCAAACAATGGGACCGGGAGTATCTAGCACCTTGCGAACATCCTCGCGGAGGCGGGATTGGTCTGAGATCCGATAAGTAGGCAACCCGTATGCTGCAGCTACCTTAGTAATATCGGGCAGCTTCATGCCTGTCTTGGCATCAGCAGCGGTGACGCGCCCAAACCAGCGCTTCTGAGAAGTCCTGATGGAAGAATATCCCTCATTGCTCAGGATGAAGAGTTTGATCGGAAGTCCTAGATTCTCGACGGTTGCCAACTCTTGGATATTCATCTGGATACCACCATCGCCATCAACACAGATCGTTTCGCGACGACCAGCTCCGATACAGGCCCCGATGGCTGCAGGAAGTCCATAGCCCATCGAGCCAAGTGCCGTGGTGTGAAAGAGGCGCTGCCCTTTTTTCAGCCTTAAGACATGTTGAAAAATTTCTATCCCGGCTCCGGAACTGCCCGAGACAATAAGTTCATTCTCCTTGAGTTCCTCGGAAAGGATATCGCCAAGGTTGTAGACGCTGACAAGTTCGTCAGGCTTCCTCATCGAGTCCTCAACGATGGGCCACGATTTTTTCCAAGTGCGGCAACGCTCCCACCATGCAGCGCGATCATTTTTATCAACCATTGCCGCCTCTTTCAAAAACTCTATTAGAAAATCGCCGGCATCAGCTTGAATCGATACCTCGGTGTAGGAGGCAAGTTTCCTGAGTTCAGCAGGATCAATATCCACCATGACTTTCTTGGCTCCTCGGGCCAGATGCTGTGGTGCATAGGCGGTTAGCGTCATGTCGAGGCGTGATCCTATGACAAGGAGAAGGTCACAGTTCTGAAGGGCGAAATTCACCCCGCGGGGCGCGACCGTACCTGGCTTGCCGATATAAAGAGGATCATCGTAGTTAAAGAGATCCACCGCCAACCAGGTCGCGAGAACCGGGATCTGAAGGAGGTCGATCAGTTTACGAAATTCTCCCTCGGCATGAGCCAGTCTGATCCCGTTACCTGTCAGGATAAGCGGTCTCTCAGACTTATTTAGCAACTCGATTGTCCTTCGAACCTTTTTAGTAAGATCAGATGGTTCGAATTTAGGAGGCGGGGTAAAGGGTTCCAGTTTTTCCGGATCAATTGTGGCAGCCTGAATATCAAGTGGAATATCCACCCAGACAGGCCCAGGGCGGCCATGAAGGGCTTCAAAGACAGCCTTTTCAAGGATCATGCGGATATTTTCAGGATCCATGACCGTCACCGCGTATTTGGTGATCGGGGAAACGATTGAAACGATATCAACCTCCTGAAGACCGACCTGACGCACCCCAGAGTCTCCTTTGAGATCGGGGCGCTTTGCCTGTCCCGAGATAAAAATCACCGGAGTCGAATCCAACCAGGCTCCGGCAACGCCGGTGACGGTATTAGTCCCGCCCGGCCCAGTTGTCACCATGCATGCTCCAAGCCCCCTCACGGCCTTGGCATAGTTTTCGGCGGCAAAAGAACTGGCCTGCTCATGAAGATTACATATGAAGGAGATATCTCCCGTGGCGACCCTGGCACCCAAGGAGTCATTCAGATGCATGGCCCCTCCACCAGGGAGCATAAAGACATGCTTCACTCCTTGCCGGACAAGGAAATCAATCACGTAGTCGGAGAGTTTCATTTCAGAAGAAGTTGCTGTGAAAGGGCGATTATGCCTTGTCGTTGTATTGGGAAAGAAACTCTAACGCAGCCCAGAATCCAGCTCCATGGTCTTTGTGGCCCTGCCACACTTCAGGAATGAAGCTTGCATTGGCATAGGCTGTGATTTTTTTCCAAGTTTCCGGCCATCTGACGTCGCCGGTACCCATCAGGACCCCTTCTCCATTCACGCCGACCGCATCCGCCACATGCAGATGTGCAACATAGGGAAGAAGACCAGCCAAGGCATCCTGAAAATCGAGTCGGAAGTGTGTGCAGGTCATCTGGAGATGAGAAAGATCAATGCAATAGCGCAGTCTGAGCTCCTTGGCCTTGGCGATCAATTCGTCCGGCATCATGAAGATGTTCTGATGCCGCTGCCCTCCGAAGTGCCAAGGGAAGGGAGCCATATTCTGCGGAATCAGTTCCGTGTTACCAAAGTCAATTTCTTGGCATGATTTGACGAAGCGATCGTACAGTTCCTGTCGATGTGGGAGCGGAAACGGCTCATCCATGGAAAACCCACCTACATTTGCCACAATGAGTGCAGAATCAGCCCGAGGGAAGAAACGCCGGATGGCCTCGGTGGCCTCCACGACTCTTCTGATATTCTCAATGGAGCGCGCGCGGTAGGCAAGGTCATCGGATGACAGGTCCAGCAGTTCGCTGTTCTCAAACAACTCGGGTGCATGCACAACCAATCGGCGGCACGGCACTTCACTCAAGTAATCCGAGGGCTTGAGTGAAAGATCACGATAGGACAAGTGAAACTCGTAGAGATCAGGTTCGATGGCGTCGCGGTATTGAGCGAAATCATGATACCGGACCGGCACCCCCCACAGGACAGGGAAACTAAATTCAAGTCGGCCGACCTGCTCCTCGGTAAGATCACTCTCAAAGAAAAAGTCACCGGCTCGCATGTCGCGTCGCGCCTTGCGCCCAAGCAAATCGGGCAAACGGTAGGGGGCAAGACCTTGCCCGGGACTGGCCACGCGAAGATTCTCCAGCGTCAGGGTGTCATCACGCCGGATGGGGACGGATGCAATTACGCTCTTGGAGAGATTTTCACGATTTAACAGTTCACCCTGGCTGGGCTGTCGCCCCGGACCACTCCAAGGAAGAGCTCTTTCCACCTGGCGAATACCGTCGACCATCGACTTGAATTCACCCGGTTCGAGACTCGCAGGATGATCCGGTCCTTCCATGTCACGGTCGAGTGTGATATGGCGCTCCACCACCTTGGCACCGAGCGCAACCGCGGCGATCGTGATCGCTATACCACGTTCATGGCCGGAGTAACCGACCACAGGACTCAACTCCTGAAGTCGCTTGATATAGCCTAGATGGATGTCGTGTTCGGGAGCGGGGTAGGCGCTGTTGCAATGCAGAATCGCAAAAGGAACCCCGAGACTACTCACCAGTGAGCAAGCAGCCTCGATCTCATGCTCATAGGACATTCCGGTCGAGAGGATCAGTGGCTTCCCAAGAGAGGCAGCCTTACGGATCAGGAAGGGGTTGAAGAGGTCTGCAGAAGCAAGCTTCAGTGCCTGCACATCGAGACCGGCAAGGACATCGACACTTGGTTCGTCCCAAGGCGTGCACATGTAGAGCACACCTTTTTCGGAGCAGTACCCCCGCAGTTCCCTATGCTCGTCGAGGGTGAGTTCTACCTTGTTGAGAAGATCCTGAATGTACTCCACCCCAAGATCCTCTGAACCCTCAGACTCAGGGGCCTGACGATATAACGCCTGACGGTTACGAAGCTGGAATTTGACGCAATCGGCTCCGGCCTCGATCGAGAGGTCCACCAATTTTTTGGCAAGCTCCAGACTGCCGTTATGGTTGTTACCTATCTCGGCAATGATGAAAGTGCGAAGACCTCCGACTTCGAAATCGCCAATACGGAAAATTGATTGATTGCTCACAATATTTTGGTCCTCCATGACGTCACTCCCTCTCGATCGAAGCGCAGCGAACTGATCTTGCATCCCCTCTCCTTCAGACGGGCTGTGACCTCGGCGCGGTTGCGGGGGAGGACAAAGAAGAGGAAAAATCCGCCGCCGCCGGCCCCCAGCAGTTTCCCTCCCAGGGCACCCGCGTCCCGGGCAGCGGCGTAGATGTCATCAATATGCGTGTCGCTGATTGCGCTGGAGAGACTATGTTTGAGCATCCAGGTATCGTGCAGGGCCTCGCCGAATGCCCTGAGGTCTCCGCGGATCAGGAACTTATGCATCTTCGAGGAGAGATCCACCATGCGTTCGATCTGGATATGTTTTTCAGCCTGGCTGGATTCACGTCGCTGGATCTCGTGAAGCTCACCGGAGTGATGCTTGATGCCCGTGTCGCAGAGCATGAGGCACTCTTCAAGTTCGTTCAGGATGTCAGACTGGATACGCAAGGAATGGACTAGGTTCCGTGATCCATCGAACTCGATGAGGTTGAAACCCCCGAATGCGGAGGCGTACTGATCCTGCCATCCCCCCTCGATACCAAAGCAAAGTCTCTCGGCGTGGAAAGCCAACTCCGCCACCTCGTAGGTCGACCATTTATCGAGTCGCAGTTCATTGAAGGCCGACACCACGCTGATGGCAACGGCAGAGGAACCGCCTAAGCCGGACCCGACAGGAAAGTCGGAGTGAACGTAAAGCTCGAATCCGTAATCGGGCCTGATGACAGCCACGACTGAGGAGAGGAGGCCCCTATTCCTGCTTTCGAGCAGTTCGCGTAACGAGTCGTAGCATTCCTCGCGGTCGATATCGTGGGAAATGATCCTGATCCTAGGATCCTTTGACGGAATCAACGTGGCGTGAGCGTACAGAGAGATCGTGGTGTGAAGGACTGCACCCTTGTGCTCCATGAAGTAGTACGTGAGGTCTGATCCGCCGCCGGAAAAGCTTACCCTCACTGGAGCGCGCGCTCGTGCAAGCACCACCCCCTCGTCGGCGGGGGGGAAATAATCAGGTGTCACGAAATCGATCAGGATTCCCGAGTCGTCGAGTACGGGGAGGGCCTTAAACCCTAAATCAAAGAGCTTGAGGATCTCCTCGCGTGAGGTCTTTCTGTCGACCCAGCGGAACTCGCGGTTGATGCACTCGGTGATCGGGGAATTAACCGATCCCCCGGCCATAAGGTATCTCCTGACGTCGCCGTTGGTCAGCGTGCCCAGAAGCTTCTTGGATTCGTCAATGACCAAAGCGATCTGCGGGACGCTTGCCTCAATAGCTTCGACGCCCCGGAGAACCTCTTGGTCATGATTGACCACTAAGTTGGAGAAATGACTCTTCAAGAAAAAGTATTTAAGCCTTTTTTTCTGATGGTGGCGAGACTTTCGGGTGTTCCGATGTCGATAAAATCACCGGAGTAACGGACTCCCTTGAGTTGTTCACTCTGAATCAAATGGGGCAAAATGTCTTTCTCCAAGGAACACGCCGTTATTGGAAAGCAGGTCAGATGATCCGTATGAAAATGATAGATTCCCATGCTGATACACCCTGGCCCGGAAACCCCCTTCTCTGTCATTTCCAGCACTCTGCCGGAGACATCGAGCCTTACGGCGCCGTATCGGGCACAATCCTCAACTTCCCTGACTATCAGGGATGGAGTTATAGCCTCACGGGCAAGTCGATATGCCTCTTCCGTGACATATGTGTCTGCGTTGAGGGCAATGAACTCCCCACGCATCTCCAAAACTTTCATTGCGTTTAGAATGGCTCCTCCTGTTCCCATCGGCTCCTGTTCCCTAAGGATTGTCGCCCTTTTTTTCACATCTTCCCCCAGCTCAGCCAAGGCCATTTCAACCTGCCCCGACTGGTAATGCGTGCAAAAAATCAATTCGTTGAATCCTGCGGTGCTAAGTCTATCCACCACAATGTGAAGAAATGGTTTACCATCCACTTCAGCGATAGCCTTTTGAGTTTCGCCAATCACATTACGAAGCCTGCTTCCAAAACCACCACATAGGATCACAGCTTTCATTCCGTTAACTTTTTCCAAGATGTTGTGGAAGCAATAGCGCGGGCCAATTCCATACGCACTTCCAACCCCAAAGCGCTGCAGGCTCTTTGAACACAAGGAACGTAGCGGGAGGGGGAGACATTTGGTGTAACGGACGATGTCTCAATTGGCTGAACTGACCCTCCAAGTTCAGAAGCTATCGTTTGAGCAAGTTGATAAATCGTTATCTCCCGGTCTGAGCCAACATTGTAGGGGTGGCATGTCTCTCCTCTGAAGAGAATTGTCCAGAGCCAGATAGCAAGATCAGCCGCGTAGAGATAGGAGCGGTAAGGGCTGCCATCCCTCACCCGAATCGGTTCGCCCTTCAGGGCATCTCGGATGAAGTTCCCTATGGCGAAATGGGCATCCAGTGGCAGATGCGGCCCGACAAAGGCGAAGCAGCGGGCGATCGACGTCTCCAGACCATGCTCCTTATGAACCATGGAGCAGAGGAGTTCCCCAACCCGCTTTCCCTCTCCATAGGCTGAGTTGGGATCCATTGGATCAGGCGCTCCACTGTAGGTCTCAGGCATGTGGGTCAACTCGGGTGGTTGCTTGCCGTAGACTGCTCCGGAACTGACAAAGAGGAAGCGCTTGGCTCCAGAGGCAACTGCGAAATCGAGCGTGCGTTTCGTCCCTCCAGTAATCGTATCAAACATCTCGCCTGGTGGAACCGGAGCGCTGGAGGTGGTACCCGCATGAATGACGTGCGAGAAAGACCCCTTGGGAAACTCGAAATTACGTACATCCCCCCGATGCAGGGTAATCGATGTCTCAGAGGCAAGATGGGGAACTTTGATGTAAAAGGACTCTGGATCACGGGAGAGGCCTACCAATTCTGCATCCAGCCTCAATTCTCTATTTGCGTAGGCAAAGGTCTCCAAAAGCCAAATTCCGAAGAAACCTGTGGCCCCAGTAATGAAAATCCTCTCCCCTCGGAGTTGCTCCCAAAGCGGCCGCGTGTGCGCGAGCACATGCTCCAGATCTTCCTTGGGGAGTGGGGGAAAAATCATTTGAAGGAATTGGAGAAGTTATCGCGCAAAGGCGCAGAGGCGCCAAGGGGTTAAGATTGGAAAAAGAGATTTCTGCAAGGCGATGTCAGTTGAGGTCTTCGGTAATTTAGTTGCTTTAGTTTATCCATCTCTGCGCCTTGGCGTCTCTGCGCGAGTATTTTCCTTTGTTTTTTTATTTCTTGAAGTAGCGGACTCCTTGGGTCCCCTCAAAATGAGAATCCTGCGTCCAGAGCATGGCATCATGGCGCCGAGCGGTGGCGTAGATGATGCTATCCGCCATTGGAAGAGAAAGTCTGGCGGCTTCAAGCGCCAAGGTAGCATCGAGTTCTACAATCTTTCCTAAGCTCATTAAACCGAATACCTGTGCAGCCATATCTTCCCCCCTCTCCCTCAGTACTTTTTTGTAAACCTCGTAGATGGAAATCGCCGGCACAATCAGATTGCCCGTATCCTCGATCGCCACGGCAAAAAGTTCTGCACGGTCGGTTCCAGCCAGATATTCAAGCCATGCAGAGGAGTCGACAACGTTCACAACCGGTCTTCCTCTCTCTCAATTGTCGGATCCATCCCCTTGAGGAATCCTCGCATCGACTTGGGGGAGCGCACTGGTATGAACTCCACACGATCTTCATGATTGAAAACATGAAGGCGCATTCCAGGCTCCAAGCCCATCCGCTTACGAATCTGCCGCGGGATCACTACTTGAAACTTGGGAGAAACGGTTACGGTGTTCATATCGATAGTTAAAATGTATTCCAATTTACGATCGATGCAAGATTTGGGTTTAATTCGTTTATCTCAGTGAACATCCTAGCTTGAGCTAGAGGTCTTCCATGGGGAGTAAAGGAGAAGGTATTTGAAGGAATTAGAGAAGTTATCGCGCAAAGACGCTGAGGCGCCAAAGGGTGACGATTGGAAAAAAGAATGCTTCAAGGCGCTTTCGGTTAAGATCTTCGGAAATTTAGTTCCATCGCTTTTTCCATCTCTGCGCCTTGGCGTCTCTGCGCGAGTAATTATTTTTTGAAATTAAAAGCTCCTCGCGAAGGCCCGGATCGTATCGATTTCATAATCCATCATCTCATTGCTGAGTCCGGGGAAGGTTCCCAAGAAAATCGCTTGATTCATGATTGCATCCGCACCAGTCATTTCCCCAACCACCCGGAATGAGTCAGGCCGGTCTTTACGGAGCTGAACAAAGACAGGTTGACGAAGGAGGTTCCCTCCAAAAAACATCCGGTTGCCAATTTTCTTCTCATCAAGATAACGGGCCAGATCAGTATGCTTGAATGCAGCGGAAGGCTTCACACGGAGCATGAACCCGAACCAGGAACAATCCGTACGGCAATCAGTGCCATCCCAGGAAAATCCATCGTCTAAACTCCAAGCAGTCGCATGGGTTGGCAGACTGAACTCGAAGACATCTCCCAAATCAGCAAGACCTGCGCGCAAATATTCCCAATTTGAGGATCTGGCTTTGATGAAGGAAGGAAGTTTCTTGAGTTGCTTGCGGCCGATTGCTGCCTGTGGGTCCAGGGGTTTCAAATTATAGCCAAGATGGCTGTAGGTGTATTTGTGGTCGTAGCCGGGAGGAAGTTCTCCAAGGTTCCAACCAAAGCGCTTGCCGCAGGTGTCATCCTTACCTGAGGGGCACCAGCAGTCGCGTCCCCAGTCACGGAAACTCTCGGCATAAGTCTTCAGTGGAGGACGGGATACGATGTTTACTGCTCCACCCTCACCCATGGTCAGGTGATGAGGAGGATAGAATGACTGAGTAGAGATATCGCCCCAAGTCCCGGTATAACGCGTGATATGAGTGCCACTTCCTGGAATACCGGGGGAGTTTTCGTTGATTCCAAGCGCCTTGGCTCTTTCAATCGGCATCGAATAGGTACAACCAAGTGCGTCGCAATTGTCCTCAACAAGCCAGAGATCGTATTTTTTGCAAAATTCGAGAACGACGGCTACGTCAAACGGATTTCCAAGTGCATGGGCGATCATGACAGCCTTCGTCTTCCCTTTGCTATAAGCGGACTCAAGTTGCTCTGCCCGGATGTTTCCAGTGGAGGGATCGTTGTCGATAAAGACAGGTACCGCGCCTAACTGAAGGATCGGGGCGACAGTCGTGGGAAATCCGGCCGCAACCGTGATCACCTCATCACCGGATTGGATCCGCTTGTGATCCGGAAGCTTGTGCGTGGTGAGAGTGGCCAAAGCAACTAGGTTGGCTGAGGAACCTGAGTTCACAAGCAACGAATATTTCACACCGAGGAAGGAGGCCAATTCCTTTTCGAAGGCTTCTCCCTCGGGACCAAGTGTGAGCCAGAAATCCAGCGTGCTCCCAACGGCCGCCTCAACCTCATCTTCAGTAAAGACGCGACCTGCGTACGGCACGGTCGTTTCACCGGGAACAAAGGCGGGGCGCCCAGTATCACATCCGGGGCGCTGGGCGGCATGGGCACGGGTGGAGTATTCCCGCGTCAGACGCAGGATCTCGGCTTTCAGTTCAGGGAGGGATTTGCTCATGAGGAATAATCGGTGATTTGGGAACGGGTAATTTCAAGCGGTGTGATGCTTGCATTATGAACCTGCTCGTACCACAAGACCGTCTTTGAAATTGTCTCTTCAAAGGCCCATTTAGGCTTCCAACCTAAAAGACGTTCGGCTTTTTCAATAGATAGATTCAAGAGAGTAGCCTCATGTAGGGCAGCAGGATCGCTCTGATCCCTCCATGATCCGGAGCGATTTTTTAAAATCTCCGACACCAAATCTGAAACGGTTCTATTGGAATCCGGCCCGGGTCCGAAGTTGAATGCTGTGGCGAGGGAGGGATTTTTCACGAGTAGGGATGCAAGCGTGAGATAGCCGGACAGGGGTTCCAGAACATGCTGCCAGGGGCGGACAGCCCTGGGATTGCGCACGAGTATTTCATTGCCGTTATTGAGTGCCCTCATCGCATCCGGGACAATACGATCCTCCGCCCAATCGCCGCCCCCGATGACATTGCCAGCGCGAGCGCTAGACAAATGAATGGGCCCCCTCTGGAAGTACGAACTCCGGTAGGCGGCCGTAGCAATCTCAGCCATCCCCTTACTGGAGCTGTAGGGATCATGACCTCCAAGCGAATCACTCTCCTCGTAGGCGCGGCCAGATTCGTGGTTCTCGTAGCACTTGTCCGTGGTGACGATGACTGCGGAACAGTTCATCGTGAGTCCACGGAGTGCCTCAAGCACATGAATCGTGCCCATGACGTTCGTCACATAGGTCTCGACGGGAATCGCATAGGAACGCCTCACCAGCGGTTGTGCCGCCATATGGATCACGAAATCCGGCCGGAAGGAGTGGATGGATTTGCGAACAGTCTCCGCATTCCGAATATCAGCGATCTCATGCTCTAGCCTGCCGGCCAATCCAAGCTGATCGAATAGCGCTGGTTTCGTATCAGGAGCCAATGCATATCCATGGACGATGGCTCCCAGATCAAGAAGCCACTCGGAGAGCCAAGATCCCTTGAATCCAGTGTGACCGGAAAGCCAAACCCTCTTCCCTTCAAATGACTGCCTTAAGTTCACGGCGTTATCTTTACCACGTTTTCCAAGAGGCTTTATCGTTTTGCCACAGCTCCTCGAGTAACTGTTTATCCCTGAGCGTATCCATGGGTTGCCAGAAGCCTCGATGCTGGTGAGCAAGGAGTTGTCCCTCAGCGGCCAGCGACTGAAGGGGTTCCCGTTCCCAGATCGTTGAATCTCCTTCGATAGCATCGAAAACCGAGGGCTCGAGCACAAAGAACCCTCCATTGATCCATCCTCCATCCCCCTCTGGCTTCTCGATGAAGCCTTTGACTTGGTGACCTTCGACATGGAGGGCCCCGAAGCGACCCGGAGGTTGCACAGCCGTCACCGTGGCCTTTTTGCCCGATTCCTTATGAGCGGCAATGGAAGCAGGGATATCGACGTCACCGACGCCATCTCCGTAGGTCATGCAAAAGGTCTCGTGGCCGACGTAGTTGGCGATGCGCTTGAGACGACCGCCAGTCATCGTGTTATCGCCAGTATCGACAATGGTGACGCGCCATGGCTCAGCGTGCTTCTCGTGAACCTCCATGGAGTTTTTTTCCATATCAAAGGTTACGTCGGACATATGCAGAAAATAATTAGCGAAGTACTCCTTGATCACATACCCCTTGTACCCGGCACAGATAATGAAATCGCGGATTCCGTGAGATGAATAAATCTTCATCACATGCCAGAGAACGGGCTTCCCTCCGATCTCAACCATAGGCTTGGGGCGGGAGGCTGTTTCCTCGCTGATGCGGGTGCCAAGACCTCCGGCTAGAATGACGCATTTCATTCGGAATCTACTACACTCCGGTATTCCCGAAGGGAAGCCTTGATGGGTTTTGACAATTCTACTCCAACAAAGAATCATGCACTACAAGTGACATTTTCAAACTCTAGCCAATTCCTAGCCCTTGATTGCCGGAAGCGTTAACAGCTTGTTACTAACTAGTACTACAAGATACCGAAATTTTCTGATAATCGGTTTTTTTATTGATTAACGGATCTTCTCGATTAATTTCCCTACATGCCTAAACGCCGCGACGGGATCATGACAGTCCGCATTCCCACGGACGAAAAAGACCTACTTCAAGCCATCGCAGACCATGCCGATGTCACTCTCAGTGATGTTGTCGTGCGCGCTGTCCGTGACTTCATCGAGACTCATCAGGGTTCCTTGAAGAAGGGTGCAGCCAAGCCAAAGGTTCGCCCTCTGGGTTTCTAGGACTTCTAAGCTCCAAAAGCTTCACTCAAAGAAAGCCGCGTGATAATCACGCGGTTTTTTTGTGCCCTGAGGTCTCTTGGCCTTAATGCTTCGCCGCAATGAAACAATGCCGCACTTTAGATCCAACGATTATGATCTAATGATAGCTCGTTGCATCCTGGCCCTTCCCCTAGGGATCGATCAAAAGACTCTATTCTAGAATCTCAAGGCCAACCTTCCTTCCATCCTTCTCGGCAGAGGCCCTGAGAAGTTCGCGAACTGCCTGGATGGTGCTTCCCCCCTTGCCTATCAAACGACCCACATCCGTTTGCCGCATGGAAAGAAGATAGGTGATCTTGTCACCCTCCTGACGGTGATTGATCATCACCTCGTCAGGGTATTCGACGAGTTGCTGCACCACGTAGCGCAGGAACTCGTCCATGAGAAATCAATTAGGCAGCAGGAGCTTCGGCGGAGGCTTTGCGGGCCTTCGTGATGAAGCTCTGAACCGTCTGCGAGGGACGGGCACCGACGCTGAGCCAATACTCGGCGCGATCGAGATCGATCTTGTAGTTTTCACCGGCCTGCTTCGGATCATAGTGACCGATGAGTTCGATGAATTTGCCGTCACGAGGGCAGCGCTGGTCGGCCACCGTGATGCGGTAGAAGGGATGGTTGCGGGCGCCTTCGCGGCGGAGTCGGATTGCTACTGCCATGGGAGTCGGTTCGGTAAGGGTTGGTTTGGAGAGAGGCCGGGCATTCCGCCGGAAGCGAAACGAGACATCATTTTTTTCATTTTTCCAGTGTTCTTGGCCAGTTTTTTCATCTGACCAAACCTCAGGAGTAGGTTGTTGACCTCGGTGACGGAATTTCCACTGCCGCGGGCGATTCGTTGGCGACGGCGCGCGTTGAGGATCTCGGGGCGCTTCCGTTCGCCGGGCGTCATGGAGAGAATGATCGCCTCGACCCGCTGCAGTTCTTTTCCGTTCACTGCGGGACTGGGCAGATTAGCCATCCCGGGGATCATGCCAAGCAGATTTTCCAGAGGACCCATCCGCTTGATCATCCGGAGCTGGCTCAGGAAGTCCTCCAGATCGAAGGAGGCGTTCTTCATCTTGGCCTCCAGGCGACCCATCTCCTCCATCTCGACCGCCTCCGCGGCCCTTTCCACAAGACCGACGATGTCCCCCATGCCCAGAATACGGGATGCAAGTCGTTCCGGATAAAAGGGTTCGAACTGATCGACCTTTTCCC
>DAISZK010000015.1:0-48583 GCA_036824855.1 Chthoniobacterales bacterium | reverse complement strand
GGATGGATTCTCATGGTGTCATTTCGGTCTCGGAGTCCGTACGGGGATCGCTTTCCTGATAGGAACGGGCAGGGCCTTGCGAATTGGTACAGGCTTAGGCATGGGTGTTGGCGAGGAGAATGCCGCTACGGCGGGAGCAGGGAGAGGAATCACGGGCAGTGGTTGCTGAGTCGTGAGGGAACCGCCATTCTTTGTTGCGAGAAGCAGATTGGCATCGTTGGCATTCACATGGTAGCCGGCGCCGAATGGGAGCGGTCCCTTGAAGTAGGTCGTTCCATAGGCGGCCTCGAGCTCTGCTTCACGGCGGAGCTTGAAGATCGGAAGGGGATCGGTGTAGACGCCGAACAGCTGAATCCTCCACAGTCCTGGAGTGAAATCACGATAAGGGATACCCGAGTCATCCTGGAGGATGAGTTGGGAGGTATTCAGCAGAAAGTTACGGGTGTCGGAAAAAGCATCGAGCGGCAGGAGGTAGGAGGCAGCCTTCAGATAAGAGGCGCCAGGACCGAGATCGCCGAGCCAGGACAGAAAGTTACGGCACTCCTTGCCGTTCGAGAGGTCTGCCTTGAAGTAATAAAGTGTCTGTGCGGGACCTCCGGAACGATGATAGATGATCTGGATCCCTGGAGAACCGAAAGGGCGGATCATCTGGGCGTCGTCGATGATATTCCCGGTGAGGGCAAGTTCCGTCAAGAGCACCGGGACAACACCCTGAAAGGAGCCCTGGGCCAACTGTGGTTTCATCTCGCTTGTGATGAAATATCCAGCGAAGAGCGAGGTGTGGAGGGCCTCGTCGAGATCCTTCAAGGCGCTGCCGAGCGCCGAGGGGTCAAGCGCCTCGGGTGGAGGGAGATCCCCGACAGGCTCCAGTCCACCCAGAACCATCACTCGGGTGTCAGGGAAGAAGGCGTAAGCGTTCAGAAAGTCGGGGCCGCCAAAAAGATAACGGAGAACGCCGCGACTCGCTGGATCCTGTGACAGATGCTCACGTCCCCACTTCTGCATCGCCTCGTAACGGATTCTTCTGCAGAAAGCCCATTGCTCCTGAAGCTGCTTCTGGTGATCACGGTATTCAGGTGACTGCTGTAGCGGAGAGAGGAGGCTCTGCCTCGGCAGGGGAATGCCGGCCAGGAAATCCGCCTGCTCCTGCAAGGTGGAAGCACTGAGCGATTGGATAGCGCCCAACCAGGGCACCCAGAGCAAAAATACGAGGGCAATCTTGCGAATCAATGATGAGAGCTTGGAGAAATCCATCGGTGAAGGATGAGAGGGAGCAGCATAAGCATGCCGCCTGCAAGGGCAATCCACGGCTTTGTGATCACCGAGTACAGCAACCCAGCCCCCGAGCAGATCAGGAAAATGATCGGTGGCAGCGGATAGAGCGGGCAGGTGAAGGAAGCTTCATCTCCGAGTATTTGAAGATCAGGATTCTTTTTGCGGAGTACCATCAGGCCGATCACGCCAAGCATCAGGCAGAGCAGAAGCGGAATCTGTGCAAAGACAAGGACTGTCTCGAAGGTGCCAAAAGCGATCAGTCCAAGCACGAGCGCCAATTGCAGCAGGATCGCTCGCGCCGGAATCCCTTCGCTGGTCTTGGCCAGCATTCCCAAGGGCGGGTAATCCTCGCCGACACGCTGGGTCACCCGGGGGCCCGCCCAGATCATGGCGCTGATGGAAGCAAGGAGACCAAGGGAGATGATCCCCGACATGATACGCCCCCCCACAGGCCCGATCAGGTGAGTTGCAGCGACACTTCCCACATTCAACACGCCGCGTAGCTCATTCTCCGGTGCAGCCGTGAGAAAGACGGCATTGAGCACCACATAGAAGAGCGTAACGGCCAGAGTGCCGATCACGAGCGAGAGACCGACGGTCCTTCGGGGGCTCTTCACCTCTCCTGCTAGATAGGTCACGGCGTTCCATCCCGAGTAGGCATAGAGGACAAAGAGCAGTGCGATTCCGGAAGTGGGCCTGCAGAGCGCACTCAGCGATCCCTGCTGAGGCAGCAGGAGATTCAGGGAATCGGGATGCAGGAAGACACCTCCGATTCCTGCCGCGATGAAAAGACCGACGAGCAGGAATTTCAGGCCGGTGATGCCGTTCTGAAGCAGGGAACTGGTTTTCAGCGATCTGAGATGAACCAGCGAAATCAGCACCACGGCGCAGAGAGTAGAAAGGCGGATCGGACAGAGGGGGAGTGCCGCATGCAGGTAGGTGCCAAAGGCGATGGCGGAGAGTGAGATCGGTGCCGTGAATCCAGCAATCAGGGAGACGCAAGCCGCCATGAATCCTAGGGCTGGATGGTAGATTTCCGAAAGATAGGTGTACTCACCTCCCGATCGGGGAATTCTGGCCGCAACCTCGGCATAGGAGAGCGCCCCGCAGAGGGAGATCAGTCCACCAAGCATCCAGAGGCAGAGGATGGAGAATCCACTCCGCAGATCCTGCAATTGGAACCCCAGGGTCGTGTAGACCCCAGTACCGACCATCGTAGCGGTGACCAACGAGAGGCAGGTCAGCAGACTGATGCCTTGCCTATTGGCTTTGTTCATTTAGCGAATTTAACCCTTAGCGGATAGAACTGATTCATTGCCACAAAATGCACAGAAGGCACAGAGGACTACATGCCTTTTGTGGTTAAAATCTTGCTGTAGCTACTCTATGGCTTCTCCTCGGGATCCATTGGAAGATCCCAAGCGGCGGAACGATGCGCGTAGACCACCTCGAAGAGAACCACGACCAGCGCTGTCATGAAGGAAATCAATCCCGCGACGAATGTCGCCACCACATAGCTGCCTTGGAGGTGCTTGACTCCTGCCTCGAAGAAAAAGATTTCCAGAACAGTTAGCGAGATAAGCACCCCACTCAAGACATCAAAGAAGATCGCAACGGCACACATCCGTCCTCTGATGCGAACCTCCTCGAATTCGACACGATAGTGTGATTCCAGGGAAGGTGTCAGCTTTTGGATTGCCAGCAGTTCGCTGTGAATGAAGCGCATCCTGTCGATGGCCCGGGCTAGGCGGCCGCTGATGGCGGTGATAAGCATCACCACTGCGGTAAGAAGAAAGACCGGCGCCAGCGCCAATTGAATGGTCGAAGTGACGTCGTTATTTGGAATGGTCATGGGTGGGAGGAAATGCCCCGATATGCCCAATTTCAATGACTCCTTACTCGGAGTCGAGTTTCTTGAGAAGCGCCAGAGCCCTTTTTGGATCGGTTACACGAATAATGAGGAGTCCTTTCTTTGCAGAGGGCATGGAGGCCAGGTAACCGTAGTCGATATTGATCTTCTTGGCCGATAGGGCATGGGCGATCCGTGAAAGGCTGCCGGGCTTGTTATCGTTCTGGATCATCAGGACATCGCTCTCAACGACCAGTGTGCCGTAGGACTCGAAGACAGCCATCGCTCTATCGGTATTGCTGACCACCATCCGGACAACAGCGTGGTCCGTGGTGTCCGAAACCGTGAGACCGAAGATATTGATCTGTGCGATAGCCAGCGCGTCACAGACTGAGGCCAGCGCTCCGGGTTTGTTCTCAAGAAAGACAGCTAACTGCTGAACAATCCTCGGTGCCAGCGGATCAGCTTTCTTCATGGCTTTACCTTAACAGCAAAGAGAAAGAACAGAAGAGGAAAAGGCGCGTGGGAACGCGGCTTTGCTTGCCTCGCTTGAGCGATGTCATTCGAGGCGAAGGCCATCGGCACATTGAGCATAACTGGTCGGGGGCGACCGGCAGACAAAGAGGCAATATCTTCCCGCGGATGTGCAACGAAGTCAAAAAATGGGATCGACCACGACAGTCGACCCATCAATTTTTCTCTAACTCTCTCGTATCTTTGCCTTTTACAGCCTTGAGATAAGCAGTTCGCGCTGGAAGACGAGTTCCTTCGGCAGGTGGCTGTAGAGCTTCATAAAGAGCTCGTCCTGAAGGACAAGTTCACGGTGCCACTCGGCGGGATCGATCTTCTGGAGTTCCTCGAACCTCTCGGGAGTCATTGATTCGAGTCCCTGCATATCGAGATCGACATATTCAGGAACCCAGCCAATCGATGTCTCAAGGGCATGGGCTCCATGCTGGCAACGCTGGACGATCCACTTGAGAACGCGCATGTTGTCGCCGAAGCCGGGCCAGAGAAATTTGCCTTCGGAGCTCTTGCGGAACCAGTTTACATGGAAGACGCGCGGCACATGTTTCACGAGGCGACGCATCTCGAGCCAGTGAGCGAAGTAATCTCCCATGTCGTAGCCGCAGAAGGGGAGCATGGCCATCGGGTCGCGGCGCACCTGGCCGATCGTTCCGGCGGCAGCAGCGGTCATCTCGGAGCCGACGGTGGCACCGAGATAGACACCATGAACCCAATTGAAGGCCTGAAAAATGAGCGGCATCGTGGTGGCGCGGCGTCCTCCGAAAATCATGGCGCTGATGCGTACCCCCTCAGGGTTTTCCCAGTCGGGGTCGATGATAGGGCAGTTCTGAGCAGGTGCCGTGAAACGACTGTTCGGATGGCTCGAGAGGATCGGTTTTCCCTCTGCGTCCTTCTGGTCGGGGGTCCAATCCTTCCCTTTCCAGTCAATGAGGTGAGTAGGGGCTTCTTTGGTCATTCCCTCCCACCAGATATCGCCGTCGTCGGTGAGGGCGACATTGGTGAAGATGGTGTCGCGTTTGATCGAATCCATCGCCATCGGATTGCTGTCGTAGGAGGTGCCGGGAGCAACCCCGAAAAAACCGGCCTCGGGATTAATGGCTCGGAGCCAGCCATCCGGCCCGGGCTTGATCCAGGCAATATCGTCGCCGACGCAGGAGACCTCCCACCCCTCTTCCTTGAGATGCTTGGGCGGGATGATCATGGCAAAGTTTGTTTTGCCGCAGGCGCTCGGGAAGGCTGCGGTGACGTAGGTCTTTTCCCCCTGGGGATCCTTGACACCAAGGATGAGCATGTGCTCAGCCATCCATCCCTCGTCGCGTCCCATGGCGGAGGCGATACGGAGGGCGAAACATTTTTTGCCGAGCAGGGCATTCCCGCCGTAGCCTGAGCCGTAGCTGATAATCAGGCGCTCCTCGGGGAAGTGGGTAATGTAGGTATTCTCGGGATCGCAGGGCCAGGTGACATCCTGTTTTCCACCCGCGAGCGGGGAGCCTACGGAATGCAGGCACTTCACAAAGTTTCCGGTTTTGGCGATCTCATCGTAAACCTTGGATCCCATACGCGTCATGGTGCGCATGTTGGCGACAACATAAGGACTGTCCGAAATCTCGATGCCGTACTGGGCGATTGGCGAACCGACGGGCCCCATGCTGAAAGGAATAACGTACATGGTGCGGCCCTTCATGCATCCCTGGAGGAGGCCGTTCAACTTGGCCTTCATGATGGAGGGGTCGCGCCAGTTATTGGTAGGCCCGGCATCTTTCTTTGACTTGCAGCAGATAAAAGTACGCTCCTCGACGCGGGCGACATCACGGGGATCGCTGCGTACAAGCAGGGAGTTGGGGCGCTTGTCGGCATTTAGCCAGAGACCTGCTCCCGACTCCACGATGCGATCGCGCATCAGCTTATCCTCCGCCTCGGAACCGTCGCACCAGAAGATGGCATCGGGTTGAGTCAGGTCGGCGATATCCTTCACCCAATCAGTCACTTGGGGGATGGAAGGTAAATCTTCACCAAGTTTCACTTCGTTTTTCGGTGTGTTCATGATTCTGTTTTGCGCCTTTTTTGCGCCTCCTGCAAGCGACATCCCCGCCATTTTTGGAACTGCTTTTACGAGCTTCACGCAAGCACCTCGGGTTGTTATTCTGAAGGGATCATGCCGAGCATTCAGACCTTCCGGGATGGCATGGAAAGCCGACGCGAAGCGTCCCTGCCCGATGTCGCGCGGCTCTGTCTGACTGTCGGAAAGATGCTTCTTGAGTGGGGTGCGAATGCCCGCGTTGTGCACGAGGCTATTGCAAGCGTGGCGACGGGTCTCGATTGCGATTCAGCGGAAGCCTTCTGCCAGCATGCCGCGATCATCGTTGTTCTCAACAGGGGACATGAATCCTTCACTCAGATGGGAAAGGTCGGTGAGCACGGGGTCAACCTGCGGCGCAGCCAGAACCTTCAGGCGATCATTCATCGGATCAGCCTTGGAGAACTCAACTGTGCCGAGGCGCAGGCCGAGGTCGAGCAGGTGCCGAAGAGAACAAAACACTATCCCCTCTGGTTCACCTGTGCGGCTACGGGGCTGGCATGCAGTGCCTTTGGTCGACTCTTTAACTCCGACTGGGTCTCCTTTGTGCCGACACTGATCGGGGCGGGTGTCGGCCAGTATGTGAGGCATCTCCTCTTTCGTCGGAAGCACAACATCTTCCTGACAGCGGGAATCGTGAGCTTCACGGCCGCCATCATTGCTGGGTTGGGGGCGAAGTCGCTCGGAGGTTTCCATCTGCCGCTTGCCATGGTGGCCTCAGTCCTGCTGCTCGTTCCCGGCATTCCCGTGCTTAACGCGCAGATCGATATTCTCGAGGGGAAGCCAA
This sequence comes from Chthoniobacterales bacterium, assembly GCA_036824855.1. GTDB lineage: Bacteria > Verrucomicrobiota > Verrucomicrobiia > Chthoniobacterales > UBA6821 > UBA6821. The sequence goes on along the minus strand of DAISZK010000015.1, from coordinate 42,067 downwards.
ACCTTGCGGCGGCTCGAGCCCTGCGCATCACCTTCCTGCTGCTCTTCATGACGTTGGGACTATCGCTGGCCCAAGGGCTTGTCCTGCATGGAACTGTCACTTCTCCTGATCCTCTCGCTCCCGCGATGACGCTCTGGATCAGGATCCTCCATCAGGCATTCTTCGGAGGGATTGCCGCTGCCGGGTTTGGTGTCCTCTTTAATACGCCGCCGCGGATCCTCGGTCTCTGCTTTGCCTCGGGAGCCTTTGCGCTGGCTGTCCGAACGGCGTGCCAATCGTATGATCTCGGGCTTCCGATCTCCTCATTCATCGCAGCGCTCGCCCTCGCGACCATGGACAGGACATGGCAGAAATCACAATCCCCGCTCGGTTCGATTCTAGCTGTTGTGGGCTGCATTGCCATGGTTCCCGGTAGTCTCGCGGCCAAAGGGCTTATGGGACTATTCACCATCATCCAGTCGCATGCTGATAGTCCCATTGTTCCCTTGGTGGCGACTGCTGAGAACCTCCTCATCGTGACCTTCACGTTGATTGGGATCGGAATTGGTTTGGCGATCCCGACGTTGATTTACCCCCGCAACAGCGAGGAATCTTGATTCACTACCCGTTGTTTTGGGGAACGGTTTTCTGAAACGTCACCTAGCGGGGAGGTAGATGAAAAGCCTCTTCGAGTTCACGGATCACGTCATCTCCCATCACGCGTACTGAGCCAAGGGATCTGCTGTTGATCAGGGCCTCGGCGGTTGATTCGAGAACTTCGAGGCGGTCAAAGGCGTCGAGCAAGGAGTTACCCAAGACCATGGCTCCGTCGTTCTCGATCAAATAAACTGGAAAATTCGGTGAGAGTCGCTGAGCCACGCTGGTGGGGTCCTCGGAGAGCACGGAGATGGGAAGTTGTTCGACTTCACGCAGGAAGACATAGCTTTCGGGAATGGTTCGGGTGTCGAGTCGCTCAGCGCTGACGGCAAAGGCGGTGGCGTTCACCGGTGTGGCGTTGACGATAGCCTGAACCGAGGGATGCCGAGCGTAGATCTTCTCATGGAGACGCGAGGCAAAACTGGCCCTTTTTCCCTGCTCGGCGCGTCCGTTTTCGACCAGCACGAGTTCCTCCGGAGCGAGTTGTGCACGGTCGCATCCCCTGGGGGTGATCACGAAACTTGTGTCAGAGAGGCGAGCCGAGAAGCTTCCCTCCGTACTGATGAGGAGGCGTTGGCGGTAGCCCCGCCTAACGAAATCGCTTAACTCACGCCGCAAGGCGCGCTCACGGGCACTTGCTTCCCCGGGGGTGAATGCCTCCAGAGGAGCCGCCAGTTGTTTTTCCGCGGAGAGTCCTTTTTTCCCTGCATAACGAACCTCTCCCAGCACCGAAGCCTTGAGGATGGTTTTGGCTGTGAATTCGAGAGTCTCGAACTTCATGAAAGCTTCACGAAATGTGGGGGCACCGACGACCACGCCGTGGTTCTCGAGCATCACACAAGAGACGCCTTTGGCAAACTCACGGGCGATACTCTCCCCGAGGGCCTCGCTTCCTGGCAATGCGTAGGGGGCGAATCCGACCTGCCCGCATGTTTCCCAAGCCTTGGGGAAAAGACGGGTATCGGGCCGCTTGCCGCAGATGCTGAAAGCAACCAAAGCCACGGGGTGGGCATGGATGATCGCCCTGATGTCGGGGCGGGTCTTGTAGATCTGATGATGGAATGGATATTCCGATGACGGTTTGTGAAGCCCTCGAATTTCTCCATCCATCCGGATCTCGACGATATCTTCTTGCTTGAGCCCTCCCTTGTCGACGCGAGCCGGGGTGATCCAGACTGAACCTTCTTGGTCGAGGATTGAGAGATTACCACCAGAAGTGGTGGTCATCTTGTAGCCGTAGATCCTCTCCATGGCGCTCTTGAGGACATCCGCGGGGTGTGTTGTGTCGCGTTGCGTGTTCATCGTTTCCACTATCTTATCGCTCGGAGTGGGGTTGTGCCAGATACGGTTTTCCATGACATGATGGATTGCGATTTCATCCCTGTTTCCCTTGTCGGGTGATCCCAGTCGCAGTTAAATTAAGTTTATGTCAGCAGCCATTTTCTCAGGCGAGAACGAGCCCCTCTTTTACCTCGGTGAGATTCCTGTGCGTCTGATCACCCTGCTGGTGGTCCTTCACAGCGCCGCCATGATCACGGCATCCCTCCTTCTTGCCGCTGGCCATGGAGCGGTGCTGGATCTCTTCATTTACAGCAGCACAGCAGTCGCTCACGGACAGGTCTGGAGGCTGGCAACCTATGCATTCGTTGCTTCTCCGTCGGTTTGGTTCCTTCTCGAGATGGTGATGCTCTATTATTTTGGTCGCGAAGTGGAGAACGGTCTTGGATGGAAGCGTTTCGGGATCCTTTACGCTGGACTGATCTTGCTCGGACCGCTGCTTCTTCAGGCTTTCGGGTATGGAGGAAAACCGCAGACGTTCGCGGGGGCTCAGGAGATCAATTTTGCGGTCTTCGCTGCCTTTGTCGCGATGCATCCGGGCGCCCAGTTCTTCTTTGGATTGGCTGCCCGATGGGTCTTCCTTGGACTGCTGGCCATTTCTGCACTTCAACGTTTGGCTGATCATCAGCCGCCACAGGTGCTCGTGCTGATTTCCTCGTGCCTGCTTGCTGTTATGCTTATGCGTCGTGCGGGATTCGAGGAACCACTCTTCGGCTATGGATTCCAATGGTCACTCCCAGGACTGAGGCCCTCCCAGGGGAAATTCTCAGCGATGACGGGTGGCCTGCGCGGCGCCTCTGCAGGGAATCGTGGAGCGAAGGCACAAGCATCGCCCACCGAATCAAGGGCTCATGTGGATCCTGAACTGGAGATGGATCGTCTCCTTGAGAAGATCAGCAGCAAGGGAATGAAAAGTCTGAGCTTCTCCGAGCGTGCCTCTCTTGAAAATGCAAGGCAGGCGATCCTGCAACGAGGCGGCCGGAACCCCAAGTAACCCACCCAGGTTCTCCCGATGAGTCAATCACTCGATCAGCTCCGGGAGATCATTGCCCGATTACGTGCGCCCGGCGGATGCCCCTGGGATCGTGAGCAGACGGCCTCATCCCTCCGCTCTTCGCTGATCGAGGAGGCTTATGAGGTCGTTGATGCCATCGAGCGGGAGCATCCCTCTGATCTTGAGGAGGAGTTGGGCGACCTTCTGATCAATATCATGATGCAGGCTGAGATTGCCGCGGATCAGGGGGGATTCACCATCGATTCGATTGCATCCACCGCTGCAGAGAAACTCGTCCGGCGCCATCCCCATGTTTTCGGTGATGCCTCTGCTGAGACAAGTGGCGCCGTATTGCGTCAATGGGAAGAGATCAAGCGTGCGGAACGGAGTGCCAAAGGCCTCGATCAGGGAGTAGATGCATCGCTTCTCGACGGAGTGGCGCGGGCTTTTCCCGCCCTTGTCCGAGCCCAAAAGATCCAGAAGAAAGCGGCCAAGGTGGGGTTTGACTGGGAGCGTCCCGAGGATGTCGTGGAGAAAATCCGGGAAGAAATCCTTGAGGTGGAGGCAGAGATGCCTGGGCGTCACGATCCCGTCATCGCGCAGCGTCTCTCTGAAGAGGTGGGCGATCTCCTCTTTGCCGTGGTGAATCTCGCTCGAGCTCTCTCAATCGATGCCGAATCGGCTCTTCAGGAGGCTACGGTAAAGTTCGAGAAGCGATTTCTCAGCATGGAGCGCGCTGTACCTTCAAACCGGGAATTCAAAGACCTCTCGTTCGACGAAATGAACGAGCTCTGGGAGGCGGCCAAAAAATCCGAGCGATCAGCATGAGCGATTCCTTTCAGATTCCCCCGATTTCCCTCGCCATGACAGCGTGCAATGAGGAGTCACACCTACGCAAATGCCTTGAGAGCGCTCGCGGCCTCGTGCGTGAGATCATTGTCGTCGACAGTGGTTCCACTGATCGAACCGTGGCCATCGCCGAGGAAGGGGGGGCACGGGTGATCCATCAGGAATGGCTTGGCCACAGTGCCCAGAAGCAGGTAGCACTGGATCACTGCACTCAGCCTTGGGTGCTGATCCTCGACTGCGACGAAGAGATCTCTGAGGAACTGAAGCAGTCTATCAACGTGTTTTTCTCCAGTGGGGATGTTGATTGGTTTCACGGGTGCCGTTTTAACCGGAAGGTCTGTTTTCTCGGTCGCTGGATCAGGCACGGAGACTGGTATCCTGATACGAAGCTGCGACTTGTGCGTCGGGACAAGGCCTGCATGGGTGGAAATGCCGCCCATGACACGGTGCTCGTGGAGGGGTCCGTAAATCATCTGCGTGGCGATCTGCTTCACGACTCCTACCCGACCATCCAGAGCTATCTTGATAAGATAGGTCCCTTTGCGGACGAGTTTGTCCAACGTCAGCAGGAGGAGGGAAAGCGCTGGTCGCTTGCGGCTAATCTCCTGCGTCCCCTCTGGCGCTTCCTTCGGGCTTATTTTCTAAGACTTGGATTCCTTGATGGATTCCCGGGCTTCTGGATCGCGTATGCGACAGCCTTTTCAGTCTTCGTCCGGTACAGCCGCAAGTACGAGCAAGAGGCTAGGGAAAGGATGAAACGTGAGATCTGAAAACACTCAAGGCTCCCTCCCACCGGTTCATTTTACTCCTTCATAATTCGTCCTTTATAACTCATCCTTATCTGATGGCCCTCACACGTCGCTCCTTCCTTGGCATGCTTGGACTGCTTCCTGCGGCTCAGGCTCTCCGTATTCCCTCTGCGAATGCTGAAAACATCCCTACGGGCATCGTTCCCCGGCGCCAGTTCGGTCGCCATCAGGAGACGCTCAGTTGTATTGGTTTCGGCGGGCATACACTCGCCCTCGCCCCGACAGTACAGGAAGCGACGAACATCGCCCACTACGCCATCGACCAAGGTGTCAATTTCTTTGACAACGCCTGGGAGTATCACAACGGCCGTGCAGAGGATTGGATGGGTCAGGCCTTGGCGGGAGGATGGCGTGCAAAAGCCTTCATCATGACTAAGGCCTGCATCCATCATGCCAAGAAATACGATATTCCCTTCACCGGCACTGATAAGGAGAAGGCCCTGCAGATGCTTCAGGCCCAGATGAAGAGGCTCAAGACCGACTACATCGATCTCTGGATGATCCACGAGATCCAGGATGCTGATGTCGACTTCCATCTTGGCAAGGATGGGATCCTCGAGGCTCTGGACGAGGCTAAGCGTAAGGGAATGGTCCGCTATGTCGGATTTACCGGGCATTCAAGTCCCCAGGCTCACGTCCGTATGATCAACAGTGGGTATCCTTGGGATGCCTCCCTTCTCCCGGTCTCCGTCTTGGGAAACACGCTCCATGCGAAAGATTTCGACAAGATCGTCCTGCCCTTAATGCAGGAAAAAGGGATCGCCGCTATTGGAATGAAGGGATTCGGCGGAAGTAAGAGGGCTAGCCTTCACGGCATGGTAACCGTCCAGCAGGTGATCGACTACGCGCTCAGCTACCCCGTTGTCGCCACCCAGTGCATCGGCATTGATTCGATGGCCTATGCCCAGCAGGCAGTCGCCGCGGCTCTGATTGCCCAACCAATGACCGTCGATCAGCGAAATAAATTCCTCGCCTCCATTCAGGCCAGGGGAGGAGCGGAGTTTGCCGCATTCTTGAAAGAGGGGTACTCCGATGGTGCCTGCTGCGTCGCCTGAATGCTTTTGCTTTTGAGTTCTAGCGTTGCTGCCTTGCGTCTGCTGTAGGTTCATTGAGGCTGACGTTTGGGCGTCTAGCTATCTCCTCAAAATCAAAGAGCCCTTTGGAATAAACTGCCTCCAGCGGTGATCCAAAAAAACCACAACTGCGCGCGTGTTAGGAACGCAATTCCTTCGTAAGGGTGAGGACATTCTTCCCTTCCTTGTATTCATAGTACTGTGAATCAGTGAGCTTCTTGACGAAGTGAATGCCGAGTCCGCCGATCGGACGATCCTCGATCCCCTTGGCCGTATCCACCTCGGGAAGGAGAAGCGGGTTAAATGGTTTCCCCTTGTCTTCAATTGTGATTTCCATAAGCGCTCCACGAAGTCTCATTTCGATCAAACAGGCTTCAGTTTCAAAGGGAATACCGCCGTATTTGAAAACATTGGTAACCATTTCCTCAAGGATCACATCGACATCAATGAGATCCTCTTTGGCGATGCCATGCAGGGTGGAGAATTCTTCGGTAAAGTGGAGAAGTCGGGTGAGTTCCCCCATGTTGTTCCGTAAGGTCAGGGAGGATACGGGCGCTTCGAGGGCTTCTGAAAAACGGAACTCCATGAGTGAGAAATCATCTTCAAACTCCATCGAGTCATGCTGCTTTCTGATCGTGCTGAGAATGGCCGTGAGTCGTTCAGGACCATGCATTGCACCCACGAGTTCCGTAAATTCTTGATGCGTCATCATCTCAGCGCCGGGACGCCCGATCTCATACGCGCCATCGCTGAAGAGATAGAGCTGTGATCCGGCCGGTATGGTGACTCTGCCGGTTCTGTATTGGGAGTAGTTGAGGGCACCGATGACGGTGCCTCCTGAAGAGAGTGTTTTGACAGGCTCTCCAGGCGAGCAGAGCAAGGCGGGCGGATGGCCTCCAGAACAGTAATCAAGCTCGTTGGAGCGTGCATTATACACTCCATACCAGACAGAAAAATACATGTCATTGTGGCCCTCCATGGGGAAGGTGCTGTTCAGTCTCCCCAACACGAGCGCAGGATCTCGTGCTTCCTGGCCAGGTAGTGCACCTGATCGCAGGAAATTCAGCACACTTACCGAGAGGAGGGCGGCGCCCACTCCATGACCGCAGACATCGAGCAGGTAAAAGGCCAGGTGATCGTTGTCGACCCAGTGGTAACCAAAGGAGTCACCCCCGAGTTGTGAGCTAGGAATATACCTCCAGTCGGTCGCGACAGGACTGGTGAGTTTTTCCGGCAGGAGTGAGGTGACATATTCGGCTGCTTCCGCGAGTTCATCTGCAAGTTGCTTCTGGCTTTTGACAAGAGCCTCGAAGGTCCGTTGCTCAAGTTCCCTGAGTTGTCGGCGTTGGATGGATGATGCAACCCTGGCGCGGACAATGGTCGGGTTGTACGGTTTTGCTAGGAAATCCTCGGCTCCCTCATGAATGGAGCCGGCAATGTGATCGAGTTCATGACGTTGAGCCGTCATGATAACTGGGGTGTCCCCATAAGTTTTCGACGATTTGATCTGCTCAAGCACCTTGCGCCCGCTCAGACCCGGCATCAGAACATCGAGAAGCACGATCACGCAAGGATGGCTCTCAAGATAAAGGAGGGCCTCCTTGCCGTCGCTGAACTGAACGCACTCATAGCCGTCTCTTCTGAGTTGTTGGATGAGAGGATCGCTTAGCGAAGGATCGTCATCCACCACCATAATGGTGCCGGCAAGCGGATCCACTAGGCTGTGAGGAGCTGTCTCTCCATGTTCCTGATCTTGCCCATTAGGCACCCAGAGTGGTTGGACCACATCGAGGACCTTGATCCGTTCTTCCGTGAGATGTTCATCCAGCAATTTAATGAGATGTACGGCGTCCTTTTTGATTCTCTCAAAGCGGTCTTTTTCCGGACTCGTGGCATCCGTTTCCTCAACGATTGACCGGGCAACACCAGTGAGTTCGTCACGGAGAATTGATAGGGCTATCGACTGGTCGTCCTTGGTTTCTTTGGGGGTCATGACAGAGAATCTCCGTTTTTTGGGAAGGTAAACTCGACTAGTGAGAAATCATCCGCAAAGTCATCCTTTTCCTGCTGACGGCGCACCTCGGCAACGATGGATTCCAGTTTCGAGAGTCCGCGGTCTTCTGATTCTCTGAGAATCAGCGAGAACTCCTCGTGGGTCATCATCGTGGAGTCGGGTCGATCGATTTCGTAAGTGCCGTCGCTGAAGAGATAGAGCTTGGATCCGGGCGCAACCGTGACCGAAGCTGTTTCGTAGGTGGGCTTCGGGAAGGCCCCGACCACAGCACCTTTCGCCGAGAGATTTTGGCAGTTACCATTGGGTTCGACCAGAACGGCGGGAGGGTGTCCTCCGCAGGCAAAGCGTAGAGTGCCGGTGGAGCGGTTGTAGACTCCGTACCAAGCGGTGAAGTACATGTCGTTATGATGCTCCATTGGGAAAGCCGCATTCAGATTCCCGAGAACATTGGCCGGATCCTTGAAGTTTGTGTCCGAAAGGGAAGAGATACGGAGGACGTTCACCACGCTGATCGATAGTAATGCAGCCCCGACTCCATGCCCGCAGACATCGAGCAGATAGAGTGAGAGGGTGTCGTCGTCGAGCCAATGATAGCCGAAGGAATCTCCTCCAAGTTGAGACGAGGAGATGAAGACCCAGTCGGTGGAGATCGGGGACGTGAATTTTTCCGGAAGAACGGCGCGCGAGTAGGTGGCTGCCTCGGCAAGTTCGGCCTGCATGGCGGCATTGATCTTCTCCACCTTGGTTATGGCGGAAGCCAGATCTGCTGTTCTCTCCTTCACAGTCTGTTCGAGGTTGGCATTCCATTCGGAGAGGCGCTCCTCCCTCAGGCGGATTTCACTGACCATGGTGGAAAAGCTATTGGCAAACCGCCCCAGCTCATCGGAACGTTTCCCGATCCGCTCCAAAATTCCTTTCCCCCCTTCGTAGCTTCCTTTTTCAAAGGAGGTTGCCACGGTTTGCAGTTCGGTGATCGGTTGCGAAACCCTGCGGGCCGTAAAAATCACCACACCAATCAGCAGAACGAGTCCGCACCCTCCGATGATAGCCGATTCCTGAGCCAACTTCGCCGCGGGTGCCACGATAAGTTGGTAGGGAACTTCCAGGACCAGCTTCCATCCGGTGGTTCGTCCTTTCGCCCAGTAGATAACCTTGTTGCTTCCATCCTTGAGATGCTGCCATCCGCTGTCCGAGGCGAGGATCTTCTGGATGCCGGGAACGCTGGTGACGAGTCCGTTGCTAAGTAGGTCTTCGAGTGCTTTGGCCGGATCCTGATCACCCGCTTTGGGAGCTGGTTTGTCCTTTGTTGACTCGGGACTCACAATGATGGCTCCGCTTTGGGAGACCAGATACGCCGTTTCACGGAGTTCCTTCGGTCCCAAGGCCGGACCCTTGGGAGATGATGTGACTTTTCCCTCCTCCACTCCCAGTGCCATGTCGGATTCATAATTCCTGATGTGGATTTGACGAACGATCTTTCGCATTTCATCCAGAGCCACATCCACTCCCGCCACCCCCAAGAAGGTCCCCTTGGATGAATAAACGGGTTTGGTGATGCTGACCATGTCGATATCGGAGCCGCCCGCATCGAAATAGGGCTGAGTCACATGGAGGCCTTTTGATTCCTTGGCCCCCTGATACCAGTCCTGACTCTCGTCATGGAAGTCGTATTTTAGGTGGGCCGCATTGGGCCAGCTCTTGCGGTCGACCCATGGATTGGAATCCGGATCGCGCCAGTCCCGGCGTTCCCTGTCGATATAGAGACCGTAGATGGCAGGCATCGGCGAGTGCTTCAGCAGGGAAGAGAGCCAGGGAACCTTCACTCCCTCGTTGTTTGTCTCCGCAAGTTCAGTGGCCGCAATCACCTCGGGGTACATGGCCATCCTCTCGACGAGATCGTCCATTATGTTGATCTCGTCGTTCACCGCACGGAGCGCCTCCTGAGAGGTTTGCCGAAGGAGCAGTTCCCTGCCGCTGAAGTAGTTGGCCACGGCCAGAACAATCAGGATCATGCCGGCGCCGGCCCCGATGGTGAGTGCAAACCTTTGCCCGATGGATCGGGGGGTCAGGTAATGTTTCAGAGAGGGCATGAATGCAGGGGTCCTATGCAAGCGATAGTACATACCAGGAGCAATGCCAAGCGGATGAAGCAGTCTCTCCGCAGAGACTTCGTTTCATGGCACAAGAACGGATCTTGACGGAGATCCCCCGGTGCATTTTGAGTTGAATGAATCTCATGAATATCCAATTTGAAAAAGCCGGACCGATCCTTGTCGTGACCCTCAAGGGGCGCCTCGACGCAACAGAGCAGAACATGATCAAGGACTCTGTTGCCAAGGAAATTGAATCTAGCGGCTCGAAGGGCGTTGTCTTTGATCTTGCCGGATTGGAGTACGTCAGCAGCGCGGGATTCCGTGAGTTTTTCCTGCTGGGACGACAACTGCAGCGGGTCGGTGGTGGATTGGCTGTTTGCGCCCTCCAGCCTGCCGTGCAAAGGATCTTCGACATCGCCCAGTTCCAGACGGCTTATCCTGTCTGCGCGACGCGTGACGAGGCTCTGGTGGCGATTGGTTCCTCCGTGGCCTAGGGGAAATATCCAGAAGGCTTAGAAGTCCTTCCGGGTTAGTTCCTATGATGCGCCCTTTCTTGCAGGGCGTCGATCCAAAGGATAACCTCCGAAGATGTCCGTAGCATCGCCACTGATCATTGCCGGGCGTGAGTTTTCCTCGCGCCTTTTTCTTGGAACCGGAAAGTTTTCCTCCGGAGCCATCATGAGTGAGGCTTTGGGCGCGAGTGGCACCCAAATCGTGACGGTTGCCCTGCGCAGAGCTGATCTCTCAGGAAAAGGGGGGAAGGGAGACCCCTTCGCGAACATCCTTGAGTTCATTGACCCGGAGAAATACCTCCTGCTTCCCAACACCAGCGGCGCCAATACTGCCGAGGAGGCGGTGCGATTGGCTCGCCTGTCTGCCGCCGCTGGCTTGCCGAAGTGGGTGAAGCTCGAGATCCACCCCGACCCCCGCTACCTGCTTCCCGATCCCATCGAGACATTAAAGGCGACAGAGGTTTTGGTGGCTGAAGGATTCACTGTGCTTCCCTACATCAATGCCGATCCTGTCCTGGCCAAGCGACTCCAGGAAGCGGGTGCTGCAACCGTCATGCCGCTCGGTTCTCCGATCGGTAGCAATCGGGGTCTTGAGACCCGGAATCAGATCTCGATTATTATCGAGCAGGCTACTGTTCCCGTCGTCGTCGATGCAGGAATCGGTGCGCCGAGCCATGCCTCTGAGGCATTGGAACTCGGGGCCGATGCCGTCCTGGTCAATACCGCGATCGCCGTCGCCGGTGATCCTGTCCGTATGGCGCGTGCCTTCCGGATGGCTGTCGAGGGAGCTGCGGAGGCGGTGGCGGCTGGCCTCCCAATGAAAGCTGACCAGGCCATCCCAACAAGCCCCCTCACGGCCTTCCTTAACTCCTAGGAAGCGCTTCTGATTTCTGGCTAACAGCCTTTAGTCTTCAGCCTAAAGTCCTCCCCTATGGCCTCCGAAGCGACCCCCATGATGAAGCAGTATCACGCCCTGCGGCGCGACTTGCCGCCGGGGACGTTCCTGCTTTTTCGACTCGGTGATTTTTACGAGATGTTCTTCGACGATGCCAAGGAGGCCTCGGCGATCCTGAATGTCGCGCTTACCAAGCGCGGCGACGTGCCGATGTGCGGTGTCCCGTATCACGCTGCGCGCGGCTATATGGAGAAGCTTCTTGCCGCGGGTCGTCGCGTCGCGTTCTGCGAGCAGGTGGGTGAGGTTCAGGCTGGAAAACTGGTGCGCCGAGAGATTGCCCGGATCCTGAGCCCCGGCACGCTGGAGGATGCCGGTCTTGAGGAAAAAAACCACAATTTCACCGCCGCCATCCTTCCTCCCTTAAAGGAAGGGGGGGTGTTCGGACTTGCCTGTGCCGACCTGAGTACAGGGGAGTTTCGTATCACGCAGCTCTCCTCCACTGATGCCGTGCTCGATGAAGTGGTCCGCATGGCACCTGCGGAGATTCTGATTCCCGAGGGAAGGAAAGAGCTGTTGCGTGATTTGCAAAATGATCTCCCTCTGGGCCTCCCGAAGGCCGAGGAGGTGGAGGCTTATCTCTTCGATCCGATGGCTGCCAAGGAGTTGCTGTTGTCGCATTTCAAAGTCCATTCGCTGGATGGCTTCGGGGTGAATGATATTCCCTGTGGAGTCACTGCTGCCGGTGCGCTCCTTCACTACCTCACTCGGACGCTTCGCCGGGATGCTGGGCACTTGCGATCACTCCGTGCCTATCATCAGGCTGAGCATCTGCTACTGGATGCTTCCACGCAGGGACATCTCGAGCTAGTCACCTCCAGGGCGGGGCGAGGAATGACCCTGCTCGGGGCACTCGACAGGACTGTCACTCCGATGGGTGCGCGCACCCTGCGTGATTGGATCCTGCATCCGCTGATTGATCCTACCTCGATCGCCGGGAGGCAAGATGCGATTGGCTTACTGATTTCCTCCCCGTTGAAGTTGGGAGATCTTCGGGATCGTCTGGGAGGCATTCGCGATATCGAAAGATCCGTTTCACGCCTCAGTCAGAATTCCGGGAACGCCCGCGACCTCGCCAACCTCTGCTCCTCCCTGGGATCGTTACCTGCGATTCAGAAGGTGCTTTCCGGTTCCGGCTGCGATCTCCTCGGCCAACTCGGGAAGAATCTGCACCCGCTTCCGGAACTCACTTCCATGCTCAAGGTTGCTCTGGTTGATGAACCCCCTCCAACCATCCGAGAGGGGGGGATGATCCGCTCGGGATTCGATGCCGCCCTGGATGAACTCCGGAATGCCTCCACCGAGGGAAAGGCCTGGATCGCCGCGCTACAGGAAAAGGAGATCCAGCGCACAGGGATCAAGTCGCTCAAAGTGCGCTTCAATGCCGTCTTTGGCTACTTCATCGAAATCACCACGGCGAATCTCGGGAGTGTCCCGGCTGACTATACCCGCAAGCAGACCACCGCAGGAGGAGAACGCTTCGTCACCCCCGAACTCAAGGAGATGGAGGGCAAGATCCTTGGTTCCGAAGAAAGGTCCAAGGCGCTTGAAGTTGAAATTTTCCAGCGACTCCGCGCCGCCGTCCTGGAGCAGGTGCTTCCCTTGCAGGAGACTGCGTCGGCGGCGGGAGCCCTTGATGCCCTGGGTTCCCTGGCTGAGACGGCGCGACTTTTTGGCTATTCCCGTCCCGTTGTTGATGATTCGACACTGCTGGAAATCCGTGACGGGCGTCACCCGGTGATGGATCAACGTGCCGCCGGGGAGGCCTTTGTGCCGAATGACACCGATCTCGATGCCACGAACCACCGCATGGGCATCATTACCGGTCCGAATATGGCCGGAAAGTCCACCTACCTCCGGCAGGTCGGCCTGCTCACTGTCATGGCCCAGATGGGGAGCTGGATTCCGGCTGTGTCGGCCCGTATCGGTGTGACCGATCGGATCTTCACCCGTGTGGGTGCGAGTGACGATCTCTCCAAGGGGCACTCGACATTCATGGTCGAGATGAACGAAACCGCGAATATTCTCCATAATGCCACCTCCCGCAGTCTCGTGCTGTTGGATGAGATCGGGCGTGGTACAGCAACCTTCGATGGTCTCTCGATCGCCTGGAGTGTCGCCGAGTACCTGCATGATATTACCGGTTGCCGTGCTTTCTTCGCGACCCATTACCATGAACTTCCCGATCTGGCCCGCACGCGCTCGGGTGTCCGGAATCTGAATGTCGCCGTCCGAGAGCAGAATGACCGGATCGTCTTTCTAAGAAAAATCATCCAGGGTGCGGCCGACCGGAGCTATGGCATCCAGGTTGCGAGACTGGCAGGGCTACCCTCCACGGTTGTCGAGCGGGCCCGCGAGATCCTGACGAATCTGGAGAAGGCGGAACTCAATGCCGAGGGACGTCCCACCCTGGCAGGGACGCGACGCAAGATGCCGGGAGTACCCGATCCCACGGCAGAGCTCCCGCTCTTCAATTAATCGTTCAAGGCTCTAGGGAATGGTCCTAGGGAAAGTTGTTTTGAGAGGAAGTGCTGCGGCAAGCCTTTTGAGATAATCGGCTCGCGAGATTTCCTTGGCTCCGAATTGTTCGAGATGAGAAGTGGTCCATTGACTGTCAAGCAAGGTGAACCCACCTCCTTTCAGGATCTCGACCAGATGCCAGAGTGCTACCTTGGAGGCATCGGTGATCCGATGGAACATCGACTCCCCGAAGAAGGCTCCTCCGATGGAGACACCATAGAGGCCTCCCGCCAGCTCTTCCTCCAGCCAGACCTCCACGGAATGGGCGTATCCACTCTCAAAAAGGGAGTGATAGCTCCCAGCGATCGGTTCTGTGATCCAAGTCTCTTCGCGTGATGCGCAGGCTCTCATTACCTCCCGAAAGGAGGTGTCGATTTTGATTTCCCAGGGTTGGTTTTTGAGGGCTCTCTTGAGTCCGTGAGGAGTGTGAAACTCTTCCAGAGGAATGATCCCCCTGGGATCGGGCGAATACCATCGAATCTCCCCATCCGGCAACCCCATGGGAAAGATCCCGGAGGCATAGGCCTCTAGGAGGAGATCGGGGGGAAGACTGTTTTTCATCAAAGAGTTATCCGGAATCGATTAATAAATATGGAACTCAGGAACTCATGAAGGAATCAGAAAAGCCAGTTGGCTGATTCTTAGCTTAAGAATACAGATCCCCGATTGAAAAAATCGAGCCCTGCACCTTTTCAGGACTCACGCCAATGGTTGCCCTGTTTATTAACACGGATTCATCACATTTTTCCTGAGTTCCTGAGTTTCATATTTAAATTCCCCCCCATCCCGTATTGCCTTCTGGATCGGATCTTTTAGGGTCGTCGAGTGAATCCGCTCAGAATTCTACTCATTCTTCTCGTCATCCTCATGCCCGTTTTCTGTCTCACCGGCTGCGCAACGGCTGAAAGTGATGCCGATGATATCGCTGATAACGCCATCCAGGGACTTGAGGGGAAGGGGCATCTTTATAATGAAAAGGTGATGAAGGGAGATATGGGCGGCCAGTTGGGAAATGATTTCCAATAGGTCTGCTGACAAGCAACCAACCTTTCCTTCCAGAACAAGATGCCAATCTCGTCTAAAAATAAAAACCCCGTGAAACCTGCAGTGAAGAAAATCAAGTCTTCCTCGCCCAAGTTGGCCAAGTCGCCAGTCTCCAAGGCTCCCAAAGCTCTGCGCGAACCCAAGGCAACTTCCAAGATCGTTATCTTGGATTTTGGATCACAATACACGCAGGTGATCGCCCGGCGCGTGCGTGAATGCAGGGTTTTCTCGGAGATTCTGCCCCACACGACCAATGCCAGCGAGATCATCGCCGACGGGACTGTGAAGGGAATCATCCTCTCGGGTGGCCCTGCGAGCGTTTACGCACCCAAGGCTCCCAAGGTCGATCCAGCGATCTACAATCTCGGTCTGCCGATCCTCGGCATCTGCTATGGCATGCAGCTTCTCTCCCGTGATCTTGGGGGTTCCGTGGCCCGCTCCACGCATCGGGAGTACGGCAAGGGGGTGCTTTCTACGAATGGTTCCTCGCCTCTCTTCAAGGGATTGTCCAAGAAGATCGATGTCTGGAACAGCCATGGTGATCGCGTTGAGAAATTACCAAAGGGCTTCACGGTCATTGGCACCACGGAGAATGCTCCCCATGCGGTCATCGCTGACGCCAAAAGGAATATCTACGGAATGCAGTTCCATCCCGAGGTTCATCACACACCGAGGGGGAAGGCCATCATCCAGAATTTCCTCCATGGTATCTGTGGTTGCCCGAGCGACTGGACGATGGAGTCCTTCATCCAGCGGATTTGCTCCCAGA
Source organism: Chthoniobacterales bacterium (assembly GCA_036824855.1). Taxonomy (GTDB): domain Bacteria; phylum Verrucomicrobiota; class Verrucomicrobiia; order Chthoniobacterales; family UBA6821; genus UBA6821. The sequence goes on along the minus strand of DAISZK010000015.1, from coordinate 26,464 downwards.
TCCGTGATCAGGTCGGTGACGGGCGTGTGATTCTTGGCCTTAGTGGCGGTGTTGATTCGAGCGTTGCTGCCGCACTGATCCACAAGGCGATCGGCGATCAACTCACCTGCATCTTCGTTGACAATGGTCTTCTTCGTTCCGGCGAGAGGAATGCGGTGGACAAACTCTTCGGACGCAATTTCAAGATCCGCTTGAAGATCGTCGATGGCTCCGATCGTTTCCTCGGAAAGCTCAAGGGAGTCACCGACCCCGAGAAAAAGCGCAAGATCATCGGCACGGAGTTCATCCGTATCTTTGAACAAGCTGCCGAAGACCTCCGGAAATCCGCGAAGGGCTCCAAGTACCCGTTCAAGTTTCTCGCCCAGGGAACCCTCTATCCCGACGTCATTGAGAGCGTGCCGATCGCCGGAAATCCCGCCTCCCTCATCAAGAGCCACCACAATGTCGGGGGCCTCCCCAAGGATATGAAATTCGAGCTCGTGGAACCGCTGCGTCAGCTCTTCAAGGATGAGGTCCGCGAGGTGGGACGTGAGCTGGGACTTCCCCAGGAAGTGGTCGACCGTCAGCCTTTCCCGGGCCCCGGTCTGGCCGTCCGCATCATCGGAGCGATCACTCCGGAGCGTCTCCGCATCGTGCGTGATGCCGACTTGATCGTGCTTGAGGAAATGAAGGCCTCAGGATGGTACTTCAAGGTTTGGCAGTCCTTCGCGGTGCTTCTGCCGGTCCAGTCGGTGGGTGTGATGGGTGACGAGCGTACCTACGACTACACGATCGCTCTGCGGGTCGTGGAGAGCCAGGATGGCATGACCGCCGACTGGGTGCGCTTGCCCTATGAGTTGCTCGCCAAGATCTCCAGCCGCATCATCAACGAGGTGAAGGGCGTGAACCGCTGCGTGCTTGATGTCTCAAGCAAGCCGCCGGCCACCATCGAGTGGGAGTAATCCTCACCCTCACTCTATGAGTCATCGTCGTGCGATCTACCCGGGAAGTTTTGATCCGGTGACGAATGGTCATCTCGACCTGATCGCCCGATCACTCGGGCTCTTTGACGAGGTGATTGTTGGCGTGGCGGATAATGAGGCCAAGAACCCACTCTTCACAACCGACGAGAGAGTCGATCTGATCCGGCAGAGCGTTGGCGATCAACCTGGCCTCTCTGTGGAGCCGCTTAATGGGCTGCTGGTCGATTTTTGCCGCCGACGTGAGGCCTTTGTGGTCATTCGTGGATTGAGGGCGGTCTCCGACTTCGAATTTGAGTTTCAGATGGCCCTGACGAACCGACGCTTGGAGCCGAAAATCGAGACAATCTTCCTGACCCCGCGCGAGGATTGCATTTTCCTGAGTTCCCGGATCGTGAAGGAAGTGGCTCGACTTGCCGGCGATGTTTCTCCTTTTGTTTCCGTCCCGGTCCTTGCATCCCTGAAAGAAAAATTCCCAAAGCCCTAACGGGTCAGGATTCACAGGGATGAAGGGGATAAAAGGAATGAGAGTGCTTTCCTTTATATTTCCTTCATCCCTGTGAATTCTAGGGTAGGGTAGCCGAATGAAAGTCCACACCCGTCAGATTCCTGAGGGAGGCACCCTGCATCTGGAAGGTGAAGAGGATGCCTCCCCGCTTGGTCTTGAAGAGGCTGGGGCAGAACCGATCGGACCCCTGGAGTATTCGTTGGATGTCGGACTCTCCGACGGGGGGCTCTTCGCCACGGGTTTTATTGCCCAGAGAGTTCGGATGATATGTGTTTGCTGCCTTGACCCTTTTGAGAAAGAGGTTGTGATCGACCCATTTGCCACCCAGATCGAACTGGACGGAAATGAATTAGTGGACTTGACCCGCGAGGTCAGGGAGGATATTCATCTCCTTCTGCCTGCACATCCCCGATGTGACCATGGTGGAGAAAAGACCTGCCCCGCCAGTTTCCCGGCGGGCGCCCGCACGGCTCCTTTGCCAATGGAGAAGGCGGCTCGTCCTGCAATCTGGGAAGCACTCGACCAACTCAAAACACCACCATCCGATGGGAGTCCCTAAACGTAAAACTTCAAAGATGCGCCTTCGCACCCGTAAGGCCGCGAATCGCTGGCATGCCCCCAAGTTAGGCAAGTGCACCCAGTGTGGTGCGCCTCTTCAGTCCCACACTGCCTGCCCTGCCTGCGGTACCTACCGCGGTCGTCAGGTGCTTGATGTAGAGGTTGCGTAACGTTCTGGTTAAGCTTCTCTTCCCTCCTTCAGTGAGGAATCAGACAGCACCAGTGCGAAGACTAGTAGCCATCGCAGGATCATGAGGATTGCCCTCGATGCCATGGGGGGTGACTATGCCCCGCAGAATACGGTCGCCGGGGCCGTCATGGCGATCCGGGAGTATCCAAAGATCAGCAAACTCTTCCTGACCGGAGACGAGTCTGCCATCAAGGCCGAGTTGGCCAAGCTTGGTTGTTCTGATCCCAGGATCGAGATCGTCCACACCACTCAGGTTGTGGAGATGAGCGACGCAGCCGTCGATTCCGTCCGTCGCAAGAAAGATTCCTCCGTCGCCCGGGCCGTTGATCTGGTCAAGAGGGGTGAGGCCGACGCCATCGTCAGTGCCGGTCATACCGGTGCCGCCGTTGCCGCCACAACAATCAAGCTCCGTACCCTTGAGGGAATCGAGCGCCCAGGCATCGCTTCCTACCTCCCCACCGAGAAGAACGTCTGCGTCCTCATCGATGCCGGCGCGAATGTCGACGCCCGACCCGTCCATCTTCTCCAGTACGCCATCATGGGTTCGGTTCTTTCCGAACATGTCCTCGGATACACCAATCCCGAGATCGGCCTGATGTCAATCGGAGGCGAGGATGTGAAGGGTAGCGAGTTCACCAAGGATGTCTTCAAGCTGCTGAAAGCCTCCTCCCTGAATTTCCGGGGCAATATCGAGGGGCACGATCTTTTTGAGCATCCCGTCGAGGTGATCCTCTGTGACGGCTTCACCGGCAATGTCGTCCTCAAGACCGCAGAGGCGACCGCAAGTGCCGTTTTCCGCTGGTTGAAGAGCGAGCTTACCAGGACCCCGTTCCGGATGTTCGGCGCATGGATTGCCCGCAACGCTTTCCGTGCGATTCGCAGGAAGACCAACTATGAGGACTACGGCGGAAGCCCACTCCTCGGAGTAAACGGTATCTGCATCATCGCCCACGGCTCCAGCACACCGCTTGCCATCAAGAACGCCATCCGCGTTGCCACCGAGTTCATCGAGCAGCAGGTCAATCCGCGTATCGTTGAGGCGGTCAAAGCCTACAACCTCAAGAACGCGCATCTGACCCAGGTTGCAGGGGAGATCGCCTTGCAGGCTTCAAAACAGGAGGAGTCCCATGCCATCTAATTCCCTTTCAGCCCGTCCCGTCAGGACAGCTTCCATCATCGGTACCGGCAGCTATGCCCCGGATCGTGTCATGACGAATGCCGATTTGGAGAAGCTGGTTGAGACAAGCGACGAGTGGATCCAGTCACGAACCGGCATTCGCGAACGTCGCATTGCCGGGCCTGAACAGCCGACCAGTGACCTTGCGGCCCGCGCAGCCCAGGCAGCCATCGAGAATGCTGGAATCAGTGCCGAAGAGATCGATCTGATCATCTGCGCAACCTGCACGCCGGACATGTTCTTTCCGAACACAGCCTGTTTCGTTCAGACCAAGATTGGGGCAGTCAATGCCGCCTGCTTCGACCTCTCTGCCGCCTGTTCAGGCTTCCTCTTTGGCGTCGAGACTGCCCGTCAGTATATTGCCTCCGGCACCTATGAGACGGTGCTTGTGATTGGTGCGGATAAGCTCTCTGGCATTGTCGATTGGACCGATAGAAATACCTGCGTCCTCTTTGGTGACGGTGCCGGTGCCGCCATCCTGCGTCATTCCCCGGAATCCCGCGGGGTCATGGCCAGTCGCATGGGAAGTGACGGTCGCCTCGCTGAGATCCTTTATATTCCAGGTGGTGGCAGCGCCCATCCTGCTGGAGGGCCGACCTCCGCCGAGAATCCCGTCACTATGAAGATGAATGGCCGCGAGACCTACAAGCATGCCGTGACCGCTATGGTTAGTGCATCCCAGAGGGTGCTTGAGGATGCGGGTGTTTCCCCAGACGAGGTCGCCTGCTTCATTCCTCACCAGGCCAATCTGCGTATCATCGAGGCCATCGCTGATCGACTCGATATTTCCATGGACCGTTTCATGGTTAATCTCGACCGCTATGGCAATACCTCTGCTGCGGCCGTGGCCATCGCTCTCGACGAGGCAGCACGTTCAGGACGCTTCCAGCGGGGAGATAAGATCCTGATGGTAGTGTTTGGTGGAGGGCTCACCTGGGCCTCCACCGTGGTTGAATGGTAATCTGTTCTGGCTGCTGCTTTTGAGCGCTGGTTGCGTTGCTATTCATTCGCCGTAGGTTTAGCTACGGCTTCATTCATGCGCCTAACCATTATCTCGAAATCCGCTTGCCATAACTGAGGGGGCAGAGCTCTCGCGTCTAGCCCCGCATCCAAACTTCCAAGCCTTAAGATTAAGGCACTGGCTTCAGGAGAGCCTCCCAATCGCTTTACTCACGTCGTCTAAAGTCACCTTGTCACTGACGAAGGCGGTGCCGAGTTTGCTAGTGAGGACGAAGCGGATGGCGCCGGCATCGAATTTTTTGTCGCGCGCTAGGGCTACAAGGATGGCGTCGGTCGGGAGATCGGCGGGGATAGTGACTGGAAGCCCGCAGGCAATAATAACATCCTTTATGCGAACGGCCTGATCGCTAGGCAATCCCGCCAGGCGGACAGAGAGATCAAGAGCGGCAATCATGCCGATCGCAACGCATTCCCCATGGGAGAGTTTCCCGTAGCCGGCTACAGCTTCGATGGCGTGGCCGATAGTATGACCGAAGTTCAGGAGGGCCCGCGATCCCTCGGTCTCGAACTCATCCTCCCCTACGATGCGGGCCTTGATGGAGGCATTCCGCGCGATGAGGGGGCTCAGGTTACCGGAGCGGTCCGGAGGTAGTAGGGAGAGCATGGGCTCATCGGCAATCACGGCATGCTTAATGGCCTCAGCAAGTCCTTCCTGAAAGATTCTTTCGGGAAGGGAAGAAAGTGTCACTGTGTCGGAGAGCACAAGCCGGGGCTGATGAAAGGTGCCGATCAAGTTTTTACCCAGAGGGCTGTTAACGCCCGTCTTTCCTCCGATGGAGCTGTCGACTTGGGCAACGACCGTTGTTGGCAATTGAATCACAGGGATGCCGCGGTAGTGGATGGAGGCGACAAATCCAGCCAGATCTCCGACAACACCGCCGCCGAGTGCAAAGACCGTGCTCTTGCGATCCAATCCAAGCTGGATCATCCGGTCACAGAGATCGGCGGCAACAACCATCGACTTGGAAGCTTCACCCGTAGGGACTGTTAGTAAGTGCGGTTCAAAACCAGAACTCCGAAGGGATTCAAGGACTCCGGCAGCATGGAGCGCAGCGACGACCTCATCAGAAATCACGACACAGCGGCATGGTTTCACCACCTTGGAAGCAAGTTCCCCTGTCCGGGTAAGAATTCCTGATCCGATCAGGATCTCATAAGGCGAGTTCTTAAGAGGAACAGGAACAGTGATTATTTCGCCGAGCATGAAACCAAGTTATGCAGTCCGGGGCACTCAGGGAAATACGAATAAGCAGGTAACTACTCAAACAAAGAGACTGCCTTTTCAATAGGGCTGGCAGCGCAAGATTTTTCCGTAGAGATGCAGGGAAAATCAAAGACACTCATTACTGATGATGGCGAAAGAATGAAGGGCCCTGAAATCACAAGATTCCATCCGTAGATCGCCTAAACTCCTCAGCGCCCCTGCGCCTCCGCGCGATTCACTTTCCTATGCTGGCCTGCAAGTAGGCTGCTCTACTTTTCAACCGTGACGGGAGTGCCCACCGGCGTTACATCGAAGAAGATCTTGGCCATTCTGTCAGGCAGTCGAATGCAGCCATGGGAATCGGGAATTCCTGGCAGGAAGCCGGTGTGCATTCCGACTCCGGGAGCAAACTGCATAAACCATGGCATCGAGGAACCTTGGAAATGAGCTCCTGGAGGCGGCACGTCCACTTTATAGGTCACATTTTTAACGACGACATTTCCCGAGGCGTCCACAAAGTCGCCATAGAGATTGGAGGCATGCTCCTTCTCCTTCTTCTGAACCTTGAAATTGCCAACCGGTGAGTCATGCCCCTCTCTTCCCGTCGAGACTGCGGAGATTCCCACCAGTTTGCCTCCCCTGTAATAGAAGAGTTTCTGCTGACTGATATTGATGACGATATGAGCAGGTCCGTTGACGGCTTCTCCAGCCCAATAGGAGATCCTGTCCGCCAGTGAGGCCGTGGAGGTGCGAGTGACGATAGATCCATCCGTGCCGAGATACTGGGTCGCCGTGGAGTTGAGTCGGCCGTCATACGAGGCGCAGGCTCCGAGCATCAGCATCGCGACGCAGGCAACCGCAAGCGGAAGGGATCGTTTGAGAAAAAGAAATGACATGAGCCCTTATACTTATGGACGGGATCTCTTCCTAGTCAAGTGGAGGGGTTCTTGAGATGCCTCAATCGATGTGAATGGTGGCAGGGATCGGGGCGGGGGTTGGCAAGGGATCGGCCTTCTTTTTTTTGCCTTTCTGAGGAGTCGAAGTGGGCTGTTCCGGGGTCGGCAAGGGAACGGGACGATCGGAGAGATTGGGAATGCTTCCAGGAGTCGGGGTGGCTTTTGGATCGAACAAGGTGCCTCCCACGACAGAGATAGTGCCATCGTCGAAGCGCTTGAGTTGAGGGCGTGTTTTTGGAGCGCTGTAGGAGAGTTGTTCGAGGATCTTTCCGTCCAGACCTACCTTGGTGTAGATGAACTCGTGAGGCACGTTATTCTGCAGCACATGGATCGTATTGGATGCATCGAGGAGGATATCGGGCTTCCCATAGGAGATGTAGTCACCAAGGCGGTGAGTGCAGTAGACGATCCCTGCCTCCTTGTCCTCGATCCTGAGATAGAGATCCGTCCGTTCTGTCAGGCGATGGGAAAGGAGGCTGATGGTGCGACTTCCCCCCTTAAGGCCCTCTGCTGCGGGGACTCCGACGGTCTGCTGCCAGAGGAGGCGTCCCTCGGTGATCTCGATCGTGAGCGGGGGACTGCTGAAATAGTTCGAGAGTTCAGCGGAGTAGACGCTTGCCCTGATCCGGTAGGAACCGAAGTCGGAGATCGGGTAGAGTTGAACGAGGTTGATGGTGCGGGTAATCGATTCCCCGGGCCCGACCTTGATCGGCTCGATTTCGTAATCGGGGTTGGAAGGTGGGATGGGTCGACCATCAAGGGTCTCCACCTGGAAGCCGAACCACTTCTTCCCCTCCACATCGGCGAGGAGCAGGGGGTTGCCTGAGAGGTTCGTGATCTGGACCGTCGCGAGAAGCGGCTCATAGGCGATGTAGAGTACGCGCTTGATGGAAAGATCGACCAGGATCTGGGCATGTAGCTTCGAAGGAAGAGTGACAATCATGCCGAGGACTAGCATGAGAAAAAGAGACCTGGCGCCGCCCACTCCGTGATGGCGCCCGGTGGAGTTCATGATGGCAGGTGTGCGATGCATCACTCGTCCGTACCGATATAGTACTTGGGCTCGAAAAGCTTCTGGAGTCGTGCGGGCTGAGAGCGGCAGTCCTGAAGATCCCCCTTGTAATAAACAGCGATGACGTAACCGGCAAATTTGACGCCCGGATCCACTGATTCGGGGAGGTATTTCACCTCGACGAGTTGGGGTGCACCGCTTTCCCAATTCAGCCATTTGGAGGTGACTTGCGCCTTGCTTGGAACGATCTCATCCCCGTCTTGGTCATAGAAGTAGACCTGAACCTTTTCCAGGGAGCTGTCGATTTGCTCGCGAGAGCTTCCCTTGATGGCTACCTGAAGTTTCTTAGAGCCATCTTCCGAGTCCGAGAGGCGGGCATTGACGATCTGAAGTGATGCTTCTCCGTTGACCGCCGCATCAGCAGGGGGTTGGCGTGGTGGCAACTCTTCTTTATCAGTTGTGAGAGTCTGTTTGGGCGAGCCATTGCCCGCGGGAGAGTCGGAAGTCTGTTGGTCCTGTGGGAGAGAGACCGGTGATTGATGGGTGACTGATTGGGAGAGAGGGATCTGGGGAGCGGTTAGATTCGGAGTGTAGGTATTGGGTAGTGATGCTGCTGCCTGGGCCTGAGAGTGGGACAGGGACAGCTCTTGAGACTGCAGGGGAGAGTTGCCAGCCCTCAGTCCGGAAACAAAACGGGGTGCCAGTGCAATCGCTGCGAGAATCAACTCCATCAGTGCAACCGCACTGAGGACCCAGATCGCTACCCTAACGGTAGTGCTGCGGTCGGGACGTGATGTTCCACTGGAGGAGTTTGCAACCATGACAGGATGTGAATCTAGTTCTGAAGCCACTCCCTTCGCAAGCGTGGGCGAATCGAATATGGGAAGGGCAGCTTTGAGGGGCTGGCAGGTGAGAATCAGGGGGAATGGCAGGGGAGTTGGTAGGGATGACAGATCAGTTAGTCGGCTCCTCAATCATGGTGACGCTCAGTTTCAGCGGTTTCCCCGCGCGAAGGATCTCGAGGCTGATAGGCGGCCCGACTTCGGCTTCGGCCACGCGGTTGCGTAGGTCCTTTCCATCACGGATCGGATGACCGTTAAAGGAGGTGATCACATCGCCGCCGACCAAGCCACTTTGTTCTGCGGGCGATCCGACCAGTGTGGCTGCAACAAGTGCACCACTTGCGTCAGAGAGTCCGAGCTGCTTCGCCAAACTGGCATTCAAGGGGCGCATCACAATCCCGAACCATGGGTGAATGACTCGTCCGCGGTGCACGATGTCCTCGTAGACCCGCCGCGCCACATTGGATGGAATGGCAAATCCGATCCCCTCGGAGCCACCGCTCCTGCTGAGGATGAAGTTGTTGATGCCGATGACCTTCCCATGAATATCAACGAGGGGGCCCCCGGAGTTGCCGGGATTGATGGTTGTGCTGGTCTGGAAAAACTCATTGGCAGCCTCGCTGGCGGTGCGGCGTCCCTTGGCGCTGATAATTCCTTGGGTCACTGTTTCCTGCAGTCCGAAAGGATTACCCACGGCAAAGACCATCTGCCCCACCTTGACCAACTCCGAGTCGCCGAAAGCAATCGGCTCAAGTCCCTCGGCAGCGACCTTCAAGATGGCGATGTCGGAACGCTGATCAGCACCCGCAATCGAAGCAGGAAGGGAGCGGCCGTCGCTCAGTTGGACGGTGACTTGTGAGGCACCCTTCACGACATGCCAGTTAGTAACGATGTACCCCTCCGGGGAGACGATCATGCCCGAGCCCATCTTATTGTTCTGACTGACACCTCCACCGCCAAGGCCGAAGAATTGACGGATCAAGGCATCACGATCCGGCGCCGTCGTGGTGATGATGCTAACCACGGAGGGAATCACATGCTCAACCAGTTCTGTGAATTCACGATCCATGATCTCAAGTGATCGATCCGATTCCAATGCTATGCGCTCCTTACGCTCCTGCAACCCAGCCCATCCAGAATGTGCCTGGGTTAGTGTAGGGAGGGGCTTGGATTGCATCAGTCGCCAGAAGGCGACCCCCCCGACGGCAAGCGCTAGGGCGAAAAGAAAAAGCAGGAATGCAGGAAGATTGCCCCTGCCTTTTTTGTAGGCTCTGAGAATCCTCATCTTTCCGGATCAAGACTGAGTCCTGAGAGAATCGCATCACGAAGGCCTTGCAGAGAAGCCGCCTCTTCCTTCGGCGACTGCCAGAGAATGATAGCTAGTGTTCCGGTCTTGTCGTTGGCGCGCAGCACCTCGGTGATCTGCAGGGGTTGATCCCCGGCGACCGGGAAGTCGAAGCGGATTTCATGGAAGGGGCCGTTTTGAGACTCACGCAGCGGAGAGGACTCCTCTCCAGCCTTGTCATGGGCCTCACGAGCAAGAGACAGGGCGTATTCGGTTGCTTTTTGACCCGATTCCTTGGCTCCGTTTCGATCCAGCGTCATGGTTAGACCGGTGGTGTAAGGGTCGTTCTCTCCGGAAATCTTTTCCTTGGTGGCGATAAGAACATCACCTTCCAGGAGTTTGCCGGGGAGAAGCGTCCAGTCATTGGGAAGTGAGATTGATCCATGGATCTCGGGCAACTCATGCATGACCAAAGTGGGTACATTCGAGGCCAGAGGAATCGTTGATAATCTATTTGTGACAGGCGGATTGGTGGAGGGTGGAGCTGTCGGGGCATTGGTGAGCGTCGCTGCTACCGAGGGTGTCACCACATTAGTCGAAGCGATGGGAATGGTGTTTGTCCCGATGGCGCCAACCGCCCTTGGCATCAGGCAGAAGGCTGAAAATAACAGGAGAAGAGACGATGCGAGAGAAAGGCGCTTCATGGTTTGGTAGTGACGGGGTGATTTTGGAAATCTGGAAAACGTTTGTGCAGTTCGTCGAGCGCTTTCTGGGCCTCCGCTTCATTGCCAGCCTTGCCATAGGCATCGGCGGCGCGTGCCAGCGCCTTCGGAGTCAGTGAGGGATCATCGTAGAGGACGGCCACCGTGATGTAAGCCTTGGCTGCTCCGGAATAGTCCTGCTTGGCCGCCAATAGGTCACCGCTCAGAATTCGAGCCTCGGCGTTGATCGGTCCCTCCGGTTGTAGAAGCATTGCTTCCTCGATCATGGATGAGGCAGTCGCAAAATCCTTCAGCGATCGATCGATTACGGCCCTCATCAGCAAGGACTTGGCTCTGGCAGCCGGGTCCTTGGCAAGCTTTAGGCAGGCTGCTGCTGGTATCTGGGCCTCTTTCAGTTTTCCCTGCATGATCAGGGACTGGGCAAGGGCTCCCTGAATTTCTGAATCCGTATTGCCTGGCAGGCCTGATTTTACAAGCGGAGCGAGAAAGTGTTCTGCCTTTGCTGGATCACCAGCCTCCATGGTTTTCATTCCAAGCCAACGTCCCACCTCGGGAGGGATAAGGGCCGTCTTCAAGGCCATGGCTTCGTGCGAGGCTTCCCCTACGTCGTTTTGATCATATCGGGCAAGTAGGATCCTAAGCCCCGCCCGTTCACCAAACTGCTTTGGATCTTCCTTACGGGCCTCGTTGAGTTCAGTGATGGCCTTGGAGTAATCCTTCTGATCAAGCGCGGTTAATCCAATCCAGTAATGGGCCCCGGGGGTCGCGCTGCTCTTGGGATAGTCATGAATGAGCTGGGTGAAGGTCGCCACCATTTCTTCATTCTTCTGTTGCTGTCCAAGCAGCAGGGCCTTCTGCTGAAGAGCCAGCTCCCGTTCCGGAGCTTTCGGGTAGCGTGTCTCCAGCAGCGTGAAATCACTCATAGCGGCATCAAAGATCTTCTCCTTGAGATTGAGGAGACCCCGTTGGGCGAGGGCGGCAGGAGTCCGCGCATCATCCGGGCAGGATTCGATGAACCGTGATAGAGCCGCAATTGTCTGTGCCTGCAGGTCTTGGTTGACGGGCTTTGATTGATCCGGCTGACCCTGAGGATTGGCCTGCATGAGGGCCCAGGCCTCCTTGTAAAGAATGTCCGGCTTCGCGGATGACGGCAGATCGTTGATTGGAAGGTCATGATAGAGGAGGGCCGCTTCGTGATACTTGGATGCCATGAGTGTGGACTCGGCCTTGAGTAATTGGGCGCGCGCTCTATCGGAGGGATCGCTTGCCGTCAGCAAGTAGTGGTCGATTTCTGTGTTCAGCTCGGGGTTCCGCATGGCATGGAGCACCAAGAGGCGTTGGAAGGGAGCCTCCGAAGAGGCTTTGCTCCCCGGATACTCGCGGAGAATCGTGTTATAGTTCTCAAGCGCCTTGGCATTTTTGCCACTCTTCCTCAGCGCGTTTGCCTGAAGGAGCAGGATTTCCGGTTTGTTCTCGGAATCGGTGGCTAGCGCCCCCTCCGCTGCTTTCAGAATAGCAGCAGTATCACCGGACTGTGCGGCAAGTCTCAAGGCACCCAGAGAGGCGACGCTTTGCCAGCGCCCCGAGTCTTTGGATGAGGCGACTCTCTCCAAAATCTTCCGAGCTTCATCAGGGTGCCCCAACTCCGATTCCAACTGGGCCGCCTTGAGTGCCGCTTCCGAGTAGTTTTCGCCTTTGATTTCCGCGGACATGATGTCGTTGTAGTCGGCCAGTGCATCCCTCTTGTTTCCCGAAGCGGTGGCCAACGATGCCAGATGCATCAGGGTGGGGGTTCGGTAGGGATTGGGGGTCGTCCCAATCAGTTTTTCTGAAGCCACGGAACGGAAAAGAACCTCCCCCTCCTGCTGACGACCGCTCTTTTCCAGGCAGAGTGCCTGATGATAGAGTGCGGCAAGGCGAATCGAGGGATCGGTTGCGCCTTTCGCGGTGACTGCAAAATTATCCGCCGCATTAGGATACTCACCGCGCGCCTCCCTCATTTCACCAAGACGAAATGAGGAAGAGGGGACATACTGACCCTTCGGGTATTCGGCGATCAACTTCAGGAAGCTACTCTCCGCTGCGGTCATGCTGCCCATCTGGCGTTGAGATTCCCCCAGACGGTAGAGGGCGCGTTCCCTTTCTGGAGCTGTCTGAGAGGCCATGATCAGGAACTTCTCATATTCGGGAATGGCCATTCCCGGCTGTTTTCTCGCATAGCAACCATCGGCAATGGCAAGCTGTGATGCAGCCAGGGCTGAAGGATCGGCAGTCATCGCGGGGGTGAGGCGAATACTCCCGGGTGCATCGGTGGAGTGTGCTTCGGTGTTAGCGACAGCGGAAGCGGCAGCCTTAGCAGAAGCAGTAATAGGAGTTTGGGAAATTGAAGGCGTCTCAATGGAGTGCGACGACTGTGGTGCTGGGGGCGAAGCAGTAGACGAAATTGAGCTGGGATGTACCGGAAGTGCCTTCCTTACCTGCATTGCAGTTGCGGTCGGAGTGGGTCTAGGAAGGGGAGTGGGAGTGGGGGTTGGATTGAAGGAGTCCGTGATGGGAAGTGCCCTCCGGACTTCTGGTTCGGGTGAGAGAGACTGAGCCTGTAATCCCGATAATCCGCTGAACCCCGTGAGTAAAAGCCACGCGAGAACTGCTCCCGATGCACGGTGAACGCAATCACGAGCGGTGTTTGCGAGTGCCTTCTTCATGGACTGACGGAGGGTGTCGTTGATGCGGTTGGTGCTGGTGGCGCGTCGGGACTGGCTGTAGCGAACGCGATATTCCAGATGTTGGCCTTTCGGCAGAGGTCAAGTGTTTGGACGATATGTCCGTAGTCGACACGCTGATCCGCCCTCAGCACTACGGCCTGGTCGGGGTAGAGCGCGGCGATCCGAGAGAGCGCAGAAAGAAGTTGGTCGGGGGACATGCTCCGACGGTTCATGACCAGACTGCCGTCGGCTTTCACATTGACGATGACTTCTCCGACGGAGCGGCGCTGCTCTTTCGCTTCACCCGCCGAGGGCATCTGGACATCAAGCTCTCTTTCCTGCCGTGCAAAACTCCACGTGAGCATGAAGAACCCGAGCAGCACGAGAAGAATGTCGACCATCGGGGCGATCAGGAAACCCCGTGGCTCCGGCTGTAGGCGCGTACGGAAGTTCACGACCGGGGCGCTTATCAGCGGTGTGTCTGAGAGCTCTTTCTGGCGAGCACGAGCTTCACGAGGAGCAGGGAGGTCACCCCTTCCATTTCCGAGATCATTTCCTGCACCCTCCCCCGGAACCATGCATAAGCGATCATAGCCGGGATGCCGACGACCAGTCCCGCCGCGGTTGCGACTAGAGCCTCCGCGACTCCCTCGGCTAGCAACATGGGTCGTGAAGCAGCCACATCATTCGCCATCACGCTGAAGGAACGGATCATCCCAAAAACCGTTCCCAGTAGTCCCAGCATCGGTGCCACCGTGGCGATGTCAGCGAGCCATGCGACGCGCTGGTTGAGCAAGGATGCCTCACGGGTTCCTTCTGTCTGGGCGATTTCCCGGAGTTGATCGTCCGTGGCCACCGGGTGGCTAGCTAGAAATTCGAGGGTCCGGGTGAGGATGGTGGCTGCGATGTCCCGGTGCTTGTTGGCAATAGCCAGCAGTCCCAACAGATCTCCCTTCGCTAGCAGTGTCTCAGCCACCGTCATGAATCGTGAGCTTGCCACGCCACTCCTCCTCAGCGTCACGAGATAGACGAGAATCAATGCCAATGTGATCACGGAAAGTACAAGCAGAGGAATCATCACCAAGCCTCCTGCCGAGAGAAGTTTCAAGAGGGTGTCGGGATTCCCTGATGCCTTCGTGGCAATTGATGGGAATGAACCTGAGGAGTTTGTCTCAATGGCCATTGCCGAAGAGAGGGCAAGACATCCAAAAACACCCAGGAAGAAGACGCCGTGGAGTGTTGATCGTTTGGCGGATAGTGAGTTCATGCGAATCCGGATGGAATGCCAAGAGCATATCCGAGCTGTGGAGACAAGCAAGGCCTGCGCCTTGGGGGATTGCCTTCGGGAGAGTGGGGAGGGAAGGAGTGCATTCCGACAAAACTATTTTTGAACATGCGGTGAGGAGGTCGTGTCTTACTCATCAGAAACACCACACCATGAAAACACACACAAACTCCAAACACATCACCTCACTCGGCGACTTGGTTGCCACGGTCTCCAGCTATGCACGCAACGATCGCGAGACGCTGGCTGCCATTCAGGATCTCTTCCGCCGCGGGAGTGTGGTCGCAAAGACCCGCCACGGAAGCAAGAGGCTCAAGCTCGCCTAAGAATCACTGATGATCCAATTTCCCGCCCCGGGTCGAGGGAATTATTCCCAGAGCCCGGTGGTGGAAGGCGGTGCCTACTACGTGGACTCCACGGAATCCTTCTTTGCCTGAAATCAGGCAAACTTTTTGAAGACCTCGTTCGCTTCCACGAGCGTCTCCTTGCTTCCAATATCAAACCAGGTTCCAGGAACGTCCCAAGTTCCCACGTTGACCTGGGGGTAGAGCCACTGGATAAGGCGTCCCGGTTGATCGGGATTGTTTCCTTCGGCGATATAGGTGTCGATGAGAGGTAGGACATCCTTGCGGTAATAATAGAGCGCGATGCCGGTCTTTGTGGTGGTGGGATGAGCTGGTTTCTCCTCAAAGTGAGTGATCATGCCCTCATCATCCACGGAGACGTTATTGTATTTCCGGATCTCCTCCAGGTTCCCCACGTCGTAGAGAGCGAGTGTTGCGGGATGTTTTTTGGCGGCCTCCGCGAATCCCGGCACGGGTTGGCTGAAGAGATTGTCCCCTGCAACCACCAGAAGATCCTGGTGACGTATATCCTGGGTCTTGAGGACATGATGAATGTCGCCGATAGCTCCAAGTTTGTCGGTATCGCTCGTGGAGCCGTCATTGACGATGGTGAACTCCATCTTGGCTCCCCGGGACTTGTATCCGACAGCCCACTCCTCGAACGCTTTGGCGAACTTGTTGTTCGTGACGACATAGACGCGGTCGATATCAGGAATCGGGGCGAGATTGTCGAGAACCCATTCGATCATTGGCTTGCCGGCTACCTCAAGAAGAGGTTTGGCCTTGTTTTCGGTCAGGGGATACAGGCGGGTCGCATATCCGGCGGCGAGGATCAGTATGTTCATGGGTAGGACCGGTTTCTAATGGAACTAGCCTCCAGAGGCCAAGCTCATTAAGGAATAAGGGAGATGGTCCAGCACCCGGATGATACTTCGATCGAACTTGTTGTCGCGCGCTACGAGGAGGATCTCCGATGGCTCAAACGGGTTCCTGAGTCTTTCCAAATCACAGTATACAACAAGGGTTCCACGGAGGCGATACCCGAAAGTCTCCATGCCAGAGATCGGATATCCGTGCTCCCCTTCCCGAATATCGGCAGGGAGGCGCATAGCTACCTGACACATCTCATCGCGAGGTATGATTCTTTTCCCGCCATCTCTGTATTCTGCCAAGGGCGCCCTTTTGATCATGCCCCGGATCTGCATGACCGACTGGCAGCTCTGGCTGCGGGAAGCGAAATCCCCTCCCCATTTCTCTGGTATGGGTTTCTGGAAGATACGGACGATCCCAAGGGACGACGTCTGTTTGTCCCCTGGAGCAAGAATCCTGAGCGAACCGAACTGGCCACAGGGAAATTGTTCGAAGAGTTATTCGGAGGCACGTCGCCGGAGCTATTTCATTTTCGGGGAGGTGCCCAGTTCTCGGTCTCCCGGGAGGGTGTATTAAGTAGGCCTCGTGAATTTTATGAAAGGGCCTTGGAACTGTGCGTGTCTGATCCTCTCGTGCCTCACTCCCTGGAGCGTCTTTGGGACCGCTTTTTTGGAGATCCGTTCATCGATGCTTCGACGCTGGGACCTGACGGGACTCGGTATTTAAAAAAGATCCGCAGGCTCGAGCCTTGATGAGAAGCCTAGTGGAGAATCGCAGTGAGAAATTGGCGAAGAGACCGATTCGGTTTGAATTTACCCATGGCGGGGGTGATTGTTCCCTAATGTCCCGCCAAAAAAAGTCCCAAGGACTCCCCCTCTGGCTGATCGTCCTACTCATCCTGATTGCCGGAGGTGGCGGTTTTTATGGCCTGCGTCAAAATGGTGGCGATGCCTCCCTAAGGACCACTGAGGAACTCGACCCCTCGATCTATTATGAGAACGCCAACTCCCTGCGCGGCAACACGTACAAGATCGACGCCGAGATTGATTCTGCCCTTGGAAATTCCCCGACCAAGGGAAGGCTTTTTTCGGTAATCCTTAAAAACACCTCAAAGAACGGCGCTCCTGTCGTGTTGCCGGTTCTCGTGCCTCTTGAACTCGGCAACCTGACCATCCAGAAAGGCCAGCACTATGTGATGAAGGTGAAAGTCGTTGAGAATGGGCTTCTTAAAGTCGAGGAGGCAAGGAAGCCATGATATTGCGTAAGTTTCAGGGTAGTGGTTTTCTTGCGGCTTTCTTCATCACTTGCAGCTGTCTTAGTGCGCAGATCCCCAATGCGCAGACCATTCATGAGACGGGCCAGCAATACAAAGAGGGCAACCCGCTAACAGGAGCGTCCGACAATCTTGCCATCGGGAGCCAGGCAATGTTCGAGGCCAACTTAAAGGCCAAAAAAAACATCGTCGACATGAAGCCGAACACATTCCTTTCCCTTTGGAATAATCCCGGATTCGCAATCCAGTTTGAGAAATACCTGAGCGCCCCCGCGGAGACCTCGGCGGATGCGAAACTTTACCGCCAACGGATGGACAAAATCATGGAGTTGCTCGCACCGGGCAATGCCACGAAACAGAATCAGGATGAGGCCTTTAATCTGCTTCCGCTCGCCTCGGAGTTCGAGAGCGACGCTAACAACTGCACCACCATTCATGACGCTGTCTACGCCGCGGCGAATGCGAGGCTTCAGATCCAGAAGCTGACGGAGGTCGACAGAGCCCTCGAAGCTCAACTCAGCGCCTCGCAATACAACCAGCTTCACGAAGCTCAATCGCTCACGCTCCCCTCGATTGCTCCCGGCAAGAATGACGTCGCCGATAACAATGCCAATGAAAACGAACTCCGCGCGGCAAAGATGGATCCCTCTAAGAGCAGTGTCGCCGTTCTCAAGCAGACCATTCAGAGAAACCAAGCCCAGATTGCCTCCGCTGAATTGCAGGCCAAGTTTGCTCTTCAGTCCCTTATTCTCCAACTCTTCGTCCAGCGACGATATCAGCACGTCATCATTATCGACCGGTTCTACCGAGCCCTGTTCGATGATGGGGACCAGTCGCTGGAGCAATTCGCCCAGATGGCTGACAAGATGGGCTACAACAAGGCTGCCGGTCAGGTGAAATTGATCGCTGATGCGAATCCCAAAGGAGCCACGGCTGCTGGCTCGGGCAACAACAATGGTCCTCACGGTGGAGTTGGGGCTTCTGCTGGAACCGGTACTGGAGGTGCAGGGGCCAGTGTGGGAAACGACTACTACAATAATAACAACGGCATGGACGCGAGTGCCATCTCGGGATCCGGTCTCCACATGGGGGTTGAGAATCTCAGTGTGGAAAGCGCCGAAAATGCCTTTGTGACTGGCATGAAAGGTGCCAGTCGGACGTTCAAGAGCCTTAGTCAGCTTGATGCCTTTGCCAACGAGGTGATCCGGGATGTCAACGAAGGGGTGAAGGTCTATAGGTTCCTGCTCGAAAAGAGTGAGATTGAAAGCGCCGCCAGCCAATTAGCCTCCGTCTTTACCAAAGGAGAGTATCTCCCTAGCGTCCGCCTCCTCACCCAGGATGAAAAGAGGAAGACGCTTGTCTACGCCCAGCTCTGCAACCGACTAGTGAATGCTGCCAATTCCGGAAACATCGATGCGCTCTCGGAAGTTGTGGCCCAAATGAAACAGATGAACCCAAGCTTCGACGACGCGGAGATCCTTGCAAAGCTTCAGGGGGTCAAGACTGCAAGCAGCCTGTTAGTTGCCCAAGCCAAGGTTGCCGCTTCGAAGGGTGACCTTCAGGCTGTCCAGACCCAGATCACCAGGGCGGCCGCCCTCTGGCCCAACAATCCCGAAGTCACAAGTTTTTCCTCCGAAATGAGCAAGCTGGGCAATGTGGCCCGTCCCGAGGTTCAGGCCCTTGCTGATTTTGACCAGCTCGAGGGGCAGCATAACTACCGGCAGATTTTCGATGATAAGGAGAAGTATATTGCTGCGCTCGCCATGGATGATTCGAGTGGCAAATCGCAACGTCAAGAAAAGCTCCGTAAGGTGCTCTCCCGGATGCAGGAGATCGAGACCTCCATTATGCGATCCCAGGAGATCGCTCGTCGGGGGGATTACGCGGGCGCCTGGGAGGGACTTGATGTCACATTCTCGCAGTATCCCGATGATCAGAAGTTGAGCCAATTAAGGGCCGACCTGACCACTCAGGCTCCTGATTTTGTTCATGATGTGAGAGAGGCAAAGAGCTACGAGGAGAAGAAGGAATATGGTTCTGCGCTCGCCTGGTATCTCCGCTCCCAAAGCCGCTATCCCATGAGTGATCTCTCCAAGCAGGGGATTCAGCGTCTCGTCAGGATGATCATGCCTGACGCCTCCTGATTGATTCTTTCAAGATCATGAAGAGTCGATTCGATCTCTTCCTTCAGTTGCCGGGTCTTGTTGCGTCCTCCGCTCTGCTTTTCCACATCGGTGCTATCCCGCTGATGATGGCGCAGGACTCCCCGCTCGGGAGCGATAGCAAGGAATGGCTTGTTTGGCATGCTGGCGAATCAGAGGTTGTGGATCCAGGGGCTCTCCAGGAGAGCTTTTACGCCTATCTCGCCTCCCCCTCAATCCTGGCGACTCCGGCCCAAGCTCGGATGAAGCTTCTGCGCCAGTGTGCGAGTCAACTCGGTCCCGGCGTTGCCCCTCCTGATGATCTCGGTAAAGCTTATGAGTTGTTGCAACACTTGGCTTCCGATCCCTTGGATCACGGGCGATGTCGCGCCCTGCTTCGTGCGGTGCTCAATGCTTCCTCCATGCTGGCAGGAGAAAAAAATCCGCGTGCGTCCGAGGCTGCATTGCTCCGTCAAAAAGAAATTCTCTCATGGAATCTCCGTATTGAGCAAAAACAGCAACAGCAACGCATCGAGGATTTGGGGCCACTGCCTCACAAGCGACCCACTCCACAAGCCACTCCGACGAGTAAGGCAGCCCAACAACTTGCAGCGGTTGATCAAGAGATCGCCCAAATCAATCTTGGAGGCCAAGTAAGCGATCTCCAGGTTCGGTTAGAGCTTCAGGAACTGGCCCTTCGGTTCCTGAGGCAGGGGGATTATGAGGAGGCAATCCTTGCTGTCCGTTTTTATCGTGGGCTCTTTGGAGATTGGGATCCACCGCTGCGACTCGGTCGTGATGCGACGATGGAAATTGCTCCGGAGGATGGGAAGGCGGCACTTGGCACCATCGAGTTTCTCTCAGCTCAAGATCTCCAGGCTATCAACGGGAATCTCTCGAGTTGCACGATTCTCTTAGAGGGCAATCACACGCTGGCAGCCTCGGGTCATCTTCTTGCGGCATTGACGAGAGGGAGTCATACCCTGGAGGTGCTCTCTTATTCAGAAAATTCGAAACAAAAAATCAGACAACTTGCTCAACTACAGAGGAGCTTGGAAAAATCACTGGCCGACAAGGAGTACGCAGAGGCACTGTCCCTACTGGTGAAAATCAATGCAGTCACTGCCGACTTCGACGCAACAAAGTACCATGCAGAAATCCAAGCCGCAAAATCACGCTCCTCAGTCCATCTTTTGTCAGCAAGAACTGCTGGCAAGGAGGGAAGAACTGGGGATCTCATGAAGGAGCTGATGCTTGCCGAGGAAAGTTGGCCGAAAAATCCTGACATCGCGGTTCTGGTCAAGGAATTTGCCGATAGCGTCGAACTTAAAAATTCCAGCGTGGAGGAATTCGACCGGCTGTACGCAATTCAAAAAATCGATGAAATCGCGAAGCAACGTCTTCGTTTTGAGGAGGTCTTGGTCGATCTTCCAGCCAGGCATGCACAATTGGTGGAAGCTTTAAACGAGCATTGCGCGATTCGTGAAGGAATGGAGAGGGCGATCCAACTTCGTGACCTTGGCAACAGGGTTTCCGCCTGGGAGTTAGCCGACGCCTTGTCGTCAAAGTATCCTGAGCGGAAGGAACTGGTGGCATTATGCGAGAAGACGCTTTCGGGGGTGGAGGATCTGGCAACCGGGTTGAAGAAAGCCCGTGCACTTGAAGGCAAGGAGCCCGCCTCAGCCCTTTCCTTCTACCTTCAGTTGCAGGAACGCTATCCTCAGAGTTCTCAGGCTAAGCAGGGGGTTGAGCGCATTTCCTCCTCGCTACTTGCAAGATAGAGAGGCTGTTCGGTTTCTTAATTCCATTGACACGGATACTGGTGTCGGGATCGATGGATTCAGACACGCCACGATCCTCATGCCCTTTTTTACCTACAAAGCCCGTGATGCCTCCGGACGTTCCGAGAATGGTCGCATCGAGGCGATTTCAGGATCGGATGCCTATCGCAAGCTGCGCGAGAGGGGAATGCAACCGAGCAGTGTTGCGGAGGAGGGAGCGGCACCTACTGGAAAAAAATCACTCTTTGGTTCCTCGTCTTCCAATGCTGTAAAAACGAAAGCCGGAGAGGTCCCCTCGGCTGAAAATCTCCCGAAGTTGACCACGCCGCAACTGCTCTTCTTTACCGAGGAGTTGGCGGAACTCCTGGAGGCGGGTCTTCAACTCGAGGGTGCCCTCAAGGTGATCGAACAACGCCAGGAGAAATCACCGGTCAAGGTCGTGGCGGCCCACCTGCGGCAGTTGGTCCGCGAGGGTGTCGGCTTTTCAAAAGCCCTCCGTGGCTGCGGAAAATCGTTTGACCCTCTCTATTGCAACCTGGTGGCTGCCGGAGAGGCGGGAGGTGTTCTGCCGCAGATCCTAAAGCGCCAGTGCGCTCACCTGGAAATGGTTGGCGAGTTAGGTAAAAAAGTGACCTCGGCACTTGTTTATCCCGCGATTGTCTTTTCCTCAGCAATCCTGCTGATGTTCATCTTCCTCACATTTCTTGTTCCTCAGCTTTCGGTCCTGCTAGGCAAATCGGGGCAGAAACTTCCTGCCATCACGCAGGCTCTGATCACGACCAGTCTTTTCTGTGCTCATTGGTGGTGGGCGATCGCAGCCTTCATCGGCGCCCTTATCACGGGCGCGCGCATGGCGATCGCAACCCCCGCTGGGCGAGCTTGGTGGCACCGCGCCCAACTCGATGTTCCAGTAGTCGGCCCGGTGCTCAAGGCCCGCTTTTATGCCGAGGTGATGCAGAATCTCTCCACGCTTGTCTCCAACGGGGTGACCATGCTTTCCGCCATGGATCTGATGCGTGCAGCCACGGGGAATGTTTATCTCAAAGGATTGCTGGAGAAGGTTGCGGACATGGTACGTGAAGGAAGCTCTCTTGCTTCGGCAATGCGACGCACGGGATTCTTCCCTCCCGTGCTGCTCGATATTCTCGCCGTGGGCGAGCAGACGGGGGACCTCGCTGGCTCGCTGGCTCGAGCCGCGAAACGCTATGATCGAGAATTGACCTCCCGAATCCAGCATCTCACCACACTGATCCAGCCTGCAGTGATCCTGATCGTCGCACTTTTTGTCGGGGTGGTCGCTTATTCCATGATCTCAGGCATTCTCTCCAGCGTGAATGCGCTGAAGGCGCACTAAGGGGAGATGACTCCTTACTCCCAATTCGAGTAAGGCTCAATCTCTCTCGCTGCGTCATTCCCCTTCACGAACGCATTCCGCGCATCCGTGTTTTCAAAAATATAGAGAGCATATCCCCCGAATCCCCCGCCAGAGTATTTGCGCCCGAGAGAGCCGGCAGCTTCGGGAAGGGGATTCATACCCTCCGCGAGTTGAATCGCATAGGACGCGGTGATTCCTTGGGCGAGAATCTTTATATCTCCTTTGATGACCCCTTCGCGAGCGATATGGCTTGCCGCCTCGATTGCAGCATAGTCGCGGAGTTGGTCAACCATGCCCGGAGTGTCATGGGCGTTCCCGCTCCACCAGAGGGCCAGGAGTCCTTGGAGCATGGCCCCGTCGGTTTTGAGTTCCAGCGAGGGTTTGGCACCGCTGCGCCAGACGCAGAGACCGGTTTCGCGAATGACGGCCGGATCCTGCCATCCAACACCAAGACCTAGCTCATCATCGATCCCCGTATTGCCGTTGAGAAGCGACCAGGCACCGCTACCACCGAGTCCTGCATTCCTTTCATAGCTCCAGTCGCGCAGCGAGACCCTAGGTTGGATGGCGCAATTCACAATGAAGCCGCCGGGTCGCGCATGGCGTGGGACATCCAGCCACCCGCCGGCGAAATCGACGCGAAGCGGGGCATCCTTCGGAGCCCTGATCCACTTCACCAGTTGAGAGGTCGAGACCGGTTCGTATTTTGGAGGTGTCTTTGGGAGAACGACATATTCGGCACCGATCTCTGCACAGAGCGCGCGTTTCTTGTCGCCATACTGGTCATCATCTGTGACAGCTAGAATATCAGGACGGAGTCGGCGAAAATCCTCTAGGAAATCGAGACCATGCTCGGTGCCGGTTCCGATTACCACCTGATCCACCATGTTCAAAGCTTCGAGGATCCCCTTCTTATGCTCATCGGGCAGCGAAGAGCGCCGTTGCTTGTGGGCCCAGAGCACCTCGCTTGAGGCAAAGGAGACAGTAAGAAAGTCCCCCAACTCCTTTGCTTCCCGGAAAAACTGCACATGACCGGCGTGGATGATGTCATAGCAACCTGAGACGAAGATGTGGCGCATTCTGCAAACAATGGCCTTGCAGGATTCTTGTGACAAGCATCGGCTGATCTAGCGCAGTAATCTGCGACGAGGCTATTGATGCTGAAAAAGGGTTTGCACGATGATGACATTCCGAGTTTTCCTCATGACTTAACCACCCCCCCCTGACTCACGAACCATGATGCTTCCACTTCTTCTCGCAGCCTCGCTGATCACGACCAACGAGGTTCCCGGTATGGCTACCGTCCATATTCCTATGCCGGCCATGATCACTCCGAATGAGGAACTACGTTTCAATATTCCCTACCAAATTCCTGAGCTCAATTGGGATATGCAGCGTTTCTGGGAGCCATACGAGACCCAGCGCGACAATACCAAGAGCTGGCTCAAGTCCGATTACGCAACCATGAATTGGTTCGGACTCCGTGACACGCTGGCAAGTCACGGTATGGATGCCTCCGTGTCCTATACAGCGAATCTGGCCGGCAATCCGGTCGGGGGAAAAAGCGCCGGATTCACCTACTGTGATAACTTTACCGTCGATCTCGAATTCCAGTCCAAGCCGCTCTTTGGTTACGACGGCGGCACGCTGAGCGTCATCGGACTGGAGCGTAATGGAAACAATCTCTCCGCCCAGCACGTTGGCAACCAGTTCACTGTGCAGCAGGTCTATGGCGGCACGGGATTCATCTTCTATGGTCTTGCGTACAACCAGCGCTTCGACGACGACAAAATCAGCTTCAAATTCGGGCGTATGGCCGCAGGTGACGATTTTGCTTCCTCCCCGCTCTACTGGCTCTACATGAACAACGGTATCGACGGTAATCCGCAGTCATTGCCAGTAAATGGATCCTTCTCCACTTATCCATGGGGTGTCTGGGGGGGGCGTCTGCGTGCTCTTGTGACCAAGGAGACTGAGGCGATGTTAGGTGTCTATCAGGTCACTCCACAGGTCTCCCAGTCCTACATGCACGGCTTCAACTGGAACATGAATCCCGGTGACGGAGTCATGATGATCGGCCAGTACGGTTGGGCTCATGAGTTCTTCAAGCCGGCTGCTCCTTCTCCTTCCACCTCTGCCAAGTCTGATGATGGTAAGTCCGTGGCCGCTACCAATGGGAAGGATGGAAAGACCTTCGCCACTCCTGCCAGTGATGCCATTCCGCATGGGCTTCCCGGTCACTACTGGATGGGTGGCTACTACTCGACCTGGACCTATCCCCAGTTCGGCAGTTCACAGGGGCAGAATGGTGCCTATGGCCTCTACTGGCATTTCGACCAGATGCTCTACCGCATGAATCCCTTCAAGGACACCGGGCTCACTGCCTGGAGCGCCTTCATGCTCTGCCCGCAGCAGAACACGGCCAAGGTTCCCTTCCAGTACAACGGCGGCCTTGTTTACACGGGCATGATACCATTCCGTCCCCAGGATGTTTCCATCTTTGGGGTCGCTTACGGCAATTTCAGCTCCAACTACGCCCAGGCTAACGACACGGCGGCTTGCGGATACGCCACGTATGAACTGGCCTACGAATTCGGCTACCGCATCAACTTGACCAAGTTCGCTTATGTCCAGCCCGATGCGCAGTGGATCATCAATCCGGGTGGCACGGGAACCATTCCCAACGCGCTCGTGCTTGGTGCCCAGATCGGGGTCACGTTCTAGGAAGGTAACGCCTTCCTGGGAAGGTGTTTAGGCTAAAGGCTTTTAGACTGTTAGAAAGAAGCCATGAAAACTTGCATTCTTTCACTCGCGACAGCCTTCCTTCTTGTTGTCTCGGCTTTTGACGCGGAAGCTCCCGCTGCTTCCCAGAGCGAGGCAATAAAGTTGGTCTCGGCCATCGCTTCGGATGATTACGCAGCGTTTGTCGTTGATGGAAACGCCCCTTTCCAGTCCTTGAAAGAGGATCAGTTTGAAGCTGTTGTTTCCCAACTCGGTTCCAAGCTCAAGAGTGGTTACGACCTCACCTATCTTGGTGATCTGAACCAGCGAGGTTATCAGGTCACGCTTTGGCGCATCTGCTTCAAGAATGGTGGCGATGACTTCTTGGCCACCCTGAGCATGAAGGAAGGAAAGGTCGGAGGATTCTGGATCAAGTAATCAGTCTCTCCTAACAGCCTTCAGTCTAAACCGCTAACAGCCTGCATGCCTTCAGCGAGCCATCGCCCGTAGGGCGTGCTTCACCGTTTCTGCGCATGCTTTGGCAGCGGTTTCCTCGACGAAATTGGCAAAGTCGATGTGGGCGCTTCCGTCCGCCGAGTCTGAGATGACTCGCATGACCCCAAGCGGTAGATCTGCCGCTTTGCAGATCTGGGCAATGGCAGCCGACTCCATATCCACGGCGCAGGCCTTCGGCAGTTCCTTCAAGACCCGATTGCGGCCTTCACTGCAGGAGAGGAATTGATCCCCACTAATAACCAATCCCTCGAGGGAGTGGGCTTCCTCCAGTTCCGTCACTCTCCTCTCCGCTAGCATGGAGAGCGAGGAAGATTTCAGGAGATGCCGGAGTTCGGGATCTGCCTCGATGACGGAGAATCCCTCGAAGGGGATCTCATGGAGAGGAAAGAGGGGGCGGGCATCCATGTCGTGCTGGAGAAAGGAGTCGGCGATCACGATATCCCCCACCTGTAGGCCTTCGGCGAGCCCTCCGGAGACACCGGTGACAAGGATTTGAGAGACCTTGGCATGGCAGGCCAGCAATGTGGCGGAAAGGGCTGCATTCACCTTGCCACAGCCGCAGAGGAGCAGCGCGACTGGTTGCCCCTCCAGATTTCCGTAGTGGATATCACGACCCGCGATTTTCTCGGTGCGCTCATGCTCAAGAGCCGTCGTGAGATTTCGGATTTCGGAATCCATTGCCGCGATGATGCCTGTTCTCTTGGTCATGTTGATCAACTACATGGTCATTATTCGGGGAGCCAGCCGAGATTGCGTCATGCGGTGCTTGACGGCGAAGCTTTCCTCTATAAAGAGAAGGGTTCACACAAACACATCAACCTAAGGAACACATACTATGCGCATCGGAATGGTCGGTCTCGGAAGAATGGGAGCCAACATGGTTCTTCGCCTTATCAAGGCAGGTCACGAAGTCGTCGTTTGGGATCGTAGCCAAGCTGCCGTCCAGGATCTTGCCTCCAAGGGGGCAATCGCCGCCGCTGATCAGGCTGATCTCGTTTCCAAGCTCACAGGCCCCAAGGC
>DAISZK010000058.1:0-12986 GCA_036824855.1 Chthoniobacterales bacterium | reverse complement strand
CCCGAACCGCCGACCGCCATGTTCCCTTCACCCGACTCTCCAAAGCTCCTCCCAATCATCATGCCACAACTTGGCGAGTCGATCGCCGAGGCTACCATCGTGCGTGCCACCTTCGCAGTGGGCGACCGCGTCGAGGCCGATAAGGACCTTCTTGAAGTGGAGACCAACAAGGCCGTCATGGGAGTCACCGCTCCCTGTGGAGGCATCCTCCGTGAACTGACCGCTACTATCGGCGAGAGTTACGCCGTTGGCGCCACACTCGGCTATCTCGAAATCAGCGAAGAGGACGCGGAGAGGCTGGGACTGAACGACGCACCTCCCGCTCCGGTGGAAAAGCCAAAGAAGAAAAAGTCTCCCGGTATTTCTGGAGCGGCTGAAGCTGAATCCATCAAGCCCTCGAGGAAATCGGTGGAACCGACCGTCAGTGGACTTCCCGTACCTGCTCACGCCGGTGGTGCCAGCTTCCTTTCCCCCCGCATGAAGGCCCGTATGGCCGAACTTGGGCTGCATGCCGCCGATCTGGCCGGTGTCGCCGGCAGTGGTGCCGGTGGGCGTGTGACCATTGATGATCTGGAGAGGTTCCTCCAGGATCTTGAGCGGAATACCATTTCCCCTGCTTCCTCGATGCGTGTGGCTGTGGCTGATGCCATGCGCCGCAGTTGGACACGGCCGCTTGCAACCGTTGTCCTGCCAGTCCAACTCGACATCCTGCTTGCCCACCGCAAGCTGCAGACAGTGAAGGCCGGGCCGGCGCTCTATGCGCTTCGGGCCCTAGCTATTGCTCTTTCGGAAATGCCCACCGTTGCAGGTCGCCTTATCGGCGACCGGGTGATTCACCCACGTTCCATTGATATTGGTTTTGCCGTGGAGGCTGAGGATGGTGTGCTTGTCCCGGTTATCAGGCACGCCGACCAGTCCCCATTGGCGGATCTGGTCGAACGCTATAACCGCCTTGTCGATCTCGCCCGCGCCCGACGCCTGCCTGGGTCCGATACGGGAGGTTCCATCGCGACGATCACTAACTACGGTGTCTTCGGCCTGACGATGGCGACCCCAATACCTCTGCCGGAGCAGAGCATCCTGCTTGGAATGGGGGCTGGCCGCATAACTCCATTCTGGGATCAGGAGAAGAAGGCATTTATTCCTGTAACGGAAGCTCAGTTTACCCTCAGTTTCGATCATAGGGTTCTTGATGGCGGTGCGGCGGGAAGGCTTCTTCAGCGCGTCTCGAATCTGCTCGGCACGCCCGAAGAGTTGTAGGTGCCTGCAGATCCTCAGTCTCTTGGGCCCCGATCTCACTTTTTGAATAAGAAGGGGGAAGACAACAAATTAGCAACTTTGGGGTAAGAGCGGTGTTATTTCCTTTGATGAAAAAACAATACCTCCTCCTAGCTCTTCTTCTCGGAAGCCTTGTCTCTGTGAAGGCCCAGACTAACACCAACTCCGCCACGGCATCCCAGACCCAAGGCAACGGTGCTTCGGCACAATCTACCCCATTGCATCATCACGAGAACAAGGCATGGGCCAATCTCAGCGACATGGAACGCCAGCAACTCAAGGCAGCCATGAAGCAGATCAAACATGATCCGCAGTTGGTAGCGGCCCGTCAGTCCCTCAAGGATTCCCAGACCAAGGAAGCCAAGGTTGCTGCCCATCAAGCCCTGAATCAGGCCCGTCACGATCTTCTACTTAAGGCTGATCCTACGATCCAGCCGATCCTTGATAAGATCGGTGCTGCAAAAAAAAATCCAACGGAACAGTAAACAGTTGCTTCCCGATTCTCCAGCCACCGCAACCTTTCGGAAACCTATGACAAAATATTTCCTGATTATTACCCTGCTTTGTGGGGGAGTTCCGCTCGCTTTGAGAGCTCAAACACCTCCTTCAACGCCTCCCCTGCTTCCCCCCGCGCCAACTCCAGCACCTGCTGCACCCGGACTACATGGTGAGCGTGGTCCGATGGCTAATCTCAGCGAGGCGGAACGAGCTCAGGTGAAAGCAGCTCATGACAAGGCGATCCAGCAGAATCCAGCACTGGATCAGAAAATGAAGGCGGCCCATCAGGCGATGGAAGAGGCAAAAAAAGCGATGCACGATGCGATGGTCGCTGTCGACCCGACTGTCGAGCCAATCCTTGCCAAAATGATGCCTCCAAAATGGTCAGGCAAACACGATGGTGGCCCAGTCAATCAAGTCAGTCAGAACGGGGCCTCTCCTTCGGCGACTTCAACAGGAACCAATGCAAGTGCCGGTATCCGCCCTTGGCAGCAACCGGGTCATCATGAGCCGGCAGGAATGGCGAACCTAACGGAGAACGAGCGACAGCAACTCAAGTTACTCCATGAGCAGGTAAAGAATGATCCGGCAGTCCTTGCCGCCAAGGAGGCAAAGCAGAATGCCACGACCCCTGAGGCCAGACATGCTGCGGAAGAATCCCTCCATCAGGCTATGCATGATGCCATGATGAAGGCAAATCCTTCCATTGAGCCTATCCTCACGAAACTTCATCCCATGGGGAACCGAGGAGGAGCGGTGCAACCGACGCCTGCACCCTCTGCCGCTCCAATGGCTCAGTAAAAAAAAGATCCGCTTTACTGGTTGTCCCGAGCCGGGTTTCAAAGAAATCCAGCCTCTCCTTGAAATACTGCAACCCCAGATTATGCCTGAGGCTTGATCACCTCTTTCCCGGAAGATCCCTTATGGGTGGCCGTAGGGCTTGTTTTGATCTGCTGAGGTGTGGGCTTCGCCAGACCGTGGTGGAGTAGCCGTGTGTAAGGTCCTTCAACAATCTGAGGGGAGTAGAGGTCGCGGCGATTTTCCACCGTGGTGCAACCCGTGAGGGAGAGCACCATTAGAAAAGCAATGCCGACAGGGAGTTTGGGGGAAAGAGGAAGTTTCATGATCGAAGAGCATAATCGTTGGAGTCGATTCCGTGTCAAAGAAATTGCCCCTTACGGACTTCTTCGTAAGGATCGTCAGGCATGTTGATGGCTTATTACATTCATGATTTGAGCCCCTTCCTGATTCATCTCGGGGGATTCGGATTGCGTTGGTACGGGCTGGCCTACTTGGCGGGATTTGTCGTCGGCATCCTTCTCTACAGGCGACTCGCCGTGCTTGGATATTCGGATCTGCGGCCAGATCAAGTGAGTGATTTCATCACAATGGGGGCCCTCTTTGGGGTACTTCTGGGGGGGCGTCTCGGATACATGCTTTTTTATAATACTGATCAGTTTTTCCACGATCCGCTGATTTTCTTTCGTGTTTGGGAAGGGGGGATGGCCAGTCATGGAGGCATTCTGGGGCTGACTTTTTACACGATCTGGTACGCTCGCAGGCACCATCTTTCTTTCCGGAACCTTGCTGACAATCTTGTGGTGGTGGGACCTGTGGGAGTCTTTTTCGGGCGCTGTGCCAACTTCATCAACGGAGAGCTTTATGGCCGCGTGACCGATGCTTTCTGGGCCGTCCAGTTTCCGAAGGAGATCCTGCTCTACACTCCCGAGCATCTCGACAGATTGCTTGCGAAGACAGCTGCCGTCGACCCGTTGTTTGGCTCTCCCGATGCCGTCATCACAGGGGTTGCCACTTCTCAACCGCTCCGGGAAGTGCTGTCTCTCGAGATCGCGCCTCGCTATCCCTCCCAGCTTGTGGAGGCGGGACTAGAAGGCCTCCTCCTCTTTGCCCTGCTCTGGGCATTACGCACCCGGTTGCGTCTCCCCAACGGAGTTCTTACGGGTATCTTCTTTATCGCCTATGCGATGGTACGAATCCTTGGCGAATGCTTCCGTGAGCCTGATGCCCCGCTGACCGGAATGCTCACCCGAGGACAATTTCTTTCCCTCTTCATGATCCTAATCGGGATCTTCTTCCTGCTTTGGGCCCGCATGAGGCCATGCTACCCGCGTCGTGACAAGGAGGCCACCCCGTCATGATCGAGGTGCGCTACGATCGAGGTGTCTATCTTCCCGGCTGCGATCACCTTTGGTTGGATCCTCGGGGCACGCGCCCATTTGCGTTTATTTCACACGCCCATAGCGACCATACGGGCCATCATCAGAGGACGATCCTGACAGATGCCACGGCCCGCTTCATGCGGGCTCGCATGGGGTCCAGCGGAAAGGTGCAGCATGTACTGAAGTATGGTGAGGAACGTGAGTTCGGATCCTTCAAGGCGACGCTGCTTCCAGCGGGGCATGTTCTTGGATCGGCGCAAGTCCTGATCGTGCAGGATGGCGATCGCTTACTCTATACTGGTGATTTCAAGTTGAGACCCGGGCTCTCCAGCGAAGCGGCGCAGTACGTCGAGGCGGATACGCTCATCATGGAGACGACTTTTGGTCTGCCTCATTACAAGTTTCCCCCAGCTGCAAAAACGATCATCCGCATTCTGGAGTTCTGCCGTTCCACGCTGGCGGAGGGATCAGTCCCGGTGCTTCTCGGATATTCCCTTGGCAAGGCGCAGGAAATTCTGGCCGCCCTTGAGGGTGCCGAACTCCCCGTGATGCTGCACGGCTCCATCTGGCAGATGACGCAACTCTACGAGGAGCTGGGAGCAGTTTTTCCTCCCTATGTGCGTTTCGAACCGGAGCAAGTAGCCGGCCATGTTCTGATCTGCCCCCCCATGGCAAAGGGTTCGGCCATGCTGGAAAAGATCACCGAAAAGCGGATCGCCATGATCACGGGCTGGGGACTCGATGAAGGTGCGATCTATCGTTACGGATGTGACTCGGTCTTCCCTCTCTCCGACCATGCCGACTATGGCGAACTGATGGAAATGGTTGATCTGGTTAAGCCTAAGCGAGTCTTTACCCTACATGGGTATGCCGATGAATTCGCCCTGGACCTCAGACGTCGCGGTATCGACGCCTGGTCTCTCACCGGTGGGAATCAGCTCGAGTTTTCGCTCTGAGCTAAGCTTGCTTGGAGGTTAGGCCCGCAGCAGTTTCTCTACCCGCACTGCATCGGCCGGCGTGTCGACCCCGACTCCGCGATGGGAGGTTAAGACAACTCGGATCGGAATGCCGTGCTCGAGTGCGCGGAGTTGTTCCAGCTTTTCACACTGCTCCAGTGGAGAGGGAGAGAAGCGGACGAGTTTCTTAAGGATGTCCCGTCGGTAGCCATAGATGCCGAGATGAAGAAGCGGGGTGACGGCGCTTGCCTTGTCTTTGAGATCGCGATGATAAGGAATCCTACTGCGTGAAAAGTAGAGTGCGTCACCGTTGCCATCCAAGACCACTTTGACGCTATTTGGATCATCGGCCTCCTTCAGATTACTGAAGGGAGTTGCTGCCGTGATCATCCCGATCTTTGGATCGCGCTTCAGTGTCTTGGCCAAAGAGGCGATCAGGAGGGGATCGATCATCGGTTCATCACCTTGAACGTTGATAAAATGGGTGATCCCTTTCAGTCGAGAGGCCACCTCGGCAATCCGGTCGGTGCCGCTTGGATGATCCGGCGAAGTCATCACGACGTCAGCACCAAAATTGAGCGCAGCCTCGGCAATCCGGTCGTCATCGGTGGCGATCAAGACACAGGAAATCCCCTTCGCTTGAAGAGAGCGTTCCCAGACATGCTGAACGAGCGGCTTGCCTGCGATCGGATGAAGGCACTTTCCGGGAAATCGCGTCGATCCCCAACGTGCCGGGATGACGAGAGCGATGGATGTTTCTTTCATGGCTGAAGAAATCAAAGGGATTCGGTGAGCACAAGGCGAACGGCCTCGGTAATGGTCGGTGTGATGAAGTCGGGGCCGCAGTTCAGATTTTTCTTTCCGTAGCCTGTTTCCACAAGGATTGTGCGCACACCGGCATTCCGCCCGCACTCGATATCAAGATCCTTGTCTCCGATCATGAAAGAGCGTTGAAGGTCAATGCCGTGCTCCGCTGCAGCTTCAAGGATCATGCCGGGTGCCGGTTTGCGGCGCAGTGATGGATTGTCAGGGTGGTCGGGCGCCATGTAGGAGGCGTCGACTTCCCCGTTGAGTTGGCGGATGAGTTCCGCCTGCACGGAGTCGAAGTGCTCCACAGTGAAATAACCGCGACCGATGCCGCTCTGATTCGTGATAATGATCACAGCCCATCCTAGGGAGCGAGCCCGTGCCAACTCCTCGGCGGCACCTGCATAGGCCTTCACATCTTTGGGATCGCGACAATGGTCGACCTCGACCATGAGCGTTCCATCGCGGTCGACAAAGAGGGCGGGGCGAAGGCCTGATGAGCTGCTCATGCTGGGTAGAGGTCCCTGAAACTTTCCTCCAGCTCGGCACGCGTGCAGGTTGCGGTGCCAAGTTTCCCCACGACGATGCCGGCTGCATGATTGGCAAGCTCGGCAGCCTCCTCCGGAGAGGCTCCCGCCGTGATGCCAAGCGTGTAGAGCGAAATGGAGGTATCTCCTGCGCCAGAGACGTCGAAGATTTCCCGGGCGCGTGTTGGCGTGTGATACGGAGGATGATCCTTACGGAAGAGCATCATGCCCTGTTCGCTCAGGGTGATCAGTAGGGCGCCGGCATTCCAGCGACTAAGGAGAATTTCACCCACTTTCATCAGGGCAGCGTCGTTTTCAACCGGGTATACCGGAGGGGAGAGGGGGATGCCTGCAGCAGCGAAGGCCTCGGAACGGTTAGGCTTGATCGTGGCGATGCCGGGCCATTCCAGGGGATTTTTGGGATTGGGATCGCAGGTGACGATCACACCCTTCTCCCGTGCCGCTTCCAGGACGGCATTTACCAAACCCTGATCGAGGAAGCCTTTGCCATAGTCCTCGATCAGCACTGCGTCGGCATCTGTCACCAAAGCGCGTGCCTTACTGAGGATATCCTGCCTACCCGAACCGGGTGCCATGCGTTGCTCGCGGTCCACCCGTACAACCTGCTGGCGCTGGGCAATGATCCGTGTTTTGACGATTGTCGGTATGGAGGGATCCGTGAAAAGACCCT
This sequence comes from Chthoniobacterales bacterium, assembly GCA_036824855.1. Lineage (GTDB taxonomy): Bacteria > Verrucomicrobiota > Verrucomicrobiia > Chthoniobacterales > UBA6821 > UBA6821. Next base: position 6,049 of record DAISZK010000058.1, on the reverse strand, counting down.
CCGTGGAGATCCCCTCGCTCCTCAGGAGTCCAGTTAGTTTTTCTCCGGAGGTATCGGACCCTACCATTCCGAGCATGGTGACCGAGGAGGTGAACTCCCGCAGATTGCGCGCCACGTTGGCCGCTCCGCCGGGATAGCTGGACTCGCTCTGCACCTCCACAATGGGCACTGGCGCCTCGGGGGAGATCCTGCCGACGTTTCCCCAGACAAATTCGTCCAGCATCAAATCCCCAATGACGAGGAGTCGCTTGGCCGAAGCCTTATCAAGAATATGTTGTAATCTTTCCCGGTCCATTACAGATTGAATTTAACCAACAGCGTGTGAACAACGATTCGCCCATGCTCCACAGCGAGCCCCCTCTCGGCGAGGGTATTTTTCCCCGATTTCCGATGAATCCACTTCTTTGCCTTAACGCGGCCATCGCGTGTCTCCTCCTTATCACGTCTCCGATCGCTAGGGCCGATACTCCACCGAAGAAGATCTCGCTTTCCGATTTTCCCGCGGCGGCCGTGGAGGAGGTGGTGGTGCCTGTACCCAGTGAAATCTTTGCCGTGCTCGACAAACTCGGTAACCCAAACTGGAAAGGTCAGCTTCGTGACGGTAAGACCCGCACTCCGGAAGACCGCGCCCGTATAGCCCTTCTACTTGGAAATGTGATCGCCGAAGGTTTTGTGGCTGTCGAGGCTGAGGATGCCGAGCGGGTCAAGGAACTTGGCCGCCAAGTCCTGACGCTGGCGGATGGAATTAATGTGCGCAAGTCCGTCATTGCCCGCAGCAAGAGCATCACCGACAAGGCCGATCAGCGTGATTGGAGAGGGGTTCGGGCGGAATTTGACGGGGCCCTGCAGGATGTCCGTGAGGCGATGCAGGAACTCAATGATCAAGATCTTTCGCAGTTGGTGAGTCTGGGCGGGTGGCTTCGAGGCACAGAGGTTCTCACCTCGATCGTGGATGGTGGATTTTCCAAGGATGGCACCGAGCTCCTTCATCAGCCGGAATTAGTGAATTATTTTGATCGATGCATTGGTTCCATGGGGGGCCGACTTCGGAAGAATCCCCTGGTTGCAAGCATCAGGGACGTGCTGAGGAAAATCGGACCTATCGTGAGCGAGGGGGGAGACAAAATCACACCCGAACAGGTCAAGTCGATCCATGACCTCACCCACGGCGTCAACCAGCAGATCGTTGAAGGGAATACCGGAAACTGATTATGAACTTCTTCCCCTCCCTTTGTTTGAACTTCAGATCACGTAAATTGAAAAATCGCTTCGCCGTAGTTGCACTGGCGCTTGCCGCTTGGTCCCCTTGCCTTGTCCATGCCACGGTGGATGATGCCCTCTCGTTCGCCTATGAGGCGGCCCTTCCCTATTATAAACAGGGGTTTTCCATTCGTAAGGATGCTTGGGGTGGCGATCTCGGGGTTCGGGAAAAGAAGGCCGTCAGTTCCCAGCTCTTCAAGGGAAATAATTATTGGTTCCTGATGGCCACTGATCTTAAGGGAGCAACCCTTTCCGTCCATATATACGACGACAACGGTAACCTCGTTGATGCCGAAAGCTGGCAGAAAGGACGCTTTGCCGGAGCAAGAGTCAGCCCCAAAGCTACGGGAACATTTTTTGCCATCGTCCAGATCCTCAAGTCCCCCGAGGATCGCACTCCGTGGGCGTTGGTTTACGGCTATAAGTAGCCGTTGTCGTTGAAGAGACCATCACAGAAAAGAAAGCAGGATCCAGTTCGTGATCCGAAGAAGGCGTCCGCTCTCGGTGAGGAAATCACCCTGGAGTTTGAGAATGCGCGTTCTCTGCAGGCCCTGTTTGGCGGCGACGAGAAACTGCTTCGCCTCATGGAGAGAGATCTTGGTGTTCGTATTACGAGCCGTGACGGCTGGTTGAAGATCCAAGGCGACAAGGTGGCTGTTGCGAAGGCCCGCTTCATCTTTGGTGAACTGCAACGTGTCGTGGCCTTGGGAGGAGTGATCGGACGGGATGAATTTCTATTTACCCTTGAGCACCATGGGGATGCCGAGAATCGCGAAAACTCTAGGGCCTCTGTTGTCGCCCCGAATGATCATCGGGCTACTGATGCGTCTATTTTACCCATTGCGCCACTAGAGGGACTCTATCAGGAACGGATCCAGTGTTCTCAGCGCAAGCCTCCTGTTGTTCCCAAGAACCTCTCTCAGAGGGATTACCTTCGTGCCATTGATGCTCATGACATCACCTTTGGTGTCGGTCCTGCTGGTACGGGGAAGACCTACCTTGCCGTGGCGAAGGCAGTGGCGGCCCTGAAGACGGAAAAAGTGAGTCGCATCATCCTTACTCGACCTGCGGTAGAGGCAGGAGAGGCACTAGGATTCCTGCCCGGAGAATTGCAGGAAAAGATCCTGCCCTATCTGCGCCCCCTCTACGACGCGTTGCACGATATGCTTGAACCTGAGGAGATCCAGCGTGCCATCGAGCGGAACATCATTGAAATAGCCCCCTTGGCCTACATGCGTGGCAGAACGCTGAACAAGGCATTTATCATTCTGGATGAGGCGCAGAATACCACCACGGAGCAGATGTTCATGTTTCTCACCCGCATCGGCATCGGCTCGAAGTGCGTGATCACGGGGGATCGAACCCAAATCGATCTTCCCAAAAACAAGCCCAGTGGTTTGGTTGAGGCGATAGGGGCCCTCTCAAACACCCCGGGAATCAACTTCCATCTTTTTGGCGAACGGGACGTTGTGCGTCATCCCCTGGTTCGAGCCATCATCTCGGCCTATAAGGAGCACCGGGGACTCCAAGAGACGCGCTTTTAATCAATCATCCGATGTTCCGTTTTCTTCGAAAAAAGAGACTCGCCGCCCGGGGGTTGAGTTGCGGGAAGTCACGCCTTGAAAGCCGCGAGACCATGTTCGGTGCGCTGGAGGAGGGGCGTTTGTTGCGTTTTGGGATCGTCTTGGCGGCGGCGGGAATTCTTGCCCTCTTCTGCTTGGCGGGAGATGCGCCTGATCCTCTTAAGCATCTTCTGTACACTCTTTTAATTCTTGCCCTGGCAGTGGTGCAACCGGTGATCAGCGGCGATTTGGCACTCAGGAAAAATTCCTCCCTGGCCCTCTTTCTGGGGGTGATCCTGCTTCAGGTTGGGATCGGTGAATTCCTTCAGGGTCAGGTCATCCAAGGACGTCTGGAAGAGCACTTGCTATCACTCCTCCTTCCCTACGCGCTGGCCCCGTTGATCCTGTCCGTGCTCATGGGACCCCAGATCGGGCTTTCGGCATGTCTAATCGGCGCACTTTGGTGGTCGGTCCTCCATGTGACGAGAGACCCCTTGCTTCTTCTACTGGCGATCACTGGCGGGTTGGTCGCAGTTCTATCCACCATGCGCGTGCGGCGTCGATCGAGGCTTCTCAGGGCAGGCTTTTATTCCGGGATCACCGTCTGGATTCTGGCGCTCCTTTCCGGACTGATTGGTCCGATCCTTTGGGATAATCTCTCCCTGACGGACTGGGGGAGTCTAGGTATCGAGACTGCTCTTGCCATCGGCACGGGGATTCTCACCGCTGTGCTAGTGAGCGGCTCTCTTCCGATGATCGAAAAACTTTTCGGAATCACCACGGAGATTTCCTGGCTGGAGATGGCTGACCTCAATCATCCCTTGCTTCGTCGGCTCAGTCTCGAGGCGCCCGGTACCTACCACCACTCGCTTGCAATGGCCAATCTTGCGGAGGCTTGCGCCGAGAAAGTCGGTGCCAATGCCACTCTTTGTAGAGTTTCGGCTTACTTCCATGACATCGGCAAGCTGGCGAAGCCCGAGTACTTCACGGAAAATATGCCGCCCGGCGAGAATCTGCATGACGAACTAACCCCGACCATGAGTGCTTTGGTTATTCTTTCCCATGTCAAGGAAGGGGTTGATCTAGCGGTCCGGAACAAACTGAACCGTCGTGTGATCGATGCGATCATGCAGCATCATGGCACCACTCTTGTGGAGTATTTCTATCAACGTGCCTGCCAGCAGGAGAAGGATGCGCGTGCCGGAGGCTCCCTGATGAATGTCCGGCCCGAGGATATACCGAAAGTCAGCGAGGAGAGCTACCGTTATCCGGGGCCAAAACCTCAAACCATCGAGGCTGTGATCATGGGGCTTGCCGATGCCGCCGAGAGCGCCTCACGGAGTCTTGAGAGGCCGACTCCCCAGCGACTGGACGATCTTATTCACGACATCCTCAAGGATAGAATCGATGATGGTCAGTATGATGAGGCCCCTGTGACGCTCTGCCAGTTGCAGGAGATCGCGGCCTCCCTGGTCGCGAGTCTTAGCAGCATGCACCATAGCAGAATCGCCTACGGACGACGGAAGGATGATAAATCTCTCCTCGGCAAGGATTGAGCCCACCGTTTTCTTAGGGCCCCTAAGCCTAGGGGCGGTTTCTACGCGCTACTCGAGTCGGGCGACTTGATCAGGAAGGTGAGTCCCGCACCCACGATCAGAAGCGCGCCGGCTACCATAAAGCTGGATGCGAAGTTGCCGCTCGATGCCTTGAGCATCTGCGACAGGCGTGACAGGACAAAACCACCCACGCCCCACGCTGTGAAGATGAGGCCATAGTTCATGCCAAAGTTTTTGATGCCCCAGAGATCTTTCGTGATCGAGGGGAAGAGTGAGAGGTTGGCGCCGTAGTTGGCACCGATCAGCGCAGCAATCAGGACAAGAACGAGTGGCGTGGTGGTGCCACCCGTGACGGGGATGGCAACGAACATCAGGACCGCCTGGAACAGGAAGACGATCAGGAGGGTCGTGCGGCGACCGATTTTGTCGGATAAGGATCCTGCGATCACCCGCCCCATGGCATTGCCGATTGCCAGAACCGCCACGGCGATAAAGGCGGACGTTCCCATGGATTTCTTGGCCATGCCGCTGATACTGCCGATGACCATGAGACCAGCTCCCGCACCGACAAAGTAGAGCAGCCAGAGCAGCCAGAAAGAGCTCTTGGAAAGAATCTGGGCTGGAGACAAGTCAGTCACGACTAGCGAGCCAGCACTCGCGGAGGAAGTTGTCTCAGCGACATAACCCGCAGGAGGATTTTTGAGCAGTTGTGCGAGTCCAATAACAATGACCGCGAAGAGAAGCCCGAGAATAAGCATCGATTTGAGGATGCCAAAATCCTTGAGGAGTGTCTCGGAGAGCGGTGCGAGGTAGACCGGGGCCAGTCCGAATCCGCCGACCACGATACCGGCTACCAGTCCGGTCTTGGCCTTGGGGAACCACTTGAGGGCTGCTGGCGTGGCGCAGGCGTAGCCAAAGCCGATGCCAGTCCCGACTAGCACGCCGAAGCCGATGACCCAGAGGGTATAGTTGTTGGTCGTGGAGATGAGTAGCATTCCGGCGGCTACAAGGATGCCGCCGATGGTGGCGGTGATCCTGGGGCCGATCTTATCCTGCAGGCGACCCGCCAGGATCATCGCGAAGGCAAAGACCAGGCAGCAGAGGGCATACGGATCATTGAGTTGATCACCTTTCCAGCCGAAGTCCTTCTCGATGGCTCCTTTGAACATGCTCCAGGTGTAGAGCACGCCGAGGGCGAGATTGATGCCGAGTCCGGCTAGCGCAACGCGCCAGCCCAAGTTGTTGGGGGATGTGTGGGAGGTCACGGGGGAAAAGGATGAATGAAGGAGGACAAAAGAGGAAAGTTGAAATCGGAGAAATCACGATCATGGGGTGGAGACTCAAAAAATCTCCCCCCTCAACTTTTCTATTCCAAAGATGACGAAAGTCTCATTCTAAAGCCTAACTCCGAAACGTTCCCCCTTGCCGCAGTCGAGGGCAAATGCAGCCAGCAGCTCCGCCGTCTGCTGAAGATCGGAATACTGGATCATCTCTACGGGGGAGTGCATGTAGCGGTTGGGTACGCCGATGGAGACGGTGGGGATTCCACCCCTCTGCTTAAAGATCGCGTCGGCATCGGTGCCCGTCCAGCGTGGGTTCACCTCGACCTGGAGAGGGATCTTTGCAGCTTCCCCGATCTGCCGGAGCCGATCGTTCACCACGGGATGATTC
>DAISZK010000057.1:11680-13068 GCA_036824855.1 Chthoniobacterales bacterium | reverse complement strand
TTTGGTGGCATAGCCACCAAATAAAACAGATCTACAGAGGCATGGTGCTCCCGATCGGGAGCACCAAGAGCTTTTTTTCCTGAAAGAATGGATGACATGGAATTCATTCGACCCCTCATTCAGGACTCTCCGAAGCCCTCTCTTAGCAGTCTCCTCGCACCTGCTTTTTCGGGATGCTCATGGGGTGTCGTCGCCCGCTGTGCGGACGTCACTGGGGGCTCTGGGTGGGCCCCGCTTGTTCCTGCTTCCTCCACCCCATCAGCTCACCCTGCCAGACGATCCTCTCACACCTCGCCCATTGCAGCGAATCGGCCCTATCCCCACCGCTTCCCTGCAATCGGCTCACCCACCTGCTCGACCTACTCCGGACAACCTCCTTCGACCCCCTCATCGAGACCCATTCCAGACCTCTGGAAGCTGGATCGTGGTGTTTGTTCACCCGGGCCAAACAACCAACAGGATAGCACTTTCTCCCGGAAAGTGCCGGCGGGGTCGCTCGCGCTTCATCCCCGCTTCCTCTTCCGCGTGTCAGGCACGCTCCAGAGATTTCCCTGAATCCGTTAGCCGAGCCCCACGGATCCCGACCAACTCCGCTCAAAAAAACGCGATGCCGCATCATCAACCACCCAACACACGACGCATGGAGTTTTTGATCAGCGCCGAGGCGTATGAGCGATTCCATCGGTTACACGAGGCGCGTGGTTTTCGCACTAAGGCCGAGACACTCGAGGCACTGATCGTCGCAGCGGAACTCGACAGCAAGATCGATCCCTCCGCGATGGAAAGGATCGAGACAAAGCTCGATCAAGCCATTGCATTCTTGGAGGAACTTTCGTGAAGAACGGTTTCATCTTCGCGCACAAGTCGACGGCCCGAGGAAGGCTCGATCTGGAATATCTCGATGAGACATCCGGACGAAAAGCCACTCTTCGAGCCGCCAAGAAGTTGGATGAAGAAGTGGGAAAGAAGCTGAAGGGTTTTGTGGACTACGCCTCCAAGGAATCGATCGGCCAGGTTCACGCCGGAGGATTTTTGCACAACGCGATTCGACGCAATCCCGATGGCAGCAGCACCTCTCCGAGCAAGCTTTCCAATGAAGAAAGGAAGCGTCGGATCACCGAGGCGTGGCGCTTCCATTTGGATCGGTTTGGCTCTCAGGCCAAGAGCCCAGTCATCGCTCATCGCCTCGTCTTTTCGATGTCGACCGAGCAGCACGATGCTCTCGTGAAGGCCGGCATCAGCCCCGATCAGGTAGTGATTTCCAGCGTCAGAAAAGTGATGGATCGCTTCGCTGAAAAGTTCCATCGGGGTGACTCGATCGGTTACGCCTACGGGCTCCATCACGACACGGATAACCTCCACGTTCATGTCGCCCTTTGCCCACGCAG
>DAISZK010000057.1:0-11580 GCA_036824855.1 Chthoniobacterales bacterium | reverse complement strand
CAACACCACCATGACCATCACAGGACCCAACAACAAATACAGCACCGCACCGGACAACTACTCTGAATTCGTCATCATCAACAACTTCGTCTTCCGGCCCAAGCAGGTCGAAGGGTTCTACCGCCAGGAGGCAGTCGACGGGTTGAAAACTACCACGGTCATTTTTCCTCCATACAAACAGACCGTTCCGGATCCGGAATGGAGGCTCTATGACTTCTTGTTGAAACGGAAGCATCCCATGGGGGTGAAAGACTTACTCCCGAAGGAAGAGGCTCCCGATGCGAGGGCGTAGCAATAGAGCAAAAAAGAGAGCCAGGGGACATGGATTATGGGGCTGGTAAGCCAACCACCGCGTCCTTCAACCCTGACTCCATTTCGAGGATCAGATGAAATGTAACATCGGTCAAGAGGGGCCTTCCTAAGTCGAGCCCGGGGGTACGTGCGATGCTTTTACCTTTGGACAGTCTGCAGACCGTGAGCTACATCTTCTGAAACCCCTCCCATGAGCTCCGTCATTCTTGGCTGTTTTGTAGGTTTTATTACCTGGTTCTTAGTCCGGTACTTGTTCGCGGGCCTTTACTCGGTGAATCAAAACGAAAGGGCGGTAAAAACCTGCTTCGGAAGAGCAGAACGTGTTGGTACTGCCATGACGGCAGATTCACCGATCGCAGAGGGTTTCAACCAGGAGGAGAAGGAGCTCTACAACTACCCTCAGCTCAGGGTCATTGAGCCCGGAGGTCCCTACTTCAAATGGCCGTGGGAGGAAGTACACAAGGTCGTAGTCTCCACCCAGACGCTCAACATGGCTCTCGACCCCGAGAATCCCGGAGAACTGGATGACGACAGCGTCTTGGAAGCCGTGACCAAGGATCAGCTCAATACGGGACTGAAGGGACAAATCCGTTGGCACATCTCCCAGCGCAATCTCTACGCCTATCTTTTCGGTATCAAGCAGCCCATCACCCACGTCATGGGGTATTTTGTGTCCGTCTTGAGAGAGCGTATTGCGAACTTTGAGGCCCAGCCCAACCCTGCCTCCGGAGATCCAGATGCCCTGCACAATGTTGCTGCCACAGCCGTAATCGGCATCTCGATTAACGACCTTCGCAAGAACCTCAGCGACATCAATGACAACATGGACCGTGAGTGCTCCGTGTCGGCGGCACGCTACGGGATCTTCCTGGATGCCTCTCTGATCACGGGGATCGATCCGCCGCCGGAGGTCGAGTCGGCTCTTGCGGCTATTAATACCGCTTACAATCAGGTCTCCTCAGACATCAGCTTGGCCCAGGCATCAGCCGACCAGAAGATTGTTCAGTCCAAAAGGGCGGTGGAGATCGAGACCCTCAAGGCCCAAGCAGAGGTTCAGCCCCTCCTGGCTCTCGCAGGCGAGCTGCAGCGGCTCAAGGGTATCGGCGCAAGTGGACTTCGCGCCTATGTTCGTAATGTCCGCCTGAAACTCTACGCAACCGCCCGATCCATCATTGTAGGAGAACGGAACCATGAGTGATTCATCCCTTCCCCCCTACGTTCATTTCGTGAGCGCCGCCTTGGCGACCTTCGGGCTGATGTTTTTCCTTTTTCCCGTGTTACTCGGGGTAGCTAGGCTCTTCTGCCTCTACACCATTGTCAGGGAATGCCAGGCCAAAGTGTATGTACTCTTTGGGAAGGTTCTGGCCGTGATCGACCAGCCTGGACTGCATCTTCTCCCGCTGAAGCTGGGACCGGCTGTCATCCTAGTGAACTTCTTCGGCAAATGCCATGTCGTCGACATGAGGTTGGATCAGCAATACCTCCGGAGCACCCCGGTGAATTCCGAAGAGGGTGCACCGATGGGCATCGGGATCTGGTATGAGATGCGGGTCAGCGACCCCGTGTCGTACATTTTCAAGAATGCCGATCCTCGGGGATCACTGGCGGCCAATGTGGGCAATTCCGCCACGCGGTGCCTGAACAATCTCCCCCTTAATCAGATGCTCCAAAACCGCCATGTCATGAGCCAAACGGTTCGGGCAGAGGTATCACCACGATCCGAAGAGTGGGGCTACAGTCTTGGATCTGTCTACATCCGCAAGGTTCACTTCCGTGATCTGGAGATGATTCGGCAGATCGAGGCCAAGGTGGTGAATCGACTGCGTCAGGTAACATCTGCGATCAAGCAGGACGGAACCAATCAGGTGAATGTGATCGCGAGCACAGCCGAGCAACAGGCAGCGGCAGAATTCGCAAAAGCCGCAGCCATCAGGCCACAGATTGTCGGGGATGCATTGCTTCAGGTTTCTCAGGATCCCGAAATCTGCGAGGCACTCTTCGATGTGCTGGAGACCCAGAACATCATCGAGGGTAAGGCAGCCATTACGATTGTCCCCGAGCATTCAGGGGTACTGAGCGATCTCCTGGCTGCCTCACAGACCCCTAAAGTTCAGACTAGCCAGACGACAAGCCGGTAAATCTCAACTTTCCCCCCCTAGATCATGAGAATCCATGCCCTCGCCCTCAGCGTATTGATCCTCGTAGCTCCGCATGGGAATTCCTACGGACTCACTCAGAACGAGACCAGGGACATCAGTTCCTCTGAGCCTGAACAAGCCATTCAAACACTCGCTGGAATTCTTAAAAAAGATCCCAAGGATGCATCTGCACTTTTTCTTCTGGGTGTAGAACTGAGATCTGTTTTCGAAGTCAAAGAATCCGCCAAGGTCCTCGAAACCTTGATAGCAAAAGATCCAAATTCTCCGGAGGGATTGGCTTCGTCATGCATCCTCGGTGTAGATCTCTCCAAGGATCCTTCTAGTGCCCTTTATTACTACAATGCCCTGCTGACCTTGGCGGATCAGTATCCTGATTCGATTCCCATCAACTGGGCGGCGGCAATCCTCGCCCGAGCCCTCACCAGGGACATGTTACGCTACAATCTCTGGTATGAGGTGAGGAACCGGATCCTCATCGCTGGCATACGCTACTACCAGAGGGTCATGAACCTGATGGCTCCCTCAGAGGGGCCATCAATTCTACACCTTACCTACGGAAACCTCTTGGATGATCTGGATGCTCACGACCAAGCTCTCGTGGAACGGCAGACGGCACTCAAGTTGTCGAGATCTGGCGTAAACCTACATGCAATCTCACGGACTTATTATGAATTGGGTCAATATGATCAGGCGATTCCGCTGATCAAGGAAGCTATCGAAAAGGAGCCCAATACGGCCAAATACATCGGTCAATACGCCGAGATTCTGGAGCGGCAAGGAGCCCTTAAGGACGCAATCAAAGAGGGTATTGTGGGTGCTGCGGTTCACCCTCAATGGGATGACGCTTTGAAACGCTGCATGTTCATGTCCCGTGATTTGGGTGACGTGAAGTCAGCCTACGAATTTTCACAACAGCAGGTGGAGAGATATCCCAACGATTACGTGAGCCGAGTCTGGAATGCCCGACTAGCGGCGATGAACGGGGTACCCAATGCTGCACAGCTCATTGAGCAGGCTGGATCATTGAATTTTGAAGAGAAGTGGAGCCATGAGGAAGATCTAGGCCCGAATGAAGTCAATGATCCTTGGTGGAAAGCCGTGGAGCATGGAGATGCTGTTCAACTTAAAGCCATGATCTCTCCAGAAACATTGGCAAAAAGAACAAGTAAGTATTCTCAGACTGCCCTCATGATCGCTGCAGCTGTTGGCTTCGAGGAGATGGCATCGGATCTCATCAAGGCTGGGGCGGAAATCGATGCTGTGGATGTCAACAAAGACACGGCCCTCCACTATGCTGCCCAGTTTAAGAATCCCCGTCTCATTGAACTGCTTCTCCAGGCGGGGGCGAACCCCAATCTCAAGGACAAGTTCGGGGAGACACCTCTGATCAAGTGTGCATACAACGGAAATAGGCTGGGAGTCATTTCCCTCCTAAACCATAAAGCCGACCCCTCTGTTGCCCAGCCTCGATGGGGCACGCCGTTACATTTTGCGGTAGGACATGGTGACCTTGAAGCTGTAAACCTCCTTCTCTCCCATGGTGCTGCTGTCGAAGCGCGTGATCGTAGCGGGGCCACACCCCTGTTGGTTTCCGTGAAATGGTACGCACATCCATGGATCACCACCCCGTTGCTCAAAGCTGGGGCAGATATTCAGGCTAAGGATAAGGACGGTAGGAATGCCCTCCATCTTGCCATTAATCCCCAACTCAATATCCCGGCGGTCGACTTGCTTCTTGAGAAGGGTGAAGATCCGAGGGCTGCCGACAATTTTGGAACAACCCCGATCACCCAAGCACGAGCTCTTGGGTTCGAGGAGATCGCGAAGAAACTTGAGGCAAAGGCAGGCAAAACCGAACAGTTCGTGTTCCCGAAATTCGCCGCCCCTGATCCGAGCCTCACGACTGATGAGGTGCGTGCAACCTACTTTGTGGTTCCCATCCTGATGGCTCAGGGACACCCGCTTGGTCGATTAACCGGTCTTCCACCCAATGACAAAGGAGCTGCCAGGGATGAATTGAAGAACATGTTCGGCATCGATAATGCCAAGAGTCTGAAGGACGAACTTGCGGCAATGGAGACTTTCCAACCAAGTCTGAGAGACGATGCCGGGGATCTGGTTCTTCCCCAAGGGGTCAGATACGCAAATCTGAACAATACCCTCAAATCAGCCGTGGAGAAGGTTCACCAATCCGTGAATCCCGAGGGGACCGATGAGACTGCTTGGGTAAAATCCCACATCATGTATTTGGCCGACCTTGGAGTGACTGCAGGCTACCTCAAGCAGGAAGAGGCTACACCCTTGATCAATTCTGCCTCAGCGGATCTGGCTAAAAAATACAGCTCTTGGAAGGATTATCTCGCCAGTTTCTTACTCGGGGCAAAGCTCCACAACGGATGGGAATACGCCAGGTATAAAAACATTACAGACCTGATTGCTTCCACAGCCCCGGCCTGGATGTAAAAACCAATTTCAGTCTTTTGCGATATGGGACAAAACCCCGAAGCCGTTCTATCCCAGAATCTTGACCAAGGAGAGCGTCTTCTCTGGTCAGGAAAACCACTCGATGGTGTCAGGCTACGCTCTCAAGATCTTTTTCTCATACCCTTTAGCTTGATATGGGGTGGCTTTGCCATCTTCTGGGAATACTCAGTTATAACCCACCCTAGGAATGGAGATGGATCCACGGGGCTGTTCATGACCCTTTGGGGAATACCGTTTGTCTGTATTGGGCTTTATTTGATTTTTGGGCGCTTCTTTGCTGATGCCTACAATCGCTCCCGAACCTTTTACGGAGTTACCAATGAGCGGATTATCATCCTCAGTGGGATCTTCTCACGGCAGGTAAAGAGCCTTCAGCTCAGAACTCTCTCCGATATCTCGTTGAATCAAGGGAGCGGGGATGTGGGCACGATAACTTTCGGGCCTTCCCAGAATACGATGAACATCTTCATACCTTCTGGATCCTGGCCGGGAGCCGGTCGTTATGCCCCCCCATCTTTTGATCTCATTGAGCGTCCCAAGGAGGTCTACAATATCATTCGCCAAGCCCAGAAGGGGGCTTCCGAGGTAAAATCCTCATAGGTTCCGAGAAGCACTCCCTGTGATGGGCAAAACATCCCTGTTTCTGCAATCCTGCAGGGATCGTTCTGGCTAATCTGACCTGAGCATCTACACCGCCATGAAGGACGAGACCATAGAAGCTGTTTACAGATTCGCGGGTGGTTTTATGATGGGCCTCCTAATTGGCATCTCTTGGGTGGATTTTCACGATCCCCATGCCACCCTTCCTGGAGCATGGCTCCCCATCCTGCTGATTGCTGCCCTGATTGGCATGCTCCTTGTTCTGCTTCCAAAAGGATTGCGAGAGATATTCCTGCAGATCACGTGGTGGCCTTACTTGACGCCATTTCGGGTGTTTCTCTTGGTCCTAGTAATTGAACTGCTGATTGTGAAGTTCTTGCCACATCCAAAGGGCGGTCTAATAGACCTGATCCTCTCTCATCACTGGTGGAACTGGTGGTGAGAAAATATCGAAGTAACACAGAGACATTTCATACCCAACTGAGGAGAGTTGACACACTTCCCTAGTAGGAAGGATTTGGGGTTCGGCCGGTCGCGGAGGTGAAATCCTGCTTCGCACATTGATTGGCTTTTTGAGCATCAAAGCCCCGTCTGATGTACTCCTCCTTACTTTTGGCGATCATGGCCTGATCAGACAGAGGGGGGTCATTTGGGGTGTCCAGTAGTGATGATGCCTGTCCGCTCTGCAGTGCATGGGAGTACTGCCAGGATCTGAGTTGGGAATCCGACACTGCACCTCGGGCAGTAGTCGCGGGATTTGAGGGAATGTCAGCACACCCACTCAATGCGATACCTGATGCCATTAGAACCCAGAGACAAACATAGATTCTCATTCTGTCGTCATCGCTTAGTAAGATTCGCGCCAGTTAGGCACCGGTTAAAACCCTCCGATTTTCCCAAAAAGCTTTCGCACCCTTGTGATTGCTTTTTGCGTGAACAGCAATCCAACGAAGCCACCAGCAAAAGAACCGACCAGACAGTCTTGCACGAGTCCCGTAAAACTACCCAAAGACAATAGTCCAATCGAAACCCCACACAAAAACCCAAATGCCATTCCGATAAGAAACCGTTGAGTAAGGATCTTCTTCATCACTGTTGAGGAGGTTCAGAAGGGGGTACTTGGGGGGATTGGTGCTTATTCTTTTCCGTAACTCCCGTAAGGAATTCTCTTTTCGATATACACACCCTTGGAATTCCCAAAGACAAAGTACTGGTCGTTCAGAAGATAAATTGCGGAACCCGATGCTGAATCAATTTTGTCACCCTCTATTGCAAAGCTTTGAAAGTACTCGTTGTTGGTGATTCTCCAATTTCCATGAGTTGTGCAGTCGTCCTCTGGTAGCATGATCCATTTGCCATTTTCTGTGAATCGATACCCATGCCGAGGTGATTCCCAATCTCCCAATAGGAGGTTCGGTGACGGATTTGCGTCTTTGGGTGCTGGATGATTAGCAATTTCAAGATCTACCGCTCTCATCTGTTCTCCTCCATCTCTCTTATTCGTCGAATCGTACACTCCCTTGTACTTTTCCCATAAATGGATGAGGCTCACGATATACTGTTCACGAACAACTTCTGTTTTGTTCGATGGTGATGCTTCAAATTCCTTTTTGAGAGCAATCAACTCTTTCAGATCTTCCGCATACACACTCCCCACCATCACAAGGGAGACCAGACAGACCTTCCAGAATGCGGATTGGTTCTTCATCACTTTTGAGATGGTTCAGATGGGGTTACTAGGGGTTTCTTCTTAAACCCAACGATCAGACAAATCACTCCAGCAACTGCAAAGACGATCCCAATCAGCACGGCATCAACTCCGAAGTATTGTGCCCCATTCGTTCTTCCAGCGTGTTTGGAAAAAATATCATTCAGACCACCGAGTAGGGACAAGATCCCAATCACAAGAATGGGAAGTCTTGGCTTCCAGAATGCGGATTGGATCTTCATCTCTTCGTTCCTTTAGTCATGACTACTCAAAGTAGTGTGGAACAAAACGGCTGAGGTTTGTGGTGATGGGCGTATCACTCTCACGGATTCCGATCCCCACAGCTTTTTCGCCGATAATCCATGATCCGATGACGGGAAAGTTACCGTCGAAATCAGGAAGGACTCGAGCCTCTTGAAAGATGCATGTCCCGTCATTCATGGAATCATTGCTCCCAAACACAACTCCCTGACCTTCACGTCCAAAAAACGGCTTCTGGACAAAGTCTCCAAGGCCTTCTTGGCTGAATGATGCGGGAAGGAGGTTCTCATGCCCCGGAAACATTCTCCATAGAATCGGGAGGATGCCCTTGTTGCTCAGAATCATTTTCCAAGCCGGCTCGATAAGCTGCCACGGCCGTGAAGGCAGATACCTCGCGAAGGATTCCTTCAGAAGCCATTCCCAGGGATAGAGCTTGAAGAGTTTTCTGATCGGCTGATTTTCCAGATCAACGAACTGTCTCCCATCCCATCCGATTTCATGGACGAAGAGCCGTTTGGTTCTGATATCTGCCTGCAGGGCAGTATCCTCAAGGTAAACAGTTGTCGTGAAGTCCTCTTCACTGTTGCCGGCACACGCAAAATGCATGTTCGCAGCTCCAAGTTTTTTCCACTGTTCGATCAATTTCTCGTGGATTGAGTTAAACTGGTCTTTCTCTGGAAAGACTTCCTGGAGCCATGTCCACTGGATGACCGCTGCCTCAAACAATGAAGTGGGTGTATCGGCGTTGAATTCAAAAAGTTTGGGAGGTGATTCGCCGTCAAACCAGAGATCGAATCGGCCGTACAAAGAGAATTCTCTCTCCTTCCAAGAACTCCGGATAAGCGGCGAAAATTCCCCGGGAATCCGCAGTTCGGAGAAAAGATCCTTGTTGATCACCTCCTCCACCGCCAAAAGGCAGAGCCGCCACAACTCTTCGGTTGCATCTTCCAGAACATCAACCTCGTCACTTTCGAAGCGATAACACGCCTCCTCGTTCCAGTAAGGATGGGAGCCTCCATGAAACCGGAAACCCTGGCTTTCGAGTTTTTGCTCGAAGTCTTTGCGAGGAGCGATGGCGTGGCGTTCCATGATAGTTCAGGAGGAGGCTGAAGAGTGGCCTGCCGTTGAGCCGAATCCACCGCGAGATACGGATCCCGAGCTTGTCGCAGAACTTCCCCCCGCCGATGGCCCACCGCGATAGCCGAAGGACGATCCTCCCCATCCATAGGGTCTCCCCCATAACCACCAACCCCATGAATGGCTCCCCGAGTAGCCGTTCGTAGGAGTCGGAAAAGCACTTGGCTTCTCTTCTCCGCCCCAATCATCAGAGCTCGGCTTCTGCTTCGAACACCCTGTGAAAAGCACCGAACCGGTAATGAGCAGGGTGATAGCACGCGTTCGTTTCACAGGTAGGAAAGTCTGCTACCCTACTCGTATGGTATCCGCACTACACTTACCAGTGTATCCTTACCTCTCAACGGGTCTTCACTCTGTCCAACTCACCGGGACTGTTTTGAACTCAGAATCGTTGTAAACAGCCACCAAAGCCGAAACTGTCTTCACGGATACACCTTTGGGGTCGACGTTGGTGTTTATTCCGAGATTGGTCACTTGGTATCGATAGTCACCCCCAAATTTCATTTTAGCCAGTTGGATAGCTTTATCAGCCGTTTCACCACGGGTAACCTTGAATAAAATACCCCCCATAGCGATCGAGATGATGGCTCCAACGATAACTGGTCGCTTTATATTGGCTGGCTTAATCTTTGCAGTCTTTTGTGCATCAATCACTTCAGGGCTAAGCAGCTCTTTGCAAATCCAAAAAATCAAGGGAACAGAGAGAATAGCCATTGCCACATTGTAAATCAGGGTGTGGGCTTGGAATTTCCAAGAAGCAACTGTGTATCCAATTGGGAATGCCAGGCATGAAACGAGTAAACCTACAATCCCCATGACAAGGAAGAAGCTACCAAAGTATGCAGTCCATTTTGCGGCTTTCAGACTCCCCCTAATCAAGAAGATACCTGCGATTATCCCAAATATATTGAATGTAGTATGACATGATTGAGAGCTGATAATGCACCAAGCCATGTAAGCGACATCCAAAATACCAACAATAATGAGCGCGACGCCGCAGCGTTTTAGTTTTTCTTTGTACATAGGGGGTGTAGGTGGGGGAACCTTGCCTCTTGGTATTCCGTTGCTCATCCGATGACAAGTGGGATCAATCGACTTAGGAAAGCTCCCTTTTGGATTGCTGCGGAATGTGTTTTGCCTTTGATCCCCACGCATAACAAAACGCCCTCACTCCCCAGCAAATCAACTTCAGAGGTGGGGCAAGTAACTTGCTAATGATCTGCACAATAGCCGGGACTATCGTCTTGGGTTCCATCGCAGCCCTCTTCGGGGATGAAACCTGGGGGTATCCTTCCGCGTGATCCCGAACATGCTGATACGGCATTCGCGTTCCAGTCGACTGCGCTTCATCATCACGATGGTCATCGCGGCCATGATGCCTCTGGCGTATTGGCTGCTCACCAGAAAGTGATGCTCATCTCGAGCAGACTCACAGAGTCGATGCGGACTCCGCGAATGATAAAGTTCAGCGCTGAGACCACTGCTTTTTCCAGTATCCACCTGAGTTGCTCGTAGCACCCCCTGTGGAGTATGTGGATTGGGGTGTCGAGCGTGGCACGATGGGTGAGGCACTCTGAAGGAGCTTCTTCATAGCGGGAGTACGTGTGAGCTCATGAAGCTGTTCCTCGGTGAGGATCTGATGCTCTTTGAAGAGCGCGATAATGGCTCTGAGTGTGTTTGGTTTGCAGTTGAGTAGATCTCTCCGAAGCCGTGGCACGTCGGGTCGTTGATCAGGCCATCTGGAGCCTGCTTCTAGGATCATCTTCAAGGCCTCAATGCCGCGCTCGTCGCTATCATTATCCGAGAGTCTCCACCGATAGGTGAGGGTGCTGATGAAGCCATCGAGGATATGCCAGTCCTCCTCCGCGATATGATTGGGATTCGCACCTGCTTTCAGGAGTCTGCTTACGACTTTGGGAAGTCCTCTGTGGGAAACATGGCTCAAGAGGTCATCAGCTTGTTCCGCTGGGATGGGCTTTTTCAGAAGCATTTCCATGATGGTTTCACGAGTCCGCCAGAGGGATCGCTCGAATGGTGATTCAAGGGAAGCCATCTCGTGTTCTTCATCTTCAATGTACGGTGAGCATGGAACTCGGGCATGAGGATCGGCTCCCAGCCAGAGCATGAGCGCGACGCCTTTTTCGTCCTGATTTTCGACGAAGACATTGAGGGCAATGTCGACCTGTCTCTGGAGGCAGGGGCATTGCTCCCGATAGCTCTTCACGAATCCTAGAAGCGGTCTGGCTTTGCTCCTGAGAGCCCGTGCGACGGCATTGTCCTGGCAGGGGTTAGCACCGGCTTGCATCAGTCGGTCCATCATCTCCCGATCGTAGGTTTCCAGTGCGTCGCAGAAATCGAAGCCACAGGGGTCAGTGCCGTATTCCAGCAAGAGGCTGACCATCGTGTGGTTTCGGGATCGGACGGCTTCGCTCAGCGGAGAGTCCTCATCACCATTGGGATCGTAACCGTTGACCAGAAGCAACGCCGCCAGGCTGTGAAATCCTCGATCTGCTGCTGTCTGTAGGGGTGGAGCGATCTTGCGCCATCTCGGATCATCCGATGGGAGGCACTGGATCGGTTTGCCAGCAGCGATCCACTCCTCGACTTCGTAGAGCTTTCCAGAGGCGCAAAGGGTTATCAGTGGCAGGATCTCATCGAGGTCCTTGGCCTTGGGGCAAATCTTGATCGGAAAATCCTCTGCCCGGATCTCATGCGGCCTCTTCATACGAGGTGATCAAAATATGGAAACAGGCTGTTTTCCAAGGCTCTGTGACCTGCCTTACTTATCCCAAGAGCTCCTCCATCTTTCGGATTTGTTCGGCGAAGCCTTCAGGCTTCTGATCTCGGAATTTCCGAATGTTCAGCAGCTTCCATTGGATGCCAGGTAACTCCGAGACATGCTGGCAATCGAGTAGGCTC
>DAISZK010000014.1:0-49308 GCA_036824855.1 Chthoniobacterales bacterium | reverse complement strand
CAAAAGCCCCATGCGACGGTTCGATTCCGTCCCCCGCCTCCACCTCCTAGAGCCTGATAAATAAAGGATCTAGAGGTAGCGGACACCAAACGGACACCAAAACGGACACCAAAAAAACCGTTTTGGGGCTAGTCACCAAGTACGGGTGATGACTCGCCCACTACTCGGTAACAACCCCGGGATCGACTCGTTCAACATCGCGATTGCCCAAATCGCATGAAAAAACGCTACCGACTCATCCGCCGGGGAACCCGTGGAGGAACCTACTACTGCGTCGACTCGCAGACCGGCTCAAGAACCAGCCTGGGCAAGATCTCAGCCGATGAGGCTGAGCAGATCGTTCAGCACAAGAACACGGCCCTTCGTCAGCCGATGCTCAACCTGCAGATTGCCAGGGCCTATCTGGCGGGCAGCGATTCCGGTGTCACAACCCGCACGTGGGAAAATGCCCTTCAAACCCACCTCGAGATGAAGACAGGTGCCAACCTCAAACGCTGGACCACCTTTTCCAAGGACAAGGCGATCAAGCCTCTGCTTCCCAAGATCCTCATCGAGACTCAGCCCGAGGAACTTCTCAACTGCGTCAAAAATGGAACGGTTTCCACCAACATCTTCCTCCGGCGACTCCACAACTTCTGCCTCGATATGGGATGGATCGCCTGGCCGATCATGCCGAAGCGCCAATGGCCGGTGATCCGCTTCAAGGAAAAGCGCGGCATCACCCTTGAGGAACACACCCGCATCGTCGAGCGGGAGCACAATCCCGAACGCAAAGCCTTCTACAAAATGGCCTGGCATCTCGGGGCATCCCAGTCCGACCTGGCCAGCCTGAAGGCGGAAGATGTCGACTGGGATAACCAAGTCATCACCTTCTTCCGCATGAAGACCAAGTGGCGGAGCGTACAGCCCACTCAGATCCGATTCGGCAAGGAGGTCGAATCGATCCTCCAAGACCTACCCAAAGAGGGGCTCCTCTTCCCTTATTTAGCCACCGTACGGGCAGGAGACCGGGCCACCGAGTTCAAGCAACGTTGCGATGGCCTTGGGATCAAGGGGGTTTCCCTGCACTCCTACCGCTACGCCTGGGCCGAGCGTGCCCAAGTTGCGGGATACCCGGAGCGCTTTGCCCAAAAGGCTCTCGGCCATAACAGCAAGGCCGTCCACCGTGCCTATGCACGCAGGGCTGAGGTCACCCTACCTCCACTGGAGGAGTACGAGAGCAAGGTCATCCCCTTCAGCCCTCGCCCCTCAAAAGGCAAATCCGCCGCTGGATGAAGAGGAGCTATTCCCCAGTTTCATCTCCCTCCGCTCCTGCGGTGCGTTTGAGGGAGTTGGCGCCCTTTCATCAACAGGTTGACCGATACAAAACTCATCCGTTTCGTCTGTTTTGTTTATTGCGTTTGTTTCGTTTGTATGAAAACTCTTTTTCTATGAGCAAAAATACTAAATCCCTTCGCGCCCCCTCCTCCCGCCTGACTCCTGAGGACATTGATTTGGCTACTCAATCCCGAAACGTCTTTTCCCGTCATACTGATCGTTCGGGGACCATGAAGTTTGTCTTCCAAGAACGAAAAGGCTCCGAAGCAGTGGTAATCCCTAAAGCAGCCGCCCGCCTTTTTCACACGATCCTGGTTCATCTTTCCGAAGGAGAAATGGTCTCCGTGACGACCCAGCACCGTGAGATTTCTTCCCAACAAGGTGCAGATCTTCTCAATGTCTCACGTCCATACTTCGTTAAACTGCTTGATACCGGGAAAATTCCACATCGGAAGGTGGGCTCCCACAGACGCGTTTATGCCAAGGATGTTCTTCGCTACAAAAAATCACTTGAAGCCGCACGAGTCCGATCCCTGAACGAACTCACGAAGCAGGCTCAAGAACTGGGTATGGGGTACTAGTAGTGAGCAAGATTGTTGCAGTCTACGACGCTTGTGTCCTTTATCCCGCTCCTTTGCGAGATCTTCTCATGCGCCTTGCCTCCAAAGATTTAATTCAAGCGAAGTGGACGGATATGATTCACGAAGAGTGGATCAGAAATGTTCTTTCAAATCGTCCAGACCTCAAAAGATCGCAGTTAGAGCGAACCCGTAAGCTCATGAACGAGCACACGAGGGATAGTTTGGTTAAGGGCTTCGAGCGCCTCATCCCTACCTTGAATCTTCCAGACCAAGACGATTGTCATGTTTTAGCAGCAGCCATCCACTCAGGAGCCACGACCATCGTGACCTTTAACCTGGATGATTTCCCTGATCGGATTCTCAAAACAAAGGGGATCAAAGCCCAACATCCTGAAAATTTTATCCTTCGACTGTTGGACATCGATGCCCAAGCGGTCTGCGAAGCAGCAATGGAACACAGAGCTTCATTGAAAAATCCCCCAGTTTCGCTCCCCTCATTTCTTGATACCCTCAAGAAACAGGGCATTCCCAAGACGGTTGCCCGCCTGGAAAGCTTGATGCATTAGGTTTTTCCGGGATCGACTCCCTCCCCATCTGCGCTGCGTTTACGGGAGTTCTTGTCCCTCCAGTACTTGGTGAGTACCCGGGTGGCCTGCGCAAGCCACTCCCGGTCCTGCCCTGCCGCCAGCACATCCACCAGGGCGAAATATTTCGGGGCATTCGGAGCTGGCTTCCCTAGCGGAATCAACAAGCGGGCAATAACCAGAACCGGGATGTCGTGTTCCTGGAATCCCAGCACACCAGCCACCTCGCTGGAGTGGAGACGGGCCGGAAGTCGACGTGTG
This sequence comes from Chthoniobacterales bacterium, assembly GCA_036824855.1. Lineage (GTDB taxonomy): Bacteria > Verrucomicrobiota > Verrucomicrobiia > Chthoniobacterales > UBA6821 > UBA6821. The sequence goes on along the minus strand of DAISZK010000014.1, from coordinate 46,565 downwards.
TTGAGTAGGGAGGCTGCATCCTCAAGCGCGATCGGTTTTTTGGCTCCAAACATGAAAGGGATCGTGCCCCCTACCCCACCTTCCACTGCTCCCAAGTGGGAGCCACTGTGGCAGAGAGCCGACCTAGATTTGACATTCCGAAGCCATCTCCATCTCTTTTAGAAATTACATACCCTAGACATTTATCAACATTTGAATAGGTTTTGTAATCATGCCCCAAGCTCTTCCCAAGGCATTTCAGAAAAACCCAATTCAACGGATGAGGGATCTGGAGTCACTTGGACTCTCTCGCCCCAGAGTACGCTCCCTGGTCGATCAAGGCATTCTTGAGAAAGCGTCTCGTGGTCTCTACATCGTTCGCTCAGCAGGAGTGACTGAAAACAGAACCCTGGCCGAAGTCGGCAAACGAGTACCCCACGGTGTGATCTGCCTCCTTTCAGCGCTCAGGTTCCATGATCTCACCACGCAGTCCCCCCATGAGGTCTGGATTGCCCTGGAGCGATCCGCATGGTCTCCCAAGCTTGAGCATCTTAACCTTCGGATCGCGAGATTCTCCGGCAACGCATTTAAGGAGGGTCATCAGGAACACATAATCGAAGGAGTTCCCGTTCAGATCACATCACCGGCTAAAACCATTGCCGACTGCTTCAAGTACCGGAACAAGATCGGTCTCGATGTCGCTCTGGAAGCCCTCCGGGAATGTCGTCGCAAGCGCCTTTGCTCCCGCGACGAGCTCATGCACTTCGCCCGCATCTGCCGCGTGGCCAATGTCATGAAGCCCTATCTGGAGTTCCTAGACTAGGCAGGGAGGGGAAATCTCAACGGGAAAACCTCGAACTGCTCAAACAGCCTCACGATTTTTATGAGGGCGTCTTCCACTTCCTCGAAGGGAATCCCCGCCAGCGTGGCATCCATCTCGTATGCTTCCTTTGTCACATTCCAGGATTCCTTAAATGACTCTAGTCCACTGCAATCCACATAGCGGCTCTTGCAGGCCAAAATAAACTCCTCCGAGGCCTTTTTCCAAAAAGCCTCATCATCTATCGGTAATCTCCTGAGAATTCGCGCCTCATCATGGAGATCCTTGACCCTCGGAGCTCGGACTGGGCTATTGATCTTTGTTCGATAAGCAGGAAGCGACGTCAAAAAAGCACGGAGTTTTTCGCCTGCAATTCGCTGCAAGGTGTATCCCCTCATCGTATGCCCATCGATTGAAAGCGGGATTACTGCCCCTTCTCCGAGTAATTCGGGAGAAGCGATATCAATCTCGATTGCTGGCAATCCCCTCACCCCTCCATTTTTTTCATCGGTTACTCGGATTGAGGCCTTCAATCCATCCCATCCAAGTGGATGTGGGTCACTGCTGGGATCTCTTTGAACCCTAATGCTTTCCAGGGTAAAGCGCACTGGATTTTGATTCTCAAAGTTGTTCCGTACAGCTCTGCCAAGATGCTCTTCGGTCCAGCTTCTCCGAGCATCCAAATCAGGATGCCCCTCGGCGAATTCGGCCGTAAAATTAGAATCCACATCCAGAGACTGACGATCATCTCCGAGATGCATGTTGAGAACACGGGCACCTTTAAAAATCAGTGCCTCCCTGAGAACTTCGTCTGAAACCATTGCGGTCAAAACCTCGCTAACGACCGTGTTCACCCATCGATTTCTTTCAATCTTGTTCATGGCTAAGGAATCCTCACGTTCCAGGACTTGTTGAGTCGTGGATAGTCCACGCCGTTGATCAGGGATATGGGCTCCGATGAGGCCTCCGAATCATGTCGAACAACCTCTAATCGGTTCTCCATTTTTTTCGATAAGACCGATTTTACACCAAGCACATCCAGCATGGCCCCAACACGGCGGTCAAATGTCGGTCTTCCAATTTGCTCTAAGTAACCAGCCATACGATCTGGATTCCAAAGCTCAACTCCCCTCTCCCAAGCCTCGAAAACGACACCCTGACCTCCGCATTGGGTCGGGTAGATCAGTGTATCAAGCAAGGTTTGCTCTAGGGTTGTCATCCTCACCTTGGCCCTCTTCCCAAAAACCCTCTCCTGGATTCCCGGCACCATCATTGTGTTTCGACGAGTCTGGTAGCACATAGCCCCCTCAAATCGAAAGAGCTCCGTCCCCATGGGGTTTCTCAAACGTCTTCTCTCCCCAGCTTGATTGGATAAAGGCTCACTCCACTCAGGTGGTAATGGAGCTTTATCCATTTTAGCGACATGAAAGAAAGGCGGCTCCTGAGTGGTTAGCTCCAAGTAGCTCAAGACCCCGAAGTAGCAAAGAACGCCTTGCGGCATAAAACCCTGAAGAACTTCCAACGGGTCGAGGATCATCTCCCCCTCTCTTGCCTCCATTTCCAAAAAATACATCTTCGTGATGCCATCCTTTACCGGCCCGAGAGAGATTGGCTTAAGCCATCCCATCTCCATTAAACGATGGATCGCCTCACCAGCAGTACAGAATGTGCTGGGAACCAGTTGATCAGGATGACCCTTGACCACCTCCATGATCAGGTGTCCCAAATTGGAATGCGTCCAACACCGCACCGTAGGAAACGCCTCCGTTGGCTCCAGCACATGATCTCGCAGCAAACGAAGAAAATTCTCCCACCTCTCGGGGAATACATTTTGGAAACGTTTTGGAGACTTTAATGTCATGATACCAGTTGCTCAGTCCTTAAAGGACTGAGCAACTGGTATCATGGTTTCCTCTGCTTGTCAAGTAGAGAAATTTAACTCCGGATCCTAATGACCATTCACAGGGAGTCCTATCGGGATGGCCGTTACGGCCATCCCGATAGGACTCCCTAAACTCCACTTTGTCAAGCCTTAAACGACATTGCTGAAGCCATTCCCTTCTGCCATTTAGTGAACCCCATCAATAATAAGCCCCTGCCCGCTTCCGGACAGGGGCACTTGCAACCCTTCTACCCCAGTTTGACACCGGTATTCCGGATCAGGTTCTTAGCCTGTCGGATGATCAACTGTTCCTGGCGCTCAGGATTCATGACAGGGCTCAGCATCGAGCGGATTGCCTTTAGCACCTCCGCCTGCTCGGGCTTTTCAAGCCAGGCCTTTACCTTGCTCGTGTAGCCCTCCCTCTGCTGCTGGTCCTGCATCTTCCTGAGCAGGAACTTCCTCTCCAACTGCTCCCTCGGAAGCTGCTTCACGAAATCCACCAATCCTGGTTCCGATTTCATGAAGGCCTCTAGCCGGGTGTTGATCTCTGGGTTGATTTTGAACTGCTTAGCCAGTTCCTCTTTCTGTTTCGGTGATGTGATAGCCATTGGTATCTATTTTTGGCGCACGGCGTTTGGGTTCCCGTAGCCGTGCAGGGTTAACGGGTTCTCAGGCCTTTCGCGAAGAGGCTTCCCCACTCGAGGCAACCTTGATCTGCCGGACGACCGACCTGAGAAATCGCTGGGCAATCTTCCGGGGGCTCTGCCTCCGGATTTCATCCTGAAGATGGTGCTGAACCAGATGGGCAACGGAGACCTTGGCACCAGCTGCCTCTGTGAGTGCCACCGCTTCCTGGAATACTGCGTAGCTCTCGGAATCCAGAGTGACGGCGACGGTAGTGGGTTTGCTCATTGGGTCAGGGCGTTGAGGAAGGTGGTGTCGATAAGGACAAGACGTCGTCTTCCCTCCAGCGCGTCGAGTTCCCCATTGAGCTCGTCGTTGAGCTTCATCTCGGTGATCAGATCCCCCTGGGGATCCTGCTCTGTAAATCCAGTCGGCTTCTCATCTACTGGCTCCTGCTTCTTCGGGGTGGGAGTTGCCAGAGGCTCTGCATCGAGCTGCTGCTTGAGTTGATCCACCTGCTGCTGCAACTCAGGCACTTTCCCGGCTTCCTGCTGAAGCGATTCAATCCGCTTCTTCATGGCCGCGTTCTGTTCCTCCAAAGCTGCCGCATAGGCCTTCTGTTGGGCGTTGCGCTGATCCCCGTCCGTCTTGACGTAGTACGAGGGAGTCGGATCCGAAACCACCAGCGGATAGGCGTAAGGCCCACCTGGGCGGTAATTCCAATCAGCCGACTGCTCCTTCCGATAGAGCGTGTGCCGCTCATGCATATCATCCGGGAAATCAGGATCGGTGTAGCGTCCCGTCGGATAGCTCTTCACCACCTCGGGGGTACGAACACGTCCGAGGGAACTCTCTGGAACACTTGTTCCAGCAACAGCCGGATAGTTTTCCGGCTTCACGGTCTTATGGGTGGCGCATCCCGAGAGAAGGCCCAGGAGGAGAACGGGTATCAGGTGTTTCATTTGTTGGATGTGGTGGAAGTGAGTCCCCGAGCCGCCTTGTTCAGATCGACCGTCTGGGTGACGTAGAGGTAGAAGAGCGTCCCGGCAGGAACGCGGACGTAGTAGGGGTTCTTCTGCATTCCTTCCAAGAGCCTCTGGGCATAGAGCTGCCCTCCAGCTTGGAGGCCCGCAGAGAGGGCCTGCGTCATTCCGCCGCCCTGAAGCTGGGTGGCACCTCCCGTCAGCGGGGAAATGATGTTGGTCACCCCAGGGAAAGCCCCCGCACCTGCGGATACCATCGAGGCCAAGATCGCCTTGGCCTCGGCATACTTATCCGCAGCTATCTTGTAGCCCCTGAGTCCTGCCGACCCATCGGTCTCTTGCCAGCGACCCGGCTCCTTCTCATCAGGAGCGTAGTCGAGCACCGTCCCGGCCAAAGGGAGCTGCTTGCCATCTTGGAAGACGAGCATCCATTCGTGATCGGAACCCACCCGATCCCTTGCAGGGCTGTTTTTGGCTGCTCCATGAACCTCGGTCCCTGCCGGGATGATGAGTCGTCCATCCCGCCAGACATCCTCAGTAACGAGTCCGATGATCGGGGTCTCCAAGTTGATCGAGTCCACCGTGTTCACGAGCTCGCACTTCAGAAGTCTCCCGTAAGGGAGATAGTTCTCACTCAAGGAGCTTTCCTTCATGGCGAAGATCGCCTGAGGAATCGGAGGCGGAGTCTTCAAGGCCACCGACCTTCCCTCCTGCATTATGGGAAGAGGCGTGGGTGTCGGAGTCGGCCTCATCGGTTTGATGTCGGGAATCCCCTCATCAATTGTGTAGCTCTTGGCCGTGGTGGCTTGTGTCGGAACAGCCGGGGTCACCTTGGCGGTTGTTCCACCCCCTCGATGCATCAGCATAAAGGACAGGATCACCCCTCCGGCAAAAAGGAAGAGGATGAGCCGACCGGTCGGTTTGTTCAGCAGCTCCGTCTTGAAGTCGCGAAGATTCATCGGACGACGTTCTTGCTAGAGCTTCCCGTGGTAACCTTGGCCGCCTGACGCGACTCAGCACGAACCACCAGCACGTTCCACTTATTGTCCGGAGCGAGGTGATTACGCCCTCCCTGCCCGTTCCCAGTAATCGCGAAGAAGGCGGGAGTCACCGACTTCGGGGGCATCACCCCGGAGGCATCAGCGAGAGACTCCGTATAGATCCGCTCATCCAAGCGAACGGCTAGATCCTGCGGCTTGTAGTAGATTGCCTGGTCGGTCTCATTGACCAACTCCAGCCGGAAGATGAGCGTGTCTTCTTCCTCGAATCTCCAGACATCAAGGATACGAACGCTGAAGTCCTTGTAGTAGTTGGTGATCGCTGGAGAAGCATGAAGCACCCCTGCAAGGCCATCCCGATCTGCCTTCAGGAGCAACGGATAGGCCTTGGCCTTGTCCATGAGTGAGAGGATTCGCTCGGGCACGACATTGATCCGCCCCTCCTTTCCACTTCGTTCCTCTTGGTAGAGGGTCACGTTGTAGAAGGGATGATCGGAAGCCGTTAGGTGGAACACATAGGCCTTCCGGTTGAAGATCACCGTCAGGTGATCCTCCGCATCCTTCTTCAGCGCCCGGATCGTGAAATAGAAGTTCCCCGGCGTGAACGAAATCAGAAATCCGGCGTTCTCCTGATCCTGTACGGCGACCGACTTGGCAAAGAGACCCGAGATCTCCGAGGGGAACATGACCGTTGTGGTCCCCGTCTTCGAAGCCACCGGGATGTCGTAGATGATGAACTCGTCGAGTGGCTTCTGAACGATGGATCCAGCGTGTGCTAGAGAGCCTGCGAGGATGATCGAGGCGAGGATTGGGAGCTTCATGCCCCCGAGGTTTTCAAAAAATATGACCTCTGATGTTCCCGATCGGGAGCAACTTTTGTTTTTTTAATACCTACCCCTTCGTGGCATCGTCAGCTTATGAGCCCGTTTAACTCTCTAAGAATTCAAGATCTTCCATCATTCTCAAATGAGACGCTCATAGAGCTTCACACTCGAATTGCCTCAGCTTTACAGAAAGATGATTGTGGTTCTGGGAATGTTTCTTTTTTTGGAGTTCGCGATTTCTCTGATTGGAGGCAATGGAGAAATGCAATTGAATCTGAACTCTCCGATAGAAATGTGAGTTTTGATCACATTGATTTCTAAACTTAATTACAGAGGTTTCTCCTCGTACTTGAAGTCCTGAACCACGAGCGGAAGACGCCCGTTCCCCATGAGGTCGGGGTTTCGGACGAAGAAGAAGGTGATCTTAAACTTCGCCACTTCTCGGAACTCGATCTTGTTGAGCGTTCCGGTGCGGACGAGGTTCCCCTCAGCCTCGACATCGACAGCTTCATACGAGACACCTGCCCCGTCTTTCATCTTTCGGGTATCAAGGATGTCGAGTTTACCGACTTCCACCTTCTGGTGGATCTCCTTCTCTTTGAACTCAGGGTTCTGTTTCTTGTAGAGGGCGGCTGCCTTCTTGCGAGCAGGCTCCTCCAGATACATCCGCTTCATCAGATCGGGAAGATCCGGACCGATCGGGTTGCGCTGAAGAAGGGCCAGACAGGCAAGGCGCACATGGTAGGCCTGAAGTCCTGCTGCCTCCTCAAACCCAAGAAGAGGCGAATAGATCAGGGTGCCTCCCTGATCGAGTATAACGACCTTCTCCTTCTGTTTCATCGCCTTGATGGTCAGGTAGGGAGAGGTAACGGCCAAAGCCCCGCAGATGAGGGCAATCGCCATCCAGAACCTGGCGGCGACGATGTTGTTGGTGATGGAGGTAACGGCGGTGAGTTTCATGAGTTGGTGTTGTCGGGTTTGGATGAAGAGGGCTTCGCCTTTGCGGGATGAGCATTGAAAGCCGCCTGCGCGGCATGAGGGGTTGAGAGGCTTCCCTTGTGATGAGAAACCGTCCCCTTGGACTGATCGGTGACGGAGAAGGACTCGGGTGAGGTCTGCTGGGCCACCATGGCGGGATTGGCCGGATTGATGATCATGCCCCCATCCTCCTCAGGCGGAGGCGGCACGGATCCTCCGGCACTTGAGGAACCAGCACTTCCGGCCAAGTCATTGCTGATTCGTGCGCCAGAGCTTGCAGCACTCGCCGCTCCAGCGGCTGCTTTACCGGATGCCACAGCTGCCTGTGCTGCTGCTGATCCTCCAAAGGTGGCTGCTGCCCCAGCGACTGTTGCTCCTGCTCCTGCCACAAAACCCACCGCCTGAAGCGTGTTGCTGATCCCGGCACTGAGCGCCGAGGTCGTGCCACTGGCCCCCTTCATGATGGCCCCGGCCACGAAGGGAACCGAGAGGTAGAAGAAAATCGTCACGATCGACGCGAAGGCCATGATGAAGGGGAACAGCAGCCAGTTCTGAACGACGATCGCGTTTTGGGCCACCTGGACGATTCCGCCAGCAGTGATTGGGGCGAAGAGCAGATCGCTGATCGCCACGATCACGATGTCGACAAGACAGATCCCCAGATACCAGAGCATGACGGTGAAGGAGGTCACCGCGAACTGGATCCCAAAGGACTGAGTTGGTGAGAAGAACAGGAACCCCAGTAGCAAGGGCGATACCGCGATCAGTCCGGCAATGGCGAACTGCTGAAAGAAGTTCAACACGATCATCATGAAACGCCCGATGCCCTGAAAAAAGTACCCCACGGCTGCCGGGACGATCTTCCCGAGATCAGTCCAGGAATCCGACGGCTGATTCTGGATCCTGGAGGTCAGCAGCTGGATGAACTTGGCATCCTGGGCATTGGTAAACTTCTGGCGCATCTCCTGAAACGCCTCCATCCCTTTGTTCATGATGGTCGGATACCCTGCGATGAGGGCCACGATGATCGTCACCTTCAGGATGACGCCGAGGATCGCCTTGGCATCCGATCCGGCCTTCCAGCCCATTTCCCCGATGCCCATGATGCAGAGCACGAAGGCGAAAGGCATCATGTAGGTGCGGATCTGCCCCGCCGAGTCGAACAGATTGGAAAGGGCCGGCATCATGGCTCAGAAGCCGGGGGGCATGTCGCTCTGAGAGCCGGACTTGGCGGCAGAGGCCTCCGCATCCGACCCCATCTTGGCACTCTCCCGATTACGTGCCCTGGAGATTTCCTCAGCTGCGATCGCCTCGGTAGCCGCCCGGTTCTCATTAAGCATGTGGAGCAGCTTCACCTGGTGCTCTGCCCCATCCATGATCCCGTCGAGATCCTTGAGCGAGGTCTGGGCTGTCGTGAGTGACCCATGCAGCTTTTGAACCTCGGCATCATCCTGAGCGTTCTTGAGCTGATCGTTCAGTGCCGCAATCTGGGTATTGAGTTCCTTCCTCTTGGACTGCGCCTGCTGAAGCATGTCCTGGAAGTTCGAGTAAGCGTTCTCCACCGACCGGAACTGCTTGAGCGGATCGGTTTCATCCCGGAACGATGCCGTTCCTTCAAAGGGCGTCTCGATCTGCTTGTAGGCATTCAGGTCGATGGGGCGATACATCTGCTGAATAGCTACAGACTGCTTGGCCCCCTGCTGGGTGATGTTGGAGAGGTCGCTCAGCGTGTCAGTAATCCCGGAGTTCCTGAGATAGGATGAAAAGAGCCCGCTCTGGATTGCCCCGGAAATCGCTGCCGGATTCCCGATGGCCGTCTTCACTTGCTGGGCCACCTCCAGCTGGCTCTTCACCGTATCGAGGGTCTGGGCGAGACTCGAAAGCTGCTGCGCCCATTGAGTCTGCTCCCAAGCATACTTCAGCTGGTCGAAGGCATTCTTCGCCATGGTCGCCTGCTCCACCACGGGATCACTGACGACCCATTGGCCCTTCGCTGGAATGACCGCAACCAGCAACACGAGAGGTAGGTACTTCTTCATGATCAGTTCACGATGGGAATCCCGATCTCGTAGGGAACCGTCTTCACCTTGGCATCGGGATCAGGTGGCACGGTGAGCTTGTAGATCGTGAGGTGTCGCTCAGGGTTCTTTCCCGGCTTCTGAAGGCTCTGCTCGATCCAGTACTGGCGCTTCACCGTGTCAGCGGCACCACGCTCATAGCCTTTTTGGAACTGAGACCTTCCGGCACAGCCGGTAGCAAGTAAGCAGAGGATGAGGAGAGGACGTTTCATTGGGGTTGGTTGGTTTCCCGGAGAATCCCGGCCACGATGTCTTCGTGACTGCGGAGCTTCCGGCTGCGTTCATCGAAGTCCTGCCCCGTCGAGGAGGAGCAGAAGAGCATCTCGGGAGAGACCCGGTTGTGGATCGTCCCGCACCGCGCCTGCCGTACATCGAGGTGGTAGTAGGTCAGGGCGGCGTACTTGTTGTTGTCGGGGAGGTGCTCCGGCAGCGGATAACGCGACACCGCCTCCTTGGTGGCCTCCGAGAGATCGATGTCTCGGGCCACATCCTCGATGTCCCGGCGGTCGTTCATCCTGGTGAAGAAGAACTGCTTGGCGTTGCCGAAGAAGATGGGACGGATTCCCGAGTTCTGGAACCGGCTGTACTGCTGGACGATCGAGATGATCCAAGTCGAGAACTTGGAAAGCTGTGCATAGAACTCGCTCACGAGCTGCTCTCCCCCTGGCACATCGAGCGTTCTAGCCACCTCCTCAAAGATCACCCGCTTCCTCGCCCCTCTGGGGAGGGTGATGATGTGCTGGCGTCCATAGTTGGCGATCAGGAACCCGGCCAATTCCTTGAGCTGCTTATTCGACTCGGGGATGTAGGTCAGGTCGAAGTGAGCTACCCGTCCCGTCATCGACAAGGTCGAGTGCCCACAGAGCAACCTCTGTTCGTTCCATGGGGCAAGCAACGTCGCCAGATGATTGATTTCCTCCCGGTTATGCTCCGCAAACGGAGCCACCAGCATCATCTGCTGGAGCATGTCGTGGGTCGGGTAGTCCGTCGGCTTAAAGAAAGCGAAGGCCGTGTTTCGAACATGGCGCTCCATGTCATGGGATTTGATGAAGCGGGAGACCTCCTCTCCCTTGGGAGAACTCAGTAGCTCCTGCCGCTCTTCCTCAGTTGCCGTATGCTTCAGCTCGGTCCAAGCCTCCAGGAAGGTGACCGAGAGCGGCATATGGCGGGCTTTGTATTCAAGGGCAGCCATGGCATGCCGCGCCACCATGTCGAGCCGGGTTCCATCCTCAGCAATCCATTCCTCGAAGCGGTCGGTATAGAGCTGCTCGATGTACTGCGTAATCTGGGCCAGTCGGAGATTCCTCCGGTCTTCATCAGCTGGATTGCCCGCCATCTTCGCCACGAGAGCCGCAGCGGTTGTGATCTGGAGATTGGTGAGCGGTGCCCCCTGGGTATCGAGATAGTTCAGACAGAGATCCCCATCGGGCTGGATGACGATCGGGCTCGAGCCCAGAGCCTGAGTCCAGATCCCATAGGAGAGCCCCTCCTCCACAATGAGCGTGAAGTCGTAGTAGGGATCGGTCTGCGACAGCAGATCGCACATGAAGGCCGACTTCCCGGCCCTCGTCATTCCCAGCAGGACCGCTAGCTGCGGAGTTCCCGAGAGGAAGTTTCTTACTCCAACGAGATTCCTGTTCGATCCGTCGTAGAGCGCCTCTGCTCCCTCGAGATGGCCCGTGAAGGTGGAGGAGAAGGGCAGCATGTCAGCCAGCCATTCATCCAGTCCACTATCAGCGTGGTGGGTATAGTTGCCCCAGAGCCATCCCGGCCATGTCTGATACCAAATGTTCTTGGTGGTGGCTGCCGAGGAGAGATTGCTCGTCCAGCACTGGGCATCCTCCATCTGACCGAAGGCGGTCTCAATTTGCCGGGTTTTGGAGACGAGCCCCTCCTCCGTTTCGTCCCAGACATGGACGACATAGTCATAAAGAAGGGGAACCGTATCTCCTTGGGCCAGATTGCGGATGCGTTCCTCCTTCACCTCCTTGGAGGTCAGGAGCGAGTGCTTTCCCTCCGCCGCGTAATCACCGCGTACCCGTTCGAGGGACTTCTCTGCCTTGTTGATCTCTTTACGGACGTTCTGAGGGTAGAGATTGACCGTGATCGCATAGTCCAGGAAGGGTAGGGAGGTCAGCGCCCAGAAAATCCCCCGTCTCGTCCTCTGCGGACGCCGCTTCAGGATCACGAGGTTGTGATAGAAGCCGTCCGAGTAGAACCCGAAGTTCTTTCCCGCCTGCACTCCTTGGTGCCAGCAATTCTGGTGAATGGTTTCCTCCTCACGGAACTGGCCGATCGGGTCATAGCCATCCCGGCGCAGGTAGGAGGGATTAAAGAAGGTCGCGTAGTGCCGATAGAGATCCTCCGTCCCCATTGCTGTGATTCCGCATCCATGGCCCTCAAAGAGTGAAGCAAGGACTCGCCCATGCTGGGCGAAGGCCTCGTTGTATTGAGCGAGGAGCCTCCGGTAGTGCTCCTCCAGCCCCTTCCGTGAGGGTGACGCTGGCGGATCGGCATCGATCTTCTTCGAGAGGAAAAGCAGGAGCTTTTCCCGTCGGAGTCCCCCGGACTGCATTGCCTGCCAGTACCGATTGAATCGCTCGTTTCGTGTGATCGCCGCCCAAGAGGGTGGATCACACCGCGTATCGGTCACCTCCTTGTAGGCCAGGAGTTCCTCTCGGTAATCGGAATCCACCGACCAGCGAATCTGACAGCGGGTCGATTCATCAAGTGAATGGAGGAATTGCCGAACGGACTCATAGAAGTCATCCAGCGTGTGGTCGCTGGCATGCCGCAGATCCGGCGCATCGATCACATACCCCTTGGACACCGCGCCTCGCCGATCCAGTTCGTTCCAGATCAGCAGGTCACTCGAAATCCAGCCATTAGGAGCTTGCATGGGAGCCTGCATGGAGAAGTGGATTGCGAGGCTGCTTGCCTGGAGCCGTCCAGCCGTTGCCGCAGAGAAGGCTTTCGAGAAGGTCCGTGTCGAACGACTTCGGCTTCCCCTGACGCAGGCCGAAGATGTAGAGCGCCGTCACCACAAAGGGCAGAGCTCCGATTCCCACGCAGACCGTGGGTGAATGCCGGTGCGAGAGCAAGAGGGCCAGTCCGAGGCCGATCATGCCGCTCGCTAGAAGGAAGAGGATGTTCATCCCTTCGATCCCCCAGATCTTTCCGTCGCTGTCATCACCCGCATGGGTGGGAATCACGCCCCGGCTCATTGCCCTACGCTGATGGTCGGCATCCCGCCTGCACTAAAGAGTGCCTGCGCGATCAGGACTGAGAGACCGAGGAGCAGTCCCCCCACGATTGACATCTTGCCCATGTCGGCATTGCCGCTGCGGACCTGCCATCCGCCATGGGCGATGACAATGACTGCAATGATGTAGAGGAACTTCGCAATGATCCCAAGTCCTTGGGACAACGCGCCGTCGAGTGAGCTTGATTGAGCGAGGATGAAGTGGTGCATAGGGGGCGCACCATAGAGTCCCCCTTCCCACCGCTTGCTCCCACATGGGAGCGATTGCTCAGGCCACTCCGTAGCGGGATGCCTTTGCGGCTCCGATGGCTTCGTGCAGACAGTGGGATTTCCTGATCATTACTGGATAGAGATCACCCACTTCAACCTTGAGTGCCCGAGCCAGGTAGATCATGTCCTCGTCAGAGACCCAGACAAGACGGGCCTCAATCTTGGAAACACGGCCTCGCGTCCCCTCATCCATCCCGAGGATTTGGAGGCGAATTGCCAGGTCATTCTGAGACCAGCTGCGTTGATGGCGGAGGCGACGGACTTTGGGACCGATGAGATTCAGGTTTTTCACCCGAGGTGAAAAACCCTCCTCCGCCTTACCTGTCACTTCATCCGTGATACAACCATCAAACCTTTCCGGTTTTATACCAAGCAAATGACGGACTCTTGGATGCACTTAGCCACTCTTGCCGAGTCAAATCCAGTATGTGCTCCCAGCTGGGAGCAACTTTCAGAACTACAAAAGCAATAGAGTAGATTGCGTAGTCAGTGTTCTATAGTTATCGGAAAATGGGGATCGATCTAACGGTAGATCAAGAAGCTGTCGAAATGCTCATCCGTAAGGGAATCACCAAGGCCCTAGGAGCTCGTCCCATGAAGCGGACGGTTCAGAAGTATTTGGGGGATGTTGTCAGAGAGAGGATCAAAAAGACTTAAGACGGACAGTCACCTTGGAGCCAATTTCCTCTACCCAGCTCTGGCCTAATCATCGGGGTAAGCTCACATTAAATACTTCCAAATCATCAAGTCCGCCCTAGACGCCTCAATTGCCGGAATCTGCTCCCACAACGGTGTCTCCAATGTTCAGGCACTCAAAATAGCAGAGGAGCAGAGTCACGGCCGACTAGCCGGTAGGGAGCAATATCGCCCTATAGGGGCTCTGCTAGGGAACTCTCTCAAGGTCTTAATCTTCGGGATCAGTCAATCTATGGAGGACTGATCGTGCGGACATGCACTCTGATTTTCTCTGAATTAAAATAAGAGGGATATTAGGCTCTTTTCAAAACTTCCGCAATGAATTGTTCGGTATTTAATATCCAGCCATTAAGTTTAGCTGGTGCTATAGTATCAACTTTGTGATTGCCTCGACCAGGTTTAGGTTCGAGATTTACATCCGCTCTGTGAACAATGTGATGCCGCCGCTTCATGGCTTCATCTAGTTTTGACATGTATTTTTCAAGACCTTTAGGATTAATTCCGCATGATTCAAGAATCGCAACTACTTCTTTCGTATTGTTGTAGTTTGATCGCTCAAGGCTTGCATTAGTTGATTCATTAATCAGATCATCTACCGTTTTTCCTCGATGCTTTGCAAGTATTCCTAGATGTATACTTTTTGTATTTTGTTCTCCAACTAGAGAAATCTTTTCGAGTATTTCAGGTTTTGCATTTGGGAGCTTCCAGTATGCTAGGCTTCTTAGAACATCTTCTAATGAAGCGTGGAGCATTACTGTTGCGGCACGGAGAACATCTGTAGCATGGTGGCTTCTTCGTCCTTTCCCCTCACCTGATACATGATCTGTATAGATCTTTACTAGATTATGAACTCGATCTACATTTAATTTAAACCTCTTTTGAATTTCTTTTTTCATTGAATGATTTATGGATTTTGATAGATAACGTTATAGCGCCAGCTGCTTAATTAAGATACTAGTTTAGTTTGATTTAACTTAGATAAGTTGATTTTCTCCTGAAAAATCGTGCAGTAAGTCGCATGCCCGCCGAAGTCTTTGGTGTGTTTCATGGCACGGGTTACGGTTTCTCTGGCGCCTCTTCCCTCGGGGTGTTCGTAGCCGAGTAGCTTCGATTACACTTCATCTCCATAAATAGGTTGGCACAGCCAATGCTGTTGGTTGGCTCGTAAGTTCATTTCGCAAATGCAGAAAGGTTCTACACCATGAAAAGCGCAAGGAACCAACGGAATCACCTCCAACAACTTCTGTTCATACGCCAATCTCGACAAACTCTTTCGCAATGCTTTCCGTATCAAGGGGGATAATCCTATCGGGCTCGAAATGCCCTATTCTGCCATCATCTGCACGAAAACTCTGAGGATAGGCTCGAATGGTTTCTCGAAGAGGATTGCCACATTTGGAGCAGTTCGCCTCACCAGCAATCTTTTCGGGCGTTTTACCTGCAAAAGCTGGGTTATCAAAGTCAATCATGAACAATTCACCGCATTCAATGCAGGTGAACAGCTTGTTCCAGTATCCGAATTCTGGAATTGTGTAGTATACCTCGATATTTGCCTTTCCAGGCAATGATGCGAAGCCTTGGTGACATCTGACTAGACGTGGTTTCATTGTATTCTTCCTGCTGGGACTGCGCCCTCACGAATGAGCAAGTTAATTGTGCCGGGTGCTCGAACAGAGGGTGCGCTCAAAATGTTCGCGCCCTGCGTGAACGGCAATGGCTGGTTAAAGTAGCCCGATGGTGGATTAATATTCAGCGTTGGGCTAACAGGATAATTGACCTCGAACACTGCGGGGTCGATACCCGGATTGTGATATTGAAACTCTGCGATAGCACCTTCTGCTGTTGAGTTCACGTAGATTCCATCGTTGCCTAGTCGGCCAGCAGCTCCTGAACGGAAGAGCTGTCCTGACTGCGCCGTGCTCTCGGCAAAAGCTGGGTTAATGGCACGATAACCCACCGCTGAACTCTCTGCGGCAACTCCCTGTTGGGCTAAGGAATTACCCATCGATTCAAGACGAACGAATGGCAGTGCCTGCATTGCCTGATAACCAACAGGTCCTCCTAGTGTTTCACCAACAAAATGAAACCCTTGATCAATAGCCCCCCCCCCCCCCCCTAACACTAGTCCAGCCACTCCATTTGCAGTACCCAGAAGGGATCCAGCAGTAGATCCAATAGAGTAACCGAATAAATTTCGCGACGTACTGAGATTCCCGTAGTTGTTTTGACCAAGAAGTCCTAGTCCACCAGCGGAACTATCCGTAAAACCATTCCCAGCTGAGGTTGCCACTCTCCCATCAGCATCATACTGGTTGACCGGATCGCCATTGCAGTAGGAGTAGAGGTCCATGCTGGCCACATGGCCCTCAGGGTCAGGGCTGATGAATGCCCTCAGTGGGCTGGATAGGAGCAATCCTAGGAGCAGGACGTAGCCGAGGAGGTGTTTTTTCATGGTTGGGGGTGGATTGTGGTTTGGGGGGAGATGCCTATCAGGGCGAGGGATTTGTCGGATTCTTCCAGAGTTTGCTGGTTCTTGATCTGAGCTGCACGCTGCTGATTCTCAAGATCAGCGATGACCATCCGATCACGCTCGATCTGACGTGAGGCCATGGATACCGAGTGGCTATCCGATGCAACTTTTGCAGCAGCCTCGGGCATCATAAGGGATCGCACCCCATTCATGGAGGATTCCGATGCCATGATCTCCTCAGCGGATGGTGCAGAGGGAGTCTTGGCGAATGGGGATATCTCTAGAACACGAGCGTTGCTCCGTTCGACCATGGCATTGCGGATATGGCTCTGCTGCTGTTGCTGCTCATCGAGCGCACTCCAAAAGTCAGCCTCTGCCTGCAGTGTCTCTCTCTGCTCTCCCTCGATGATATCCCGATACGCTCGTGCCGATTCAGAGTTCCCCTTGTGCAGTTGGTTGCTGATACCCCGGAACTCAGGGACAAGCGCAGCAGCCGCCTCGAAGGTTTGATTCCCCTCCTTGATTCGGCCACTGGCATAGAGGCAGGCACAGCGATCCTGTAAAAACCCGGCCAGCATCTGCTGTGGGGTCTGGTTCTTCAGGTATCCAAAGTCTGCCTGATCCTGCTTACTGATCCGGTAGGGCCAGCGCTCGTAGTAGTCGTCATGTGGGGTCGTGAAGAAAGATCGAGTAGTCTCGACATTGAATCTCTCCTTCCCGTCATCCCAGCGGACAAAGCTATGCCCCTTGGAATGGACGTAGTAGAGCGGATATCCGAGTCTCCTTCCCACGGCCACAAAGATGGCGGGCAGGGAAGAACAGACGCCCATTCTGCGCTCTACGATACCGTTGAGGAAGCTATCTCGGGCATCCTGACGGAACTCATCGGGATGGTCCTCGATATAGCCATATCCCTTGGCAAATAGTGCTTTTAGCTCTGGGTTGTATCCGATCCCCTGCCTCTCTCTGAGAAATCCAAAAAGGACATACATCTTCCACTCAGATTCGGAATGTACATCCGGGAACTTCTCCGGGTGGGCTTGGTATAGGGGAGTGAACCGCTGGAGGTCCTGATCGGCCTGCGTGGCCCACTGATCGATAATCGCGAGATTCTTCTCCACATCGAGCTGTTCACTACCCACAAGCCCTTCAGCACAGAGGAGGTTCATCCGGGCCATCTCCACATTCTGGAGCTGATCAGCGGGAACCTGAAGCAGAGCAGCGAGTGTCCTAGGCTGCTGGAAGGAAGGGCTTGATGCCACAGACGGCTGATGTCCGGAGGCCACTCCAGCCACGAGATAGATCCCCATCACGAGACAGCCGAACAGAAATCGTGGCTGCCATGAAGTGGTCATCACATGGAATAGTCAAAGGTTTCTATCTACATCCTCTTGCTTTCCGGGCTTTCATTGCCAAGGAAATTCGATTGCGATTCATCTCATTAAGAAATGCATAAACCATGAGATTATTTCCTCGCAGATTCTTTGAGTAACTATCAAATAAGTATCCAGGAAACGTGATAGACATGACCTAGAAGATACTGCGTTTTTTCTACTGGTTTTAATCTTTCTACTGCTTTTGTATATTCTTTTTTAAATTTTGAATCTACGGTTCTTTTAGCCAGATCTTCACTGAGATCTTCAATATATTTTTTATCAATTTTTTGTTCCTTCAGTTTAGGCATTTCTTTAAGCGATGCTCTATATCCATTTTTAAAGGGCCTGGGCTGGGAATGCAGAATCGGATTAGTGCCAGTAGCGGAATAAGTAATATTATGTCTCTCTGTATCATTGATGCTCCCCACATGAACAGGATCTAACCAGATAGAGTTATCTCCTATCAGACCTGAGAAGAAATATGTTTCTAAGTGAGTTGTGCTGTAAAAGATTGGCGCACAATAAAAAGCATTTCCCCTATTGGCACTTAAATCATGAAGAGTGTTATGCTGCTCATTATCAATGCTAAATCTGTAATATGGAGCATTATATGAGCGATAGAATCGTTCGTTTTTTCCAGCTAGTCTTTCAGCAAAATGAGAAACTTTATGCTGAAGAAAAACAGATGTTTTAAAAGAACCATGTTGAAGTTTAAACTCAACATCATAACCCAAAGATTTCTCCATCTGCTGAGATGGTATAAATGGATGACTTGCCAATAATCCATTCATTGATTTACAGAATTCTGCATTAAAACAGAATTCAAAGTTTCTTTCGCTAAATCCAGGTGACATATTAAATATTAATTTGTTTCGTATATTATCTTTTTGTGCTTTGTTTCTAATGCGGGCTGCGCTGTCGCACAGTCTATCCGGGCCGTCCCCACGGCCACGTATTCCAAACGTGAAGAAATGTCACCCCACGCCATCATCCAGCCAAGGAGAGCCAGCTGGGCCCATCCGGCAATCTTGAAGGGAAAAGATCGCCGCTCTATTTGCCGGTTCTTGAGAAGAACGTTCACTTCGATGGTAATGGTTTCAGAAAGATAGAACTTCTTCAATCATGGGAGCATAAGTTGCACTTCATTATTCCTAAATATATTGGAAATGCTATGTTACTGGTTTTTCGCAGGTTTTTATTCTATTTAGCGACTGATATACCCTTATATATTTTGTTGATTATATTAATTATATTACTCTGATTAAATGAGGTGAAAACAATTTTTTTATCCTCGCCATTTTTTTTATAAGAAATAATTATTCCTCCCCAGAAAAAAAACTTTTTCCATACAATGGAATTCAGATCTTTCCAATAAATATTAACCGATTCTGAAGGATATGTTAGTATTATTCCATTTTCAAAAATATCGATTTTTGCCAGTGGGTACGAGCAAGCATAGCCTGAAAAAAAACGGCCGGTTCTTAGCCCTCCCTTGCTGCTAAAAACCAATTTACCAAACCCAGCCACCTGTGATTGTTCCATATGCATGTGCTTCGAGTGGGGTTCCTTCACCAACTCCAAAATTTATGGTGCTGCCATTATAGGTTTTCTGTGAAGCCATTGTGCCTCCAGCAATTGGTGTATCGCGATTGTATGAAACACCCCAAGTTATGGGAACAACTTCTCCTTTAGCGGAGGTACCGAAATCAAAGCCGCCACCCTTAAGGTTTTGCACACTTGGCGCATCAGTAACCTGCACAAAACCTCCTCCTGAAGCACCGATACCTCGCGATGGTCCACTTCCATATGTGCCAAGTAGCCCTACTGTCCAACCATTATCTTGACTATGTCCAACGTACACACCGCCATTTACAGAGATTCCTCCTAAATAATAATTACCTCCCCCTTGTACTCCAATACCAAAAGTAATGGGCTGCTGATAGCCATTAGCGGCTCCTGAGACCACACCTCCAATGAGATTCCCTGCATAGAAAGCGGGGGTATTAGGCGCATTGGCAGAAATATTTCCATTGAGACCGCTGTTAAAACCTGTTTTCAACCTTCCATCGGCATCGTAATGGTTGACCGGATCGCCATCACAGTAGGAATACAAATCCATGCTCGCCGAATGTCCGAGCGGATCCGGGCTCAGGAATGTCCCGCTATCTGGGGCATAGTTCCGAGCCCCCATGTAGTAGAACCCAGTCGGATCGATGTAATGCCCACGCCATCCGAGCTGGCTGGCGACATTGGCGCCGGCAATTAATGCGCTGGGCTTCGTCGTGCCCGGCAGGGCTCCGTAGCCATCACACTGGGTAGGGTTCCACACGAAGGTGGTGCCGCTGAGTGTCCCCTCGGTATGTCCGTAGGTGTCGGAGAGGAGGTAGGTGGCTGAGGAGGTGCTCTGGTTGTAGATGGCCTCGACTCCGCCGCAACCATTCAGGCCTCCATAGCGGCCATCCAGGTCGGGACCGGTAACGTGCCAGTTGCGAACACCATTAATCGTTGTGACGAGCTCTAGAAACTCAACTTCGGGATCGTAGCTGAACTGGACGGTGAGGGTGCCCTGGGTGGTCTGGAGTCGCCTACCGAGGCCATCGTAGACGGCGCTCCAGGTGAAGGCTCCGGTACCGGTGCGGACGTCTTTGACAAGCTGGCCGAAGGCGTCCCAGGTCAGGGTGTCGGTGCTACCACCTGCCGTGCGAGTGGTGACATTCCCGGCGGCGTCGTAGCTCTGGGCGACAGGGGTGCCGACGCTGTTGTTGGTGAGCGCGCCGCTCACTGACATGCTGCCGAGCCGGCCGAAGGTGCCGAAGGATGCGGCGTTGGTTCCCGTTAGACCGGAAAGGTTGATTCCAGTCCTGAGTCCTAGCCCTCCGGCGGCTCCCCCATCGAACTGGTAGGTAGCTCCTCCGATATTCCCAACAGGGAAGCCGTAATTCTCACTGGTTAAACGGCTGCGATAGTCGTAGCTGTAGGAGCGGTTGTCGCTGCTGTTAGTGGCTCCATTGCGGGAGATGGCGTCGCTGATTTGCGTACTGTCAGGATACCAACTGATGGATTCATTGAGATAGGTTGTGCCTGCAATGCTTTGGCTGGAGGATGTGATCCGACCAACGTAGTCGCGCCCTAAGTTCTGAATCTTTACGGGTGTCTGCCTAGTGTATAGGCGTCCATCTCCTCCAAAGCCGAAGTAGTATTCAGCATTGGCGAAGTCTGTCTCTACGATGTGGCCATCGGCATCGTATTTGAAGGTGTATGGGAGACCAATGTTGTTGAGCTCGAGGAGCTGGTTTCGACGTCCAGCCGCATCATGATTCTGACTCCAGGTGTCCTTGAGGCTTCCATTGAGGACTACCTGCTCGCTTGCAATGGCTCCATAGCCGTCCAGGGTACGAATCACTGATGAGGGAAGTCCTATGGCGCTATTCTGATAGCTCTGGTCAACTTCTTTGAGCAGTCCTCGATTGTCGTAGGTGTAGGTACGGGTAACTCCGAGCTGGTTCGTGCTGGAATCCACGGCGGCCATATTGGTCGTACGAGCCATGCTATCGTAGCTGTAGCTGGTAACGATGCCCCGTGGGTCGGTCATCGTGCTAACCAGCCCCTTGCTGTTGTAGGAGTAGATGTAGTTGCGGGTCGTTGATCCGCTCTGAGCTAGCTGCTCGGAGGTCTTCTGAGCAGCGGAGTTATAAACTGCACTCCAAGTAAGGCCTCCAGGCATCGCTCGTGAAGTCATGTCACCCATTGCATCAACTCCATAGGTGATGGCTCCTCCATCGGGGAGGGTTTGGCCGACAAGGTGGTTAAGGCCATCGTAGCGGTAACTCGTGACCCGTCCGCGCTCGTCGGTGACGGAAGTGAGGTTTTCGTTTAAGTCGTAAGTTTTGGTGATTACTCCGCCGTCGGGTTTCACCATCGCGACGGGATTTCCAGCAAAGTCAGAGTAGGTTGTCAGAGCAGGAATACCTCCCAGACTCATCACCACGCTTTGATGGTCTGGTGAGTATTGGTAGGATGTCGTCTTGGCTGTGTTGCCTGATCCACCATAGACGGCTACCTGCACGGGGCGTCCGATAGCATCAAAAGTATTGATCGTTGTTTCTCCCAAGGCGTTCTCGTCTGTACGACTTAGGCCTGCGGCATCGTAGGAATGGGTCACACTATGCTGACCAGTTCCTGTCCCCCCTGCAGGACCAGTTTCAGTCTTCGGCCTATTGAGCGAGTCGTAAGTGGTCGAGAAGGTGTAGCCTGCTCCATCGGTCCTACTCGTCAGATTACCCCGGGCATCATAGACTTGAATCTCGGTGTAAAGAGGATAGGCCGTGGTGACACTCCTGGCTGCGTCGTTGTAGGTGATGGTCTCAGTCGTTCCATTCGCCAGGCTCTTGCTCGCAACTCTCCCATCCAACAAGTAAGTCCAGCTCTGAGAGGTACCATCCGGATTACTCTGACTCAGTGGCTGTCCGGTCATTGTATAGGAGGTGGTCGTGGTTCCGCCGAGAGGGTTCTTGTAGGTGGCGACATTACCACCTGGCTCATAGGTGAAAGTTTCACTGGAGGATCCGCCGGAGGCACCGGTCTTGGTGCGAGTGAGCATCTGACCGATAGCATCATATGTCATGGTCGTCGTGGTCCCGATAGGATCTACGATCTGGGTCAGGTTACCGAAAAGATCGTGGGTGTAGGTAGTAGTGGCTACCCCTCCAGCACTGACACCTGCGCCGCTGGCCTGACTGGTCCAGACGAGCTTTTGAGAGATTCTTCCGGCTTGGTCATAGATGGTCTGGGTGTAGTCAGCCGGGTTGTAATGTGCTCCCTGAGTCCATTCAATCTCGCCATTAGCGTTGTAATAGTTGAGGTGCCAATCGACCTTATTACCATTTGCATCGCTACGCTGCTGCCAGATCTGATTACCAAGATCATCGTAGGCATAGGTGGTAGACTGACCGGCAGAATCCACCTTGCTGATGAGCTGACCTCTGAGGTTATAGGTCAGGGTGTAAGTTATCGAGGGATCCTGGGTACCCGTGAGATGGGTTTCTGTAGCGGGGTAACCATTGGCATTGTACGTGTAGCTCGTTACTGCCCCCCCATCCGTAATTTGCTGAACTAGACCTGAAGCATAGGGAATTGTCCCGACCGTTCCTACACTGGTGTAGGTGGTGTCGGTTTCCTTGATAAGTCCTCCCCCTGCGGCGTATTTCTGAAGCGCCGTCACAAGATACGGATAGGTTGAATTTCCGTAAGTGAACTTGGTGTAATTACCAATCGGATCGGTAGTTTGAGTCGGGAGATTGAGTGAATTATAGGTGGTGGATGTTATGGCTGTGCTGGAGCCACCACCAGTGATATTTCCAGTCACCGATGTGTTGGTCAGGTTACCGTTCGCGTCGTACTGATAGGTGGAGCTTAGGCCCCGCTTATCAACACGAGTAGCAAGGCTACGCTGGTAGGATCCTCCAGAAGCACTGTTGGTATACCAGGTAGAGGTGATAGACTGCCCAAGAGGATCGGTGATTTTACTGATTTGTCCTCCGGTGATCACATAGGTAGTCGTATGACTGTATGCATCTGACACTGTATTGGTACCACTGAGGGTGCCATCTGCATTCGTCGATGTGCTGTAGCTGAAGGTCGCGTTCACCGCGAGCGCTCCACCCGTACCCACATTCGCCTGCTGTTGAGTAACACGTCCGTTGGTATCGTATGTATTCACCAGCAAACGACCATTTGGTTTGGTCTCCTGAGTAAGGAGGTGTGTAGAGTAGAGTCCAGTTAGTGGCGCAGTATTGGCCTTGTGGCTATAGTTGTAGCCAATGGTTGAATTGTCAGGACGTGTGACGCTGACAAGATCACCATAGATATCATAATAGTAGCTCAGGATACGTCCATCTCCTGCATTGGCCTGGATGATGCGTCCGTAGGTGTCGTAATCGAGTTGAAGGAAATCACCATTGGAAGAAGCAATCCTATTGAGGAAGCCGTAGTCAGGCTGATTGGTACTTGCTCCAAAACTGAAGCTTAGACTGTTACCCTGAGGATCCTTCCATGTAGTAAGATAGGGGCGCGTGCGGGAAATCGTGTTTGTACCACTACCGATTGGATAAGATTTAACCACAAAGGTGCGGACACTTCCATCCGCTCCATTTAACGTGTATGTCGCATTTGTACCGCTACCGGTCATGACGATCTTGTTATTGAAGAGATTAAATATTGATCCAGCAGAAGATCCTTGCTGATTGCAAAGAGTAGGATTATTACTCGCCATTGGGATCCAGGTATTAGTACTCCCTGTAACTGGACTGTAAGCTACCACGCTTCCATCCATTTCAGCCGCATAGATTATATTTGCAGAATTTGTATTGATTCCATTTGTTCCGAGGTAAGCGAAGTACCCCATCTTCCAACCATTACCGAACTCACCATTGGCGAGATACATACTGTCATAGTTACGGCAGAACTTGATTGGCATCGGTCCAGGGATGACTAAGTCAGTATCATTTACATAGAATCCTCCACGGACGATGTCTACGGGGTCGTATATCTTATTTACTGTGTTTTGATAAACAGTAGAAAGAGCTCCTAAGAATCCACTACTTGTTTCAGAGGAAATAATACTTGGCAGTTGAGGACTACTTGCTGTGAGGGAGAAGTTTCCTGAATAGTTTTGCGCCTGTATAATTTGATCTAAGGTTGGCTGGAATGTTAGGCTTGTGCTACTTCCTGTAGTTGAGATTTCACTAATAGCTGTAGGCGTATTAAGAATAGTCGGCTGGAATATCAACGGGGGTGCAGTAAGGCTCGGAGCTTGAATATTAAATGCATAACTACCTCCGCTGTTTTGAGAAAGAGTGGAGAACGACTGCACATAAGTCACATTATCTTGAACAGGTAATTGGGATGCAAAACCACCATTGAGAGGCGGATTCGTAAGGCTTTGCATAGAAATAAGAGCTGCTTCACCTCCACCCCCTGAATTATTATGCGTGATGATAAATGCACCGAGACCGGCATAGGTATTGCTAGCACATAACTCAGGTCCGGGGGTAATATAGACGACATTATATGGAGCGGCCAATGATGCATTGGTGTTGTTGGTAGCATATGAGCTCAATGCATTTGTAATTGAAGACCACATTCCAGCATTGGATGCCCAGGTTTGCAGTGAATTGGTAACTCCATTGTAGCTATACTGGTTAGTCGCCATACTGGTGAAGTTCTGACTCGTTAGAGTAATCACCCCGTTTGTGGACTGAGCGGCAAGATGAAGCAGATGCACCGTTGATGCTGAGTTCGACATCCCAAAGAATTGATTCAAGATGGTATGCTCTTCGGCTGAACATCCAGCCATGAAAAGTGATTCCAAATCATCAGCAGTTGTATAAAGAGAGACGCCACTGTTTGGGTTGATAGTTGAAATCGCTCCATTGCCAACAGAGGCCAATTCAATCGTAAACATATCCACCGCAGGGTATCTGAGGTTGACTACCCCGTTTGTTGGAAGAACTCCGTTAGTAAGCTGGGGATTCAATTTGGCCAGACCACCTCCAAAAAAGGAAGTAATTACTGTCTTATGAAGTGGCTCAAGTTCATTGCGTAGATCAGAGCAGTGTTTGTAGTAACTCATGCCCATTAACTGCAACTGAGTTCCAAGAGCATTATTAGTTGTCATGGATCCGCTTTGTTGAGCACTCCAGAATTTCTGTGCCGTGACATCAAGCATCTGCTGAGTCACCTGTCCATAATCCAAGCAAAGTGCTGCAGCTTGGCCTTTCGAGAAAGGGCGTGGCCCGGGGGATACGGTTTCCGTATCTACAGTTCCAAGGAAAGGAACATTAGTCAGCGCATTGGTGTTGAATTGATGGTGACGTGTATAGGTAATTTGAAAGTTCAGATTATTGCTATCACTGGCACTCAACTGATAACCGATATACTGAGCATTGTTGATTGTTGCAGGATTTGTAAAGGCCGAAGCATTTGTCGTCCCATCTGGAAGCGGCTCCATATAAAAGCTGATCACATTACTATTATTGGTAGCCCCAGCCGTACTGATGAAGAAAAGTCGATTATGCAAATCTACCATGCGTAGAACACCAGTGTTGAGAAGCGTATTAGTCGCGCCGGTGCGTGATAGCGTAGCCTGTAACGTATCAAAGATATTCGTGGATGCTCCAAGACCTGGCAGAACATTGGTGCCTACAAGCGAGGTAATAATATTACTGGAGCTCAGACTGTTTGAAGTAAGACCCCAAGGTTGAGGAAAGTTACTCCAAGAATTGTAGTTGTGAGGCCGGTCTACTATTGTGACACCAACATCATTTGTGCTTAGCCCATTAGATCCCAGAGCATTGGCTACAAAAAGGGGATAAAGGGTCCTGAGCGTATCGTCATTTTGGTTGAGATTGATGATATTCGTATCCGCTTTGAGATAATGCTCTACCCATCCGTATCCCGTGTTATAGCCTGCAGGTAGATAGTTATTGAGATTTTCTCCTTCTGTAATTTGCGTATCTTTCATCCATGGGAAGATATGTACCCATTGACTGCTGTTTGTATCATATGCAATAACCCACGGATAATTTACAGGCAGGATTTGTGGTGCGCTATTTGTGTTTGAAAGCATTTCACTGAGTTGGAAATGCAACAGATAACTCATTCTTGCATCCAGCATCTGGAGAGTATCCGGATTAGGGAATACATAGGCACAAGGAACATTGCAACGACGTAAGAAGTAAATAAGCAATGAGCACTGCTCGGCAGGATTCCCTTCTCTCTCTAAGAACGTTGCTTCCGCACTGCGATTAAATCCTCCTTCATTAATGGAGCGATCACTAACTGAACCGGCTGCATTGTAACTGATCGCATCACTCAAATGAATCTGGTTCAGAATAAAATTAGCCAGAATCACGGGATTGCTTCCCATGTCAGAGATGAACTTGTCGAGTACCGGGTTAGTCCGTAATTCTGGACTGTTGCCCAATGCAAGGAAGTTCGTATTGGAAATGTTGCTTGAGGCTAACTGATACGTTACCGGAGTACTGACCTGAAGTAACTGATCAAGTGACATCCCTGCATATGCTGATGGTAACGGCTGCCCCTGAAAGTTTGGAATGCTCAGGCTGGTTGAAATCCAGGCAGGGCTGTTCATGAAATCAAGGGTATATCCGTAATTATATGTTGCTGAGTTAGAGGCGCTATTCGTATTTGTAACAGTCAGAGGATATTGGGTATTATTAGTGTCATAGGCGACACCCCTGTAGTTCACAACATAGTAGTTGCTAGATCCGGTTGCCGAGTGTGTGACAATAAATGGACTATCTGATGGAATCCCCGCATTACTTCCCGTTAAAAGATAACCTTGGCTGGCACCTCCAAGATTGTAAGCAACTGTAGTTGTCAATGTGCATCCATTATTACTGAATATATTAGTATAAATGTATCCGCCATTCTGAAATGCTGCCCAGTTTGTGCTGTTTTGTCTCGGGATAGAGAAATAATTTGTTGCTACAGGAGTCACATTTGTTCCCGGAAACTGACTTGCATTATAGACCAATATTTGAAAATCACTGGCATTATAGTTGTTTGATGCCTGATTGGTATAAACCGTAAAGTTAGTGCTTGTAATGGGTAATCCACCTTCACAAAAAGCAAAAGTGTAAGTATTGCCGGTATAAAGAGGTGTTCCTCCTCCAGCAGATCCAAAGGCGGCCCAAGGTGAAGTTATAAGATATGGAGTATTGGTCTGAAACTTCGTATATGCATTTGAATAGAGAACACCATAAATCGATGGAAGTGCCAGCTGTTGGAACCAGGGTTTGCTTGAATATGCGTTTGTAGATGGCAGCACTACCCCCTGCAACTGATCTACTGAATCAACATAGAAGTTGAGAATATATGGGTTTGTGAACTGTGAGTTCAGCCATGGCGTCGGCGGGATAGTCACTGTTATGTTGGCAGAACCCTCGGCCACAATTCCATTGGTTGAACTGACAACTGCTGTGTATGTATGAGGCCCCGCAACTACTCCTGAGAGATTCACCGGGGAAGAGTTGGTCGCCGTTCCCAAGAGATCAGTTCCCTCGTAGTAAGCAATTTGGTTCCAAGTGCCAGCTGCTGAAGATACCGTGGGAGTGAAGGTCAGCGTTGCCGGGGCAACATTAGTACCTGTAATTGAAAATGTTATCAAAGATGTCGCACTGACGGAGTTTGTCGAACTGGAGTAGGTTCCATTGGCTATAACCCGGAAGCTGTTGCTGCTGCTTGTCAGGCCGGCAACTATGTACGAGGTCTGATTTCCAGGGACTATTCCGATGCTCGACCAGTTGGTGCCTCCATTGGTACTTTGCTGAATCGTGAAGCTCTGAGTGAGGCTTCCTTTCTCACTCCAACTCACAGTCGCCTGACCTGCCCCGTTGTAGTTCACCATGACATTGGCTGGTGTCGGAGGAACCTGGTTTGTCTGTACCGCCACAAATTGAGTCACTACTGGGATAGCGCTCCCATTCGTTGATCCGAGCCCAAGCTCTCCAGATGCATTATCCCCCCATCCAACCACTGTTCCGTTAGTGAGAGCTGCCAAACTGTGATATCCCTGACTCACCAATCCCATCACATTAGTAAGAGATGTCACCTGCACCGGAATAGTGCTGAAGGCATTGGTCGAATTATTACCTAGCTCCCTGGCGCTGTTATCACCCCATGTCCAAACCGTTCCATTGGTTTTGAGGGCTGAACAAAAGTATTCTCCTGCGGAAATCGTACCAACCCCAGTCAGTCCGCTCACCTGTACAGGAATTAAGCTGCCATTGGTCGTATTGTTTCCAAGTTGACCGGAGCCATTTGCTCCCGTCGTCCATACAGTCCCATTGGTCGATATAAATGCGCTATAAGTCATTCCTGCTGCTATAGCTGTTACTCCAGTCAATCCCGTCATTTGCTGGGGATTGGCATACCCGAAAGAATTATTTCCTAGCCCCAACTCCCCATCAGCATTGTATCCCCAGCCCCAGACATTTCCGCCGCTGTCCAAAGCCAAGCTGTGATACTGTCCAGCTGCAATAGCCACGATATTCGTCGGAAGCCCCTGAACCTGAACTGGAATAGCGCTATCACTAGTGCTCCCATTGCCCAACTCTCCTACACCGTTGTAGCCCCATGCCCAGACAGTACCGTCATTCCGAAGTCCAAGGCTATGGTACCATCCCGCTGCAACCGCAACCATTCCGCTCAAAGTTGATATCTGTCCAGGAATGCTGTAGCTGACCCCCTCATTGCCTGTTCCAAGCTGACCATTGCCGTTATTTCCCCATGACCAAACATCTCCATCATTATCCAATGCAAGAACATGTAGATATCCACAGGAAAGTGCTGTTATTCCTGAGAGCCCAGTTGTCTGCATGGGAGTCGTTGCGGAGGTGAAATTACCAAGTCCAAGCTCGCCTACGGAATTATCTCCTGCCGTCCAAACCGTGCCATCTGCCCTCAGGACAACGCTGCTTATTACCCCGGTCCCCACCTGGCCGGTGATGTTGAAGTTCGCAGTCGTCACCGCGCTGTTGGTCCCCACAAATGCTGCCACCTTCAGCGTCGTGGGCTGAGAAATCAGAATGGTGCTGTTGCTCAGAAGCGGCAGCGAGTTGGTCGTCGGAGCCGTGCCGTTGACCGTATAAAAAACACTCCCGAAGCTGTTTGTCGTGGAGACAAAGACATTCTGCTGAGTAGTAAAGGTCCCTCCATTCGGAGTCAGCGTCGGTGCCGTCTGTGCGTGGCCGTGGCCTATTCCTCCAAGACTCAGCGCCGCACTTATCATGCAAACATTCAGCCAGCGTCTGGCATGGGGACTTTTTGCAGCAGTTGCAGAGAGCCGCGAATTCTTAGTTTTTTCGGCAGAGCGGAGCAGCCGATTGTTGTCGGAGGTTTCCATGTTCTGGGGGTTTTTTTGGGTGGGGGGTTTCTCAACTCCGCTTTATTTCCCAGTCACACCTGGAAAACTCCACGGCAGCCGATTAACTCCGCCCCGTGTAGTGCAGATTTGTTAACGGATACAACAACTATTTTGTGACGAAGTCGTCTTCCTCCCTGCGATGTTTTTCCATGTTTGCGCGCAAGTAATACATGACCAATGATTAAGGCCTTAATAGAGCTAAAATCGACCACATCAAGAATAAGCGTTTTGCTTAGTGCAGCCTCCCTAGAATCAATGTGTTCACACCCAATCTGCAGGCCTCAGATCGGCTGCGGATCCTTTATTTATAAGCCTCCGCGAGGAATGAAGGAGCGGCGGGCTTCGTAAATGCCGTGCACTTTTCCTTCTGGAAAAGATGATGCATTCCACGGATATTCTTCTTTATATCAACGATTTCCAATGACCATCAAGAACAGCCAGATCCTCAAGCAGAGTTTCAAAATTGCCCAAAAGATCGAGCGTCTGGGCACCAAGCTCCATGAGCTTATCGGGGCTACCCTGGAACTTCCAGAGCCTGCTGTGGTGCTCCCTGCCGGGGAGGCTGCGGTTCCCCGCCGTCGAGGCCGTCCCCCTGGCTCTGGCAAGAAATCGACCGATGGATCCTCTCTTCTGTCCGGCAAACCGCGTCCTCGCTCCCCCAGCGGCCCCCTCGCCCCTGCCGTGGTGAAGGTGCTCCAGCGCTACAACCGCCCGATGAAGGTCACCGAGATCCTCATCGGCCTCGAACAGGACGGCTACCAGTGGACCGCCAAGAATCCCAAGCAGACCCTCTACGTCCGCGTCGGCAAGCTCGCCGGTGTCCGAAAAATCGGTGACGGCTTGTATGCCTCCGAGGGCAGCTCCCTAGGTGGAATCGCCCCCGAGACGGTGGCTCCCCCTGCGGAGACGCCCTTCGGACAGGGTTTCTGAAACATATCAGGGAAGAACTAGCCCCCTTCTGAGGGGCTATCTTCAACAAACCTCTCAAAGGGCAGGTCACAGCGACCTGCCCTTTTCATTGCCCGCTCAAAGCCCCTCTTTTGACTACTCTTGCAGAGCTCCACAAAATCATTTTTCTTTCTCCTCTTTCTTTCTTGTATGACAAGAGTTCTCCTGATTGTGTTCCTTTGGGATTCAGGTCAAGCCCACCCCCAGCCATGAAAAAACGCCTTCTCGGGTACATCCTGATCCCAGGATTGCTCCTATCGAGCCCACTGAGAGCATTCATCAGTCCCGACCCCGAGGGCCATGTCGCCAGCATGGACCTCTATTCCTACTGCAACGGCGATCCGGTGAACGGATATGACCCCGATGGGAGGTTTGGTAAGTCTATCGGTAATGGTTTTACCGATAGTTCAGCTGGGGGGCTTGGGCTACTTGGTCAAAACAATTACGCCAATTTCAACTCATCGCCCAATGCCTTTGGCTATTCTCTTGGATCAAGCGCTGGATCAATCTTGGGAACTGTAAATGGAGCACCAGGGGTAGTTGTGGGAGGGGGCCTATGGGCGCTTGATCAGGGGGCTCATTCTGTGGGCGAAACCCTTGGGGGCCCGGCTGGTTATGGGGCGATACAAACATTGCCTTTACTCCGTCTTGAATCCTTTGGCATTTCCTTAGCCAAGTCGGCGGTAGGAGGGAGTGAAGCAGAAAGTGGATCCATTAGGGTCACTCAATATTTTGATCCGAAGATAGGTAGTTTCCCTATCGACGGCAAATTTGCATTGTCCTCAGATAGCACCCTTGGAAACCGCCTAGTCGATGGGGTGACCGTTCCGACAACATGGGTCGCACCATACGCTGCTGGGGAAATGTCCTTGTTCCGTCGTTTAATGACTGGAGTGGGAAACCGTTTAGACTACGTCGAGTTTGACGCTATTCAGGCTGAACTCGCGAACCCATCTGGATTGAAATCCATGTTTGGAGGCTACCAAAAAGTGATTCCCGGACGGGTGAATTTAACAGGTAGGAACGCTGTGTTTGGCACAAGCCAATTCAATTGGCTTGATGCCGGAACCCGATATGGAGTTCCTCTCGCTGGCACCGCAGGTGGTGGCTTCCTTATCTATAAGTCCAATAAGCAACAGTGAGCAGCTACCAGACATTACTGGCTTTAGTCTTTGGGTTTTGGACTACTTGGTTCGTCCTCTGTATGATCTTCAAGAAGTCATGGATTCCTGTCATTCCAATAGTTCCGCTACTAGCGTTGGGAATAGGCCTATTGTTGAACAAGGTTCAGGAATGGACTGGCACAGCGGTTGTTGCATTGGGTCACGCAATGATTTTATACGGCATGATCCGTCAATTGAATCGACGACCCAAACAATAAGATGCTTGTACCGTCTATTTGAGAATAATAAAAACCATCAGCTTTACCCGCTTTAAATTAGATTTGCAGTCAATATGGCAATTCAACACACCTCTCAACTTCTGCATTGGAATTATTTTCTCTCTTTGGAGGCAGATCTCGAAAGGTTATCTCGCTTTGTCGAGTTCGTTCCATCTAACTACAAGTGCCACTCAGTCGAGATGGTTCGGCTTCTTCTATCAGCCGGATCTGAAGTTGATGTTGTTTCTAAAGCGATATGCCTCAAACTGGAACCGGACAAAAAACCTCAAAATATCAACCAATATAAGTCAATACTTACAAAGTACATTCCCAAGCTTCCTTCGTATACTCTTTCGATGCCACGCTTTGGTCTTGATTTGAAACCGTGGATAAATTGGCGAAAATCAAAAAACCCTGATTGGTGGATAGATCACAACGGAATCAAGCATGATCGGGCTAATAATTTTAGTAAAGCTCATCTCATAAATACACTCAATGCCGTTGGTGGCTTGTTTCTTTTATTGATCGAGTTATATAGATTGCAATCCCTCAAAGTGCAATTGGAGCCTGTTCCCAAACTATATTCCGCTCCAGTGTCACTTATTGGTCGGGCTCATACATTAGATGGACGAACTGTCCTGCACTATGAACGTGAAGGCTAGTAATCCGATAGACCTAATCACCATGCCTTTGAATCTTTTAACATGACAGCTAAGGAGTAGCTTTTCGTACCAGAAGCAAACCGTGGCAGCTCATTGTCGAGGTTAGATATTGAATATGAATCCACTTTCTTGGCGTGAATGTAAGGAAAGATTTGATCAGCTTATTCCTAAGAGTCGATGCTTTACAAATTCCCACCCAGACGGCAGAAGCTTGCCACTATTTAGAGGACATGGATCGAGTGCATGGGAACTTGAATCAACACTTGAACGGCATGGATTGAGAGGCATGCTTCTAAATCATTACATGCAGGACTGCGGGTCAGTTCGACGTTTCTGTGGGAACTACGAATTGTCAAATATTCCTTTTATAGAGGATGCGGCAGTATCCTATCGCGATTTAAAGCCCAACTTTCCAAATTTTGAATACCTAGCTTTTCTTCGTCATCATGGATTTCCTTCGCCGCTTCTTGACTGGACAGAGTCGCCGTATGTTGCAGCTTTCTTTGCATTCCGCGATCCACCTAAAGATGCAACTTCAGTTCGTATTTGGATTTATTATTCAGAATTGGGCCACGGAAGAACTTACTGCTCATCGAGTCCACATATTCATATATTAGGACCATTTGCAACCGTTCACGAACGCCATGCTATCCAACAGTGTTGGTATACTATTTCCCTTAAAGAGGACGAAAAGGCATGTGTATTTTGCAGTCACAAAGAAGCTATACGACTTTCAGAAACCACTGGAGCCAAGCAGGACAGATTGGAGTTCATTGACATTGCGATTTCCTCTCGAGAAGAAGCATTGGCAGACCTTTATGCTATGAATATATCCGCATACACGCTATTTAGGTCTCTTGATACTCTAATTGAGACCGCATCACATCGTGTCCTTAAAATTGATTCTAGTAATGCAAACCATTAATAGATCTGCCCAATTCTTGCTGAGTTGCAATTCACTTTCACTAATAAGGCTTCACACAAAAAACATCCATTATCAATTAAACTAACCATCCAATAATCCTTACGCACAAAGCTTTAAATCAACTCTATATATTATGCCACTTGTGAGCTTTCACAATCGAGACTTAGACAAAGATCCTTTTACAATTGGTGAGTTCATCGACATACTATCCGAATTTGACAGTATCCATGAATTACGCTTCATAGGTATGAGCGGTGAATTATTCTTTAACCGCTTTAAACAGCGCGGGGCGAATCTCACAACCATTGAGTTTGACGACCCTGGGTACATTCAGCAGCACACCCTACCCGACAATAAACAATAAACTTACCCCCCAGCCGCTGGCGTCTTTGATTTTTTCCTCCAGCGGGGGTTGCTTTAGTTCCGGTTAATGCAGCATAGATCTCGTAAAAGAAGTTTATCTGCTAACGATGCTGGTGTTCTTTTCCTGGCAAAATGACTGTATATGTCTGAACGCCATCTTTTTCCTCACACTTCAAAGGGGACAGCGCGTCTCAAGTGCCCTTCATTATCTCCCTAACCACATCCCCCAGACACTTCTGAACCGCCCGCTTCATAGGTCGGGTTTCTCCGCGTGCAGCTCCCTAGGTAGAATCGCCCCAGAGACGCTGCCCCCCCCGGCGGAGACTCCCTTCAGACAGGATTTCTGAAACATACCAGGGAAAGATATAGGCTCCTACTGAAGTGGAGTCTTCCCCAATCCTCTCAAATGGCAGGTCACACCGACCTGCCCTTTTTCTATTCTGATTCAGTTCTTTTGGAATCAAGCCTCTGCCCTTTTGAAGTTCAAAGCTTTGTAAAGGTTTTTGGTAAAGTACTATAAACCAAAGAAAGAACGATAACCTTGACAGGTTTATCGTTCATTGTAGGTTTATCAACGTGAGGACGCTGCCTCTAGAAAACCTAAAGGAATATCTCAAGACGCTGCTCGACACAGAGCCGGGGCTTCGTCTTGTTGCGATGCCTAATCTACCCGTTTTCCTGAGGGAGCGTTTTGCCTTCTACCAAGCTGATTTGTTCGGGCGAGCATGGACGCTGGCTCTGGAAAATGAGGCTTGGGAAACTGGATCCCCTGGGGAGTATGAAAAACAGGCAAATCTCCTCCGTCCCCATGTAAAGGCTCCGGTGATCTTTGTTCTGGATGCCATCGACTCCATTACCAGGCAGAGGTTGGTTCAGAAAGGCATCCCATTCATCGTGCCCGGGACGCAGTGCTTTCTTCCCGGAGCCTTGGTGGATTTCCGGGAGCGCTTTCCCCGAAAAGGAATCCAAGGACGCGACAGGCTCAGCCCTGCCGCACAGCTGGTCCTGCTCTATCACCTCCAGCGGCAACGTCTCGATGGCAGGCCATTAAATCAGATCGCCAGAGATCTGGGCTACTCCACCATGACTCTGAGTAAGGTGAAGGATGAACTGGAGGAGGCAGGCCTGTGCGAGGTGCAGCGTAAGGGACGCAGTGTGTCGATGCGATTCGTGGCCGAATGCCGAGAGCTCTGGGATCTTGCCATGGAGAAGCTCTCTTCCCCTGTCCGCAAGACCCTCTGGGTGCAGTGGGCAACCCCGGGATATCCGGCGCTGCGGGCTGGAATCAGCGCTCTGAGCGAGAAGACGATGATCAATGAGGATCGTCTGCCGACCTATGCCCTAAGCCAAGTAATGCTCGAAGGATGGCTGAGAAAGGGGACGGTGATCCGTTGTCCTGATGCGGAAGCGGCCACTGTCAAAATGGAAGGCTGGGCCTATGAGCCGAAGCTGCTGGGGGATAACTCGAATGTGGATGTGCTTTCCCTCTATCTCTCTCTCAGGGATTCGCACGACGAGCGTATCCAGAAGGAGCTGGAGGAACTAATCCAAGGAGTCCATTGGTATGATCAGAGGAATTAAACTATTTCGGGAGCGTTTCCGTGACTACGAGGGGGCCTTCGTCCTCATCGGTGGAGCTGCCTGCGATGAGTGGTTTTCCACAATGGATGACACCTTTCGAGGCACCAAGGACCTCGATATTGTTTTGATCATCGAGGTGGTGGATCTGGCTTTTGTGGCAGCAATTCATGCCTTCCGGGAGGAAGGGGGCTATGAGATTGAGGAACGTGTCAATGGGCTGCAAAAGCTCCACCGATTCCGTCGTCCGACGAATCCGGAGTTTCCCAAGGAGCTTGAGTTCTTCAGCAGGAAGCCAGATGTCATCGATCTAGGTGCGGGGCAAAGGGTCGTGCCGATTCCTTCTGACGGGGATTACCACAGCCTATCGGCACTCCTCATGGATGAGGCCTACTATTCGTTGATTCGAGAGCATCATGTCATTCAGGACGGCCTGCCTATCGCCAGTGCCACAGCCCTGATCCCGTTGAAGGCCAAGGCATGGGCTGATCTCTTCCAACGGGAAAAGAACGGAGAACAAATTGACTCAAGGGACATCAAGAAGCACCGAAACGATGTGTTCCAGTTGGCCGCCACCCTTCCCGGCGAACCCGGTCCCGAGCTGCCTTCAACGATCTTGGATGACCTGAGGCTGTTTCTGGAGGCTTTCCCAGAGGATTCCAAGGATTGGAAAGGCATCCGCGAGTCACTAAAAGACTCGATGGCCAGAGGAATCTCCATCGCAGGACTGCGTTCAGCGATTCAGCAGTATTATCGGCTTTAAGGTCAGAGGATCGCCCACTTCCATCATGGGAAAATGATTGCCTCCGATAGGGCCTCTTCTCATAACTCCTTTATGCCTAAGACAAAACCATCCCTCGATCTCGTGAAGCAATTCGCCGCCCTAGAGAAGAAAGCCTCCAGGCAGGTTCTCAAGGCCAAGGCCACCATCGAGAAGAAGATCTCCCAGGAAGTCGCCGCCGTTCACAAGAAGTACGCCAAGGAGCTGAAAGAGGTGGAATCCCTGCTTTCCCGCTTCGGCCTCTCCTCTAAAGGCCCCAAGGCTGCCAAAGCCTCCAAAGCCACCCCCGCAGGAAAAAGCACCCGTCGTCGTCTCCCCAAGATCTCAGACGAGGAGATCAAGGCCCAGCTCTCCAAGATCCTATCTGGGGGGAAGAAGGTGTCCTCGGCAGTGATCTTCAAGGAAGTCGGTCTGGCCCGCCCCCGCTTCACCGCCTTCCTCAGGGCCAACAGCGGCTTCGTCCACATCGAGGGAAACAAGCGCAGCACCACCTACTCGCTGAAGGGGTAAAACTGACATTTCTCTCTGCTACAGGGTTAAGAAGAACTACAAATCGGATTCCAAATGAATGAGGTTCAGGAGCTTAGAGAAATGATTTCTCGGGAGCTTAATCAAGAGAACCCTCCCTCAACAGAAAACTTAAAAGCCCATCTGCTCAAAATTGCAGAAGAAGGCGTATGATTGACCGAAAATCTACCAAGCAAGATCGAGCATCAAATGAAAACTATTTCTAAAATGCTCTATTAGGTATTATATCCATATTTGTTACACTCACAATCGATATGATACATTGGTCTCTTATTTGGAGCATCACAACTCCGCTTGTGACGTTGGTCGCTGGTGCGCTTGTAAATCGATACTTTGAGCGTCGCCCCAAACTTTACACTCACTATGGCCATATTTCCACATTTAGGGTGCGAACAGACAATGAGTTTGACGTTTTTACACATAGCATTGTAATCAGGAATGCAGGGAACTCTACAGCAACTGGCATCTGTATTGGTCACAATTACCTTACCCCGAACTACCAGATTTACCCCGCCATCGCCCACGAGATAAGAAAAGTTCCGGATACGGGAGATGAAATTTATATTCCATCGATGGTTGCTAAGGAGCAGCTAACCATTTCCTATTTATACTATCCCCCTACAACCTTTAATCAGATCAATACCTACGTTAAAAGCGAAGAAGGACATGCTCGTTTCATTGAAGTCTTGCTCCAGCCGCGTCCAGCGAAATGGATCCTCGCTTTAATTTGGTTTCTGATGATTGTTGGAGCAATTACTTTAATCTATCTATTTTTGATTGCTTCGAGTTCATTCTCAAAATAGATGCTGCCAAGCCTATGAACTCAATCAGCAATCTCTACAGTGTTTTGGCATTTTTCCTGCATAGCAGTGTCTGATGCCAGTAACAATCCAAGATAGGTCATCTAGGATCATACAATAAATAAGTAATGAGCATTACTGCTTCATCAGTTCGTCGCACTATTCGCCAATTTACGGACTACAGCCAAGATCTCTTGCGGGCCGACATGGGCACGTTTGAGAATCGTCTCAATATCTTGGCTTATTTCTGTTCATCGGATACAACTTTTCAGGTTATTCATGAGCAATTAATGAAAAATCCTGCAGTAGATCTTGATGAATGGCTTGCTGATAAGACGAGTCGAAATACTGGATGGGCCGGCAGTTCACCTTTAGAGTTCCCCGTTGATACCGACGAACGTGTTTCTCTTATGTATCAACTTCTTTTTGCAATACACTGTGGAAAAATCGCTTTTCAACCGTTTTTAGTTAGTTTTTTCTCCGTAGGCACATCAAAAATCAACCATTTTATTAATGCCTTCCAGGAAGCCGTGTTATCACCTCTTTTTAGAGAGCTTTATTATAAATTGGAAGAATTAGAAGATCGCTTGCCAGAACAGTCTACAGCCGAAATATCACCCTCTTCACTGCACATACTGCACAATAGTGGCCCGATAATTCAGCAATTTGCTCGAGGCAGTCACATCTCTCAAAACGCTTCGCAGCAAATTCAGAATCCTGAAATACAAAAGCTTTTTTCGGAACTTGTGACTCTAGTTCATTCTGTAGATCTATCCAATGAGCAGAGACGAGAATCGAATGAGATTTTAGCTTCTATTGAAGAGGAGCTCAAAAAGCCCAATCCGAAGAAGAGTGTGGTTCGGGCTATGCTTAATGGACTGCCGATTGCTGCCAGCCTAGCAGAAATCATTTCGGCTATCATTAGTCTATTGGGATAGGCCCTAACACCTATACGCTCCCAAGCGATTTTTGTTTCGAACAACCAGCCAAACTCCCTATCTTAAGCTAGGTCGTTTGTTTGTGCCAGCTAAGATTAACATTCTCCTAAAAATGAATCTCGAAAATGGTGATCAGTTTGAGCGAGAGAATGCGCATTGGATTCGTCAGTATCTCCCGACATACGAAACGGTGTGGAGGGAGTTTATCGGCAATGACGGAACAGCACATCCGCTTGAGTTGAAGGGTCTTTCACAGGAGAAGATTCCTGCAAGAAGGCGTTTTTACCAGGCACACTATTCCATGGCTCAAAGCGCCAAAAAGATTGTCGATATTGTGGCTTCCCTCGAGCATGTGATTCTGAAAGCAAAGGCCGAGCATTCATGCGAAGATCAGTTCGATTTGCTATTTTGCTTACTCTCACGAGTAGGGCACGTCCGCGATATGATCAGCAAGATGGATGCTGCTTTGGGAATGGAAGGCGAAGCCGTGAACCCACTTCAGATATTCTATGACTTGCGGAGCCACCTCACCCACGGGCCACAAATGCCGTTTCTAATCGAGAACGACATGCTAAAGATCCCCATGATCGGAGGTCGGAATCCTACTGAATCTGAGTGGGACGATGACAAGGCGTGGGAACAGATGAAGCCAGAGACCTTCACGCCACTTTCGACCTTTTGCGATGAAACCGTTAAGGAGTTTTTCAAGCAACTAACCTCGATCCACCAGAAGATCTATTCAGCCGCGAAGGTCCAATATAAGGGCTGCAAACTCGTGGATCTGAAGACAAACATGCCCTTCTCAGCCCACGCCATTCCTTCAATCGACACTTCCACAACAACGCCAACTTTTTCAGCCAATATTATTTCTGGAAAATACTGGGGATAAAAATGCGGAGGCTTCGACACGCCATCGCGCGCAAGTCACTTTTTCACGTTTTCGCTTTCATATATGATCCATTAATTATCTATACAAAAAAGTTTTATCCTCGTTCTAACCATATCTCCCAAACACTTCTGAACGTTCTTTTTCATGAGACTTTCTTGACCCAAAAGACAAATCTACCAGATATTTGAATTGGAGTCAGGGTTGAAAGACGCGGCGGTTGGCTTGCCATCCCCAGAATCCATGTCCCCTGGTTCTTTTTTTGAGCTCTGGACTACGCCGAGGGCAGGAGCAATCATTGGCCATGGAAATCGAGGCTCCAATCCCCTTCGAGAAGCGTACAAGTCTTCCTCTGGTCTCTGCGTCCGTGGAGGCGGGGTTTCCTTCTCCTGCCGATGACCACCTAGAGCGAGGGATCGACCTGAATGAGGAGCTGGTCCGAAATCCTGCCGCAACGTTCTACGTCCGGGTGAAGGGGGAGTCCATGCGGGATGCCGGAATCCATCCCGGTGATCTCTTGATGATTGATCGCTCTGTCACTCCAGTAGACAGGCAGATCGTTGTCGCCATGATCGACGGGGAGTTCACTGTGAAGCGATTCAGGAAGCGGAATGGAAAGATCACCCTGGAGGCCGAGAACCCAGCCTTCCAGCCCATCGAAGTCGGGGAGGATCAAGAACTGACCATCTGGGGTGCTGTTACCTACATCATCCATCAAGCGCGATGATCGCACTGGTCGACTGCAACAACTTCTTCTGCTCGTGCGAGCGGGTCTTTAATCCTGCGTTGGTGGGAAAGCCCGTGGTCGTGCTCTCGAACAACGACGGCTGCATCATTTCCCGAAGCGAGGAAGCCAAGGCGCTAGGGATTCCGATGGGTGCTCCTTTGCATGAACAGCAGGAGGTGATCCGGAAGCATGGGGTTCAGGTCTTTAGTTCCAACTACACGCTCTACGGCGACATGAGCGCCAGGGTGATGTCGATCCTCCGGGATGAGGTTCCTTCCATCGAGGTCTACTCGATTGACGAGGCCTTTCTGCAACTCCCCGAGGGATTCGGCGAGGAGCAGGCACGAGCCCTCCGAGCGAAGGTGCTCCGTTGGACCGGCATTCCGGTCTGTATCGGGATGGCACACACCAAGCTCCTTGCCAAGGCCGCGAATCGCCACGCGAAGAAGAACAAGGCGGTCACGGGTGGAGTCTTCGACATCACGGGCCGGGATGAGGAGATTCTCTCCCGAATGGAAGCCGGGGATCTCTGGGGTGTGGGGAGGAATCTCTCCCTGCGACTAAAAAGCATGGGCATCACGACGGCCCTTGAACTCAAACAGGCTGATCCTGCTTCCATTCGCAAGAGTATGGGGGTGATCGGGGAAAGGATGCTCCGGGAGCTCAACGGCATCCCGTGCCTGGAGTTGGAAGAAATGCCCCCAGATCGGAAGGGAGTCATGGCCAGCCGTTCCTTCGGAAGCCCTGTGGAGTCTCTAGAGGAGCTGGAAGAGGCCCTTGCCAACCATGTTGCCCGAGCAAGTGAGAAAGTCCGTTGTTTCGGACTCTTGGCCACCCGGATGGAGGTATTCGTCCAAACCAACCGCTTTAAGAAGGAGGAGCCCCAGTATTCCCGTGGAATTGCCATCACGCTGGATCGCCCCACCTCTTCATCAGCGGAGTTGATGACCGTAGCCAGGGATCTCCTTCGGCAGATCTACCGTCCGGGCTATCGCTACAAGAAGACTGGCGTTCAGTTGGTAAACCTCGTTACCGAGGATGAGTACCAGCCGGAGCTATTTGATCGGCCAAGCTCAACGATCCACGTGGATAAGATCGTCGATGAGATCAACCGCCGACTGGGTGATCCCAAGAACCCAGTCATCACCCGCGCCTCACAGGGTACCCTGAGGTCAGGAAAGGGATGGCGGATGAGGTCAGAGAGGCACTCCCCCCACTACACGACAGACCTGAGCCAAGTGCCCGTTGTACTTACATAGCAACGAAGAAAGTGTGGAAAATTTGCAAATGGCGGCGTAAGCTTACGCTATGAGCAAATCAACCTCCTTCGGAGGCAATCTCAGGGACCTCCGTGAAAAAAAAGGGATCTCACTTCGTGTTCTTGCCAATAAGATCGGCGTATCTGCAGCCTTTCTTTCTGATATCGAGCTTGGGCGTAGATTTCCTTCAGATGACCGAATTGAAATGCTCGCAGCTGAAATAGGTGTTTCGGCCGAAGACCTCAAAAAATTCGACTTCCGAGATGAAGCCGAATCGATACGCCAGTTGATGTTCTCGGATCCTGCAGTTGGGATGGCGTTCAGAACGGTAAGAAATAAAATTGAGAGTGGGATGCCTGCGGAAAAAATTCAGGAGCGTTTGAGCGACTTATCGTGAAAGAGTTTCGAGTCACCGAAGGGAGATTTAGCCTCCGGTTACATTACGAACTTAAGGAAATTGACCAAATCTGCATCGATGCACTGCGAGAGGCCAAAGCGCTTCCCACAGATCCGAAGGCAATAGAGATCGACCGGTTTCTCGAGAGTTACTGGCGGGTTCCGTTACTCTACGAGGATCTAGGACAGGACATCATGGGATCGACCGTATTCAATTCTATGGGTGCAGTTACAGGTTTCACTGTGGCCCGATGGTTGGACGAAGAAGGGACGAGCAGATCCGAGAGGCGCCTGAGATCAACCTTAGCCCATGAGGGGGGGCATGGATTACTTCATCCCAGACTTTTCATCGCGGAATCAACCCCAAGCCTATTTGGTACTGATCTAGGACACAATAGGCCTCGTAATTTCATGTGCCGAAGCTCTGACGTCCAACCTGCCACGGGAATCCCCAAATACAATGGCCAGTGGTGGGAATGGCAGGCAAATCGCGCGATTGGTAGTCTCTTGCTTCCTATACCTCTGGTAAGAAAAGTTGTGCATCCCTTCACCGAGCCTACTCAATTTGGGGATATTCTAAAGGAGTCACATCGATCCAAGGTCGTAGAGGAACTGGCTGAGATCTTTCAAGTGAATCCAATCGTGGCTCGTATACGGTTAGAGGAGACGTACCCACAAGATAATCACAGCAAGTTGTAAAAAAGGGTTGCGTAAGCCATCGTATGGCTTACACTGCCCGTTATGACAGCAAAGCGATTTCAAATCCTCTCCCTTGATGGGGGAGGACTTAAAGGACTCTTCACGGCCTCCTTTCTGGCCAAATGGGAAAAGGAACGGGGAACGAGGGTCATCGACCATTTCGACCTCATCGCTGGTACTAGCACTGGCGGTATAATCGCCATCGGCTTAGGGCTGGGTTTTTCTGCCGAAAAAATCAAGGATCTCTATCTCAATAAGGCGGAACAAATATTCCCTCCCAAGCACCTCGCTAAAGCAAAACACTGGCTGGAGGTCAAACATTCAGCAGAGGGCTTGCAGGCGGCTCTTCAGGAATTGCTCGGAGTACACAAATTCGGAGAAAGCACTAAGCGTCTTCTCATTCCCGCATACGACCCCGCCTTCCGTGGAATTCACATTTTCAAGACGGCTCATCACGAGCGACTGCAAACAGATTACAAGGAAAGTGCCGTTCATGTGGCGATGGCGACGAGTGCTGCCCCGACTTATTTGCCTCCCCAAGTTACCGACTCAGGTCTTCAACTTCTTGATGGAGGTGTTTGGGCAAACAATCCCGTCATGATCGCAGTGACAGAGGCAATGGGATATCTTGAAAAACCGCAGAGTGAAATCGCGGCATTTCGTATCGGCACAACAGAGGAAATAATCTCCCTGAAGGATCTCCAGACCATGGGAGGAATGGTGAAAATGGCGGCTCCCGTAATCGACTTCATGATGAGAGGTCAGTCTCAGTCCGCCTCGGGGATGGTTCATCATCTTCTTGGGAAAGACCGCTTCTTCGAGATTAACCCTAAAGCGGCACCGGGGGATTTTGAGCTCGATAAACTAAGTGATGAGCTCTTGGCGCTAGGTGAGGTCGAATGGCGTCACGCCTCATCGGAACTCTTCGATCTAGGATTTTTAGAGCATCAGGCGGCTCCCTTTGATCCTGTTCACAAAATCGATCAATTAACTCAACAAACAACAGCTAGACGACCATGAAGGCGAAAACACAGATAATCGAGGCCATCGTAGACAGTTTGGACATACCCGCCAGTTCCTACGAAAAAGCCCAGGACCGCTATAATGATCTAGGGAAATGGTTCTGCGACGGCAAACTTAAGGTGAACAAACCGCGAATCTATGCCCAGGGATCATTTCGTCTCGGTACAGTAATCCGACCGTTACATGAAGATGAAGCTTTCGATCTTGATGTCGGTTGTCGGCTAGAGCATGGCATCAGCAAAGCAACACACTCGCAAAAGGATCTGAAGGTCCTCATCGGAGTTGAGCTTGAAGCCTATAAGACAGCTCGACGAATCGAAAATGAGATTGAGGAGAAGCATCGTTGTTGGTGTCTCGAATATTCAGATCAACTCAGGTTTTCGGAAGATATTGTGCCGTCAATCCCTGAGGAGACTGGGACGCAAGCACTACTAGCAGCCGCGATGGCAAGAAACGGAGTGAACCAAGAGCTTGCCACGTCCGTTGCTAAGCATGCTGGCAGTATCACCGACAATCGCCGCCCCAACTACTCGTCCATTGACCCAAACTGGCTGATTTCCAACTCTGAAGGCTATGCCCTATGGTTCGAAGCGAGGATGGCGATTGCAACAGGCTTCCAAGAGAGGCTCAGGAACATGGCCTTGCAGGCCAAGGTTGAGAAACTGCCAGTATGGCGATGGAAAACCCCATTGCAAAAGGCGATACAACTTCTCAAACGCCACCGTGATTCCATGTTCATCTCCAATCCGGAGTGTAAACCGATCTCCATCATCATCACCACACTTGCTGCCTACGCTTATCAAGGTGAGCAAGACGTAGCCTCAGCAATGGAGCGCATCCTGAAAGACATGGATAGCTACATCAGTCCAACAATACCCCGAGTTCCCAATCCGGTGAATCAAGCTGAGGACTTTGCAGACAAGTGGCATCGACCGGACTGCAGAGAATATATGCTTGAAAAGAATTTCGAGCGCTGGCTGACCCAGGCTCGTAGCGACTTTAAGAATCTGGAAGCACTCTATTCTGAAGAAAGAATTGAGAGGTTTGCTCAAGAAAAGTTCAAAGTACGTATTCCAAAAACAGAAATGGGAATCATCCTTCCCAACCTAAAGTCTCTCCAGGAACCTGGGCGGCCAAATATCATCACTGGCAATCCTGTTCGACCGTGGTGCAAAGACATTGAATCTAACTGATAAAACTCCTGGCATAGAAGAATTCTTACGCAGTCAGCCTTTCATATCAATCCAGCCCTCCCACGGGGAAGGATTGATCTTGGAGGGCTACTTCGAATTGAATCACACAGCTGAGGGCCATCCTGCGGTCACAGAAAGTTACCGACTGCGAATTGAAGTGCCGCCATCATTTCCTCGAGTGTTACCGTTGGTCACAGAACTGGACGGGAAAATCCCGCGTAATGAAGACTATCACAATGGGGGTGGGCGTCTTTGCCTCGGATCCCCCCTTCGCCTGATGATTGAGCTCCAAAAGAAGCCTGACATTCATGAATTTAGCCAACGGCTGATTGTACCTTATTTGTACGCAATGAGCCTGAAACTTAAATACAGCACACCGTTTGTCTTTGGAGAGTTGCGTCATGGGGTCAACGGAGAACTT
The DNA here is from genome assembly GCA_036824855.1 of Chthoniobacterales bacterium. Lineage (GTDB taxonomy): Bacteria > Verrucomicrobiota > Verrucomicrobiia > Chthoniobacterales > UBA6821 > UBA6821. The sequence continues at coordinate 1,870 of DAISZK010000014.1, read as the reverse complement.
GACGACTACCGGGAACTGCTGGGCCTCGAGCATAATGAACAGGTTATTTATGCCCTCCAGTGCATACTCAAAAAAAAGCGTATCGCTAACAAAATGACCTGTCCGTGTGGATGCCACCGCCGCCTTGGTCAATGTAAACGTAACACAGTCATGAGTAATCTAAGAAAGATGCTTCCCAAAAACTGGCTCCGGACGATCATTGGGATGAAAAAATAGATATATAATGCTGCAGGAAACCTATAGCAAAAGGGTATTAGATTCTTGTCAGCCCCGTCTGACCCATTGCCTGATAAAGAATCGCTCGTAATGCCATCCTGTCTTTCTCAATCGTTTTCGATAAGGTTCAGCTCTTTTTCATCCTCTCCCTGACTGTATCCCCCAGATACTTCTGAACCGACCGCTTCATCGGACGAGCCCCCAGAGCCTTGGTGATTCCCTTCCGGATGAGCATTTCGACGGTTGCTTCGTCCACGGTGAGATCGATCCCCATCTTCTGGTAACGCTCCACTTCTTCCCCGATTACGATTAACGCGATCTCCCGCTGGGTCTCGGGCGTGAGAGGCCGGAAGACGATCTTCTCATCGAATCTCCCGATCAACTCAGGCCGAAAATGACGATGTAGCTCCGCCAAGACGGCCCGCTCCAGGGTTGCAAAAGGCAACCGGGTAGGTCTCATCAACTGGTGAGAGCCTATGTTGCTGGTGCAAACCACATAGAAGCCGCTCAGGTCATGGGTCCGATGATCAGCCAGGGTGATCCGTGCGGCATCGAGCATCTGGAGGAATAAATCCCAGATCAGCCGGTGAGCCTTCTCCACCTCGTCAAAGAGGAGGATTCCCCGAGAATGGGAATCCAAGACCTTTCCAAGGCGTCCGGGCATCCCGGTTTCATCGCCAAGGAATAGCTTCACGCTGTCGAGATGCTGGAACTCCGACATATCGAACCGGTGAAGCGCCCCTTCACCAAACAGATACCGCGAGCATTCCAGGGTAAGCTCGGTCTTTCCGACGCCGGTCGGCCCTAGGAACAGGAATGACCCCAACGGCTTATCGGATGGCTGAAGACCAAGCTCTCCACGCTCCAGAACGGAGCAGACTCTCGGGATGACATGGCCTTGTCCCCGGATCTTGGAAGAGAGGTATCCCTCGAGTCCGGAGAGTTTTTGAATAAGGGCGGGATCGGGATTCATGAATGGGATGGGGCTGGAGTTTTGCCACGCCACCATTGGCGAAGCGCATAGTCGGGGCGGAGTTGGGTGAACCAAGCGGGATAAACTCCCTCTGGGGTAATGGGAGGGATGAGCCGCTTCCGGAACGGTTTCTCGCAGTGGCAAACGATCGCCGTGAATCGAGGGAGCTTCCGAAGTCGGAAGGCATCGAACCAGGGTTTGATCCGGGTCTGGTAGTTGTAGGAACGCTTTCCGGCTGACCATCCCCAGGATTTCTCAGTGACCTCATGCTCGCCGATGTTCTTCGCCGCGATGACAGCGGAATCATGGTTCGCCACGGTGAAGATCAGCTCGTTGCTGAGATTGAGCATCAGGACATCGGCATAACGCTTGTCCAAAGAGCCAAGCAACGACGTATAGGCCTGAGTGGCCAGCACGATGGTCGCCTTGGCCTCTCGGATGATCCCAGCAGCCCGGTGATCGGCAAAAGCCGACTCGGCCCCGGTAATGATTTCCTGTCCCTCATCAGCAAAGAGAACCAGGAGGTTGGCCTTCTCACGCTGCTCGGCAGGTTTGTCAAAGCGACTGAGTGCGTGGAAGTAGTAGGAGAGTTTTAGGATGGTATTGATGTAGAGGCGCTCGCTCTGTAACTTCTGCGGCATCGCGAGGCAGACGATCTTCCCTTGGTCGATCTCGCCAACC
>DAISZK010000092.1:0-4806 GCA_036824855.1 Chthoniobacterales bacterium | reverse complement strand
AGGCTCGTCTCGACAAGGTCCTCCAGAACACCGAAATCCAAACCATGATCACGGCGATCGGTACCGGTATCGGAGATGGAGACCAAGAGGGTGCCTTCAATATCGAGAAGCTCCGCTATGGACGCATCGTCATCATGACCGATGCCGACGTCGACGGCTCGCACATCAGGACTCTGCTCCTTACCTTCTTCTACAATCAGATGCCGCAGCTTATCCGCCGTGGGCATATCTTCATCGCCCAGCCACCGCTCTACCAGATCAAGAGGAAGAAGCGCGAAGAGTACGTGGATGACGATGTCCAGCTCAACCGTATCCTGATCTCCCTCGGAGCCGAGGAGCTGAAGCTCGTCTCCCTCCCGGACAAGAAGGAGATTGCGGCTGCTCCCTTCAAGGAGATCCTAGAACTCCTCGACAGGCTTGAGAAATCAAGCGAAGCCATCCGCCGTCTTGGTGGGGATTTTGAGGCTTACCTCCATGCCCGCTCGCCCGAGGGAGTCCTCCCTGCCTACCTCGTCGTTATTCGTAATGGCAATGAGGAGAGCGTCGAGTATTTCCATAACGAGACCGAACTCCGTGACTTCACGGCCAAGAACATCGATCTCAACCTCTTTGATGCCGAGCCTTCCGAAGGAGATAGCGCCGAAGGGGAGAAAGTGGTCGCCAAGGTGGACAAGAATTCCCGCCGTCGCCGCGCCCGTCTCGTCGAAATTCATCAGTCCAAGAGCATCGAGAAACTCATGGGAGAGCTCTCCAAGAAAGGCTTCAAGATCGAGCACTACGCCGATAGCAAGACCCCGCTCTTCCACCTTATTGATGGCGATACCACACACGAAATCTTTGCGATTCCACGCATCCTTGAAATGGTCAAGGAAGTCGGTCGCCGTGGCGTCCAAGTCAAACGATTCAAAGGTCTTGGAGAAATGAACGCCAAGGAGCTCTACGAGACAGCCATGAATCCTGAGCGCCGCCGCTTCCTCAAGGTCGAACTCAACGATGACAACTCCCTTGAGGCCGGACGTATGTTCGACATCCTCATGGGTGATGTTGTCGAACCGCGACGCATCTTCATCGAGGATAATGCCCTCAACGTCCGCAACCTGGATGTCTAGGTTGCGGCTTGGGATTTAGTCAGATTTTTCACCACCGAGGACCGACAGAGGAAATAGCCGAGTTACCGAAGAGCTGATCATTCAAAAAGGGGTTGAGGCTATGAAAATGGTTGAGTAAGCCTCCTTACTTAACCAATCCTTCCCCCTCCATCTCCACCTCGGATTGCCCTCGGATACCTCTCTGTGGTGAAAAATTACCCTTTTGTTCCTCAATGCCAAGCAAGACCTAAGGCAAGCGAACAACACCGTAGCTATCCGCCGATATTCCAAGTCTTACCCTAAGGGGTAATTTCCGTCCCCACCCCCTCTTCAGAAAAGGCTTCGAGTAGCACTGCGTGCGGCACTCCGGCTCCGAGAAGGTGTACCTTGCCCAACCCATGGGCCAATGCCTTGGTGGCGGAGCGGACTTTGGGGATCATTCCCCCGGCGATCACGCCACGGTCGATGAGTTCCTCGGTCTGGGAGGCGGTGAGTCCATGAATGAGTGATTGAGGGTCCTGAGGGTCCTTCATCAATCCCGGCACATCGCTCAGGAAAATTAACTTGCTGGCAGGCAATGCTGCGGCCAGAGCGGCGGCTGAGACATCGGCATTGATATTCATCGCCTCGCCAGTTGGCAGAGCTCCCAGCGGAGAGATGACAGGCACCGCACCCGCCGCAAGCGCCTCGCGAACGGAATCGGCATTGACCACTTCGGCCTCACCGACAAATCCAAGATCGATTTCCTTACCATCAGGCACCGCCACCGGAGGAAGTTTGCTTGCGATAAAGACATTCCTCCCGGAAATCCCGACGGACTTCACGCCAAGCGCCTCCAGTTGTTTCACGATTCCGGGATTCACCTCGTCATCAAGCACCGAGCGGACGATCTCCACAGTGGCGGCATCGGTAACTCGGAGACCATTGACGAACTGAGGGGTCAGTCCCTGTTCCTTCATTCGGGCATTGATCGCCTTGCCTCCTCCATGGACCAGCACAACGCGGATTCCCACGGCATCGAGAAAAGCGATATCGATCAGGAAGCGTTCCACCTGAGCCTCCGCCTCCATGGTGCTACCCCCGTACTTGATCAGGAAGATACTGCCTCGGAATTTCTGAAGATAGGGAAGCGCTTCGACAAGAGTCTCCGCGCGCTGTCGCGATGTGATCTGGGATGCCATGAGGAATTAGAGAGAAAACTCGGAGAGATTCAGCCGTACATACTCCTCGGTGAGATCCGTGGTGAGCAAGCGGGCTTCGCCTTTCCCGAGATGGAGGTCGACGGTGACTGCGAACTCTTTTTTTGCAGCGATCTTACGGAGACGGGCCTCGCCCTTCGCATCCTGACATCCCATACCATTCCTCGCGGCTCGGACTCCATCATAGGTGATCTCCACCTTGTCTGGATCTAGATGAGCCCCTGCATAGCCTGCGGCATCCAGAATTCTACCCCAGTTCGGATCGCTTCCCGCCCAAGCGCATTTGACGAGCTGGGAGTTGGCAATGGCACGTCCGATCTTATGGGCATCCGCCTCGGACTTCGCCCCCTGCACGGTGAGCTCGATCACGCGTGAGGTTCCCTCCCCGTCGGCAACAATGGCTCGGGCGAGATCAGCACAGACGGCATGGAGCGCCTCGGTGAAGGCTTTCTTTTCGATGGCGTTGCGGATCGCCACCTTCGACTCGCCATTGGCAAGCGTCAGCACCGTGTCGTTCGTGCTGCAATCGCCATCCACGGTGATGCAGTTGAAGGTCTTGGAAGTTACCTCACCCAGCACCTTGCGAAGGAAGGATGATGGGACGGCAGCATCCGTGGTAATCACGCAGAGCATCGTCGCCATGTTCGGCGAGATCATTCCAGCGCCCTTGGCCATGCCACCAATCCGGAAAGATTTGGAGCCCACCTTCACCTCATAGGAGGACTGCTTGGGCACACTGTCGCTGGTCATGATCGACTTGGCCGCGGCAGATGCTGCTGCGGGCGATGCTTTCAACGAATCCGCCGCTGATACGATCCCGGGGAAAATCTTGGAGAGCGGAAGCTGTACACCAATGCGCCCCGTGGAGCAGACCAGCACCTCATCGGCATCAATGCCAAGAGCCACGGCAACCGCATTAGCCATCTGCTCGGCTGCGCGTAGTCCGGGCGTCCCGGTGCAGGCATTGGCATTTCCACTATTGAGCACCACAGCGCGGGCTTTCCCATCCTCCAGATGACGGCGTGAGAGTAGGACAGGAGCCGCCTTGACCAAATTGGTAGTGAAGACTCCTGCGGCAGGAGCGGGCACTTCTGAGACCACGAGGCAAAGATCAGAGCGAACCGGACCCGTGCGCTTGATGCCACAGGCTGCGGCGGCTGAAAGGAAACCTCGGGCGGCATTGACTCCACCGGGGACACGTTTGATGTTTTTGGATATAGAGGAATTCACAGGGATGAAGAGGATAAATGGGATGGCTTAAAAAACCTGAATGTAATTCTGTCTGCTGACCTAAAAGCCTAAAGTCTAAATAGCTAGAGTCTTTTAGATCAGCCCCTCTGTTTCAGGAAGCCCGGCCCGGACATTGAAGCACTGGACGGCCTGTCCAGCGGCTCCCTTCACGAGATTATCGATCACGGAAAGGATCACCACCCGACCAGTCCTTGGCTCATCGAAGAGCGCAATGTCGCAGTAATTGGTTCCGGTGACATGCTTGGTCTCCGGCGGTTGCTCCCGGATTCTGACAAAGTGTTCATTTGCGTAGGTCTCGAGGAGCACCTTCTTGAGATCGGAAGCCTTCTTTCCCCCGGAGGGTGTCGCCACAATCGTGGAGTGAATGCCCCGGTTCATGGGTGCCAGATGTGGAATGAAGGTGATCGCTACCCTCTCCCCTGCTGCCTGTGAAAGCTGCTGCTCGATCTCGGAGAGATGCCGATGCCTTGGAAGACCATACGCCCGCATGTTCTCATTGCACTCTGCGTAGAGATAGTCGACGGCCGCTTTCTTTCCCGCGCCGCTGACACCGCTGGCACTCGAAGCCACGATCCCAGTCGGATCAAGGAAACCTGCCTTGAGCAGAGGCACAAGAGGTAGCTGGATACTTGTCGGATAGCACCCCGCACAGGCGATCAGGGGCGAGGACTTGATTGCCTCACGCGAGAGTTCGGGAATGGCGTAGATGGCCCTCTGCAGTAGCTCCGGCGCAGGATGTTGCCCACCGTAGTAGTCGGCATAGACCATGGCCTCCCGCAACCGGAAATCAGCACTCAGATCGATCACCACCTTGCCAGCCTTCAGCACTGCAGTTGCATATTCCGCGGCCACACCGTGAGGCAACGCCAGGAAGACCACTCCGGCATCACACGCCGCGACATTGGCAGGATCAGCTTCGGTAAAGGGAAGAGAGGCGATTTTTAGTCCCGTGAACCGGGGCATCACCTCACCAAGCGACTTGCCTGCATGCTGCCGGGAAAAGACCGCCGTGACGTCGGCAGAGGGATGCCGGTCCAGCAGCGCGCAAAGATCCTCACCCGAGTAGCCGCTGGCACCCACGATCGCGACCTTGAAGAGTGATGTGTCTGCATTGCTCATGATGGGTCAACAATAACTGGACACCTGCGGAGCTAAAAGATCGAAAGATAGGCAAAACGAACTTGCACGATCAGGAAAGAAAACCGATGCTCTCTGGCTCGAGAACGGGCTGTAGCACAGCTTGGTAGTGCGCTTGAATGGGGTTCAAG
>DAISZK010000013.1:0-49601 GCA_036824855.1 Chthoniobacterales bacterium | reverse complement strand
TGTGCTCGAACCTCCCAGAACCAGCGTGCCATTGCCCTGCTTCACGATCTGTCCTCCTGCGCTAAACGCGCCATTACCAACTCCATTGGTGAAGGTCAGCACTCCGGAGCTTACGTTGAGTGTGTTAGTCCCGGATCCAATCGCCAACACCGCGTTGCCGAAATTAAGGTTCCCTTGTGCCGTAAGCTGTACAGAAGTCGAACTCATGTCGACACTCTGCGCGCCGGCATTGGTGAATCCACCCACGGACGATACCGTCGAGGATCCAGCGATCCACAATGTTCCGCTACCGAGAGCATTAGCATTCTCCAACTGAACCCCTCCTGCTGCGATCTGGATATTGGACACATTATTGCTGCCAGCCAGAACGCTCTGAACAGCCAGCGCATTGAGAGGGAATTTGCTGACTCCTCCGTCGTAGGGGGCGTTAGGTGCTGCTCCTAGGAAGATGCCATAGGTTCCGGGCGCAGAAATCGATGCGTTGGAAGCTTCGTTAAGCCCAGCAAAGACCGCAGGACTTCCGTTAGCCAAGGAGAGTGTGCCATTGGTCAATGTCAGCACACCAGTGGTTGCGGCATTCACCGTGATGGAATTAAGGCTCTGGGTGGTGCCTCCCAGATCAATCTTCTGTGCGTTGTTACCCTGGAGCGTCAGGGTCGAGGAGCCTCCTCCCAGTGCGTTGGCCGAGCTGTTGCCATCAACAGCCAGCGTTCCGCTTACCAGCGTGATTCCATTGGAAAGACCACTATTATTTCCCTCAAGGGTGATGGTTCCCGTTCCGCTTACAGCTAATGAGTAATTGCCGGCGAAGTTGTTGGTCACCGTCCCTCCGCCTGCTGAGGAATCAAGTCCCACAGCACCACTGGCGATCGTTGCATTGTTAAGCAGGGTGCCGAAGGATGCTGTAGACCAATTATTTGCTCCCAAGGTCACGGTCAACGTACCGTTGTTGGTAATCACCACATTGCCTGTAGTTTGATATCCATTTATGGAATTGGTCGTTACTGCCACGAGGGTTCCGCCGCTGACCGTCGTCACACCCGTATAGCTATTGCTTCCGGAGAGATAGACCGTGCCACTATTGCTATCGTAGAGACCGTAGTTGCCTGAGATATTACCCACCAGGTTGAGAGTTCCAGTGCCACCCACGTTCAACTGTCCATTGAGGGCTATGTTTGGATTGACCACGTTCGAGCCGTAGCTGGTCAGGTTAGCCGTTCCAGCATTACCAAGGGTCAGGCTACCAGGGCCATTGAGCGTGTAGCCCACAGCATTATTACTGAGAATCAGTGATGAGTTGGTCTTGTTGCCAGAGACCGTGATGCTGCCACCTGCACCATTAGTCCCGAAGTATGCCACAAAATTCGTCCCATTCGGATTAACTCCTGCTGTCCAGTTGTTGGTCGTTGCATCCCAGGTGCCTGTTCCACCCTGCCACTGGTTCAATCCTCCGTAAACCAGTGAAAGTGTCGTAGCACTGGTGGAGAGCTTCGAATAATTCAATCCATCGTTCCAGAATGCGAATCCGTTGTAAGCATTCGATCCTGAGAGAGTTGCTGTGCTTGTCAGTCCACCAGCTGCTCCTACAAGGGTGAAGCTGTTGTTAGTTGCAGGTGTGAAGGATCCGAAGTTTGCCACAATGCTACCGGCCAGAGAGGCCGTACCACTGTTGGTCAGGAAGCTGTAGTTGGTTGTTCCACCGGTCCAGTTTGTCGCCTGATTGGTTCCAAAGACATTGAAGGTAGATGTTCCCGAGCTACCTTGGTTGTAGTTGCCTGTCACTACCGTCTTCCCAGCATAGCCGTTGGTCATATTCCCAACCCAGAAGTTGTTACCCGCATTGGTGTTGTACAGGGTGCTGTTGGAAATCGAGCTACCTGCACCCGTCCAAGTAGCGTTGGTGGCAACGATTGTTCCTGCGCTCAAGGAACCTCCAGACCAGACAAAGGAATTCACAGCAGAATCATTTGTGGTGGCAGAGAAAGTACCGGAGATGGCAACCTTACCGCTAGAAAGTTTTATGGTATTAGTATTACCAGAGGCGGTGATTATGTTGGTAGCACCACCATTGGTGTTCGTGTAGGATCCCGTCACTGCACCTAAGGTGAGACTTGTCAGATTTGCCGTACCCCCAGTGATATTGAGCCTGTTGGTGCTATTGACCGAGTAGCCTCCCAGAGTGAGTGCCGATGACGAATTAACAACTCCTCCGTTGTCGATCGTCATCGTATTAGTCGCTCCAGTGCTTAGTGAGGAGGTTCCGCTACCACCAATATTAAACCCGCTTGCTCCAATGGTAAGGCTTCCATTGCCGACATAGAATGTACTGGCGTTGTTGGAGGCTCCCCCACCAACAGCAACGTTGTAGCTGACATTCATCGTGCCACCATTATTGCTCACCAGATCATTCTGGGATCCAGCTGTCCCGATGTTGAAGTGATAACCGTAGAAGGAGGCTCCATTAGTGAGAAGGAACTGGTTGGTTCCTGTCTGTGCGGCGGAAGCTCCAATTGTAAAGTAGGCGCTATTACTAATGCCGCTATTACTCATCGTGCCACCATTGAGAATGATTTCGTTAAGCCCTATTGCACCCGCATTATTTCCTATGGATACAGCTCCAGATCCCGCTCCTCCATAATTGATTGTGCCGCCATTGTTACTCAGCAGGTTGATTCCGGTGCTAGCACCATTACCAACAACGATATTATTACTGATGGTCGTTATGGTTCCTGAGTTGATCAACTCGTTGAGCGCAGCTTGCGCGTTACCAATCGTCAACTGATTACTACTGATGATCGTTCCTGTTCCAAAGTTCTGCAGGAGGTTCGTCGCCGTTGCATTCGAGGCATACCCAACATAGAAGTTGCCGTTATTGGTGATATAGCCGTTGTTGAGCACTTGGTTGAGTCCGGAACCTCCATTACCAAGATACGCACCACCCATGCTGATGGTACCACCAAAAGCATTGGTCACCGTGTTGGTGCCACTTCCCGTGCCCCATGACTGCGAATAGGTGCCGGGGCTGAAATAACCTCCCGAGAGTATCGAGATCGTTCCACCGTTGGCAATGCCAATGCGGGATCCAATGTTGGTCGCTGATGCAGTCAATGTACCCTGTGCACCTACCGTCAGGGTCGCTCCATTCACGTTGATCTGCGTGGAGTTGTAGTTGGTTTGCGTCGGGGAATTCCAAACTCCAAACACCACGTTAGCCCCGTTGGAAATAGTCATGGAGGATCCTGCATTAAGTGTGATGGACCCACCCTGTCCGCTACCCGTCAAAACAACGAGATTGTTGGTTGTGCCGCTATTGGTGAAGTTGACATTACCTCCGTTATTCACCGTCAGGTTGGTGGTGGAGGCAAAGGAACCCGAGGACTGGTAGTTCAACGTGGCGTTGGTCACCGTCGTCACTCCCGTGTAGGTATTGACTCCGCTCAAGTTCACGGTACTACCATTCTGAACGGTCAGTCCATTCGTTCCATTGATCGATCCGGTCGTTCCCTCTGTCAATGTGGCGTTGGTCACTGTCACGGCGCTGTTGCTGATGGAGCCGTTCAATGTCACGTTTGCTCCAGAGTTCACTGCCGTCGCCCCCGTGTAGGAGTTGATTCCACCCAGGATGACCGTTGAGTTACTAGCAGCGGTAACTCCGTTCGTTCCATTGATGGATCCGGAAACACTTTCCGTGAAGGTAGCGTTCGTTACCGTCACGGCGCTGTTGCTGATGGAGCCGTTGAGGACAAAACCGCCTGCGCTCACGATTGTGGCCCCGGTGTAAACATCATTCCCTCCGAGGGTCATTGTACCCGCACCGCTCTTGTTCAGGCCAAGGGCTCCTGCAATAGTTCCGATGAAGCTCGATGAGGATGATCCGTTAACCGTCAGAGACGATCCACTTCCCGAGTTGGTCAGAACTGCTCCGGATCCCCCGTCATTAAGTGAGCCAATTGTGGTATTCTTGCCGGAGAGATCTACGGTTCCTGTGTTGCCGATTGTTAGCGCGGTGTTGGAAGCCAGCGCATTACTACTCCCAAGAACTAATGTCGAGCCATTGACTGTCGAAGTCCCAGTGTAGCTGTTGGAGCCTGAGAGAATGACCGTGCCAGAGCCGGTTGATGAAATCACAGCAAGAGATGCGGCATTTCCAGAAATATTCCCGGAATTTGTCAGGACATTGCCATTGGCATCAAGGGTTAGGGTGTTGCCACCGGTGGCAACGGCCACATTGTTGGCAAGGTTAACTCCCGTGAGCGCCTGCACCGTGGCGTTGGTGGTTACCGAAAGGGTTCCGCTACCCAAGGCCGTGCTGTTGCTTACCGCAAGGGTTCCTCCGTTAAGCGTGGTGCCTCCGGTGTAGGTTCCAGCTGCCGCAAGTGTTACTGTTCCGCTACCTGGAGCCACTGTCAGCGCTCCAGTGCCGATGATCGCTGAATTAATAATCAGATTACCACCAGAGGTATTGCTCAGAGCGAGGTTGGTGTTGAGGGTTATCCCTCCGGAAAAGGCAACCATTGCACCTGAGGAGTTCTGAACTGAATACTGGGCTGTTCCGGGAGCCACAGTGATTCCCTGACTGACTGTCTGTCCCGCATTGCTAATCTGGAAGACTGAATTTGATCCACTGGCCGAGTTGTTGGTGGAGTATCCTAGGAAGAGAGTTGGAGATGCCCCCAGCGCACCGTTGGTAGCGACTGTCAAGGTACCTGCAGCAATGTAGGTAGCGCCTGCGTACCCGTTGCTCATGTCTAGGACATACTCACCAGCCCCAACCTTAAGTAGCGGCGCCGTGGCTCCGTTGAAGGGAGTTGTCTGTGTGCTATCGGAACTCTCATTGATCGTGCCCGTCAGCGAAGTCACTGTGACCGTTGTGGCGTTGGCCGTATAGACAAGAAGCAGGCTCGTCGCGTTTGTCGTTACTGACCAGGTACCTCCCACCACAGATGATCCATTGAAGTTAAAGTTATTCGTCATGAAGGTGCCCGATGTGGCGTTTACTCCCGAGAAAATTGTGTAGTTTGTCGACTGGGTCTGGTCCCATCCACTGCTGAACGAGTTGGTCATAATGGCCAGACTCACAGGACTGCTCCCAAAGGTGACTGATCCTGTCGAGGTGATTGTGTCGATTGTGGATCCGAAGAGATTCAGATTAAAAATACCTCCATTAATCACTAGGCTGGATACCGTAAGATTTGCCGAAGCCGAGGCGCCAACTCCGCCTGGGGCAACCGTAGCGCTCGAACTCACCGTTAGGGCACCGAGTGAACCTGAACCCGTGAGTGTTCCACCTGAGGAAGTAACATTGCCTGCTGTACCAGCAACAGAGAGGGTGCCAGCGGTTTGATTGATCGTTGCATTGGTAAGCGTGCTGCCTGCTCCAATCACAAGACCGCCGGCCTTCAGCGCCGCTGAGCCGCTAAAGGTATTGTTGCCTGAAGCCAAAGTCAACGTACCCAAGCCACTCTGGGTGATCGAGCCGCTGCCCGAGAGCAGGCCTGGAGCGGAGTTCGCCGAGGAACCGAGATTCAGGGAACCATTAACTGCCACCGCACCCGTTGCAAGAGAGCCGGAGTTGGTAACCGTCAGGATGGCGCCTGAATTGATAGTGTGCTGTCCGGAGGCTGTGTCAGCCCCAGTCAGTATGGTTGTGCCATTGGAGTCGATCTGGAGTCCACCGTTTCCAGAGATTGCTCCGCCGAGGGTAACTGATGATGTTGCAAGGCTATTGGTGATCTCCGTTGTGCCCGTCAGATTCAGAGGTATATTTAGCGCAAGGTTATTCGTCTTGTTAGCGATCACAGCGTTTACGCCAAGGTTCGCAGATGGGGTAAGAGTTAGCGTGGAGGAACCATTGAGGTTGTACCCAGAAGCATTGTTGAGGATCAGTCCGCCAACTGTGCGGCTGGCATCAAGAGTTACGTTCGTGGAGGAACCTGCTCCAAAGTAGGCAATGGCGTTGGAGCTATTGGGATCGATTCCGGCTGACCATGCTCCGACTCCAGCCGTTCCCCAGTTGCCGCTTACATAGCTATTTGTTGCATAGGAGAAGGTTAGGTTCGTGGCAGAGCTGTTCAGCTCGTAGGCACCATAGCCGTTTGTATTAAGCCAACTGTAGGCATTGTAAGAGCTATTGGTTGCATTCTTAAAGGAACCCGTGATGCCATTGGTCGTCGTAGCCGAGAGGGTTGCATTGGTAAGACTGGCCGCACTGCTAGCGAAGGTAGCATTGGTCAGGACTGCTGACGAACCGGCTATGTCATAGCCATTGGTCATGATGACTGCAACAGATCCCCCAAACAGGGCCGTTCCGCTTACAGCAACTTGGCTGTAGTTTGTCGTCCCTCCCACCCAAGCGCTTGAATTGGTCGGCGCGTTAACTCCGATTTCCTTAAATGTTGTTACTCCATTACCACTTTGGTTGTAGTTCCCAGTGATAACTGTTTTTCCGGCATATGTGTTGTTCGTATTACCAACAAGTAGATTACCTGCGTTGGTATTGTAGAGGGTGTTGTTGGAAATCGAACTTCCTGATGCGGCTCCGGTCCATGCGGACTGCGATGCCGTGTTAGTCACACTGATTGTTCCGACACCCAGACTACCGCCTGTCCAGAAAAATGAATTGGAAGCTCCTGAGGCTCCAGATCCAGAGGCAATCGTGCCGTTTACGATCATCGTACCACTACCAAGTGTCACTGTATTGCTCTGGTTAACATGATTCACTCCATCGCCAACGGTCAGGTTATTGCTAAGGACTAGCAGACCGTTGTTACTAACAGAGAGCAGACTCACTTCGTTTGTGTTTGCTGTGCCACCGCCAAGGATCACCGCTCCGCCGATAATTGCCTGACCTCCGTTTACATTCAGTGAGCTGACCTGACCCGAGGCGATCTGTGTGGCATTGGCATTGCCTAGTGTTAGAGCTGCTGCGTCAGTGAGGGTTCCATTACCGTTCACGCTGAAGACAAGGCTTGAGTTCGTAAGTTTGACTGCGTTCGCCACAATGCCGCCGCCCCCATTGGTGAAGTTGAGCGATCCTTGGTTGATATTGAATGTCGCCGCTCCCAAGTAGCCGTAATTAGTCGCTACATTGACCACCGCTCCGTTTGTAATGGTATGCGTGGAGCTGTCCTTTCCGTTGGAGTTGTTTTGGCCGAGTTCACCGATGAGCCAGGTACCTCCACTAAATGTGATGCCATTTGTGATCGGTGTTGTTGTGGAGCTGTAACCCAAGGAGACAAACGAGTTCGTGCTGGTGCTGCTGCCGGCTAATGTGAAGTAGTTGCCTGCTCCGGAGGTGGTACCTAGAAGCAATGACTGGAAGGCATTGAATCCATTGGCAAAATTGAGGACAACTCCCTGACCACCCTGAGCGTTGGCATTGGTGTAGGTATTAGCGACCGTAATCACTCCCTTGCCGGAGAAATTTGTTCCATTTCCTATCAACTGGCTGTTGGTAGAGGTGTTGTCTCCGACAATGCCCGAGAGGCTCATGTTACCCGATCCGCCGACCAAGAGACTACCGCTCACCTTCACATTGGTGACCGTCGTCCCGGTGTCGAGGTAGGCTCCACCGATCGAATAGTTTAGGCCCGTGTTGCCGTATGTGTAGGAAAATCCGCCGTTGGTGCCCCCGACGATGTTGAGTTGTCCAAGGATGGTGCCGCTGTTGTAGAAGTTGGTGTTCGCATTGCCAATTCCGTTACCGAGACCCACCGTCACGTTGCTGACAGTTCCATAGTTATAGAAGCTAGCCGCGGAGGGCATATTGGTTGACCCCACGGTGACGGCGCTGTTGCGCAGGTCGCCGGTGTTGGTGTTAACAAGCGAGCCACCCTCGATCACGGTGGCACCAGTGTAGCTATTAGAGGCCGCAAGGATCGATGCGGTGCCTCCTGCCTTGAAGAGGCTGACCGCGTTGCCACCATTGTCTGCGATCAGGGACCCAATGATCATGTTCGTTGACCCGGTGTTCCAAAGATAGAGGTTATAGGCTCCCGATCCGTTTCCCACCGTGATCACACCGTTGGTGATGGTCATGCTCGTGGCATTTCCCTGCAGGATACCGCCGCTTGCGACCGTCAATGTGTTGGCTCCCAAGGAGAGGGTGGAGGCTCCGCCCGGTGAGAAAGCCAAGGAGTTTACCGTGATGGAGGCGTTGAGGTTCGTCGCACCTGTTCCAACAAACCTGTAGTTGTCGGTCGAGGATGCAGTATTAATATCCGCCACCTTGGCGTTCGCATTAGTGCTTCCAAAAGTGCCAATGAGGTAGTTGGTTCCGTTAACAGCATTGGTCGTTATGAATCCGCCTCCAGAGGTATCGACGGCCCATGACAGAATGCCCCCACTAAAGCTGAGGTTGCTGCCGTTATTGGTCAGTGCCACCCTACCTGTTGTTCCCGCATTGGCGATACTGAACTGCAACATCGAGTTGTCATTGCGCGTGATGTTGCCCAATAGGAAGTTGTTTGAGGTCGAGGCGTTGGTAAACGCGATGGAGGAAGCGATGTTGTTGGTGACAATGACCGAGGGGAGGCTTGCCACTGAACCAGCTCCGGAACCTGCTGCGCTGTAGCCGAAAGAGCCACCTGAGAGTGTGATGGTGCTGCTGCCAAAGGTGTTGTTAGTGGCGTTGGTGGAAGCGTTGTTAAAATTGATCGTGTTGCCCGCCTGCAAGGTGTAGTTCTGCACATTAATCGCTGATCCGGTAACCCCATTGAAAGAGCTGTTGACCGTGATGGTATTGCCCGCTCCGCTTTGGTTGTAGAATGCAATCGGAGCGGCAACGGTCAGCACAGGACTAGCTTGATTGGTGTCATTAACGGTCAGCGTTCCGCCTGTACTCGTGAAATTGATAATTGCATTGGTTACCAAGCCACCATTGTTGATGGTCATTCCATAGAGGTTATAAGTTCCTCCGTAGTTGGTGCCGTAGACACCGATGGACCTGAAGCCCGTACCACCTTGCTCGGTGATCGTTCCGTTAGTGAAGAAATTGCTGCCGTAAAGATTGAGAATAGCAGTGTTGCTGCCGTTGATAGTCAGCGTGTTGGTGAGAATCAGGGAGGCGTAGAGGTTGTTGGTGTTATTGGCACCATAGTTGATCTGCTCACTCGCTCCCGCAAAGGTGAGGGAACTGCTCCCGGCCGTGCCCAAGTTCAGAGCCCCCGCTGCGTTCGTGAAGGTAATGTTGTTCACATAAACGTTCCCGGAGATGCCCAGGGAAAAGGCACTCGTGTTGGTGAAAAGTGCCGTTTCATTTGCTCCACTCGCCGCATCCCAACTCGGGTTGCTCGGTGCCCAGTCCCCGGTACCGTTGCTGCTCCACGCAGTCGCTGTGTTCGTGTTGGTGTAAACCGAAATAGCAGCACTGGCTTGAGTCATGGTTCCAATTACCGCAGCCGCCATCCCCAAGGCAGCTAAGGCTCCCATCACCATACGCCTCGGGGGGGTCTGACCCGAAAGTGGCAGTGTCATCCGTTTAACCATTGGCAAGCTGTTGCAGGGCTGCAAGCTTGTCCGGTTGGGTAAGTTGGGAGTGGTCTGGTTCATGGGATAATATTTTGATGGGGGGAGTGTCTAGGTGATAGGGAGGAGATGGGAGCAAGGGGATCGGTAATAAGCGGCCTGGGAATTGGGGAGGTGGTTGTTCTATAGCTGTTAGACAGAGGGGAGGTCAGATTTGCTCAAAAGGGAAAATAGACTCTCGGTACGTTGCATGAAAAGTGCTCCAGATAACGAAATCGAAACTCCAGACCGTACGCTCGTCGGCTTTGTATCTGGCTCCGCAAGGAGGAGTGTCTTCATTGTGGGGGGAGAAAAATGAGTAGCTGGGGAACAATAGATCCTGTATCATCTCTCTGCTCAGCCTGCTCCACAAGTGAATTTTTCAAAAAAATGATAGGGAGAAAAATGGGTAAAACCATAAGTTGCACTCATGAACTCACCCTCCCTCCTTCATTTTGTATTACCTTACAGCGAAGAAGATAAGATTGAATAAATACTCAAATTTCAACTCTTGTATTCTTGTCTGGGCGTGATAGCATATAAATATTAATTTTTTGTAATATATAGAATATAATGTCGATAGAAAAATATATTATTAGGGATTTTTTGCAATTTCATCGCCATATAGTCCAAATGGAGACTCTCCAATGATCCGGGTCGCTCTGGTCGGAATCTCAGGCTACGGGGGGTGTCTACTGACGGCCCTTCGCGAGGTAGAAAAGCAGGGGCGCTGCAAGCTCGCCGCCGCCTGCATCGTGAACCGTGTACAGGAGGCCGCTGCCTGGGACCAACTAACCACCGAGAGGGTGAGCTGCTTCGAAAGTACAGGCGAACTCTGGAGCGCCATGAAGGGTCAAATCGATCTGACCCTGCTCCCAACACCACCCCAGACGCACCGTGCCATGACAGAGGAGGCACTGGCGGCCGGATCGCATGTCCTATGTGAGAAGCCAACCTCGACAAATACCGCTGATGCGATTGCGATGGCTCGCGGAGCAACGGCTGAAGGTAAGAGGCTCTTCATCGGATTCCAAGATATGTATCTGGATGGGACTCATGCGCTCAAGCGGGAGATCTGCTCGGGACTCTACGGAAAGATCCAATCCATCTCCTTCCTCGGTCTCTGGCCGCGCGGCGTGGTCAGCTACTACGGCCGTAACTCGTGGGCCGGCAAGCTGATGCTTGGGGGAGACAATGCGGATGGAGGAGCGCTGATCAATGATAATCCCGTCTCGAATGCCTTCGCCCACTTTCTAAAGCTGGGTCTCTTCTTCGCGGGAGCCGACGCTGCCGGCAGTGCACTCCCTCTGCTGAATACGATCGAGGCACAACTCTATCGAGCCAATCCGATCGAGACCTTCGATACGGCAGCACTGAGAATACCTACCGACACAGGGATCCCGATGCAGTTCCTCTGCTCCCACGCGATCAAGGAAAATAATCTTCCCACACTTCGTATCAGGACCGACCGCGATCAACTCGACTGGAAGTACGAGGAAGGACTCTTCATCAAGAGCCGCGGTGAGCAAGCAGTATGCCGTCTGCCAAAGCGTGAGGAAGGACGCGTCGGGATGCTTGAAAAGATCATCGCGAGTCTCCATGGCGAATCGGTCACGATCTGCACGCCGGAGGATGCGCTGATCCCTCTCTCGGTGAGTGAACGACTTCGTGCGTATCCTGTCACTTCGTTCCCCGAGTCAATGATCGAGATCCATGAAACGCTGGGTGATTCCCTGAAGACGGTAATGGGACTCTCGGAGAAACTTCATGCCTGCTTCGAGGAGAACAAGATGCCGGTTGGTCTGGCAGGATAAGGGGCAAGAGATTTCGAAAAGCATTTGGGAAGAATTTTGCGCGGAGACGCAGCGTCGCGAAGAAAGCGAACTGAATGATGTTCAACACAAAGGATCGGCAGAGGTGATAGCTGGAGAAAGGGTTAAACCTAGATTTTGCAATAGCGGCTGGTTAATAGATTCGGATCCTTCACCTGAAAGGTGAGTCTCTGCGGAGTTAAAATGAACTGCAAGAAAGCCGTTCCACCATGCGCTTCATGCTCTCCATAGGAAATTTCTTACAGGCTTGGATGTCGCACTTGGTTATTGGGCGGTCCGTGAGGCTCTAGAAAGGCGGTCGTAGAACCACTTTTTAACCTTGTAACGATTTTAACCTTTTAACCCATTCCCCATACTCAGCGTCGGCTTCTAATGTAAATTTTGGGTTAAATGTTAGAATGGTGAAAAGTTACAATGTGGATCCAAGGCAGCCACCCTGGGCAACTAGGCACCTTCTAACCCTTTAAACGCTGTAACAGTTTTTAACCATCGGAGTTCTCACTATCGCACTGATCCCCTCTTTTTTCCTAGTCGGGTTTTCCTTGGAATCCTTTCAGGGTTGCCTACATAGTTTTGTTGCTAACTCTGGGAGTCTTTTTGCTTCCCCACCACAATATCTTGTGGTGTATTTGGCTTAGAGTCCTTATCTAACACAATGCTTTGCCCCAAGTGCTCCTCCCAAGAAGATAAGGTCATCGACTCCCGTCTCTCGAAGGATGGCACGAGCATCCGCCGCCGCAGAGAGTGCCTGGACTGCGAGAGCCGCTTCACGACCTACGAGCAGATCGAGCGTGTGGAACTCCTCGCCGTGAAGCGCGATGGGAGGCGCGAGCCCTTCGATCGCCAAAAACTCCTCTCAAGCCTCATCAAGGCGTGCGAGAAGCGTCCGATCTCACTCGATGTCATGGAGGAGTCCGTGAACGCGATCATCTCTGATCTGGAGTCGGGACCAGATCGTGAGATCTCGACCAAGGCTATCGGAGCCCGCGTGATGGAGCGTCTGCATGCGGTGGACCCCGTGGCCTATGTGCGCTTCGCCTCGGTCTACCGTCGCTTCGAGGATATCGGCGAGTTCATCGAGGAGATCCAGTCGCTGGAACGCCGCGCTCCGGTCTCCGACGACCAGAAAGAGCTCTTCAACAAGATTCCCTCCTAGCCAACCATGATTGCATTCCTCGATGGCATGCCCCTTGTGACTCTTCCCGATGGAAGGAGCACGATTTTCGACAAACGCTGGATCACTGCTTCGATTCTGACTGCGGCAGAGGAAGCAGGGCATCACCGCTGGTGGCTTGCCGAGCATATCGCCGAGAGTGTCTCGGTCTATCTGCAGCGGGACTTCGAGGCGAACAATGTCGCGATACCAAGTCTTTCCGAGGCGGTGCTGCATGTGCTGGGGTCGCTTGGCTTCCATGATGTGGCCAAAAAATTCCACCTCCCAGATCCCCCGGTTTCTCTCTCGCTCACCGATCTCGCCCGCGAGGCAGGGGATGGGTATGAACTGGCCTTCTTCGGGCTTCTAGGTGAGCGCCTTCAGCGGGCAGCAAGTTCCCGATCAACCCGTGTGGAAATCCATGATCTCTCGGGATGCGTGCGTCTCATGGGGAAGCGTCGTCGAAGCGTCCAAAACCTCCGGGCGGAGATCGTCGGATTCATCCGCGAGCATGGAAAAGCGGCCGGAGAATCACGCCTCGGAGAACCCTTGGAGATCCAGCTGAGCTGAATGAAACTGAAGTCTTTTAGACTTAAGGCTGTTAGGAAAAAACACGAAGCAACTAATCGTCCTTAGCAAGGAATCAAATAATAGGAATAAGGGTTTTCAGCTTTTCCATGTTTTAGCTTTTCTTGTTCTATGACCCTTTTTGAGAAGATCGCTACACGTGTGATCCCAGCCACGATAATCGCCGAGGGTGAGGAGTGGATCGCTTTCCGCGATATCGCGCCGCAGGCTCCCGTGCACTTTCTCGTTGTTCCGAAGCGTTGTATTCCCCGGATCAACGAGGCTACTCCCTCTGATAGTGCTCTCCTTGGCACGCTACTCTTTGCTGCGGCCACGACAGCTCGGCAGGAGGGACTCGGAGAAAGCGGCTATCGGATTGTGATCAACAACGGCCCCGATGGTGGCGAAACCGTCCCACACTTGCATGTGCATGTACTGGGCGGTCGTCACATGCAGTGGCCGCCGGGCTAGTATTTTTGAGTTCTGGCTGTGATGCCCTACGCTCGCGGTAGCTCTACTACAAGGTCGCTTGGGCGCCTTGCCATCTCCTCACAAAATAGTCGCAGCTTTCTTGGAGCTACTCGGCTCCTCTAACTGAAGGAGGAGTCATCACCTCCGGAGAAGTCCATGTCCATGTCTTGGTCCTGATCGAAGTCGGCTGAGTTGTCGTCGTTGTCAGCGACCAGAGGATCGGAATCATCAAAGCCGGAGTCGCCTTGGGTAGCATCAGATGGGCTCTCGTAGTAGTTATTGATAACTTCGGTGGGCTGATTTTGTCCAAGAAAGCCACCGGATGGAGCGCCCATGCCACCGAAGGCTCCGGCATTATGACCCATCAAGTTCTCGATCCCTTGGAAAAGAAGCGCTCCTCCGGCTACACCGGCGGCGGTACCGAGGGCACTCTGGAGAAAACTTCCTCCCTGCGAGGGAGCCGGGGCTACAGCCTGCTGAGGGATCGGAGGAGGAGCAACAGGTGAGGGAGGCGCTACTTGACGCACAGGAGCGGCAGGCTGAGGTGATCCAAAGAGATTAGCCACCCCGGAAAGAAAGCTGCCACTACCCTGAGGTGCCTGCTGGGCTTGTAACTTAGCCTCGGCAAGCTGCTTTTCCAGATCGGCAATCCGGGTCTGGGCTCCGGTCACGGCCTGCTGCAGGACCAGGACACTCTGGGTGAGAAGGTACGGGGCACGGGGGTTAGCGGCTACCCTGCTAGCAATAAGGCGCTCGGCTTCCGAATCGAGAGACTGAGGAGGAATCTGATCAAGGCGATCGTGGAGTCCGTTGATGAGTTGGGCTTCTTCTGGAGTCATGACTCACAACTAAGCCTGATCCATGCCGTTTTTCAAGTACCCCTCTGTGACAATTTCTTTAAAAAAGAGGGATCAACTCTCGTCTCAGAAGCAGCCAGTACGTAAGATCCATATTTTCTCCCCATGAATCAGCTCGGCATGCTCCTCGCCTGTTTCGGTTCGGTCTTCAACGTCCTGACTGACTGCTCCCGCAAAAAGATCCTGGATCGTCATTACGACGCGGTCCTTGTCGGCTTCTGGTGCAAAATCACAGCCTTGGGATTCTACGCGATCGCCTTGGTTGTCTTGTTGCTCATGGGAATCTTCCCACAGCTTCCGCCGGTCGGTGCCGCGCTTCATCTATCGCCCACGACGGCGTTTGTGATCTATCTGCTCATCAATGCCCTGCTTGAAGGAACAGCCATCTTACTGAACTACAAGGCCCTTCAGGTCTCCCCGCTCTCTTTCTGCGTTCCCTTCATGGCGCTCACACCCGTATTCCTGCTGCCCATCGGGAAGTTTTTCCTCCACGAGCAGATCTCCCCGGGAATGATCGTGGGGGTACTCCTTGTGGTAACCGGTTCCCTAGTAATCAATCGTCAACTCGTGGCCAATGGCTGGCTGGAACCGGCCAAGGCGATCTTTCGAGAGAAGGGTAGCCGCTACATGCTGATTGTCGCCATGCTGCTCGCCTGTACGGCGGCGATCGACAAGTGGTTTGTGACAAGCGGAGGTGATACGGAAATGAGCGTCCGAGTCCTAAGATCCTTCAGCCTCTCCTTGGGAAAATCGATGATGCTTGCTCTCTTCTTCGGATTATTAGCTTGGTGGCGATTAAGCCGGCGGAAGGAAGTGGAAAACCAAGCTCCAAGAGAAGATGTGGGATGGACCACCGTCTGGGGCGATGTGCCGGGATGGGTCGTGCTGGCCGGACTCTTCGAGGGAACTGTCCTGATCCTTCAACTGGTCGCCGTGCAACTGACTGTTGCGGCAATCGTCATCAGCATCAAGCGCTCCGGTATCCTGCTGGCCTGCGTGCTGGGGTGGTTCCTCTTCAAGGAGCGAGGGATCACGGACCGCGTCATCGGTTCCTTCGTGATGATCGCAGGAGTGGCAGTCTTCTTCCTGACCAAGCCGAATGCCCAAGGAGTCTGCCTGATCGGCCTGAATGGAGCGGTCGGCGTGGCTCTCCTGACTCTCGCCGGATTGTGGGTGGCCCTTTACCTCACCCGCGATTGGAACAAACCGAGCGAGTCCTGAATCGACTAAATCCTCTTCTCAGATCCGACGGATGAGAGTGTTGTGAAGAAACTTCGCGTCGTCGTGACCGGGGTAGTCGAGCGTGTAGTGGAGTCCGCGGCTTTCCTTCCTACTGATGGCACAGTCGACGATGAGTGAGGCGGTGGTCGCGAGATTGCGAAGCTCGAGAAGATCCGCCGTGATCTTGAAATTCCAGTAGAATTCCTGGATCTCGTTCTGGAGATTTCGTAGGCGGGTTGCGGCGCGTTGCAGACGCTTGTCTGTGCGGACGATGCCGACGTAATCCCACATGAGGCGGCGGATTTCATCCCAGTTGTGATAGATCACCACAAGTTCGTCCACATCCTGAACTTTACCCGGACGCCACTCGGGAAGGGTGATCTCGGTCCCCTGATGGTGGTGGTTACGGCTTGCCTTGGCCTCGGCGCGATGAGCCATGACGAGTGCCTCTAGCAGGGAATTGCTGGCGAGACGATTGGCTCCATGCAGCCCCGTACTGGCAGCCTCACCGACGGCATAGAGTCCGCGCAGCGTGGTCTCGCCGTTCATGTCGGTCTTCACACCACCGCACTGGTAGTGGGCTGCAGGAACGACCGGGATCGGCTGCTTGGTGATATCGATCCCGAGGTTAAGGCAAGTCTCGTAAATAGTAGGGAAACGCTCCCGAATGAATTCCGCCGGCTTGTGGGAGATGTCGAGGTAGACGCAGGGCTTGCCAGTGCGCTTCATCTCGGCATCGATCGCACGGGCCACAATGTCGCGGGGTGCCAACTCGAGACGCTCGTCGTACTTCTCCATGAATCGGCGTCCGGTGCCATCCGTGAGAATACCCCCCTCCCCCCGGACCGCCTCGGTGATCAGAAAGGACTTAGCCTTCGGATGATAGAGGCAGGTCGGGTGAAACTGCATGAACTCCATGTTCGAGATCGTCGCACCGGCACGCCACGCCATGGCGACTCCATCACCGGTGGCGATGTCAGGATTAGTCGTGTAGAGATAGACACGCCCACACCCGCCGGTCGCCAGGATGGTGACATCGGAGCGGAGCGTCTCCACTTCGCCGGTAGCCTCATTCAGCACGTAGAGCCCGACACAGCTGTCCTGCATGGCATAGCCGAGCTTACCCGTCGTGATCAGATCCACAGCCATGTGATTCTCCAGAACAGTGATGTTCGGATGAGACGCAACGGCATCGAGCAGCGTCTTCTCGATCTCAAATCCCGTGGCATCCTTGGCATGGAGGATCCGGCGCTTGGAGTGGCCTCCTTCCCGCCCGAGATCGGGCTCCCTGATTCCCTCCGGAGTGGTGCGCTCATCAAAATGCATGCCGAGAGAGACCAGTTCGGCGATACGCTCGGGACCTTCGCTAACGATACTGCGCACGACCTCCTCGTCGCAGAGACCATCACCGGCAATGATGGTGTCCCGGACATGGAGGGCGACGGAGTCCTCATTGCTCGTGACACAGGCGATGCCTCCCTGGGCCCAGGCGGTATTGGAATCGGCCCGCGATTTCTTGGTCACAATGGCCACGGATCCGCTCTCGGATGCCTTAAGAGCAAATGTAAGGCCGGCAATGCCACTGCCAACCACAACATAATCAAAGGTTTTCATCGTGGGGAGGTTAGGAAAATATTGTCGATTAGTCTGACGGAACCGAAGCGTAGAGCTACCAAAGCTCGTGCGTTCACTCCGGGAGATAATTTTTTTAGCGGCTTTAGTGTTACCTCATCGACGATCTCTACATAATCGATCTCGGCTCCGGGAATGGCAGCTAAATCCCTCTTCAATCCCTGGCGCAGTCGAGCCACGGAGGTCTGCCCTACATTAGTAGCCTCAGCTTCCATGACCATAGCGAGAAGAGCCTGATAGATTTTCGGGGCGACGCGGCGGGACTCGGGAGAGAGGAGACGATTCCGTGAACTCAGGGCCAATCCATCCTCCTCGCGAACAGTGGGATGCCCGACGATCTTCATGGGAATCTTCAGGTCACGGACCATGCGGCGGACCACTGCAAGTTGCTGCCAGTCCTTCTCTCCGAAGAGCGCAATGTCGGGACGGACGATATTAAAGAGCATCGCGACCACGGTACAAACACCGTCGAAATGACCAGGTCTCGAGGCCCCACAAAGACCCAAAGAGAGGGAGGATTCGGTAACAGCAACCGAGGCATCCGTTGAATACATCTCTGCAGGTGCAGGGTGAAACAGAAGATCTACCCCTTCCCTCTTGCAGAGGGCCACATCCTCGGCGAAAGGACGGGGATACTTGGAGAGATCCTCCTTGGGTCCGAACTGCTTCGGATTCACAAAAATCGAGACGACGACACTCCCGCTCTTTCCCTCCGTACTCTTATTTGTGGCAAGTCGGTTGGCTCGACGGATCAGTGAGGCATGTCCCTCATGCAGGGCGCCCATGGTGGGAACAAAGACAACGGGCGAGGGCGCCCTTCTGCGCCATGCCGACACGGGGCCGATCAGGGCGGCCGTTTTCACCAGGGATTACTTGGCAGGAGAAGAGACCGGGGTCGGAGCCTTCATCAACTGCTTCTGGATTGCCGTGGGGCCGGCGAAAGATTTCACATGGAGAACGGAAATCACCAGTGTCAGAATAAAGAAGAGTCCGCCAAGCCAGACCGTGAACTTGGTCAGGACTGTGGTCGTCTGGGCGCCGAAAAGATTATCAGTGAGGCCTCCTCCGAAGGCAGCTCCCAAGCCTTCGCTCTTGGGACGCTGCATGAGGATGGTGAGGATCATCAGGAAACAGACGATCACGAGAACGGTTACAAGAAAAGGCATGAGGAGCCACATAGCTATTTAATAAAACCGGAAGGACTTCCCCTGTAAAGCCTGATCACTTGCTTGACCTAGGGGGAGTGGTCGCACCAAACTCTCCACTCAAATTCATTATCGCATGGCACGTAACACTAAGACCTCCAAGAAGCCTTCCGTCAAACCTACGACCAAGGCCCCTTTCACCAAGTCCCTCCCAAGCAAGGCTGCAAAGCCTGCAGTCTCGAAGGGTAATGGGAGCGGCGATTTCCAAGAGGTTCGCACACTGATCGACCTCCTGAAGAAGAACGATCTGGCCGTCCTGGAATTTGAGAAGGGTGATTTCAAAATCACTCTGAAAACTCCGGCCGGAGCCTCCGCTGGCACTACCCTAGTTCAGGGGCATGCCCAGCCAGCTGCCCATGCAGCTCCTGTTGCTGCAGCATCCCCCTCCGCCGAGAAGGCAAGCGCAGAACCTGCCAAGAGTAACTATAAGGAGATCACCTCCCCGATGGTTGGTACCTTCTACGCCTCCCCCTCCCCCGAATCACCTGCATTCGTCGAGGTCGGCAAGTCCATCAATGCCGAATCCGTGGTCTGCATCATTGAAGCGATGAAGGTCATGAACGAGATCAAGGCGGAAATCGCCGGCAAGGTCGTCGAGATCGTTGCCGAGAATGGCAAGCCGGTTCAGTTCGGCCAGGTCCTCTTCCGGGTCAGCTAAGGCAACCGGAACCCCGGATCACCGAACCCATGTTTAAGAAAGTCCTGATTGCCAACCGCGGGGAAATCGCCCTGCGAATCATTCGTGCCTGCAAGGAGTTAGGTGTCGGCACTGTAGCGGTTTACTCCGAACCAGACATTCATTCCCTGCATGTGCAGTTGGCTGACGAGGCCATCTGCATCGGCCCAGCCCCGGGCAGCGAGAGCTACCTGAGAATCGACCGGATCATCAGCGCGGCGGAAATCGCTGATGTCGATGCCATCCACCCAGGTTACGGATTCCTGGCAGAAAATGCGCATTTCGCCGAGATCTGCGCCTCGGCCAACATCGCTTTCGTCGGCCCCTCCCCGGAGTCCATTCGACTCATGGGTGATAAGAACAGTGCCCGCGAGTGCGCCAAGAAGGCAGGCGTCCCCATTTCCCCTGGTAGTGATGGCATCGTCCCGGATGAGAGCGCAGCAATCAAAGTAGCCAAGCAGATCGGTTACCCCGTGATGATCAAAGCAGTTGCCGGCGGTGGCGGTCGCGGCATGCGGATGGCCCATGATCAGGAGAGCCTCATTCAAGGCTTCCACAGTGCCCGAATGGAGGCCGACAAGGCCTTCGGCAACCCCGATGTCTACATTGAGAAGCTGATCGTCAACCCACACCATATCGAATTTCAGGTTTTCGGTGATAAGCACGGAAAGATCGTCCATCTTGGTGAGCGCGACTGCTCCCTGCAGCGCAGAAACCAGAAAATCCTCGAGGAATGCCCCTCCCCCCTCATGACCGAGGATCTTCGGAAGCGTATGGGCGAAGCCTCGATCCGTCTGTGCGAGACGGTCGGCTACTACAACGCCGGCACTATCGAGTACCTTGTCGATGATGATCTGAATTTCTACTTCATGGAGATGAACACCCGAATCCAGGTGGAGCATCCGGTAACGGAGGAGGTCTATGGAGTTGACCTCGTCAAACAGCAGCTTCAAGTGGCTGCGGGGCAACACCTCTCCGAGCATTTAGTCAATGCGAAGCCACGTCTCCACTCGATCGAGTGCCGCATCAATGCCGAAGATCCTGAAAAGAACTTCATGCCCTGCGCGGGTAAGATCGAGGCCTACTATGCGCCGGGTGGTCGCGGTCTCCGCATCGACTCGCACGCCTATGCGGGTTATCCGATCCCACCGAACTATGACTCGATGATCTCCAAGATGATCGCAACGGCTTCCACCCGAGAAGCGGCGATCGCCCGGATGTCACGTGCCCTCGGTGAGTACCAGGTCATCGGCATCAAGACGACGATTCCCCTCCACCGGGCAATCATGCAGAACCCGGACTTCCGTAAGGGAAAATACCACACGGGATTCCTGGAGAAATTCCTGAAGGATGGTGTGCCCGCTGTGAAGGAATAGAGGTCTTAGTGACCGGGCATGGTTATTCGGGAGAAAAAGCTGATCCCGTTATGAAAAAGATTACCGAGTGTCGCCTCTACGGGATCCTCGATACGGGGTATGTCGCCGCAGAGAGCATGGCCGCGATGGCCAGTTCGCTCATCGAGGGGGGAGTCGACATCCTCCAACTCAGGGCTAAGAAGGAGAGTCGTAAGGAAATCCGAACGATGGCCCTGGAACTCGCCCCGATCTGTCGGATGGCAGGCATTCCGTTCGTCCTCAATGATCACCCCGACCTTGTCCCCGAGACCGGTGCCGATGGAGCCCATGTGGGCCAGAATGATCTGAGCGTTGCAGAAGCGCGAAAGCTGGCTGGACCGGGGAGCATCATTGGCAAGTCCACGCATTCGTTGTATCAGGCCATGGCGGCAGTTGCGGAGTCTCCCGACTATATTGGTTTCGGCCCTCTCTTTGCCACAGCCACCAAACCCGACTACTCCCCGATAGGAACCGAACAGATCATTCAGGTCTATCGCTGCATTCCATTCCCCGTCTTCTGTATCGGCGGAATCAATCTGGGTAATCTTGCCGCGGTTCGTAATTGCGGTGCAAAACGCGTCGTCATTGTTTCCGATCTGCTGATAGCCGAGGATCCCACAACCAGGACGGCTGCTTGCAAGGCGCTCCTTTCCGAATAGTCGTGGCCGTACGCGATCTTCTCCGCTTTCTTCAAGGTGTGCAGGAGGATTGCGGCGGGGTGATTCCCTTCGCGCGATTTATGCAGGAGGCTCTCTATCACCCGGCTCTTGGATACTACTCATCACAAATCCATGATGTAGGCATTGGCGGGGATTTCTCCACTTCGGCCACGCTCGATCCCTTGCTCGGAGAGGCCATTGCAAAATGGATCACGACAAGAGCAAGGAAGGCAACAATGCTTGGATGGAGAAGGATTCCCGTGATCGAGATCGGCGCTGGCAGCGGCTTGCTTGCATGCTCAGTCCTGCGCCATCTCGATTGGAAGACTCGCTGGCAGGTCGATTACATGATTTGCGAGACCTCAACCATTCTTCGCACGAAACAGCAAAAGAACCTGCACTGGCAAGGTGTCCGGTGGATTGACTCGGTTCAGGAGGGACTCATAAAAAATGATGGCAAGGCCCTGATCTTTAGCAATGAGCTGGTGGATGCCTTTCCCTGCAGAGTCTTTCAAAAATCGGGAACAGGTTGGCGGGAGCTTGGCATTATTCTGCATCCGGATGGCTCTCTTTCCGAAACAACCTTTCCTTCCATGGCTCCATCCCCCCCTGATTCATGGTTCGCAGAATTTGCCGATTTACCCATTGGGCAAAGACTGGAACGTCATGACTCCTATCGCGCATGGCTTGGAGCCTTGAGTGCGCTATGGAAGGAAGGTTTCCTGCTCACGATCGACTATGGAGATACCGCCGCAAATCTTTACTCACAGAGACCTTCGGGATCGCTTCGCGGATATTGGAAACATGAACGGATCACGGGTTCCCAGATCTATGCGCGCTTCGGCAAACAGGATCTCACAGCAGATGTGAACTTCAGCGATCTGATCGCATGGGGAGAATCCCTTGGATGGCGGCAGGAATCTTTCTCGACTCAAAGGGAATTCCTGAAGCACTGGATCTCTCCGAAAAAAACCTCGGGCTCATCCAGTCGATTCCTCATTCCAGGAGATGCCGGTGACGCCTTCAAGGTACTGGAACAAAGTCCGCAGATTATTACTGCTACCCACTCCGCGAACACTTGATGCGCTGATCCGATCAGTGCGAGGCCGAAAGCGGGCTGGAACCAGCTTGTGAGGAGGGGCTGAAGGCAAAGGGAAGCGTCACTTGCGGAAGATCCTTGAGTGTAAGACTGAGGAGCGCTCCATACTGAGTCTGCTGGCTGGTGGTGTAACCCTGAGCCTGGTTGTTACGAACCTCGACACCAAGCGAAACAATCCAGCTCGAGAGATCACGATGGATCATGTAACGCTCATAGATGAGTGAGTTGGGTTGGCCGGGCTGGACGTTGTAGATTTCCTGGGCGCTCATCGACCAGTGATCGTTCACTCGCCAGAAAGCACTGAACGGATATTGGTTTCCGTTCTGGTTGACGTTCTGGTTCTGTTCGCCCGAGGTATTCAGTCCTTGGTAGTTATTGATATAGCGGGTGCCAAATCCAAAGCTGAAATTACGCACTGGCATGAACATGAGATCCGTATTGAGTTCGGTAAATCCATCTGAATCGAGCGGCACCTGAGATCCCACCTTGAAGTTAAACCAACTCACCGGGGCGAAAGTAAATCTGTTGTTGAGGTTAGAGAGCGGACCGTTGAAGTAAGGATTGACCCCGTTCACATCCGCAAAACTGTCGAGATAGAACCAGTCAACGGTCTCCCCATCGCGACGGGTCTGGAGACGGTTTCGTACACCGAGACGCCAGATTGCCCAACTATCGATCGTGTCAATGGCCCCGAACTCGGGAAAGTCGAGCGGCTCCAACTGTGTGGAACTCGGCTGATAACCAGATTTGGTAGTGGCATTGGGATTGTTTGGCAGAAGCCGGTCGAACTGCGGAATCTGATTCACATTCGGACCGCCGGCATACACTCCGGAAAGCATGCTGTACGGCTGGAAGACATGCCGAAGTCCATCCAGCCCAAGCAAGCCGCTCTGAACTCCCTCGAAACTCTGGGAAATCTTGAAAGAATTTTCCAAGCTGGCATTGACGATCGCTCGCATCTGATTTCCCGTTGTGACAAGTGAGTTTGTGCCAGTTGGGGTGTAAGGATAGGGGACGATCTGACCCAAGGCATTCGTGTAGTAACTTCCTTGCGAATAATAAGTGCCCCGGATACCGGCCGTGGGGATTGTGGAGAGCCACCCAAAGAATGTCTGCGGAGCACTGATCTGATGGAAGGTGTCGAAGCGTGCGCTACCGTAATTGATATTACTGGGCACCGTAGCCGAAGGTTGACCATTTGCATTCTGCGGGGGGTTGTCTGAGAAATTTCGGTTAAGCTGCCCCAGCGAGGTGGTTCCATCGTAGAAAATCGGAAGTCCGAAAAGAGGCTCCTGCTTGAAATCGATAGCCGCCTCGGGCTTGCGCTGCGTGGTCTCCTGAAAGCCATTCATTTGCCAACGGGTCACCAAGGACATGGCATAGATGTCATCCAGCTTGGTAAGGGTAATGTTGTTATCGGGCTGTGGATTAAAGCGATTCTCCACAGGATAGTAATCCTCCATGAAATTTGCGTCACTCAGCTTCGTGATATCAAACGTCGCATAAACATCATCCGAAAAATAGAGATGTTGCTGGAATCCGACACGGTAGCGAGAGGCTCCGGGGGTAGGCGCGGGAATCGCATCATTAAACTTCCCGGGATTTGTGTCGTTCACATAGTAGGAGATGAACTGGCCAACGTTACGGTCATTCTTTCCGAATTTGAGATTAGCGTCGAAACCGACGGCATAACCATGCTCCGTTCTGTAATCGGAACGAAGGGTGGCAAGGAAATTGTCACTCGACCCAAGTGGGAAGGTGTAGGCGGTGAGAAGGTAGCCTCCCCAGTTCGAATCATATCCGGGTGAGAACTGAAACCCCTGATGCGTCAGGCTCGAATACGCGTAGGGAAGCCAAAAGACTGGGATCTTCCCCACATAAACGGTGGAGTTCAGGAGCACCACGCGGTCGTTTGTGTAGAGACGGATCGTCTTTGCCTGCACATGCCAGTCAGGCATGGAGGAATCGGAGGTGGTGAGGGAGGAGTCCCTGAGATTGAACTGTCGGGTGCCGAATCCACGGGCGGATAGGGAGCTGAACTTCAGGGGGTAATGGCTGCCATCGAATTCCAGCGCGCGGGTCTGCTTGGTTTCGAGATTGTAAAAGACGCGCTGTCCGCTGAAGAGGTTGTCACTGCTGTAAATGCGCACATTCCCCAGCAGCAGGACATCGCGGGTGTCAGGATTGTATTCGGCATGATCCGCATAAATGGCAATGCCATTATAGTGAATCTGGACGTTGTTATCCGCGATGGCGGTGCCATTTTCGAAGCGCGTGTCCCCATCGGCGGTGATTTCGACCGGTTTATCACCGAAATTTCCAAACTGAGCCCGCAGCAGGCCGCTTGCGGAGAGAAGTAATACGAAAACCAGAAGAAAGCGGCGCATGAATGGTAGCCTTGTAGGCTAAGGTGGACACCCCCCCGTTCAAGGAGAAAATCTCCCCCTCTTCAAGATAGCTTATGGATCTAACGGATGAAAATGAGATCCCGTGATTACAGTTGCTTGGTAGGATGCCTGATATCCTGAGCACTTACCGCAAAGACGATATCCTCGGCGATATTGCAGGCATGGTCACCGATACGCTCCAGGCAGCGGCTGATAAAGATCAGGTTGAGGTAGCTGGGAAGATTGGCAGAATCATCCTGCATCCTATTAATCAAAACATCGGTGAGTTCTCTGTTAAGTTGATCCAACTCCTTGTCACGAGACTTAAGCTCGACCGCCAGCGCGTCGTTACGCTCGGCAAAGGAACGGACGGCGTCATCGAACATCGTCAGGGCAAGACGAATGGGATGATCAAGCAGATGAAGTTCGGGAAGTTGAGGATGCTCGTTGAGCTTGCGTGCGCGTCGGGCGATATTAACGGCCTGATCGGCGACCCTCTCGATATTTGCTCCGATCTTGATCGAGGAAATAACCTCGCGAAGATCCGAGGCCACAGGCTGGAAACGGCTCATAACCTCGATCCCCTCATGGTCAATCTGCATTTCAAGCAAGTCGATCTCCTCGTCGTCGGCGATGGAGTTATTGCACCAGTCGTCGTCACGCTCCAGCAAACCTTTGATAGAATTCTTGAGATTCAGTTGCGCTAGACTGGACATCTTCAGCACGCTGCTCCGGAGCTGGTCCAGTGCCGTGGTAAAAATTGAAATCGTATGAACTTTGGAGGGCTCTTTGTGCATGAAGGTAATCGAAGCGATCAACCGAAGCGGCCGGTGATGTATTCTTCGGTCTGCTTCATCGAGGGATTAGTGAAGATTTTGCGTGTGTTGTCAAATTCCACAAGATTTCCGAGATAGAAAAATGCAGTTAACTCGGAGACGCGGCTGGCCTGCTGCATGTTGTGGGTGACGATAACGATGGTGAAGTCCTTCTTCAGTTCGATGATTAGCTCCTCGACCTTCGCTGTCGCGATCGGATCCAAGGCAGAGCAGGGCTCATCCATGAGCAGGATCTCGGGACGACTGGCAACCGCACGGGCAATGCAGAGACGCTGCATCTGTCCACCGGAGAGTCCGAGAGCGCTGTCGTGGAGGCGATCCTTGACCTCATCCCAGAGAGCTGCGGAGCGCAGGCAGCGCTCAACGGTCTCCTCCAACACGGAACGGGTATTCTGACCTGCGATCCGGAGTGGATAGACGATATTCTCAAAGATCGACATCGGAAAGGGGTTCGATTTCTGGAAGACCATTCCAATCCGTCGACGGAGGGCAATAATTTCGACAGTGGGATCGTAGATGCTCGTGCCATGAATCGTGATATCCCCTTCGTGACGCACCCCGGGAATAAGTTCGTTCATCCGGTTGAAATTGCGAAGCAGTGTCGACTTTCCACAACCCGAGGGCCCGATGAAGGCGGTCACCCTGCGCGAGGGAATCTCCAGATTGATCCCATGAAGAGCCTCCTTCTTGCCGTAGAAAAACTTGAAGTTATCGACCTTGATAAAGTTCGTTTCACCGGGAGCAAAATCATTGGTGAGTTCCAAAGGGTGCTGGGAAGCTTCGGTGGTCATGGATGTGTGTTCTTCGGTGGAGATGATTCCGACTAAGGTTAAAAAAAGAGATTAGCGGTGTTTCGGGGCAAAAATCACCTGAGCGAGAATGTTGCTTAGAGTCACCAAGGCAACGAGGACCAGCGAGGCCGACCAAGCCAGCTTGATATGGTAGGCGTAGGGGAGCGAGGCGAAGTTGTAGATCAGCACTGAGAGGGAGGCCGTCGGCTCCATGATACCCTTGATCCAGTTCTGGCTGAAGAGGGCCGTGAAGAGTACTGGAGCGGTCTCACCGGCAGCACGCGCCACGGCAAGCATGACTCCGGTCATGATGGCAGGCATCGCCTCGGGAAGGACAATGCGCCAGATCGTCTGGAAGGGAGTGGCACCTACGCCAAAGGAAGCTTCACGGAAGGCGTAGGGAACCCCTAACAACGCCTGCTCAGCAGTCAGCAGGATCGTGGGGAGGATCAGGATGGCCAGCGCGATTCCTCCGGCGAGAGCGGAGAATTTGTGAGTCGTCATCACCACAGCTGCAAAAGCGAAAACACCGCAGATGATCGAGGGAATCCCGGTAAGCAATTTGGCAACGAATCGCACAGCGGAAGCCAACCACGAAACAGGCGCGTATTCGTTGACAAAAATCGCCGCCAAAATCCCAAGTGGAACCGAGAACATAAGCGAGATCCCGACCATGACAAGAGTCCCAAGGATGGCATTTCCAAAACCTCCACCATCCATGCCTGGAGCAGGGGGAAGCTGCGTGAAGAGATTCGCCGAGAGAAAGGGGAATCCGTTCTGGATCACCAGAATCACGATTGAAAAAAGCGGCACCAGCGTCAGCAGGGAGAGCGCGATGCACAGGCCAGTCAGGAAGCGATTGCGGAAAAGCCTGAAGACAGAAGTCCCTTTTCCGTCAGCGGAGAAGAAATTTTTATCAGAGTGAGCGGCTGTGCTTGTCATGAGTCGAGTCAGGTTTAACGAAGGCCAGCCGTGGCTTTCTGGGTACGACGGAGAACTGCCTCACCCGCGATATTCACTCCGAGAGTAAGCATGACCAGCAGGGCTGCAGCATACATGAGGGCGCTGACCTGAATGCCATCGGCCTCGGCAAACTGGTTGGCAAGAAGGGCCGAGAGAGTATTGGAGGGGGAGAGCAGCGACCAGGAAAGGCGTTGACTGTTTCCGATGAGCATGGCCACCGCCATGGTCTCCCCCATCGCCCTACCAAATGCCAGAATACCTGAAGCCACAATGCCAGGAGCAGCCGTCGGTATGATGACGCTCAGGATGGTCTCCCAGCGGGTGGCACCGAGGGCATAAGATCCTTCGCGGAGCGCGTAGGGAACCGCCACCAGGGAGGAGCGCGAGATCGCGGTAATCGTGGGAAGAACCATCAGGGCCAGGACAAGACTGGCCGTCAGCAGGCTGTTGCCATAGGCGGGTCCCGCAAGAAACGGGATAAAGCCAAATTTAGCGGCGATTACAGCCCCGTACTTTTGCACCAGAGGAATCACCACAAAAATCCCCCAAAGTCCGTAGACAACACTTGGGATGGCAGCCAGTAACTCAACAACAAAACGAATGACCTGACGGATCGCCGGAGGAAGGAAATCCTCACTCAGAAAGAGAGCAATGGCTAATCCAAGAGGCAGAGCCACTAAGAGCGCCAGAAAACTACTGGCTGCGGTACCGATCAATACCGGCAAGACACCAAAGACTTCTCTGTTCGGACTCCATTGAATTCCCGTAATGAATCCGAGGCCAAACTTGCTGATGGCTGGCCAAGCCTTGAACAAGATCTCCCCAACGATGAAAGCCAGGAGGGTAATGGTCAAGACCGAGGCTAGCAGACAGGCCATCCGGAAGAAGTCCGGACGAGGTCGGTATTCCTGAGTAACGGGACGGGAGGGTCCTGTCGTTGAGATGTTACCGCCCACTGGAATAATGGCCTGCTGGTGGGGTCAAATAGAACCTTACTTGACGGTGGCAAGGGCGGACTGAACCTTGGCCACTACGTTTGTTGGAAGCGTGATATAACCGAGCTCAGGAGCGACTGCCTGACCTGTGGTGAGACCGTAGTTCACGAAGGCCTTCACAGCTGTCGCCTTGGCGGCATCGGTGTAAGTTTTCTTCACGAGGAGCCAAGTGAAAGTGGCAATCGGGTAGTCGTTGGCACCTTCAGGATCGGTGATAAAAGCGCGGAGATTCTCAGGAAGGTTCACTGAGGCAAGCGTTGCCGCACCACTCTCGATGCTCGGAGAGATGAAGTTACCGGCCTTATTCTGAAGAGCGGCCATAGTGAGCTTATTGTTCTCGGCATAACCAAACTCCACATAACCGATGGCTCCCGGGGTCTGCTTGATAAGGGCGGTGACACCATCATTACCCTTGCCGGCAACACCGACGGGCCAGGTCACGGACTTACCGCTTCCAACCTTACTGGCAAAGTCAGGGCTGACTGCGTCCAGGTGGGCGGTGAAAACAGCCGTCGTTCCACTGCCATCCGAGCGGGCGACAACAGTAACGGGCAGATTAGGAAGCGTGATGCCAGCATTGTCCTTGGCAATGATCGGATCGTTCCAGCTCTTGATGGTGCCGAGAAGGATTCCGATATAAGAATTGCGGGAAAGCTTCAGACCCGCCTGAACTCCAGGGATATTATAGGCAAGAACGATTGTTCCGGCCGTTGCGGGAAGCATCAGGACATTGCCGTTGATCTTGGTGATCTCGGCATCAGACATTGCGACGTCACTGGCACCGAAATCGGTGATTCCATCGCTGAACTGCTTCACGCCCGCACCGCTTCCTACTCCCTGGTAGTTCACCGTGGTGTCGGCATTAGCCTTATGGAAATCGGCGGCCCAACGCAGGTAGAGAGGAGCAGGGAAAGTGGCTCCGGATGCGTTAAGCGCCGTGGCGGCCTTTGCCTGAAAAACAGAAGAGGCAAGGAGAGTTGCAAATAGGAAGTTACGTGTCATCGGTTTATGGAATAAGTAGATTACTCAGAGTGATTTTGTGAAGAAAGACAATCCCTTTCGTGTGACATTCCTGACACGAAAACTCCACGAAATTCCGTCCAAACGCACTTATCTGCGATAGTTCCATTCATCAGTTCCATAGCGCGTTAGGACCAACTCCCTCGCCTCCATCAGTAGGGGAGCACCGAGTTTCTTGATTTCAAGGGAATGACTAAAGGCCTTCACCCATCTCTGTGGGGGGATCAGGAGGGGATCCCATCCAGGGATATCATAAATACTGAGGCTCCCCTGGTAGAGGAGTGCTCCCCCACTGCGCCGGAGGGCGCCACCAAGTACCTTCTTGCCCCCGATCAGAAGATCGTCGTTAGCCGGTGCCTGAAAGCATGCGGCACCCAGCTTCACATCTCGGGCTCCAGCGAGACCTACAGAGACGAGAAGTTGCGATCGAATCCACTCGGCCAATCTCCCGTGCAGCGTCGCGTAGAGAGCAGTCGGGGATTCCGAGGCCATTTTTTCTCCCGGGGGAATCATGAGGGAAAAGGTCAGATCTGCTCCGTGAGAGACCATACCTCCCCCGGTCCATCGTCTCACAGCAGGAATACTAGGGAAGCTGGTCTGGACTTCCTCGATCTTCTGAAAATAGCCGAAGGTCACCCAGGGGGATTCCCAGTGGTAAATCCTGAGAGTTGGCCGGGAGACTTCTTTTAACAGCACCTCATCCAGCGCCATCTGCATCGGCCCGTCGAATGCCTCTCCCGAATGAGTGGGTGGCAAAAGGTCCATTCGAGAGAACATTTCCTTATGCTGAACTCTCCCGGAGCCACGCCGCCACACCTTTTTCTTCCCGACTCCTCCCGCACTGCTCTACGCTCTTTTTTATGGCAACGTCAGATTCAGGAAACACACCCAAGGAATCAGCCGGCAAAGGCCTCGGAAAGGGGCTTGGGAAAGGATTGGGCAAAGGCCTGGGCGCCCTCATCAACACGAGGGTGGCTGCACCAGTCCCCTCAGAGGAACATGGCGAACGCATCCAGCAGATCCGCCTCGACCAGATCATCGCCAGCCCTCTCCAACCTCGCACCGAGTTCCGGGATGACCAACTGCGTGATCTGATAGATTCGATCCGCGAGCGGGGTATAATCCAGCCCCTGATCGTCCGCCTGGTGGGCGGCAAGTACGAACTGATCGCCGGTGAGCGTCGCATGCGTGCCTCGCTTGAAGTAGGCCTGACCGAGGCGCCTGTCATCGTTCGCAAAGCCTCAGATCAGGAGGTTCTTGAGCTGGCACTTATCGAGAACCTCCAGCGAGCAGACCTCAATCCCATCGAGGAAGCCAACGCCTACAGCCGCCTCTCCAAGGAATTCCGCCTCTCCCAGGAAGAGATCGCCAAGCGTGTCGGCAAAAGCCGCCCAGCCGTTGCCAATGCGATGCGCCTCATGGAACTCGATCCCGAAGTCCAGGCTCACCTCACCAAGGGACGACTCACCGTAGGCCATGCCAAAGTCCTGCTCGGCCTTAAGAACCCCGAGGAGCAGCGCCTGCTGGCCGAGAAGCTGATCAGGATCAATGCCTCGGTGCGTGACGCCGAGCAACTCGTGGCGGAACACCTTGCCGGATCAACGGGTGAGAAAAAGAGGCGTGGAGGTAAAAGCCGGATCACGAAAGAGGCTCCGGCCCATATCAAAAATATCGAAAACCGCCTCCGCCAGCGTTTCAACACTGGAATCTCCCTCCACCACGGAGACAAAAAAGGGCATATCTCCATCGACTATTATGGGAACGACGATCTCCACCGTCTCCTAGGAGAACTTGGGGTCCAGTTGGATTGATGCTACGTTAGCGTTATGCGCGTCCTGAGCCCATTAATCCGCTTTATCGACTCGGATTATTTTCCCAAGGGAATCGAGGCAACCCGTGCCATGCCCGAAACGATGGAATGGGGCAGAGCCATTCCCTTCATCATTCTTCATCTGGGATGTCTCGGGGTCCTTTGGGTTGGATGGAGCCCCACAGCTGTGGCCGTCTGCGCAGTGCTCTATGTGGTGCGGATGTTTTTTGTCACTGGCATCTATCACCGCTATTTCTGTCATAAATCATATAAGGCCTCCCGCACGGTCCAGTTCCTCTTTGCCCTCCTCGGACTGCTCTGCGTCCAGCGCGGTGCCCTCTGGTGGGCCGCCGTCCACCGGCATCATCACGCCCATTCGGACGAGACTGTCGATGTCCACTCGCCAAGGCAGAAGGGTTTTCTCTGGGCACACATCGGGTGGATGACCAGCAGCAGAAACTTCCCCACCGACTACAGTCTCATTCCCGATCTGACAAAATTTCCGGAGCTTGTTTTCCTCAACCGCTTCGACCTGATCGGTCCTCTGCTGGTGGCCCTCCTCACCTACGGGCTGGGAGCCGCGTTGCATGCATTCGCACCAGGTCTTCATACCTCGGGTCCCCAAATGCTGGTATGGGGAGGCTTCATCAGCACCGTGCTTCTGTTCCACGGCACCTGCTGCATCAACTCCATGGCCCATGTCTGGGGAACACCGCGCTACGACACGGGGGACGACAGCCGCAACAGCTTTCTCCTGGCCATCATCACCCTCGGGGAGGGATGGCATAACAACCATCACCGCTACCAGTCCTCGGCGCGTCAGGGATTCTACTGGTGGGAGATCGATCCCACCTACTACACCCTGCGTCTGCTCGCCATGCTGGGCATCATCAGCAATCTCAAGCGCGTCCCTGAAAGCGTCTACCGAGAAGAGAAGCAACTTGTGCATGGAAACTGAGGAAAAGAGTCGCCCCCGTATTGCTGTTGTCGGCACGGGGGTCTCGGGCCTCTCCTGCGCCTGGGGCTTACGCGACATTGCGGATCTTACGCTCTTCGAGTCGGAGAAGCGACCTGGAGGGCATACAAATACGGTGACCGTGGAGGAGGAGGGTCGGGAGATCCCGATCGACACGGGATTCATCGTCTTCAACAAGGTCACCTATCCCAACCTCTGCCGTCTCTTTGGAGAACTCGGCATCGCCATCAAACCGAGCGAGATGTCCTTCAGCGTGCAGCACGCCGCCAGCGGACTCGAGTACAATGGCATGGGGTTGAACAAGCTCTTCGCCCAGCGTCGTAATATCGGCAACATCCGCTTCCTGATGCTGATCGCCGAGATCATGCGATTCTTCCGTGTCGGCAGAAAGTGGCTACGCGATGAAGCCGAAGGCGATTCCTCGGACGAGAGGGCGGATTTGGACTTGGAGGATCTGGCCGCATTCTGCAAGAGGCACGGCTTTGGGCGCGACTTCCTCGATCTCTACCTCATTCCGATGAGTTCCGCCGTCTGGTCGACGGAGCCGGGTCGCATCCTCGACTTTCCGGCTTCGACTCTACTGCACTTCTTCCATAATCATGGATTTCTCGGCATCACCACGCACCATCCCTGGTTCACGGTGGATGGCGGAGCCCGCACGTATGTGGAAAAGATGCTGAAGGCTCTGGGCCAGCCTCGTCTCGGCGATCCGGTTGTTGCAGTGGAGGAAAAAGAAGATGGGGCCTGGGTCACGACAGCATCCGGAAAACGCGAGCGCTTTGACATCGTCATCCTTGCCTCCCATGCTGATCAAAGCCTCAGGCTCCTTGCCGCTCCCACAGAGCAACAACAGCGTCTCCTCTCTGCCTTCCACTACCAGCGGAACGAAGCCTCCCTACACACCGATGCGTCGGTGATGCCGATGCGCCGCTTGGCCTGGGCCTCGTGGAACTTCCGAGTCGAGCTGGGACCTGACGGACATCAGCGTGCGGCCACCCACTATTGGATGAACGCCCTGCAGGGAGTCTCTAAAAATCAGGACTACTTCGTCTCCCTGAACAGCAACGACCGGATTGATCCGGCACGTCTCCTCTACCGGACGACCTACGATCATCCTGTCTTCACCCTGGATGCGATCCGGGCCCAAAAAGAGATCCCAAAGCTGAACCACTCCGGACGACTCTTCTTCTGCGGCAGCTATTTCCGTTATGGTTTTCACGAGGATGCCTGCATGGCGGGATTCGATGCAGCAAAGGCCGTCATCCGATCTTTAAAAAAGAACTAATACGGAACTCATGAACTCAAGAAAAGAGGAGATTTCAAAGTCTTCTGTCCTTGAGAACGCTTCCTCTCCTCGCACCCTGGTCCTGCCCGTATGATCACCCCCCGACTTCGGGGCTAATCAATCCGAAATTCCTGTCTTCCTGTTTTCCATATTAAAATTTTCCCATGACGCCCCCCCTCCATTCCTGCCTCTATGAGTGCACGGTCTTTCATCGGAGACTTGCACCCAAGAAGCATGAATTCCTCTACCGGATCTTCTACTTCCTGATCGACCTCGACGAACTCGAGATCATTGATCGATCCCTCAAGCTCCTGAAGATCAACCGATCTGGTCTCTACAGCTTTTGGGAGAGCGACCACATCAGTCATGGGGCTCCTTCAGCACGTGAAAATATTTGCCGGTATTTGAGATCACAGGGGATCTTGGAACCGGTGGGCAAGATTCTGCTCCTTACGCTGACCAGATTCGCTGGATACATCTTCAACCCGATCTCGATCTACTACTGCTTTGACACATCAGGTTCTCCACTCACCTCGGTGGCCGAAGTGGGGAACACCTTCGGGGAGTGGAAGCCTTACCTGGTTCCCCTCAAGGAAGATGGGACTTTCGAGACTCGCGTGGTGAAGCACTTCTATGTCTCCCCTTTCTCCGATCTCGATCTTGAATTTGATTTTCGCTTCCACATCCCGGGAGAGCGCCTTCAGGTCTTCATCGATGATTATCGGGGTGAGGAGCGTGAACTCATCAGCATTTTAACGGGAAAAAGCGTCCCCCTCACCGATAGGAACCTCCTTTCCTTTTGTTTAAAATACCCTTTCCTGACGCTTCAAGTCATCATCGGCATCCACTGGCAGGCACTTCTTCTCTGGCTGAAAGGACTCACGGCCCGTCGCAAGGAGGCCCGGCCTGAACTTCAACAAGGGATCCACCGCCCTCACAAATCTCTCGCCAACCACCCCTCTTCCTGCGCCCACTCTGGACAGGAATCGAATTCCCACAATTCTTAAAATCTCTAACCTCAACGATCATCACGATGAGCACTCCAGAATCAGATACCAAAACAGATCTCCACACGGAACTCCTCAAGAGCATTGCCGCCAGCCTCAAAGCCATCCACTCGAGCCTCGAGAGCCTCACAGGTGCCGTCGAAGGGGTTGCTGAGTCGATCGAGAAGGCTCACGAACCCGAGGGTGACCTAGGTGTTCATCTCGTCTCCTCACTGAAGGAACTCACCTCGGCCCTGCACAAGCGAGCCCAGCAGGAGCGTAGCTTCCAGCCGCAGCAGCAGGGACAGCGTCAGCAGAATCAGCACCCCAACCAGCAGGGAGGACGCCGTGACGATCGCAACCAGCGCGGTCGCCAGCAGGAGAACCGCCCCCCTCAGCAGGGTCATGAGCACTCTGCCCACTCCGAGCAGACAGAGGAACACCATCAGGGCAACTTCGAGGACCATGACAGCCCTGTGGTTTCCTACCGCGAAGAGCGGACTGATTCACCTTTCGAGCCTCATCAGGAGCAGCATCACTCCGAGGATTTGGTTCCAGATTCTCAGGGCAATCTTCAGGGCAGCACCAATGCTGATGAGGAATCTCCCGTTTCCCCTTCTTCTCCTTCCAAGCGTCCCAGATCAGATGCTCGGTCCAATGCCAGACCCAACCGCCGCCGCAGGGGCAATGGCGGGGGGAAGCCTCCGGTTAATCAGGCCCCCGCAGCCTAGGGAAATTCCCTAGAGACTTTTTGAAGCTCTCTGATTCCTCAGAGAGTCCGGCAGGCTTCCACGAAGCGGCGCACCTTCTCCGGATCCTTGCGGAATCGGATCGGCTTTCCTTCTGCATCGAGAAGGTTCGTAGCAGTACAGGTATCGGCACCTGCTGGGTTGGTGAATCGTAATCCCTCGGCCACATTCTCGGGTGAGAGTCCCCCAGCGAGGATCACCGGAATGTGACTTTGGCTCACGAGATCCCTAGCCACATCCCAGTCGCAGAGCTTGCCAGTAATACCGACATGGCCAGCCACAGGCTGCGCCTCGCCACCAACGAGAAGGGTATCGGTCAGAAACCAGTCGCTGGATTCTTGAAGCAGATGTCCAAGCTCCAACGTCGGCACATGAGTTCCCAAGCCCGGCGGAGCGATCGGAATCGTCCTCATGATCTCCACCTGGGGGAAGCACTCCTTGACGCCCAACTGCAGGAGATTCGCCGCTGAAACAGCAGCCTCATCAACCACGTGCCCGATATTCAGGGCATCGCAGAAATGAACAATGTCGGGCTGATACCAATCAATCACGCGATGGACGGCCTCCGGATCGGCAAAGAGAGGAATGATACTACTCTTGCGTCCAGCTGCGCGGATGACGTTCACCGATTCCTTCAGTGCCGGGATCATCCAATCCTGGGAGGAAAGGATTACCCCACCGATATGATCGACACCGCACTCCGCCATGAGAGCTGCTTCCTTCGGCTCCTGAATCTCGTAAATTTGAACGATCATAGTAAGGGCATGATTTGCAGAGAGTGGAAACTTCCCGAAGCAAAAAGAAGCACATGGCGGTAATTATGATAACCTTTTGCCGTTAATAGTTATCACCCTGCATCATGCGCAAAATCATCCACATCGACATGGATTGCTTCTATGCCGCTGTGGAGATGCGAGAACGGCCTGAGTTATCGGGGCACCCCATTGCTGTGGGGGGTGGGAGCCATCGCGGCGTGGTCACGACCTGTAACTACGAGGCCCGTAAGTTCGGAGTACGATCAGCAATGCCGGGGTTCATGGCACGGGAGCGCTGTCCTGACTTGGTCTTCCTTCCACTTCGATTCGATCTCTACCGCGCCGCGTCTCAGCAGATCCGTCAGATCTTTTATGACTACACCCCACTGGTGGAGCCTCTCTCCCTCGATGAGGCCTACCTGGATGTGACCGCAGCCTCTGGAGGGGGGCGTTACGCCTGGGATATTGCCAAGGAAATCCGGGCGAAGATCCTGAAGGAGACCGGCCTGACCGCTTCTGCAGGCATTGCCCCGAACAAGATGCTCGCCAAGATCGCCAGCGACTGGCGCAAACCCAACGGTCAATTCGCCATTCTGCCGGAGCAGGTTCAGGAATTCATGGCCGCACTCCCGGTGCGTAAGATCTGGGGCATCGGGCCCAAGAGTGCGGAGCGCTTCGCTGAGCGTGGTATCCATACCTGCGCAGATCTTCAGAAAATGACCTTGCCGGAAATGGTTGTTCAGTTCGGAAAGTGGGGTGAGGAGCTCTATCAACTCTGCGGGGGTACGGATGATCGGGAGGTTCAACCGCATCGCATCAGCAAGTCGCTAAGCAATGAAACCACCTTCAGCGATAATCTCGTCTCTTTGGAGCAGTGCCTGAACGCCATCACAGAGCTCTCCACGGAACTGATCGATGAGTTGCGTCAGAAGGCCCCGGAGAGAAAGATCCGCAAGGCCTTCGTGAAGGTGAAATTCGCCGATTTCGCCCGGACGACCAAGGAATGCCTCTGCACCGAGCCCTCGACTGAGATTTACCAGACCTTGCTCACCGAGGCCCATGGGAGAAAAAATCTCCCGATTCGTTTGCTGGGGACAGGGGTTCGCTTTGATGAAGGGAGCCTCGAGAGCGCGGAGGAATCACAGCCGGAGCTTTTCCGGTGAGGCCGAAATTTTAAGGAATCTTCAGAAAAGGTG
The DNA here is from genome assembly GCA_036824855.1 of Chthoniobacterales bacterium. Classification (GTDB taxonomy): domain Bacteria; phylum Verrucomicrobiota; class Verrucomicrobiia; order Chthoniobacterales; family UBA6821; genus UBA6821. The sequence goes on along the minus strand of DAISZK010000013.1, from coordinate 12,582 downwards.
TAGCCCCAAAAGGCACACGCAACGGATGCGAAGCAACGGCCGGCAAGCCAAAATCACCAAAAGCAGAATGGGTTCCTGACCATGACGCAAATCCTATGGAAGGTATGCACGAGCAATCACAACCTCTGTGACTACATGCCTGCATTCTGTGCATCTTGTGGCAGAGATTTTGTTTCATCATATCCAAGGACACGGCGAGCCAATAAGCATAAACTACCGCCCTCATTGACCAGCCACAGTTCTTGAGTAACGATCAAGGAATGTTCCTTCCTGGCCAAGCCGTTGTTTGTATCGATGATGCCTTCCCCCTCGGGATCCAGGCCCTCTACGACCAGCTCCCCAAGAAAGGCAACACCTACCATATCCGGGATCTGGTACCTGGCTGCGACTTCAATGCGAATCCCGGTGAGGTCGCCGTCTACCTCACGGAACTTCGCAATCCGAGTAACAAGGTCGGGATCGAGCGGGGGTTCAAGGCAGAGCGCTTTGCTCCCTTGGATACGGAGGAGACCGAAGAGGAGGATATTTTCCATCTCGATGAGGTTCTCCCCTCCCCGAATCAGAAACCCGTCAGGAGTCCGGAACTGACCCCTACTTGGTAAGTGGGGCGAGTCCAGGGCTGGGAAACTTCTTTACCTACCCTATCCTACTCCTCAGAAGCATTCAGCTTCAGGATCCTCTTCACTTCGGCAAAAGCCTTAGGATTCTGGTGTGCTCCGTGGTCGCTAGGGACAATGCATTCGGACTCTGCTCCATCCATGTGAGAACTCCAGTAGGGAACAACGCCATCGGATGAATGTGGCGAGTCACGACGCCCCCGATCCCCGATGATCGTGTGGTACGGGATACCATTCACGATCGGAATCGTATTGATCATGCGGACAAAGCGGTTCTTGGGCGAGAGGGTGTCGATGCTGTTCGGGGCGCGCTTAAGTTTGAGATCATTGGCATGGAAGGTTGCCACCTTGAGCGCGTCATTACCGGCCAGGAGCAGCTTCCTGGGAGTTCTCACAAGCATGGAGCCGATCCTTCCGATGGAGAGCGATGCCATTTCGCTACCCTTGAGCGGTGAGGAGATGAAGATCACCCTGCCGATCTCGGGACGATGCTTGAAGATCAGGGCATCGGTGTAGAGTTTCTTGGAAGAAGCAGGGAGATTGGTTTCGGCAGGAGCGTGATTGAAAAGCTTCTTCCAAAGGGTATCACCCGTATCCGTGATCAGGAGTCTGCTGATGCATCCACCCATGCTGTGTCCGATAACGACCATCGGCTTATGGAGCGGAAAGCGTTTCTCGGCACCATCGAGATTCTCTCGAAGGATTGATGCGGAGTAGGGATAGGGATATCCCGAGGGATAGCTGTAGAACCAAAACTGATAATGCTTCCGGATCTCAGGATCACTCCGGAGATTAATGATCATCGGCGCCCAGGTGGAGGGGGAATCCATCAATCCGTGGATGACCAGGACCACGGCCTTGTTCGGATTGTAAGGCTCCAGGCGAGCGAGTTGCGCCGTCTCAGCCCATTTCTCGGGATTGAGGAGTCGTTCCAGCTTTGGCACTCTCGGGGCTGTACTGGTTAGCATCACCGCCAGGGGGACGGTGAAGTCGGCAGCAAGATCCATCTTCTTTCCGTTCACGGAGGTCGATTCCTGAGCCAAGGGATCTTCGAAGGCAATAATGCAGCGGTTCCCCTCGAATCGGGCCACGGCCGTCACGCCGTAATAGACCCTCTTGGTGAAGTAGTTTTTACGCCACTCCTTGTTAACGCCCTTACCGACGGCAACCACAGGAGCGCCGATTCCGGGACGGGAGACATGCTCCTCGACATACTTGCCCCCGATCATGAATTGATCGGCAGGAGTGAAGGTGTAGAGAGCTGGATTCCACATCGGCCTTGGGTCGGGCTTATGTTCGAGAAAATAGGTCCCCCCTGAAGGACTTGGAACGAGCAAGGGATGGGTCCAGGGATCCAGCTTGTTGGCATGGATGATTCCTATGATGCGTGAAACGGCAAAGTTGTAGTCGTGCAGCGCCGAGGCATCCGATGGGTTCAGCTTAAGCACTGCCAATGCTTCTTGGGAGGCCTGAATATTCTCGCCGAGGGCAATAAGAGGGCTAACGCGTGCTAGGCGCATCGCATGGATGATTTTTTGTCCTGTGGCTGTGGCCGCGGTTGCAGTCATGGAACTGAGCGGGTGATACTTAGGGGGTCTCTCCTTGACCGTGGCATCACTGGCGCAAGCCGTCAGTCCGATGATTCCGAGAAGAAGGAGTGCCTGGAGGAGCAACTTCTGCTCCATGGTCTTGGAAGAATGATTCATAAGAATACTTGGGTGGGAGTGTTTAAAAAATCATTCTATTTTGAGCCAGAACCATACAGCGAGTTCAAAGCCCAGAGAGTGAGAAGAGCGGGAGTACGCGCAATCAAACTGCAGTTTGGAACCATGGGAATAACGGGAGGTGGGAACCGCCAGGATAGCCTGCTTAAAGAGCAGCCAGCAGGGTGCCCCTTGCGGGAGCAAGGGCAGCAATGATACCTTGCTGCTCGAAGGCTCTGCAGAGTCCTTGCGGTCGGATCAAATGCCGCTGATTGCGGCATAGCAGTCGAACTGAAGTTTGAACCCCTCATGGGGTTATCAATCGAGTTTTTCTTTTTTGCTACCGCAAAAGTTAAACACTTGGTGGAGCCATGGGGATTCGAACCCCAGACCTCCTCAATGCCATTCGAGAAGGATTCCAAAGAGTGCGGCTAAAGTACTCATAATCAATGGACAAGAAGACTCCACTTTTTCGGAAAACAAGCCAATCTCGGATTTTATCGGCAACTCTTGGCACCAATGAAGCTCATAAAGCTTCTTCCAAAAAGGACTCCCAAGGGATGGAGAATCAATATCCCTGAGATACTTTCGGAGTCTGGCAAAAGGCAACGTCTGTTCTTTCCCACAAGGGACGATGCAGAACGGTTTGCCTCCCCCATACGTAGAAACTACCGACTTGGTGAGAATGACAGACTGCTTCCTCCATTACAGACGAGGTTTGCGATTCGTGCCTTTGATATTTTAGGGGGAAGACCACCAGAAGAGCTTCTTCAGGCAGTTCAGGCATGGATTGCTCATAAAGACCACTCATCAAAGTCAGTCGCTTTCTCTCAAGCCTGTTCATCCTTCATCTCCTCTTCATCAAAATCCCACCTCACCGAAAAATATCTTTGGCACTTCCAACACTATCCCAAGCGGTTTAAGAGGATTTCCGAAAAAATCCTCATAGAGATCTCGTCTTCCGACCTTGAGATGGAGTTTTCCCACATGACTCCAAGTGCGAGAAATACAGCGTTGGCACATCTATCGTCCCTGTGGTCGTTTTCCATCAAACGAGGGTGGGCAACGGTGAATCCCCTGAAAAACATGGATCGTTCACATGTCCCCAAGCCGAAGATCCACATCCTCTCTGCAAAGCAGCTTCGTCGGTTGTTCGTTGCGACAATCCGACTGCATCCTGAATTGGTTCCACTCCTCGCAATCGAAGTATTCGCAGGAGTCAGACCCATCGAATCCGAAAAGATCCGCTGGGAGAATGTGGACTTGGAAGATGGAATCCTGACGATCCCTGATCCCATCGCAAAGACGAGGATTGGGAGGCATATCGAGATGCACCAGACATTGATTGATTGGCTGGAGTGGCATCGATCACGTGGAGGGAAGACGGATGGGATGATTTGCCCTCACCCACACATGACCTTAAGAAGGTATCTTCGCAAAATTCGCAGCCGTGCAGGTCTTATCCCTTGGCATCAGGACGTTCTTCGACACGTTTTTGCTTCAGCCTCTTTAGCCTCCGATTGGAGGGACATTGGAAAGCTGTGCCTTGAGTTGGGTCACTCCAGCCAGAAAATGCTCCACCGTCACTATGCTCGGAGCATGAGACGGAAGGACTCTCTTGCCATATTTGAGGTCAGACCGATGCTGATAAAAGGTACAAGATATGAAGAATGATAATAAGAAGAAGAACTTGAAGTGATTGAATGTTTAAGGATTATAAAGTTTATTCTCCACCAGTTGAGAGATCTTTAAAGGTTCTTAGACTTACCCCCTTTCATTTCCTTCCTTGGTGAATAAATAGAAATAGAAAATGGGGATTCTTTCAGTTCAATGACTTTAAAGGCTCTTTGGGTACTACTGTGAGTTCATCCCCGTTCTCTATATCCAAAGAGCCTTTTGTCGTATCTACATGAAAACGGGGAAATTGAATTACAATGTGACGGTTCCTTCTTTTGCGAAAGCCAAGGAACTGAAGCTCATGCATTGGCAATCCTTGGTCTTCTATTCCTACCTTTACGGACATACCAAGAAGAAGAAAACCAACGGACTCTGGATCAACATCCCATCTACGATCTTCCAGAAGCTCTATGGAAAGCACTACAGGACGCACATTAATGCCCTTCTACGATGCAAATGGATCGAGGAAAACCCTTCCTACAAGAACGACAAGGACGGTTTTACCAAATCATTCAGACTTTCCGATAAGACTTACGACAAGAAGCACAGGAAGTTCTCCGTTCGGCTTCAAAAGAGGATCTACGAGAAGTTCGTCAAGACCTCCAAGGACAAGAGTGATTTAAGCACCGAGTACACCCGTCTTCTCAAGCAACGACATGACAGACTCTTCATCGAGAATGCCCGTTCAGCCGCTTCCAAGGCTCTTAAAACTCGCCTGGATCTCAAGATTGCGAACATCACTATCGGAGATAACAAACGAGCCTATTCCACGATCATCACCTGCACGAAATCTGCCCGAAAGGATGTCATCTATGGAAATCGTGGACGATTGGTGAACGTAGATGTCGCCGGTATGGTTCAACAGATCCTCAACAAGAACATCAAGGACGAGAGATGGAGCGAGTGGATCAAAAACGACTTTGCAACTTGTCTTCAAAAGGAACTGAAACTGAAAGCCAATCGAAGTACCGTAAAAGTCCTCTTCATGGTTGCACTCAGTGACGGAGAACAGTCGGAGAACTCCCTAAAAGTTCGTCTATTCCTTGAGAAGGAATTCCCCACAATCATGTTCTATGTCGGGATGTTGAAAGAGGAAGGTTCTATCCAAATGGTGACCCAGCAAATGGAAGCAAATCTTATCCGATCTTTCATTATTGAAAACCCCAACCTTGATGTTCTCCCAGCACACGATGGACTGTTCTGTGGAGAGAAAGATGTTGAGTGGGTGGAGGCTGCTTTGGAGAGATTCTTGAAGGTTAAGGGGATGGTCGGTTCAACCAAAATTACCTACTACAACCCGAAGTCACGTCCTTTGACGCTCGAAGAGATTCTGAATCAGCTTCCTTGATCAGACAGCGTAAAAACTGCCCATTTTCAGCAGGAAAACCTCTCATAACGGACAAAAAGTTCCCAATTCCTTGTGAAAAGTTCTTCCAAAGGAGCATCCCGACACTGTTGAGGGTGAAAATAACGCCCCCTCCTTTTACGTTCGTTTTATTACACCGAGGTTGAAACGCTTAGAATCAAAAAAATATACAATATATCGCTTTGCTTAGGCAATTATGGGTAAGACCCTAAAAACTCGATGGTGAGGCTTTAAACGCATTTAAGGCACCATCCAGACAATGGATCACCACCCGATTCAGTCATCTAGGAAGGGATTCTGGAATTTTGGCTGGAAGGATTTCCAGGAAATAGATGTTTTTAAGTTATATTTGCAGAATTAGAGCCACTTCTTCACTGAGGGAATCGTTAATAAGGTTCTATCTTATTATTTCACTCATTGTAGTTCTCTTGATTGACTCAAAACAATTGGAACATACCCGAGTTCCATTCCTTTTGGAGGAGTTATTAACAGTGCAGAATCAATATTTACTAATTTTCCAGAGGACGGTGGAGGAATGTAATTGCGGTCGATTGGCCAACTTTGATGAATCTTTTCAACGAGAGACTGGATTTTGGCTCTTTTCTCTGGAGGCCAATTATATTGTTGAAATGCCGGCTGATCGATGAATTTGTACCATGCATAAGAAACCTTTGAGCCATCTGCAAGAATCACAGTTTGAATTGGAGTTGAAGGTCCGGGAGTAGTCCAAGATCTGGAATTAATTGTTGAATATGAATCCCCTGAATCAGCAATTTTAAATTCCTGATTTCTTAGGTTCGTAGGTACTGAGGCTTCGTCAACAGCGATTCGATTTTTATTAACATCTCTGTAGTATTGAGGAAAAACGGCGCGTCCATTTGTCATCTGTACATTCCAAACTAAACCCCATTTATTATCTTCAAATACTTTAGTAGTAAAATATTTTTCTATTCCATCCACTCGACCACCAGCAGCATCAAATTGAGGGTTTTGAGTAGTAAGCAAAGGTTTTAATAGACCTTCATTTTTAAAGGAACCATCACAACTCGCTCCTCCATCTCGCCATTTTTTTACAGAGTCGAAAAGGGCATTTTTTGAGTAAAAAGATACGTCTTGAACTAAAATTGTTCTTCCCTGTGAATCAACAGGGAAATCTAATTCTGGAATTTTGGTAAAAACACCATTTTTCAATCGAGGAATCATACCCATCTCTATTGCGCCTCCCCCTACAACGCCTGTTCTAGAATCAAGACCCCTCCCAATATCAAAAGAATAATTTAAAACCTTCGATACTTTACTCCATGTTTCTGGTATAAAAAAAGCAATCGGTCCTTTAAAGTTAGCAGTATTTAGAAAACAAGTCCAACTCTGATCCCCTGTGTGGTAGTTTTCATTAGATATATCTGTAAATGGCAAGGCCATCCAAGCATAGCCAAGAAACTCTCCATTGGGATGACCATCAAATGTTAATCCATCAGGAGGTATCAATATTTTATTGCTCAACTGAGCTATACTAAGCTGATTATCTGGAAGAGGTTTGTTTCCTTTAAAAAATGGCCAACCTGGAGAACCAACTTCATAATCATAACACTGTGGAACTCCATTCATACTAAATTTAGGAAATCCATATCGAAAATGGTTTCCTGCCCAGTATCCAACTCCCCCTTCAATCGTTTGAAAAACAGTACTCCAAGTAGGACCTCGGTCTTTAAAGTTTCTAGCAGTAGAGTTAGGTGGCGCTAAAGGAGTAAATTTGTCATCAGAGTTATTAGGTTGAATCCAAATACAAGGAAACCCAAGTTGTAAATCTGCAAGCTGTTGCGTCAACATCGCCCATATCGAGACATAGAAACTAACTCCAACATTGTGGGTAGACTCTAACGTAGCCGAAGGAATCGAATATGAGATGTAACCATGAAGACCGTCTTGTTGGTAGATACAACTACCACTGCTGTATCTACTTTGTACCGACGTTTGCGCAGAAGAAATCAATCCTACAAACATCAGAAGGAATGCACCCAAAGATTTCACGAGACGATTAATATTTTTAGTCTTTATGCCTCGTATTTGATTCAATTATACGAGCGGTTTTTTCGAGAGAATCAATAGCCTGTGTATTCTTTTCGATTACTCTAAGATTTCTTTCAATAACAAATAATACCATTAGGAATGCACAAAAAAACATTGCTATTATAAGTAAGGGAATAAGAACTAAACTTATAAGGGAAATGTATTTAAAAAAATCTCCCCCTGCTGCCCACATTAAAGAAGAAACCGCAAAAACAAATATATCTAATATAAATCCCCAAAATAAAATAAATGCTACTATTCTGATAAAAAAGGAAACAGTATCTAAAAGTGATCTTTCAGTGCTGGAACTAGCTTTTTCATGATTTCTTGATGATGACTTGGGACTAAAACTTCCCCCCGAGGAATTTTTAAGAGGAGGGGGGATGGTGGGAGGCTTGGGAGGCTCATTTACACCGCTCATGACTAAGTTCAAGGGGAAGGGAACTTTTGGCGTGGGATTTTTTCCATTATCTTCATCCATACGTAATTTATATATATCAATTATGCATCAGTTGTAAAATTGAAATGACACAAAACTCTGTTTCAATGAAACAAGGTGTGGCGTTTGCATACCTCCCTGTAAAAAAATTCCCATAGTCAAAGGGGGATGGGTAAAACAAAAATCATCAATGTGGGCACTACCAGTGGTAAGTAGTTGGGTAAGTTCATGAATCTTCTTCCCCCCATACAACTAAAACGAAAATCTATACCAACGCTTCCCAATCAGATCTCCCATATTCCATTAGAGATCTGTAGTGAGAGCATCACCTTTCGTCTCAAACCCTCCCTTAAATCACGCATTCAACGAAAAGCTGATGCCCAAAGCGTTTCGATGACTAGGGTGCTCCTATTGCTTGCCGAAAAGCATCTTGGCAGTTCATTCACCGATGAGGAGAACGAGGAATGATCGTCACCAAGTCACAAAAGCCAATCAAAGCGATCCAGCCGATTATTGGGATTGAGGCAAATAAGCCAAAACCCATCAAAAAGGCAGCTCACCACAGAAAGTTCGGTTCAGAGGTCTCCGTACCAAAACCAAAACCCATTCCAGAATTCGGTACTGGTGGATATGTTGCAGCGATGGAAGAGCAGGATCATTCAAAAAGAAGGTCAACAGCTACACCCACTACTTCCAGTGCCAACCTCACTGCTTGCAACATTTTCAGTATCAATGCTTGTCCTTGGATGTGATCCAGCACTTCAAACACTAGAAAGTGTGTTCAAAAAACCGTTGAGCCGTTTTTGACGGTTTTTCAACCATCGCGGTAATTCTTTTCTCCTTATTCAAGAAATCAGTTGATTCTTTTGGGTGAATATTGCAAAGTCGCGCAAATGAATACACCGAAGACACCAGTTGTGATTTTAGTAAGGGTTTCTACCGAAAAGCAGGAGACAGACAGGCAGATCACAGAACTCCAAGCCTATGCCGATTCCAAAGGCTACGAGGTTGTTGAAGTGGTACAGGAAACCATTTCTGGAAGGGCAAACGAGGAAGACCGTCTGGGTCTAATCCGTGCTGAAGAACTAGCAGCTACTGGCAAGATCAAGAAAGTGCTTGTTCATGAGATCAGCCGCTTGAGCAGAAAGAACAGCGTTACCCATAGGTTCATCGAGACCCTTGAAAACTATGGGGTGAGCCTCTATTGGCACAGCCAAGGCGTTTATACGCTGCTTCCCAACGGCAAGAGAAACCCTGCGGCTGGAATCATGGTTGCTTTGCTCTCAGAGATTGCGAAAACAGAAGTTGAAACCCTCCGTGAGCGAATCATGAGTGGCTTGGCAGAAGCACGAAAGAAGGGTGTGAAGCTTGGAAGACCATCAGGAACCAAAAACAGTCCCCTTGATCTCCTCAAGAAACACCAAGACATCGTTCGCAACCTCAAGAACGGTCAGTCAGTCCGTAATACTGGCAAGATCACAGGAAAGGGATTCTCCACCGTCCAGAGAGTCAAAGCAGTGTGGTTGCAGGAAACCACCTTGGCTGGTGTTTAAAGGTCTTCTGGTCTATTCATGAGACCTTGACCAAGGATTCACCACCTTAGAAGTCCTTCGGATTTTAAAGGCACCTTAAAGGCACCAACCCCTTCATCACACCTATTCCATGAAAAGTCCCAAAACCCATAGAGCCTCTTTCCATAAGGCTTTCAACACTTGGTGGAGCCATGGGGATTCGAACCCCAGACCTCCTCAATGCCATTGAGGCGCTCTACCAACTGAGCTATGACCCCAAGTGTCTCATCCAAAAAACCAAGAAGGCTTCCGTGATGGAGGTGAGAAGCTAGGATGAATCTCCGAATGGGGCAATACGTTTTCGCAGAAAATGCAGAATTAAAAAACATCCATTGACATACCCAGGCGGAATCTCCATTCTCTCCGACCCCAATCCTTTAAGAATTTAACGACATGAAGCGCACCTACCAACCTTCCAAACGCACGCGCAAACAGCAATTCGGCTTCCGCGCACGCATGAAGACCAAGAGCGGTCGCGCGATTCTCAGCCGTCGTCGCCAGCATGGACGCAAGCGTCTCCTGCCGAAGGGCGTTGAGATTCATTTCGCCCGCCACACCCAGGCCTAAGAGTCTGGCACAGCGAGGGAAGCTAGGCCTGCCGCAATCGTCGCGGCTTCGATTAGGCTATCAGCATTTGAAGGTCCGCTCGGCGGGCCTTTCTTTTCACGGTTCATTACTCCGGATGGGAGTCATAACCGGACAGCTCACGGAAACCCAAGGAGCTGTCGTTATTTCCCGCCGTGTCGGTCCTGCTGTAATTCGCAACAAGGTGAAGCGACGCCTGCGTGAAGTTTTCCGCCATGAACTCCCTGGTCTAAAGTCCGGACTCTGGATTGTTGTCACGGCAAAACCACCAGCAGCCACAGCCACGATGGAATCTCTTCGCTCGGAATGGTTGCGTCTTGGAAAGCGTCTCTCTATTTTCATCGACTCATTGCCCGATCAGTCTGGCTGAACCGATGTCCTTCCTTCTCCGCATTCCCATTCACCTCTACAGGTGGCTGATCTCCCCGTTGCTCCACGCGCTCTGCGGCGGAAGTGCCGGCAGTGGTTGCGGATGCCGTTTTTACCCGAGCTGCTCGGCCTATGCCCTCGAGGCCCTAAAGTCCCATGGATCTATCAAGGGATCACTGCTTGTGCTTCACCGTATCTCCAAGTGTCACCCATGGGGAGTGGGCGGCTTCGATCCCGTTCCGTTACAGGAGTTGAACCGTTAAACGATAAGCCCTCCCACCTTCCCACTTTCTAACCTTTTCACGTTACAACCTTTTTAACCTCTGCTTTATGTTCGACCGCACCACCTGGATCGCCATCGCCCTCTCCGTCGCCGGACTTGTCGGTTGGCAGTATTATTACTCCAAGACCTACGCTCCCTACATCGCCCAGCAGGCAGCCCTGCAGCGCGAGGCAAAGCTCAAATCGGAAGCCGCTAAGACTGCGGAGTCTCTCCCCCAGCCTGTGCCGCAAGCGATCACCCCCACGGCGGCACTGCTTCCGGCCGTAGCCGGAGCAACGCCGACGATTCCCCAGCTCTCCTCCAAGCGAGAGACCCTGGACACGAGCCGCGCAGAGTATCTTTTTGCCGCCAACACGGGAGGCATTGAGACCGTTACTCTCTTCCTTCATCTAGGAGCCAACGAGCAGAGCCTCTTCCTAAACAAGGACTCCGGTCTCCCGATCGGCGCTCTCTGCGACTCCAATGGCACCCCGATTGGAGGCTTCTCCATGGAGACCGACAAGCAGCACGAAATCACCCGCTTCACGCTCTCCTCATCAAATGGACTCTCCGTCATAAAGTCCTTCTCACTGCCTCAGACTGTAGGCTCGCCCGAGGAGTACCAGATCGGACTCGATCTCTCCTTCAAGAACAGTGGTCCCACCCCGATCTCGCTCCCCGGTTACTACGTGGCGGCTGGCGGCGAGGCGCCGATTCATATCAAGGATCTCCCCACCTACACCTGCTTCGATTGGCTTCGTGACGGGAAGATGACCTCCATCGACGTCAACTGGTTTGAGGTGGGGAAGATCCCACTCGTCGGCATCGAGACACGCCCGGCCCGCCCCCTCTACTCTCAGCCTGACTCCGGCGTCCAGTGGGCTGCCGTAGCGAGCCAATACTTCTGCACGATCGTCAGTGCCGCCAAGGATCAGGCCGGCAGTGGCGTCTGGGCACGACGCTTCCAGTCAGTAAATGCGACCGAGCCGAATGGTCAGCCAATCTACGGCATCACGGGTGGATTGGGTACTGGCCCAATCACCCTTGCCCCGGGCGAGACCCTCACCCGTCATTACTCGATCTATGCCGGTCCGAAAGACTTCTACGGCCTGAGCAAGATTGGCGGAGAGCAGCAGAAGGTGATGAACTTCGGAATCTTCCATCTCGTCTCAGAGTTTCTTCTCTGGGCGATGAACTCGATCAACAAGTTCACCCACAGCTTCGCCGCTGCGATCATCATCCTGACCATCCTGATCAAATCCGCTCTCTGGCCCCTGCAGAACAAGGCAACATCTTCCATGAAGCGGATGCAGCTCCTTTCGCCGAAGATGACCGAGCTCCGCGAGAAGTATAAAGACGACCCGACCAAGATGAACGAGGAGCTGATGAAGCTCTACAAACAGTACGGCGTGAATCCCTTCGGCGGGTGCCTCCCGATGCTCGTCCAGATCCCGATCTTCTTCGGCTTCTACTCGATGCTCGGCAGCGCCATCGAGCTTCGCAACAGTCACTTCCTCTGGATCCACGATCTCTCCCAGCCCGACACGCTGACCCACATCATGGGATTCCCGATCAATCTACTGCCCATCATCATGGCCGGCACCATGGTCTGGCAGATGGCCATCTCCCCAAAAAGCGGAGACCCTTCCCAGCAACGGATCATGTACTTCATGCCGATCATCTTCCTAACTTTCTGTTACAATTATGCCTCAGGACTGGCTCTCTACTGGACAACTCAGAATATTTTCTCCATAGCCCAGTTGTACTGGACCAAGAATCAGCCGCTCCCCACCCTGGAAAAGGTTTCCACGAAACCGGTCTCCAAGAACAAAGGATCCGGTGGTTCGAACTTCACCAGTAAGAAACGATAAGCCGCCCCCCTCCCCCTCTAAACCAACTCTCTTCTCCCCCCGAGTAATGAAC
>DAISZK010000012.1:0-49745 GCA_036824855.1 Chthoniobacterales bacterium | reverse complement strand
CACCCGAGACACAGCAGAAGATTCCCAGCGGGAACTTCACATCAAGTTTATCGATGTTGTGGTGGCGGATCCCTTTGATCTCGATCCACTGCTTCGGTTTCTTACGCTTCTTCGGAACGCCGATGACTTTGTCCCCGCGCAAGTAAGCGGCCGTGAGCGATGCCTTGGAGGAGGCAAGTTCGGAGAGAGGGCCGGAGAACATCAGGGCGCCCCCCTCCTGTCCACGTCCGGGACCGAGGTCGACGATATGATCCGCCGAGCGAATGACGGCCTCTTCATGCTCCACCACAAGAAGAGTGTTCCCCTTGTCCCGGAGGGCCCGCATGATCTCGAGGAGCTTGCCGACATCACGCGGATGCAGGCCGACACTCGGTTCGTCCATGACGAAGAGCGTGTTGACGAGAGAGGCGCCGAGGCAGGTGGTCAGGTTCACTCGCTCAATCTCACCGCCCGAGAGTGTCTTCGTGGCGCGGTCGAGCGTGAGGTATCCCAAGCCCACCGACTCCAGATAGCCGAGTCTTGAAACGATCTGATCCAGGAGCATGGTTGCTGCGGCATCGCCCGTGGGAATCGGAAGCTCCCTGAGTAGAGGAGAGAGCTTGGAGACCGGGGTGGCGGCGATCTCGGGCAGGGTCATCGGCTTCCCTGGCAGGGGGAGTCGGAAGTTCAGGGTCTCTGGCTGGAAGCGTCCTCCATTGCAGGTCGTGCAGGGCTTGTAGGCACGATAGCGGCTGAGGAAGACGCGGATATGCATCTTGTAGGTCCGCTTCTCCATCCATTTGAAGAACCCATCGATTCCGTACCACTGGTTGTTCTGCCAGAGCTCCTCGCTGGTAAGATCGGCTCCTTTCTCCCCAGCGATCACGAAACGCTGATCGGACTCGGGCAGTTCCTCGAAGGGAAGATGCACATCGATGTCAGCGGTGGCACAGGCCCGCAGCAGGTCACGCTGGCACTCGCGGGACTGACCGCTCTGGAACGGTTTCACCACGCCGCCGGCGATGCTCATTGATCGATCCGGCATGACCCGGTCGTAATCGATGCCGATCACGCGGCCGAATCCCCGACAGTCGGGGCAGGCGCCGAGAGGATTATTGAAACTGAAGAGACCTGCAACCGGAGGCCGTATATCGAGATCGCAATGGGCGCAGTGCCAACCCGATGAGTGGGGGAACTTCTCGCCGGTATCCGGATCAATCAGGGTGACCCGATCCTTGCCCAGGCGCAGGGCGGTCTCGATCGCCTCGGTGAGGCGTCCACGCTCCTCCTTGGTGATCGCGAGTCGATCCTGGATCACCTGCACAATGGCTGGAAGGCGTGTGAGCGAGGTCGGTTCATCCGTGCGGTGGATGGTTCCATCGATCCAGATGCGGAGATAACCCTGCTCCTGGAGGAAAGTGAAGAAGTCTGCAGGTGTTCGGGGGAGGGGAGCGGTCTCTTCCTCCGAGGTCTCCGAGCGCGTGGTGACGGGGAAGGTGATCAGCATTCGTCTTCCCGACAAGGAGCTCAGGAGGGAGGTGGTGACCGACTCGGGTGACTCTGGAGTCACCGCGCGTCCACATCCGGGGCATGAAGCCGTGGCGGCACGCGCCATCAGCAGCTTCATGTAGTCGTTGATCTCGGTGATCGTGCCGACCGTCGAGCGGGTGGTCTTGACGCTGTTGCTCTGCTCGATGGCGATCGCGGGCGGGATCCCCTCGATGGAGATGGCGCGTGGCTTGTCCATGCGGTCGAGAAACTGCCGCGTGTAGGGACTAAAGGTCTCGACATAGCGCCGCTGTCCCTCCGCATAGATGGTGTCGAAGGCGAGACTCGACTTACCCGACCCGCTTGGGCCCGTAACGACAATGAGCGACCCTGTGGGAAGGTCGAGGTCGATGCCCTTGAGATTGTTCTGCGTGACGCCCTTGAGGCGGATCCTTGGAGATTCAGACACCGGCAGAAATCTGGTGGGGGGAGGGGAACAGGGATGGCTCAGGCCATGCCTAGGGGAAGGGGATTAAGCCGAGGCGTTCCCCTTCTGATCGGGCTGGTTCTTGAGCTCTTCCGTGCGAAGCAAAACGCGCTGACGCATGATTTTTCCCGACTTGAACTTCACGGTTGCGCGCGACGGGATCGGCACATCGACATCGGGCTGGTTCGGATTACGTCCAACACGGGAACGGGTGAGTCGCACCTCGAACACGCCGAAATTCCTCAACTCGACACCATCACCTTTGGCCAATGCATCCGTGATATGGTCGAGAGTCTTCTGGATGACATTGAAGACATCGCTCTGAATGAGACCTGTTTCGTTGCTGATGGCAATGACGAGATCGCGTTTGGTGAGGTTGGCCATGATAAGAAAGGAAAAAAGGCGTCGGTTGGAGTGAAGTTTTCTCTATCGGGGGCCAGAGAAGAATAAAATGTCCTACAGAGAAAATTCTCTAATGGCAAGAAGTAAAACCAAAAGGTAAGAGCCCTCTCTAGCCGATTAACACCTACCTGATCTGAGTACCGCCGAACGCCACCAAGCCAGTAACTCGGCATGGCAGGCATTCCACTCGGAGACGGGTTCTGCAATGCGCGCCGTCCAGTTGGCGGAACCCACGGCCCCCGGCACGTTGAAGCGCTGGCTTGTTCCGAAGAGGTCCGTGATCATGGGGATCGCAATCCAAGAATTGCAGGAAAGGAGGCCTTCCAGTAGCACCTCATGAACCCTTCCGGCAAATGGGGTATTCGCATCAATCTCGGGATGACCCGAGAAGCGAAGAAGTTCCCCGAGAATCTTGCGGCAGCCAGCCTCCTCCTCCCCGCCATGGGTGACACCGGTCTGCCATTCCTCCCATTGGGTGATGACTGGCGCGTGGTCGTGGGTGGCGTAGGTGGCGACAGAGATGCGGTCGTAGCTCTCCCCACTCTTCATGGTGCCGTCGGGATTTCGTTCCCACATCGGGATCTTGAATCCGGGGAGACCCATCCGTGCCATGACCGGGCGGACATACGGCGCCACCTCCCCGAGATCTTCGGCGATCAGACGATGATCACCGAGTTCCTCGTTCAGGATGCCCAGCAGCACCTCTCCGTGGCGTTCGTTGTGATCGCGGTTCTCAGGGGTGCTGTCATCGCAGTCGATGAATCCCGGCAGCGGTCCACCCGTCTTGGCGCGTGCCTCCTCTTCGGAGATGCCGGCGAATTCCGCATTGCGCTGCGGTGCCCACGGGAAGCTGTAGATGCGGAAGAAGCCGAGTGCATGGTCGACACGCAGCAGATGAAACACCGACCGGAGGAGTCGCAGGCGTCGGCGCCACCAGAGGAAGTTATGACGGGCCATCACTTCCCAGCGGTACAGGGGGAAGCCCCAGTTCTGTCCCCACTGTTCGGTGAAGGGATCACTCTTGAAGACATGCTCCGGGGGAGCACCGCAGGAGCGCGTCGGGTCGAATTCCTCCGGCGAGGCAAAGACATCGGCTCCTCCCGCCGCCACGCCGACCGGTACATCGCCGATCAGGGCGACCCCCATGGTCTCGGCGAGATCGGCGACCGTGGCCCACTGGGAGAAGGCAATCCACTGCACAAAGGCAAAGAAGAGACGCCGCTCCTCCACGTCCGCATGCTCCTGCTCGGAAAGTGAGGCAAGCCAGATACGGGCCGACTTCGCATTCCGCTGGGTCAAGGGCCAGCTCGAGGTATCCTCCACGTAGTGATTGATCTCCAGAAGCACGCGGTAGAGCGTGTAATCGGGAAGCCATGCGGAATGCTGGTCCAGGAAACGAGCGAAGATCTTTGAGCGTCCGCTCCGTCCGTCGCCTTTGCGGAAGCGCCTCCAGGCGGCCTCGAGAAGTTCCCTCTTGAGTGCCTTGACACCTGTGTAATCCACAGAGCCGGAACGAAGCGTTGTCAGGTCATGGCGTTCCGTGATCTGGCGGTAGTCTCCCGGCGTCAGTTCCGGAAGCCTCGAGGGATGGGTCGTGATCGTTAAGGGATCGAGTGCAAAGGCGCTCAGGACATTGTAGGGGCTGTTGTCGCCGCCGGTTTCATTGACCGGCAGGATCTGCACGGCGCGGAAATTATTCCCAGCGGCCCACTCGATCACTTCGATGAGGGCCTCCGTATCCCCGACGCCTAGATCATGCCTTCCTCGCAAGGCGAAGAGGGGAACCAGAAGTCCCGCGATTTTTTTCTCAGGATCGAGCATCATGGTTATTATTACACCCTGAGACTAGGAGGGCCTCCTTGCAAGATTTCAGAAGCAAGAAGCCAAAAACACGAGGCGGTGTGAATCATTCCCGCTTGGCTCGGAAAGAGGAACCGGTGATGATGAAATCCATGAAGGTCACCTACTACGGCCACTCCTGCTTTTCCGTTGAATTCTCTGGCAAGACGCTCCTTTTCGATCCCTTTATCACGCCAAACCCACTGGCCGCTTCGATCGACTACGCGAATCTCCGCCCTGATTATATCCTGATCACCCACGGCCATTTCGACCATGTAGCAGATGTCGAGGCGATCGCACGTCTGAGTGATGCGACACTCATCGGCAACTACGAGGTTCTTCAATGGTTTGGCGGCAAGGGAATCGAAAAGATCCACCCGATGAACTCCGGCGGTTCTTGGAATTTCGACTTCGGTCGCGTCACCTTCACGCCGGCGTTTCATTCCAGCAGCATGCCGGATGGGACTTATGGTGGGCAGGCAGGGGGATTCCGTGTGGAGACTCCGGAGGGAGCCTTCTACTACAGCGGTGACACCGCGCTTACACGGGATATCGAGCAGATCAGCCAATCAGTCCCATTGAAGTTTGCCCTCCTCTGCATTGGAGATAACTTCACCATGGGGGTGAAGGATGCCGTGACCGCCGCAGGGTGGCTCGGATGCACGGAAATCATCGGGGTGCATTACGATACCTTTCCTCTGATTGCCATCGATCATGCGACCGCGAAGGACGCCTTTGAGAAGGCGGGAAAGAACCTTTATCTCATGGAGATCGGCTCAGTGAGGGAGTTTTAAGGTAGCGTTGGAGGAGCGGTTAGAATGGGGAAGCGTTAAAAACTCTTAGAAAGAGTTTTCGGCGACATTTTTCGGCGACACCTCAGACTTTCGGTTTCACGCTTTTAACCCATATTTGTAAAAACCGATTGACTTCAATTGGGTGTGTGGTTTGCTTTGATCAAGTTTCGGTCTTTTTGGATCTCTCCCCACACGGTTGCCGGTGAGTTGAAGTAACCCCGGTTGTTTGGTTTTAGAGATCCGTACCAACCCAATTGCATTTCAGCAGATTATTCATTCCAACACGGAATAGGTCATCGGTCCGACGGAAAGCCGTAGTTTCAGAAAACGGCGCTCCAGATCGTCACAGGTCACCCGCTCCCGGACAGGAGTGATGCCCAGCTTTTCCCATACCCAATCATCGAGAGCCTTCAGCCTTTCGCCCTATCACCCATTCCCAATTTCCTAACAGCCTCTAGCCCAAACACCTTTTCACCATGAGCGACGATCAACAGCCCCAGCCTCCAGCCCCTTCTCCTTTACCATCCGCCGATCAGGCGCCTGCACAGCAGCCTTCGTCCGACGCACCCGCCAGCCAAGCCGGCGGTTCCGAGGGAGGTCAGCAGGCTGGACAGCAAGGAGGAGGCCGCAGATACGGAAATCGTCGGGGTGGAGGTGGTGGCGCTGGTGGGGGAGGCCGCAATCCCCGTGGGCGCCGTCCCTTCCGCAACAATCGTCAGGACAACCGTGGCGACCGCGGCCCGAATGATCAGGGTGGCCAGGGAGAACATGGCCCGGGTCCCGATGAATTTGCCGAGCCGCTTCCCGGATCTCCCGGTGCCATGCCCCAGGATGGACCTCCGCCCGAGCCGACCTACGCCGAGGGGATTGTTGAAGTCTCCGGCAAGGGGTTTGGTTTCCTCCGAGAGGCGAAGCGCGCCTACTCCGCCACTCAGAACGACATCTTCATCACCCCCGAGGTGATCCGTGAGCACAACCTGCGCGACGGCGTCCTCATCAAGGGCGAGACACGTCGTGGCCCCCGTGGCATCCAGCTCTTCCGTGCCACCGAGATCGAGGGTGCGGATCCGGCCAAGTTCGTGAACATCCCCCTCTTCGAGGAACTCACCACGATCAGCCCGAACAAGCGCATCAAGCTCGAGACCACACCCGAGCGCTTCACCACCCGCGTGATCGACCTCATGACTCCCGTGGGCAAGGGCCAGCGCGGACTCATCGTGGCTCCGCCCCGCACCGGCAAGACCACACTTCTCCAGCACATCGCCGACGCCGTGGTGAAGAACCACCCTGAGATGAAGCTCATCATCCTTCTGGTCGATGAGCGTCCCGAGGAGGTCACCGAGATTCGCCGTACCGTTCCTCAGGCCGAACTCTACGCCAGTTCCAACGACAGCGATCTCCGCAGCCACACCCGTATCGCCCAGATTGCCATCGACCGCGCCAAGCGTCTTGTCGAGCAGGGTAAGGACGTCTTCGTCCTCATGGACTCTCTCACCCGTATCGGCCGTGCGTTCAACAACGCCCAGGGCGGAGGCGGCCGCACCATGAGCGGCGGTATGGATGCCCGCGCCATGGAAATCCCCCGCAAGCTCTTCGCCGCCGCCCGCAACACCGAGGAGGCCGGCTCACTTACCATCATGGCGACCGCCCTGATCGAGACCAATAGCCGCATGGACGACCTCATCTTCCAGGAGTTCAAAGGGACCGGCAACATGGAGCTCGTTCTCGATCGCAAGATCAGCGACCAGCGCATCTATCCCGCCGTTGACATCTTCCTTTCCGGAACACGTCGCGAAGAGCTCCTGCTCAATCCCGAGGAGATGCATAAGATCAACATCATCCGCCGCGGACTCGCCGGTCACAAACCGATCGAGGCCATCGAGCGTCTCCTCTTCTTCATTCGTCGCTATCCCACAAATACTGAACTCCTCAAAAATATCCCCGGCTAGACGGCTAGACGGGGACTTTCGGCGCTGGGCTACACTCAGATCTCTCGGGCCATTCCCATTTAGCAGCGCTTTGACCTTCGGTCCTTGTTCTGCCTCCGAAATACCTGTGGTCCGGGCACAAAAAACGGCCGGATTGCACCGGCCGCTTTTGAGAGTGATGAGTAAAAAGAATTAGTCCTTCTTGGGCTTGATCGGGGTCGATGCGGGTGC
Source organism: Chthoniobacterales bacterium (assembly GCA_036824855.1). GTDB lineage: Bacteria > Verrucomicrobiota > Verrucomicrobiia > Chthoniobacterales > UBA6821 > UBA6821. The sequence goes on along the minus strand of DAISZK010000012.1, from coordinate 42,597 downwards.
CGCATTGGTACCGCGAGCCGCCTGCTGGGCCTGAATCTGTTGAGCCAGATTCTGAACTGCATTCTGGAGATCGGTGAGAGGGACCCATCCAATCAGATTACCCTGCTGGCCGGTGGCCTTGTCGGCAAACGAGGCAGCATTGAGGAGTCGAGCTTCGCCGGTCTTGGTATTCCACTGAACCACGGAGTCAACATCCTTGTTGGCGATCGTGATCTTTGTCGCGATGCACTGGAAGGTGCCTCCGTTGTTGGTGGCTGTGTCCGCTATGGCTGCGGAGAGCGAGAGAGTGAGTGCCGAAGCGGCAATGAGGGGTGTGGTGAGGAATTTCATGAAGCACGCAAAATAGTGCGAATGTTCGGTTAATCAACAAAAAAAGCCCATTACTGAGCTCCTAACTCCTAACAATCGCCCCCTCATTTATCTTTTTTACGTTGACCATTTTCTCTTTTGGTGGGAAAAAGTGGGGCGTAGTGGCGAAAAGTGGTCTATATTCCCATTATGCCGCAAATGTCCAAACCTACCTCCAATACGATCAGCTACGCCGGGACCTTCGAGCGGTCCATGGATGCGAAGAATCGTGTCACGATCCCGGCGGCGTGGTTGGAAGGGGGACCGGATGATTTTCATGCCATACCCGGACCCTCGGGTGATTGCCTCATCGTGATGCCTCCGGCGGAATTCGATTCGATCGAGGGGCGCATCGAGCAGAGTGGTGCTCCAGCACCCGAACGGCGTAAGGCAATCCGTCAATTTTACGGTCAAGCGCGTGCTGTTTCGGCTGACAGCAATGGTCGTATCCTCCTTCCCGAGGAGCAGTGTGATGCCGTCAAGCTCAAGGGAGAGGTGGTCCTTGTGGGAGGACGCAGTCGTTTTGAAATCTGGAACGCCAAGCGTTGGGCCGAGGTCAGCACCGCGGAATCCGCTTCCTACCGTCAGGTGGCCGAATTGATCGGTCTCTGAGCCGCATGAAACGATGACCCGCCTTCAACACAAACTCCGACGCAATAGATTCCTCAAGGCGCATCACGACCTCTCGACCACTACATTCCCCCCTTTCATTTCCTCCCCTTTTTTTATGAGCACCTCTTTCCGCCACGAACCAGTTCTGGCCAAGGAGGTCGTCGAATTCCTGCGCCCCGCTTCCGGCCGTACCATCATTGATGGGACCCTGGGGGGGGGAGGCCACAGTGGCTTGCTGCTGAAGGGCGGGGCGCGGGTAATCGGTTTTGATCGCGACCCCGAGGCACTGGCTCACACACGGGAGTTCCTCTCATCGCATGGCGATCGTTTTTCAGCCCTGGAGGGAAACTTTTCTGGCGCTGTGGAAGCATTGACGGCTCTAGGAATCCGTCAGGTGGACGGTGTCTTGCTTGATCTCGGAGTCTCTTCCCACCAACTCGACACGCCGGAGCGTGGTTTTTCCTTCCAGCGTGAAGGACCTCTCGACATGCGTATGGGCAAGAGTGGCCCTACGGCTGCCGATCTGGTGAACACACTGCCCGCCTCGGAACTGGCTCGCATTTTTCGCGAGTATGGAGACGAACCGCGCGCCATCCAGTTTGCAGCGCGGATTGTCAGGGCGCGTGAGAAAAAGCCGATCGAAACCACGGCGGAGCTTGCCGAACTGATTGCCTCCGGACGCACGGGACCGCGCCATCCTGCAACCCGGGTCTTTCAGGCGCTTCGCATTGCCGTGAATGACGAGATTGGGTCGCTAGAGCGCGCCTTGCCTGCGTTCACTTCGATTCTGGCTCCAGGAGGACGTCTGGCTGTCATCACTTTCCACTCGCTGGAGGATCGGATCGTGAAACATTTCTTCCGTCGGCATGCGATGAGTGAGATCGATGATCCGACGTGGCCTGCACCACGACCAAACCCCGAGTATCTCTTCGAGGCGCTCACTCCGCGTTCCGTGACGGCTTCGCCTGACGAGCTTTCCTCCAATCCCCGCTCACGCAGCGCTAGGTTGAGGGTTGTCGAACGACGCGGATCAACCTCAATCCTGAACCAGGGAGATCGACCATGAGCTTGAACCGTCGCCGCACCACGAACACGATCGAGGTGAACTTCCTTGCCGGGTGGCTTGTGATTGTCTTCCTCATCGGTCTCTGCGGTCTTTTCTTCGTTTATCTGAAGAATCAGCAGCATGCTGTTGGTAATCAGTCCCGACAGATCGAGGCGTCCATTCAGGAAGAGGAAGTTAGAGACGAGGCCTTGAAAGCAAAGATCACCTCTATGACCTCGCGTGGAGCCTTGCAGCGGAGACTGGACGAGGGATACCTGACGCTCGAAGCGATTCGCGATACTGCAATCGCGAGGGTAACACCTCCTTCTCCAGCGGAAGTTGATGGGGTGATGCGTACGGCCTCGCGCGATCCGGAAAACCGGTTCGGTCCCGGGGTTCCCCAACGCGCTGTCAACAGGTGAACAGTATTCTTGGGCGCATCGGGATTTTCTGCGCCTTGCTGCTACGTTATTTAAAGGCTACCTTAGGACGTATTGGCATGGTCTGCGCACTGCTTGTCCTTGTCTTTACCTGCTTTGCTTGGCGGTTGATTTATTTGCAGGTTCTTCGGCACGATTACTTTACAGAAATAGCTGAGGAGAAGCATTCGATCCGTCTGACAATTCCTGCCCGACGCGGGCGTATCCTTGACCGGCACGGGGAAGAACTTGCCGTAAATATTCCCGTGCAGATGGTCTATGCCGACGGATCACATATTCATGATCCGGCAGCGGTTGCAGCGGTGGCGGCTCCCTTTCTGGAAATGCCTCTCCAGGAATTGAAGGAGAAACTCACAACCAAGAGCAAGTATGTGATCATTCGCAAAGGGGTCTCCGAGGAGAAGGCTCAGGACATGATCAGAGCCCTTGATAAAGCCAATCTCCACGGCCTCTATCTCCAGGAGGGATCGGTGAGGAGTTATCCTAACGGAGAAATGCTCTGCGATGTGTTGGGGTATGTCGATTACACCGGGCATGGAGCCGATGGAATCGAGAAGACTTACGATACGGAACTGAGGGGGCAGGAAGGTTTTCGTTGGATCGAACATGATCGGAAAGGGAGAGAAATCGTCGTCTATCGAGGGCAGGAACAACTTCCAGAAAATGGCTCGGATATCCGTCTTTCTATCGACATGGGGTTGCAGGCGATTGCCGAACGTGAAGTGGATGAAGCCTACAAGACGAATCATCCGGCGTCGGCGACAGCTATTCTTGCGGACCCCAACACCGGAGAGATCCTGGCTCTGGCGAGCCGCCCAAACTACGACCCTAACAAATTCAATAAGGCGAAGCCTGATGAGATGCGTAACCGGGCCATTTCCGACATCTATGAGCCTGGATCGGTTTTCAAGATCGTTGTCACTTCGGCTGCTTACAACGAGGGGATTGTCGACGACGAGACACGGATCTTTTGCGAGAACGGACACTTTTCCTACGGAGGAAAGACCATTAAGGATCACCACGGTAGCGGAGACCTGAGTATTCCGGAAATTCTGATGAAATCGTCCAACATCGGCGCTGCCAAGATCTCGTTACTGATGAAGGATCAGATGTTCTACGACTATGTCAGGAAATTCGGATTTGGTACCCGTACGGGAATTCCTCTGCCGGGTGAGATTCCAGGGCAGGTGATCCCTCCACATCGTTGGGACAAGTTAACAAAAACGCGTGTGGCATTCGGTCAATCAATTAGCGTGACGCCGATTCAGATGGTCATGGCGATGTCGGCAATCGCGAACGGCGGCAAGCTTCTGAAACCGAAACTTGTCCTAAGCAAGGGAGAGGGGAGTGCTGTACTTCCTGATGCTCCCGTTGCTCAAGTGGTGAAGCCCGAGAGCGCCAACTACATTGCCAATGCACTGGAGAGGGTCGTGAGTAATCAGGGTACGGCACCGCTGGCCCGCATCGAAGGGTATCGGGTTGCTGGGAAGACGGGTACTGCGCAGAAAATCAGTCCCCATGGCGGATATCTTGAGGGACGCTACATTGTGTCGTTTGCTGGATTCTTTCCTGTCAATAAACCGAAAGTCATGGGGATTGTTATCGTGGATGATGCGAAGTTGGGAGAGAGCGCCAACTATGGTGGTTCGGTTGCTGGACCCGTCTTTTCCACGATTGGATCCAAGGCCGCACGCTATCTCGACATGGATCCCGAACCTGATGCCTTCTTGGTGAAGGAGAAGCAGGGGGCGAGTAGAACGGCGGTCAGTGCCCGGTGAGCAATGTTACCATGAAACTAGAAAGTCTTCTTCAATCGACCCAGGTGATCTCCGTGATGGGAGGTGTCGATGTGATAGTCACGGGACTGAGTTGTGACTCCCGAACCGTCCGCGAAGGAGATCTCTTTGTAGCGATTCCCGGATCCAAGGAGAATGGAATCCACTTTGTCAGGGAGGCCATCGAAAAAGGGGCCGTAGCGATCGTGACAGCTGAGGATCTCTCCAAGAGTCAGATTCCCGAGGTTCCTTTGGCAAGAGTTCTCAATGCACGTGTCGCGATGGCAGCGATGGCTTCAGCCTTCTATGGGAACCCCTCGGCCTTGCTTGCCGTAGCGGGTGTGACAGGCACGAATGGAAAGACAACCACGGCCTGGATTATCAGGCATCTTTGCGATGCAGTCGGACGGCCTTGCGGCCTTGTCGGAACAATCGAGTATATTCTTCCTGGCATTGTCGAGCCTGCGTCCAGGACCACACCCGAGTCGATCGATCTTGGGCGAATGCTTGCCGACATGCGGGATGGCGGATTCCGGGCTGCTGCCCTTGAAGTCTCGAGCCATGCGTTGATGCAGCATCGAGTTGGCGGGGTGGAGTTCGATGCGGCCGTCTTTACCAATCTGACTCAGGACCATCTTGATTATCATGGCTCCATGGAGGAGTACTTCGAGGCCAAGAGTCTCCTCTTTACGGGGCTCTCCAAACAGACCGCAAAGAAAGGGCGTGCGATCATCAACTCCGACGACCGATATGGCCATCGTCTTCTCGACCGTGTTCAGGGAGTGCCGATCATCACCTATGGGCAGGGAAGCAATTGTCATTTCCGTGCCAGTAACATTGCCTACAACGCAACAGGAACGATTTTCCGATTGGATGCGAAGGGTAGAAGTTATCTTGTCCGGACGCCGTTGATCGGACTGTTCAATGTTTACAACACCGTGGCCGCCCTGGCCGCTACCTCGGCGATGGGACTGGAACTTCGCAGGGCGATCGCGGGTGCCGCGACGATCCCCCAGGTTCCGGGACGTCTGGAGCGTGTTCCTGGAAAAAAGAATTTCCAGGCATTTGTTGACTATGCCCACACGCCCGATGCTCTGGTGAATGTCCTTAAAACGCTTCGCCAGTTGAACCCTTCCAGGATCATTACGGTTTTTGGCTGTGGTGGTGACCGCGACCGCGCAAAGCGTCCCCTGATGGCAGCCGCCGCGGAGCAATATTCCGATCGCGTGATTTTGACTTCTGATAATCCTCGTGGAGAGGATCCGTTGGAAATCATGAACGAGGCAGGAAAGGGATTCCGTGTCCAGGGGCATGAAAGCTATGTCGATCGCGAGAGTGCAATCCGCCGGGCTGTGGAGACTGCGGCACCTGGTGATGTGGTGCTCGTTGCGGGGAAGGGTCACGAAAATTATCAGGAGACGGCGACCGGACGTCATCCTTTCGATGATGTGAGGGTCACAGCTCGCGCAATGGCGGGAAAAGACTTTGATGATCGGGGGGAAAGTAGACGATGAATCCACGTTCCCTCTCTTCCGTTGCCGAGATGTGCGCCGCCGCGCTCCTTGCCGGAAACCCCGAAAATCTTGTCCTTCGTATCGCGAAGGATACCCGCTCGATCGAGCCCGGTGATCTCTATGTTGCCCTGAGGGGAGAACACTTCAACGGGAATCACTTCATTGCTGAAGCAGCTGCCAAAGGAGCCGTTGCGGCACTTTGTGACGGCGATCCCCCTGTGGGTCTTCCCCAGGAGTTCGGTATCCTGAGCACACCCGACTCCCTCACCGCTCTCACGCTTCTAGCCTCCGCTTGGCGTTCCCAGCTCTCACTCCGCTCCGTTGTCGTCACGGGTAGTAGTGGAAAAACCTCCGTCAAAGATTTTACAACCGCTGTCTTGCGGACGACGCTTCGCACGACTGCGACCCAGGGAAATCTGAATAACGAGATCGGTCTCCCCCTTTCGGTGCTGAGCGCCAATTTGGAGGATGAGGCAGCCGTTTGGGAGATCGGGATGAATCACCGTGGTGAGATCGCACCCCTTGCCGGTCTCGCAAGGCCTGAGATCGGAATCATCACGGGTATCGGAACCGCCCACATCGAGCATCTGGGAAGTCGGGAGGAGATCGCGGCAGAGAAGGGGGACCTGCTGGAAAAACTTCCCTCCGGAGGATGTGCGATCATTCCCGCAGAGGATGATTTTTCCGGGGAACTCCGCACCAGGACCTCGGCGAGGATCGTTGAGGTCGGTTTCGATCGCGGAGATCTCCGGGCCACGGGAATTCAATATGGCTTAGACGAGACGAGCTTCTTGATCGAGGGAGAGTATGGTCGGGCCGAAGCGCTGCTTCCTGTGCCGGGACGGCACATGGTTGGCAATGCCCTGATGGCCATTGCTGCTGGATTGCAGTGCGGAATCACGCTTGAGATGTGCGTTTCAGGACTCGCAGAGGTGACCTTGAATTCAGGACGATTGGCCAGGGTGGTTCGGCGTGGCGTGACTTTTCTGGACGACACATACAATGCGAACCCCGATTCGATGATCGCGGCACTCGAGACAATCGGCGGAATCTCTCTCCCGGGTAGGAAAATTGCGGTTCTTGGAAGGATGGGGGAGTTGGGGATTCACGCAGCAGCGGGCTACGAACGCGTGGGCAATAAGTCCGCATCAGTGCTCTCGACCCTCATCACCGTGGGTGACGAAGCCTCTGCGATGGCAGAGGCGGCATCGAGGGGCGGGCTTTCGGATGTGCGCACCGTTTCAGACAATACCGCTGCGGCCCGACTTCTCTCCTCCCTCGCCTCCGAAGGTGATCTGGTCCTGCTGAAAGCCAGCAGGAGTGCGCGCATGGAAGAGGTTCTTCAACACTTCAACTGAACGTCCAACTCGTCACACGATGCTTTATTACCTGTCACAGTTTGGATCTCTTCTGCAAGGGGTGCAGATCGGCAAAATACTGAATGTTTTCCAGTACATCTCCTTCCGCGCACTCTGTGCCGGGCTGACATCCTTCCTGATTTGCCTGATGTTTGGTGATGCGCTCATTCGGCGCTTGGTCGAACTCAAGCTAGGGCAACCAATCCGCAGTGCCGAAGAGGTGCATCGTCTCAATGAACTTCATGGAGGGAAGCGTGGAACCCCGACGATGGGTGGTATCCTGCTGATTGCGGCCGTACTCCTCTCCACCCTACTCTGGGCACGACCGGACAATCCCTTCGTCTGGGTCTGCATCGTCACCGTGCTTGCGTTGGGAGCGATCGGTTTCTACGACGACTGGCTCAAGGTTACCAAAAAAAGTTCCGCGGGGATTAGCAGCCGACTGAAGTTCCTGCTTCAGTGCGTTCTCGCCGCCGGAATCACGGCATTCTTTCTCCTCTCTCCCTCGCTGGCCAAACAGGCGCAGCAACTCTACATCCCGTTCATGAAGGGACCGGTGTTAAGCCTTGGCATCTTCTGGACCTATATTTTCTATCTCCTGATTATCGTCGGGTCCTCCAATGCGGTGAATCTGACGGATGGACTGGATGGACTGGCTTCAGGATGCACGGTGATGGCCGGCATCTGCTTCGGCGTCTTCACCTACCTCGCCGGAAACAGCAAGGCGGCCCTTTACCTTCAGATTCCATATTACGGCTTTTCCGGCGAACTGGCTGTCGTGAGTCTTGCTCTGGCTGGCGCAGCACTAGGTTTCCTCTGGTGGAACTGCCATCCGGCAAAGGTGTTCATGGGGGACACGGGCTCCCTGGCAATTGGTGGCCTGCTTGGTGTTCTTGCGATCTGCTGCAAGCAGGAGCTGATGCTTGCCATCGTCGGGGGAGTGTTTGTCGCGGAGGCACTCTCGGTGATCCTTCAGGTGGCCAGCTTTAAGCTTACTGGAATACGCATCTTCAAGATGTCTCCACTTCATCATCATTTTGAGCTTTCCGGATGGAAGGAAAACACCGTCACCGTGCGCTTCTGGATCATGGCCATTGTATTCGGGCTTCTTGGCATCGCCACCCTAAAACTTCGCTGACCCATCTCTATGACCGCCGCCTCAAATCCTTACAATGGCAAGAAGGCCGTCGTCCTTGGTCTGGGGCGCAGCGGTCTCGCAGCTGCCCGCCTGCTCAAGCGATCAGGTGCCGAGGTGACGGCCTGTGACAATGGGGAGTCGCCGATCCTGATGGAGCGTGCCGAGCTCTTGCGGAAGGAAGGAATCACGGTACTCACCGGGGTGGATGCGGCGCGTGATTCCATCGTCCATGACATCGCTATTTTGAGTCCTGGGATCGAGGAGACGGCGCCGATTGTCGTGAATGTTTTGAGCAAGGGAACCCCTCTGGTCGGCGAACTCGAGTTGGCTTTCACTCTGTGTCCTTATCCGGTCGTTGCGATCACGGGAACCAACGGGAAAACCACTACTACGGAACTCACCACCCTCATGCTACGAGGGGGGGGGCTCCGGGCTGCTTCCTGTGGAAATATCGGAACCCCCATGTCGGAACTCCTGGAGGGGGGATTGACCTGGGACGTCCTTGTTGCCGAGGTCAGCTCGTTTCAGCTTGAGACGATCAGGACATTCCATCCGAAGGTCTCCGTATGGCTCAATCTGAGTCCCAATCATCTCGACCGCTATCCCTCGATGCACGAATACCGCGAGGCGAAGCTCAGGATCTTTGAAAACCAGAGCTTGGACGACTGGGCCGTGATTCCTCGGGACACCAAGGATCTGGACCTTTCCAAGATCAAGGCCCGTAAACTGAGCTTCAGCGTCTCGGATGAAACGGCCGACCTATCCCTGCACGACGGTCTTAAAATTCACTATAACGGGAAAGAGTTGCTGGATCTCTCCAAGACGCGACTCCGTGGGCCCCACAATACGGCCAATGTCATGGCTGCCTTTGCAACCGGCATCGCTCTCGGAGCGGATACGGAAAGAATGGCCGAGGCAATCCGTGAATACACTCCGCCTCAACACCGCTGCGAATTCATTGCTGAGCATGATGGTATGCGTTGGATCAATGACTCGAAGGCCACGACCCTTGACGCCATGGAGCAGGCGATTAGATCCGTTCAGGGAACGTTGATCCTGATCGCCGGAGGAAAGGACAAGGGTTTTGAATTCTCTTCCATCGCTCCCTTGGTTCGTGAACGCGTGAATCTTGCTGTTCTTATTGGTGAGATGCGTCATCGGATTGCAAGGGATTGGGCACCTGTTCGCTGTCTGGAGGCAGAGAGTCTGCAAGCAGCAGTACATCTTGCCCGAAAGGAAGCGAAATCCGGAACAACCATCCTTTTTTCCCCTGGGACGTCCTCTTTCGATATGTTCCGCGACTATGTGGAACGAGGGGAGACCTTCCGAAGGCTTGTGATGGAGGTCGTCGGAACGGGGGTTCCCCTCACTTCAGGAGCTGCACACAATCCCTAGTAAAAATAAACTTTTAGCTCATCAATAACCACAATACCTAGTAGTACTAACAACAGACTCTGACTCATGAATCCGATGAATCCCAAACGTACCCGTCGGCTGCGCGCGCGTGCTGCAACTATGAACTCCCACGAAGAGGAGTTTGATGATTATGGACCTGAACCAAACATGAAGCTGTCCCATGCTTTCATGGTGGTTTTACTTCTTCACGTGGTGGCTGTGGGTGGACTCTATGCCTTCAATTCCATGAAGGCTGGCAAGTCCTCCGCTGCCAAGACCGCCCGCTCGACCGAGCCCTCTGCTCCGCAACAGGATTTCTCCAACGGCCAAGGAGTGGGTAATGGGGGTGGAGCCGGAGCTTCCGGTCCAGGAGAGGAGCCGCCGAAACCTAGCAAGGCTCCGCTTGTCACCAAGGTGAGTGATGCTCCCAAGTCGGTCAAAGCTTCCAGCGAAAGTGTTGCCAAGCAGGCATCGGAAACCCGTCCCACAGCTTCCTCTGCTCCAACCTCACACAAAGGATTCCTTGCAAGTGCCCGGAGCATGATTGGTAAGACCATCGGGGCCTCCGGTCTTGGTGTTGCAGCCACGGCATCCGCCCAACAACCTACTGGATCAACACCGCAAGTAGCCACGGCGCCCGCAGCTTCAACTCCAAGCGCAACCGCAAACACCTACATGGTCAAGGCGGGAGACACCCTGACGAGAATTGCTTCCTCTCTGGGGGTGGCCATTCCGGAACTTGAAAAAGTGAATGGGATGACCGAAAAGTCGGTGATTCAGGTCGGCCAGATCCTCAAGGTTCCCGTCAAAGCGATCAGCCAAGCCGCATCCGATGTCTCTGCTCAAGCGGGCAATGTCGCGGCCAGTGTGCAGCAGGCGCCGGCAGCAGTTGCCGGTGCGGTAAGCTCTGCGGCGAATGCCGTTACTGGATCAGCCGGCGCTCCCGTTGCGCCAACCACAACCGAAGATCAGGGTGCGACCACCGAGTATACCGTCGTCAAGGGTGACAGCCCTTACAAGATCGCCAAAAAGTTCAAGATCACCCCCGATCAGCTGATCAAAGCCAATGGAATCACCGATCCCAAGAAAATCCAGATCGGCCAGAAGTTAAAGATTCCAATTTCCACTGCTTCGATCTCATCCAAGAAAGCGGCCCAGTAAAGATTCCGGTTTCCCGCGGCATCCCCTCCACAAATACTCTGAAATCCAGGAGCCGTGCAGCGCAGCAGCATCTACCTCCTCTTGATCTCCGTGGTGGGGTTGCTTGCCCTCGGGGTAGTGATGCTCTTCAGCACGAGTGCTTACGCCCAGGAGAGCCATGGTGATATCTACTATTTCGTCAAAAAGGATATTTTCTGGCTGATCATCGGCATGGGAGTCTGCGTTCTCGGCGCAATGACCGATTATCATCTCTGGCAGCGCACTTGGATAATCTGGTTCGGGGTCTCTGTCGTCTTGCTGGCACTGTGCTTTGTTCCCCATGTGGGAATGAAGATCAATGGATCTCATCGCTGGCTGAACCTGCACGTTCTTGTCTTCCAACCCAGCGAGTTAGGGAAAATCGCCGCGGTTTTTTTTGTCGCCTGGTGGTTATCCCGTGAGGAGACCGATCCCCGGAAACTTCTTGATGGATTTGTGATTCCGATCGGTGTGGTGGCCATCCTCTTAGGACTGATTGCCAAGGAGGTGGATCTCGGGACAGCGGCTCTTATCGGTGCCACAACACTCGCCATCTGTCTTGTGGGAGGTGCCAATTGGATGATCATTGCCGGTCTCTGCGGAGCGGGACTGGGGGGACTACTTGGAATCGCTATGCTGATCCCCGAGCGTGCCGCCCGCATGATGACCTTCATGCATCCCGAATCCGATAAGTTGGGAAAGGGACTCCAGCAGTGGCAGGCCCTCATCGCTTTCGGATCGGGAGGATTTGAGGGCCTTGGTCTTGGAAATGGACGACAGAAGCTGCTCTACCTTCCTTATGCCCACACCGACTTTATCTTCCCGATGATTGGTGAGGAACTCGGCCTGATCTTCACCTGGCTCGTCCTTCTTGGATTTATTCTCATCATCCTCTGCGGGGGGCTTATCGCCGCCAATGCGAAGGATCGTTTTGGAAAACTTCTCGCCATGGGAATCCTCCTGTTGATCTCGTTGCAGGCAGCGGTCAATATAGGGATGACGACATCAATGCTTCCCAACAAAGGGATGCCCCTGCCCTTTATCAGTTACGGGGGAAGCAACATGGCCGTCTGTCTTTTCATGATTGGAATCCTCGTCAACATTCACCGCATCGGCATCCCGATCGCTCCCGTTCCAGAGAGACAGGTCGTCCTCACGGCCCGATCCGTCCCCAGAATCTAGGAATCCTCATGCCGGTCCCCAAACAATTCGTCATCGCCTGCGGCGGAACCGGCGGGCATCTCTTTCCCGGACTTGCGGTCGCCGAGATCCTGCATGAGCGCGGACACGAGGTTCTACTCTTGGTTTCGGAGAAGGAAATCGACGCTGTGGCGTTGAGGGATCATGCTGAGTTCCGGTGCGAGAAGCTCCCTTCCATCGGGATGCCCGCGCTGCTCTCCCCAGCATTTCTTCGCTTCCTGAAGCGGGGTTGGGAGAGTTTCAGCACCTGCAGGCAGCTCTACTCGCGCTACCAACCCTCGGGCGTGCTTGGGATGGGGGGGTTCACTTCGGCGGCCCCGTTGCTTGCCGCGCGCCTTTCCGGGATTCCTTGCTACCTGCACGAGTCCAACGCGATTGCCGGCCGGGCCAACCGTCTTGCATCTCGCTGGACGGATCGCGTTCTCTTGGGCTTGCGGGTCTGTGAATCCTCCTTTCCGAAGAGCACCTGCATCGTGACGGGAACCCCGGTGCGTCGTAATCTCGGCACCCCGCTTCCCAAGGGGGAGGCTCGTGCCGCTTTCGGTCTTGATCCCGAGTTGCCAACCATCCTTGTGATGGGTGGAAGCCAGGGGGCGGCCGGAATCAACCAGCTCCTTTTCCGATCGGCCGCTTTTCTCAAGGATTTCAGAAATGAGGAGGGCAAGCCCCTTCAGGTCATTCATCTCACCGGAGAGAGAGATGACAATCTAGCCGCCACCAATTACCAGCGCGATGGGATTGCCTCGCATGTCGCCTCCTTCCATCACCGGATGGAGCAGGCTTATTCCGCCGCCGACCTCGTGGTTTCGCGAGCCGGCGCTGCAAGCCTCAGCGAGATCTCACAGTTCGCTCTTCCCTCGATCCTGATTCCCTTCCCCTTTGCCGCGGATCTCCATCAGCATCGTAATGCCGAGGCTTTCCGTGATGCCGGTGCCGCCGAACTCATCGAGGAAAAAACGGCTGATCCGGAATCCTTCGCTCTCTTGATCCGGAATCTCCTTGCTGACGAGAGGCGTCGTTCGCGCATGGCTGCCGCCGCTGGCTTCGTGCTGCCACGTGGAGCCGCGGGACTCGTCGCCGACGTCATGGAGGAGGGGATTGTGACCCGGGAGGTCGCCCAATGATTTCCGAGAGGAGGACTTCCGGCATCCGTCTCGAAGGCGCCGAGCTGGCCTCGCTACTTCTCGGCTCGACATCACGTCGCATTCACCTCATCGGAGTTGCCGGTTCCGGAATGAGCGGCATTGCGGCGCTTCTTCTGGCGCTCGGTCATCGTGTCAGCGGTTCAGACAAGGTGGACACCCAGGAAGTCGAGCGCCTTCGTCGCAAGGGGCTTGAGTTTGAGTCCCCCCACGGTACCCGCATGGTCGGGGATGCCGAGTTGGTGATCTTTTCCTCGGCGATCCATGCGGGCAATCCGGCCTTCGATGCTGCGCTGGCGCTTGGTAAGCCGATGGCCCGCAGGGCCGAAGTCCTTGCCGCCGTGATGACCGGGAAGCAGGGCGTGGTGGTTTGCGGGATGCATGGGAAGACGACGACCTCCGCCATGGCAGCGCATGTCCTGCGTACCGGTGGGCTCAAGCCTTCGCATTACGTCGGGGCCGAGATCCCCATCCTCGGTACGAATGCACGCTGGGATTCGGAAGGGACGCATCTGGTTGCCGAAGGGGATGAAAGCGATGGCACGCTGGTCCACTACCATCCGCGCCATGCGCTGGTGCTCAATATCGAGCCCGAGCATCTTGATCATTACCGTGATCTCGCCGCCATCGATGCGGTTTTTTCAACACTCCTTGGGCAGACTTCCGGTAAGGTTTACTACTGGGCTGATGATCCGGGCGCTGAGCGTCTCTGTTCTCTTCATCCGGGAGCGGTGCCTGTGGGGACCGGATCAGAATGCCAGTATCGTCTTGGGCAGGTGGAACAGTCGGGACTCGCGATCCGCTTCGCGGTGTTCCGTGGAGAGGAACTCCTCGGAAGAATTCGTCTCGGGATCCCCGGGGTGCACAATGCCCAGAATGCTCTTCTGGTGATTGCCCTGGCGACCGACTTGGGAATTTCCTTTTCGATGATTGCCTCTGCCTTGGAGGACTTCCGCGGGGCTAAACGCCGTTTTGAGCTCAAGTATGAGGATGAAGAGTTCAGGGTCTTCGACGATTATGGTCATCATCCGACGGAAATTGCGGCAACCCTTGCTACGGCCAAGGTTGCCCTGCGTGAGAGTGGCGCCGATGGACGACTGATCGTCCTGTTTCAACCGCACCGCTATTCCCGCACAGCCTCCTTAACGAGGGAATTCGGACTCTCCTTTGGAGATGCCGATCTTGTCTTTGTGGCCCCGATCTATCCCGCCGGTGAGGCTCCGATCCCTGGAGTCGACGAGGGAAGTATTGTGGAGGCCGCTCGAATCACAGGTCATCAGGGAATGACTCGCACCGCTTCGGTGCTGGAGGCCGGATGGGCTGCCGCGGCATCACTTAGGGAAGGGGATCTGGTCATCACCCTTGGTGCCGGAAACATCCATGAGGCCGGGGCGCTCATGGCCCGTGAACTCGCCTTTCGTGCACGAATCCGCAAGGCCATGGGTCCCGGCGTGATCCGAATGTCAGAACCGCTTTCCCGCCATACCACCATGAGGGTCGGTGGCCCCGCTCGCTTTTGGGTCGAACCCGAGAGTGAGGAAGGGTTCGCGGAACTGGTCCGTCTTTGCCATGACGAGGGAGTCCCCTTCATGGTGATGGGGCGAGGTTCCAATCTCGTCGTTCGTGACGGCGGTTTTCCCGGCGTTGTAGCCCATCTGGCAAGGGGTTGTTTTGCCGAGGCCACGGTGGTTGGGAACGAAGTTATTGCCGGAGTCGGGGTTCGTCTCAAGCAATTGGCAGCCGTCGCCCGCAATGCCGGTCTTAGCGGGTTTGAATGGATGGATGGCATTCCCGGGAATCTTGGAGGAGCCTTGCGAATGAATGCGGGTGCTATGGGGGTGCAGACATTCGATCAGGTCGTCAGGATCCGTTTTGCCGACAGTGATGGGAATATCGTCTCCCGGACGCCGGGTGAAATTGAAGTTTGCTACCGTGATGTCCCGGTCCTGCATGACCATTATGCACTCTCTGCCACGCTTATCGGGGCACCGGCCGAGACAGGGAAGATCGACGGCCTCCTCGGTGAGTCGCTTCGTCATCGGAAGGAAACCCAGCCTGTGGCCGCAAGTGCCGGCTGTATCTTCAAGAACCCCGGTGGCATCTCCGCCGGCAAACTCATCGATGAACTGGGACTCAAGAACAGCGCCGTCGGCGGTGCCCGTGTCTCCGAAGTCCATGCCAACTTTATCGTTAATGACGGCGGTGCGACGGCCGGCGAGATACTTGCCCTGGTCAGCCTGATCCAAGATCGCGCCCGTCTTGAGCGCGGTATCGAACTGGAGACGGAGGTCTCCATCATCGGTGAAGAACCGGAAGATCACGAAAAGACCCATGACCACTGAAACAGCTTTTGACCCACGTAACCGTCGACTGATCGTCCTCAAGGGAGGTCCAGGCTCCGAGAGGGAAGTCTCACTCCGTTCCGGTGCCTCCGTGGCTGCAGCACTCAGGAGTGCCGGTGCCCATGTCGATGAGATCGAGTTGACGGGAACAGAGATCGTGATTCCGATGGGGACCGAACTCGTCTTCAACCTGATCCATGGCACCTTCGGGGAGGATGGTGGACTTCAACAGGTGCTAGATGAACGTGGTATTGCTTACACGGGGGAGGGGGCCGCGCAAAGCCGTGTGGCGTTTGATAAAATTCTTACAAAGAAGGCGCTGATCAGGGCAAGTGTACCGACTCCTCGTTTCGAGATTCTGCATGCGGGGGAGCAACCCACACTTCCCCTGCCGATCGTTATCAAGGCGCCTCGTCAAGGTTCGAGTGTCGGGGTTCATTTGATTCATGAGGCTTCCGCGATTGCTCCTGCACTTGCCGACTGCCTGCTTCACGGTGAGGAGATTCTTGTCGAGGAACTCGTGACGGGAAGGGAGCTGACTGTCGGAGTCATCGGTGACCAGGTGCTTCCCGTCGTGGAGATCATACCGAACGAGGGATTCTACGATTACACCAACAAGTACACCAAGGGAGCCACGGAGTATCTGGTGCCGGCCCCTCTCGACGTCGCCGAGACCGCAGCAGTGCAGGAGGTGGCCCTCGCCGCGGTGCGTGCTCTCCGGCTCGGTGTTTACAGTCGCGTCGACGTCCTACTCTCACCTGCCGGGCCGACTGTTCTGGAAATCAATACCATCCCGGGAATGACGGAAACCAGCCTCCTTCCCAAGGCAGCGGCTGCCATGGGGCTCGATTTTACGGCACTTTGCTGCAAGATAGCGGCACGATCACTCGTTGCCCGAACCGCCCTTCCATGAACACTCGTCGCAGCACCAGCGGAAACAGGCGCAAGGGAGGCGGGCCCGCGCGCCGGCAGCACCTTCTGGAGGTGAATGTGCGAACGGCCAGCATCAAGCGTCAGCGCCGAGGCAAGGCTAGCGGTATCCTCTGGAAGGTCTCCGTCTTCGTGATAGTTACCGCCCTCTTGACCGCCGGGGTGAGGATTGCTTGTGGCAAATTCTTTTTTAAGAATCCCGAATATGACCTGAAGCATCTCGTCACTCATCTGAACGGGATCATGACCCAGGAGGAATTGGTCAAAATGACCGGTTTCACCGAAGGAAAAAACATTTTCAGTCTGGACCTGGAACAGGCGAGCCAGAAACTAGCCGCCCTCCCCGAGATTCGCTCCGTCACTATCGAACGGACATTACCCGATACGATCGAGGTGGGCATGGAGCCGCGCACCCCAGTCTTCCTGTTTGCCGCGCCAGGGGAGGGGGAGGCGGCCTCCGGTGAATCGTTTGTTCCCGGCAAGAGCTTCCTCTGTGATAAGGATGGCATGATGATGCGCCCCGCCAGACTCGATGAAAAATTTTTGGTTCTTCCCTTGCTTCGCGGGGTCTCTCAGGAGAACGCGCTCCCGGGCAGGAAACTCGAGAGTCCATCACTCGCCACCGCCCTCATGCTGAGGCAGGCGCTTTCCGAACTTCCCGAGGAGACATTCAGGATCAGCTCGATCGATGTTTCCAAGCCGTATGCCGCCGTCGTGACCGATGCCTCCGGAGCAAAGTTCACTTTCGGAACCCTTGGCGAGGTCGATCTCGCGTCACAACTTACGCGACTCCGCAAACTGCTCGACCATTGTCAGGAAACTGGCCGCAAGATCCAGACAGCGAATCTGATGTTGAGTCGCAATACTCCCGTCACTTTTGTGCTTACGCCCGAGCAAGGTGCTGACAAAATAGCCCCGGTCATCACTTCCAAAAAAAACCCAAAACACAACTAGTCTACGAGACTACGGCAATTCATCCTCCCGCCATGGCCAACGAGCAAATCTTTGTGGGACTCGAAATCGGAACGACGAAGATCAGTGTCATCGTAGCCGAAGCCAGGGCTGACGATCAGATCAGTATTCTCGGCGTGGGAGAGACCCCTTCACGAGGTGTGCGCAAGGGGGAGATCGTGGACATGGAGACCGTCACCGAGTGTGTCCGCGAGGCGATTCTCGATGCCGAGGACAAAACGAACGTTGAAATCGGCAATGTCTGGGTAGCGATCACCGGTTCTCATCTGGTGAGTTTCAATAACCGCGGTTCCTTGGTGCTTCCCGAAGAGAGGCAGATTGAGCAAGAGGATCTGGAGGCTGTTGAACTGAATGCAAAGGAGGTCGCGATTCCGACGCCGAATACTTTCCTCCACACCATTCTCCAGGCCTATCACGTCGACGGTAACCAGAACGTCATCGATCCCCTCAAGTCGGAGGGGGCTTTGCTTGAGGCCGACTTTCATATCGTTCACGGGATCAAAACACGCATTCACAATACCCTCCGATGCATCGAGTCGCTGAAAATCGGCATCGAGGATGTCGTGCTCAGCTCGCTCGCCAGCTCACAGGTTGTTCTGTCTCAAGATCAGAAGAACTACGGCGCCCTCATGATCGATATCGGTGGGGGAACCACCGATTACCTGGTCTATATCGATGGAGCCATTCGCCATAGCGGTGTGCTGGCCCTGGGAGGGGATCATATCACCAATGATATTTCCGTGGGGCTGAGGCTTCCCATCGCAAGAGCGGAACTCCTGAAGATCGAGGAGGGATCGGCGGTCGATCCAGCGGGCTCCGAGGGAGGGATCATCTCGCTGAAGAATGATCCCAGATTTCTAGGGTGCGATGTCGACCGCACCTCCCTCGACACAATTATCCATCTTCGGGTGAAGGAAATCTTTGAACTCATCCGTCGAGACATCGAGTCTTCCGGCGAGGGAATGCTCGATCTGATCCGGGGAGTGATGATCACCGGGGGAGGATCCAAGCTGAAGGGAGTCGCCCAAGTTGCCGAGGAAGTCTTCGATATTCCGGTGGAGCTTACGCGCGCACGGAATGTCAGCGGCGCCACCCAGATCTTCGAGGATCCGCAGTACTCCACTGCAATCGGATTGACCAAATACGCCAGGGTCGTCACCAAGAATATTGCTCCTGAAAGTATCCTGGACCGCCTCACTCAGGGACTTGGCAGTCTCTTCAAGAAACGTTCCCGATGAGCACACCCTCACGTCATATCCTTGTTGGCGTGGGTAATGCCGGCGTGACCGTGCTTGACCAACTCTCGGTGGAGTATCCCGCGATGAACGGACTGCTGGCGGTGAATAATGATCCAGATTCATTGAATGCCTCCATCGTCCGCGATAAAATCGTTGTCCCTGAGGGAGATCCTCAGGATGGATTTCTTGCTATCGACGAGGAGTTCGGCCGAGCTGTTGAGGGGGCCTCGGCAGTGATTCTGTGTGGAGGACTTGGTGGGGAAACAGGCTCTTACCTTTTGTCGGCTCTGGCCATTCTTGCGAAGTCTGCGGGCATCACCACGATGGCCTGCGTCGGGATGCCTTTTTCCTTTGAAGGAAAACACAAGCGGGATACTGCCGAGCGAGCCCTGGAGAAATTGCAGGAGATCTGCGATGCCGTTGTTGTGATCGGGAATGATCAACTCTCTGGAGGCTCTCCATCAACAGCCGCTGTTGGGGAGGCATTCGTTCTTTCCGACCGAGCCCTGCTTTCCTCCCTGTTGACGCTTACAGGAATGCTCTCCACTTCGGGGCCAGTTAAGATCACCCGCGCGGACATTCATCATGTGCTCGGAAAGCCTGGGGCTCTCACCCATTTCGGATTTGGTAAGGCAGAGGGCGCTAATCGCCTCCACGAGGCTTTAGAAAAAGCCCTGAAGAGTCCTCTCCTTGCTCTGTCAGGGAAGGGGTCGGCCCTCAAGGAGTCCCCGATGATTCTTCTTTTACTCCGTGGTGCTAAAGACATCTCTTTTGCCGAAATGCAGGCCGCAGTTGATAAAATTGAACAAATCGCCGGGGAAAGCTGTCAGATAAAAGTAGGAGTTCATGCGGATGGAGCTCTTGGATCAGCCTTGGAGATTCACCTCTTGGCCTCTTCCGGAGGAACCCCTAGGAAATCTGCCAATGCCAGTGAAAGAGGTAAATTCAAAGAACGGATCGGGCCAATCGCCCAGATCGACCCGATTGCTCCCATTACTTCAACTACGTCGAAATCGTTACTCTCTGCTGAACCCCAGTTTTCGGAAGATATTCCCTCAGGGAACGATGGTGAGGGAGTGGATGGTAAGGGGGGTGATGAACTTTTTCCCATTCCGACAAAGCCTGCTTCCAAGTCCGGTAAGAAGCCTGTTACCGCCTCAAAGCAGATGCAGGGAACGCTTGCGCTCGACACCTATCAGCGGGGTCGTTTCGACAAGAGTGAACCCACAATCGTGGAGGGTGAGGACCTCGACGTTCCCACCTTCCTTCGCAAGGGGATCAAGCTGAACCCACCCAGCAGGAAATAAAGAAATCCCACTTTTATGAAACCCGATAAATTCACAGCCAAGATGCAGGAAGCCTTCAATGGGGCGGTCGACATCGCTTCCGGACTCGGCCAGCAGGAGATCGGCAATGAACATTTCCTGCTTTCGCTGCTCGCTCAGAGCGAAGGCCTCACCCGTCCCGTCCTGGAGAAGATGGGGGTGGCCGTTCAGTCCTTCATCGCAAAGCTCGAATCGGGCGCTGCAGCCCTTCCCAAGGTGCACGGAGGTGCCCAGCCCTTTGTGGGCAACGAACTGCGCAAGACCATCGACTCGGCCGAGAGCGAGATGGCAAAGCTCAAGGATGAGTTTCTTTCCGCCGAGCATTACCTTCTTGCGCTGAGTCAGGAGAAAAACGCTGCCGCAAAACTGCTTCAATCCCATGGCGTGACCCATCAGGGGCTCATGAAAGCCCTTGTCGAGATCCGCGGAAGCCAGCGCGTCACCGACCAGAATCCCGAGGGGAAATACCAAACTTTGGAGAAATACGGTCGAGACATCACCGAACTTGCCCGAAAGGGGAAGATTGATCCCGTCATCGGTCGCGACGAGGAGATCCGGCGCACCATGCAAGTCCTCTCCCGCCGTACCAAAAACAACCCCGTGCTTATTGGTGAG
The DNA here is from genome assembly GCA_036824855.1 of Chthoniobacterales bacterium. GTDB lineage: Bacteria > Verrucomicrobiota > Verrucomicrobiia > Chthoniobacterales > UBA6821 > UBA6821. The sequence continues at coordinate 22,029 of DAISZK010000012.1, read as the reverse complement.
CCCGGTGTCGGCAAGACTGCCATCGTCGAAGGACTGGCCCGCCGTATCGTGAGCGGGGATGTTCCCGAGTCGCTCAAGAACAAGCGTCTGGTCGCCATGGATATCGGTGCGATGGTTGCTGGAGCCAAATTTCGCGGTGAGTTCGAGGATCGACTAAAGGCTTTTCTGAAGGAGGTCACCGCCTCCGAGGGGGAGATCATTCTCTTCATTGACGAACTCCACACCATTGTCGGAGCGGGTGCCGCGGAGGGATCGATGGATGCCTCCAATCTCCTCAAGCCACAGCTGGCGCGTGGAGAACTTCGTACGATCGGAGCCACCACGCTCGATGAGTATCGCAAATACATCGAGAAGGATGCCGCGCTCGAGCGCCGCTTCCAGCCTGTCATGGTGAAGGAACCGAGTGTGGAAGATACGATCGCCATCCTTCGCGGGCTCAAGGAGCGCTACGAGGTACACCATGGAGTCCGCATTCAGGATGCCGCGCTTGTGGCCGCCGCCGTTCTTTCCCATCGTTACATTGCCGACCGCTTCTTGCCTGACAAGGCCGTCGACCTGATTGATGAGGCCGCCTCCCGCTTGAAGATCGAAATCGAGTCAATGCCGACCGAAATAGACCAGATGGAGCGTCAGATCATGATGCTCGAGATGGAACGCCAGGCCCTTCGTAAGGAAAAGGATGCTGCCAGCAAGGAGCGTCTGGAGAAGCTCGAAAAGGAACTCGCCGAGACTAAGGAAACCGGCTCGGGACTCAAGGCTCGCTGGCAGAAGGAAAAGGACGAAATCGGCAAGTCTCAAAAGATCAACGAGCAGATCGAGGCGGCAAAAAATGAGCTCGCGATTGCACAGCGTCAGGGCGACTTCGCGAAGGCGAGCGAGATCCAGTATGGTCGGATTCCGGAGCTTCAGACCAAGCTCGAAGAGCATAATGCCAAGCTCGCAAAGAGCGGCCAATCAGCCCTACTTAAGGAAGAGGTGACCGAGGAGGACATCGCCAAGGTGGTCTCCGTCTGGACCGGTATTCCCGTCTCCAATCTCCAGGAAGGGGAGCGTCAGAAGCTTGTCAAAATGGAAGAGCGTCTCATCGAGCGCGTGGTGGGACAGGGACAGGCGATCAAGGCTGTTTCCAATGCTGTCCGCCGTGCCCGGGCGGGTCTTCAGGAAGAGAATCGCCCGATCGGTTCCTTCATGTTCCTCGGGCCCACCGGTGTCGGTAAGACCGAGCTTTCCAAGGCCTTGGCCGAGTTCCTCTTTGACGATGAGAACGCTATCATCCGCCTCGACATGTCCGAGTACATGGAGAAACACACGGTCGCCCGTCTCATCGGAGCGCCTCCCGGATATGTTGGATACGAGGAGGGAGGGCAGTTGAGCGAGGCTGTCCGCCGGAAGCCCTACTCCGTGGTCCTTTTCGACGAGGTGGAGAAGGCCCATGGCGATGTCTTCAACGTCCTTCTGCAGGTTCTCGATGATGGACGTATCACCGATGGTCAGGGACGCACGGTTGATTTCAAGAACACCGTCCTCATCATGACGAGTAATATTGGGAGCCAGTACATCATGGAGGATCTTGCGGTGGAGGAGCGTAACAAACGCGTCATGGAGGCCCTCCGAGGACACTTCCGCCCCGAGTTCCTCAACCGCGTTGACGAGATCGTCATCTTCGACCGCCTAAGCGACAAGGAGATCACCAAGATCGTCGATATCCAGTTGGCTCGTCTAGCGACACGCCTTGGCAAGCAGAAGCTGCATCTGGAGCTCAGCGATAAAGCCCGTGCCTATCTGGCCAAGGAAGGGTATGACCCTGCCTACGGCGCCCGTCCCCTGAAGCGAGTCATCCAACACAAGATCCTTGATCCTCTCAGTATGGAGATCCTTGATGGGAAGATCCGTGAGGGGCAGACGATCAAGGCCGATGTCGCGGGTGGCGAACTCGTTTTCAAGGCAAAGTAACCTTATTTCTCCGGGTGTCCCTCCGCGAAGTCACGATCAAGGAAGGGCTGCCCACACTTGAGGAGGCGAAGCGCCGACTGCTCCTGGAGGTGCGGCGTTGCCATGGTGACGGTATCTCCGTTCTCAAGATCATTCACGGATATGGCTCCGGCGGTCGGGGAGGGGTTCTCAGGACTGGGCTAAGGAGAGTCTTTGAAGAATATCAGCGTGACGGAGACATTCTCGGTTATGCCTCGGGAGAGGAGTTCTCGATCTTCCACCCCGTTTCCCTCGAGATGATCACAGCCGCCCGGGAACTACGCTCCGACCGAGATCTGGAGCGCTCGAATCCCGGTGTCAGCTTTCTTTGGATTCAGTAAGTTAGGAGCTGGAAGCTGGTAGTTAGAAGGTTGAGGTATAACTCAAGCCCCCATCTCCTATCTCCCAAATCCCAAATTCACCCCACCCATCGGAACTCGACCGAGGAGTCGATTTCCGGGGAGAGGCTCTGTTTTACCGGACAGGCCTTTGCCGCACCCTCGAGTAGAGCACGCTGTGGGTGATCTGAGGGAAGGGGAATCGTCATGAGCGACTTGAGACCGACGATGCGACGTGGCAAATCGGCACTCATCTCTTTACCGATCGTGACGGTTGTTCCCGTCAAATCGATACCATGACGCTCTGCGGCGATCCCCATAACGGTCAACATGCAGTTGGCCACGGCTGTAGCGACGAGATCTGTGGGAGAAAAGCTTTCACCTTTTCCATGGTTATCGACTGGGGCATCGGTGATCAGCTTAATGCCCGAGGGACCATGGGTGGCGGAGCAGCGGAGTCCGCCGTCATAGGTGGAAGTGATGGTGACCATGAAGTGAGAAAATAGCAGAATCCCACGGGGGAAAAGAGGAAATGAGGGGAAAATCCCATGACTTCCCGGTAAAGTCGTCATTGCTATGGAACTCATTCTGCTCCTCCTCATCGTTGTTCTGCTGATCGGCCTATTCATATTCCAGTTGCGCAAGCCATCTTCAGTATCTGAAGAATCTAGGCTTGAGGAAGTTGCTGCAAAGATGGAGCAACTTCGTGTTGGTCACGATCAGCATGCAGCCGTTCTGAGCAAGGAACTCGCTCTCACCCGACAGGAAGCGGCCACCCATGCACGCGACGGTCGCACCGAAACCGTGAGCATGCTTAATCAGGGAAACACCTCACTACTGAACGGCCTTACTCTTCTTGGGCAGAGTCAGAATGATCGTCTTCAATCTTTCTCCGAGACCATCACCGCGCTTACGAGTGCCAACGACACGAAGTTCGAGAGTATCCGAGCTACAATGGAGGCGAAGCTCAAGGAACTTCGTGATGATAATGCACTCCGTCTCGAGGAGATGCGCCGAACCGTTGATGAGAAGCTGCAGGGAACCCTGGAGAAGCGCCTTGGAGAATCCTTCAAGCAGGTCTCCGAACGTCTCGAGCAGGTACATCGCGGACTCGGTGAGATGCAGAATCTCGCCACCGGTGTCGGTGATCTGAAGAAAGTGCTCACCAATGTAAAGACCCGAGGAGGGTGGGGAGAGGTTCAGTTGGGTGCTCTCCTGGAGCAGATGCTGACGCCGGCTCAGTATGAGAAGAATGTGAAGACGAATCCATCCTCCGGGGAGATCGTCGAGTACGCGATCAAGCTCCCGGGGAAGGGAGAGGATGATTCCGTCGTCTGGCTGCCCGTGGATGCCAAGTTCTTCATCGAGGACTTCAAGCGACTCCATGAGGCCCAGGAACGCGCCGATCTCGTTGCAATCGAGGAATCGACCAAGGCGCTTCGAGATGCCGTTCTCAAGTGTGCCAAGGACATCTCCACCAAGTACCTGAATCCCCCCCACACCACCGACTTCGGTGTCATGTTCGTCCCGACCGAGGGACTCTTTGCCGAGATCATCCGCATTCCCGGTGTCATTGAGGACCTCCAGGGTAAGCACCGTGTGGTTCTGGCAGGCCCAACGACTTTTGCCGCGCTCCTGAATAGCCTCCAGATGGGATTCAAGACTCTTACGATCCAGAAGCAGTCAAGCGAAGTCTGGAAGACCCTCAGCGATGTGAAGGCTGAGTTTGCGAAGTTCGGGGACTCTCTAGATGCCGTGAAAAAGAAACTTCTCGAGGCCACCAATAAGATCGAGACAGTCGGTACCCGTTCACGAGCTCTGGAACGTAGCCTTCGTCATGTCGAGAGCCTGCCGGGGCAGGTTCGGGCCTCATCCCTTGAAATTGAGGAGCTCCTCAAGATCGAGGAGCACGAATTGATCACCCCTAACGAACGAGAGTAAGGTTGGTTTGTTGAAATACGAAAAAGCGGAGTCACCGACAAGGTGGCTCCGCTTTGTGTGATTGATGTGCTGGGTACTTTTCAGTAACCCAACGATGCTGGCTTAGTAACGGCGAGGACCACGATCGCGGTCGCCTCCGAAAGAGCGGCCACCACCCTGGGGACGATCCTCGCGGGGACGTGCCTCATTGACGGTCAGGTTACGGCCCTGGAAATCCTTGCCCTCAAGGGCTCCGATTGCTGCCTTGCCTTCCTCGGCATTACCCATGGTGACAAAACCGAATCCGCGGGAGCGGCCGGTTTCGCGATCCGTGACAAGGGCGACTTCCGTCGGCTTGCCATACTGGGTGAAGAGATCGCGGAGATCTTGGTCGGTGGTGTCGAAGGTCAGATTGCCTACGTAGAGTTTCATATGTTTGTTTTTTGTTGGTGACGAAATCTGCAAATCAGAGCTGTTCCCGAGAACCGGGTTTCAAATCACCATCGAAAAAATCAACGGACAATCCACCATGCAACGAATCATTAAATATCGGACTCTCCCAAGGTGCGCTGCTTTTCATGTATTGCAAGTGAAAACTCCGGAATACTTTTTGATAATTTCCTTAGTACACGGCCGTAATCTGAGTAGAGTGAGCCCCTGTTGATTCAACTAGCGCCTCTCTTGTTTACTCTCCCAGCCCTTACTGCACCTGCTGCCGGGGGCTTTTTGATGGGAGCTCCCTTTTCCTTCTGAATGGGTATCGGGACCAAGAATAGACAGAATCAGACTGCAGAGCTTTGCAGGGAGCACCTCCGCTCGAGCTATGCCTCCCAGGGGACTTTGGTGGAGGATTTCATCCACGAGATCGAGGGAAGCGGAAAGTTCCAGGATATCCTTGCTTGGGGGCGGTTCACCAACATGGACCGGAACACGGCCGACATGCTCGGCAGACTCGATGAGACTTTCAACAAATGGCTGAATGGCGACGTCAGCGGCATGTAGCCGTTTTCACTCCCTTCTACTTGCATCAAGCAGCCAGCAACCCACAACGCCAACACAACTGACTATGGTTAAAATCAATTACGGATTCGAGAAGCGCCGCAAAGAGATGGAGAAAAAGCGTAAAAAAGAAGAGAAAGCGAAGGCCAAGGCCGCAGGAAAGAATGCCTCCTCGGACAACGAGGAAAACCAAGTCTCCACAGAGGCTTCTTCAGAAACTGCTCCAGCTACGGAGTAGGCTTCTGCTTTTTTAAAGATGTACCCTCCTTGCGGAGGGTTGCACTTGCCGGAAGGTCTTTTAACGGCCAGGGCGTTTGTTGGAGGTCTGTTTCATAGGAATGGATTTCATTTGGACTGTGTGGAGGAGCCGCCAGCGACTTCTTCCTTCACTCTCAATCTTCTGGCGTTTTTCAGAAAAGCAAACGACGGGCCAAGTTCCTTATGAGACACTCTTGCCTGTACCCGCATGGGTAAAGGCCCAGCGTTTGTGGTCCGAGAGATCCTCATCGAATTCTCCTGACAGCTCGTGCTTGGCTAGCTCCCAGTCCGAGAGTTCGACCTGTCCCGCGTGGCGGCCATTCATCTTTGCAATCTCTGCAGCCCGACGCTTCAACAGATCTAAGGTCGCTGTTCCGATAGCGGAATAGTTGGCAGGGATTGATCCCTGATTGAGTCGGCTGATCTTCATAAGAGAAGGATCGTTCCGCTCACAATAATCAGCAAAAGCCAACCCCTAAGCAGCACGCTTATCCTCTATGGATCAGGGGATCCTTTTCTGCTGCCGATATACCTTCCCTTAATGGACAGTGATCTTAGCCGCGGCCGTCCGGGCGCGTACCAAAGCATCGGCTCCGCTGGCCAAGGCTACCGCCATCCGTCGGTAGGGACGGGTTGTCGGCTTGCCAAAGATCCTCACATCAACACCTCTCTCATTCAGGGCCTCTTCGACCCCTGTATAGGTGGGCTCATTTCCCTCCTTCGAAGCCAGGACGACGGCGCTCGCTCCCTCGACGCATTCAATCGTTGGGATGGGTAGCCCCAGGATGGCCCTGGCATGCAGATCAAACTCACTCAGGTTTTGACTGATCAAGGTCACCATGCCCGTATCATGCGGTCGCGGACTCAACTCACTGAAGATCACCTCATCCTTGGTCACGAAAAACTCGACGCCGAAGAGACCGGCGCCACCCAGGTCTGCAGTGACTTTGGTAGCCATCTCCTGTGCCGCCTTGAGGACGTCGTGATTCATCTGCTGGGGTTGCCAGCTGTATTGATAATCCCCACGCTCCTGAACGTGACCGATAGGATCACAGAAGAGAGTTGGCCCGTTTTTCTGACGGATCGTTAGGAGCGTGATCTCGAATTCGAAGTTGATGAACTCCTCAACGATCACCTTCTTTCTGTCACCACGCATCCCCATGCAGGCGAAATCCCAGCTGGCCTGAATGTCTGACTCGCTCTTGGCCACACTCTGGCCTTTGCCAGAAGAGCTCATCACCGGCTTGATCACCACGGGGAAGCCAATCGCTTTCGCATGAGCGTGTAGCTCCTCGACAGATTCCGCATAGCTGAATTTTGCAGTTCTTACGCCGAGACCCGCAGCCACGTCACGGATTCTGTCCCGGTTCATGGTCAGGTTGGCAGCCCTCGCGCTAGGAATGACCTCGTACCCCTCATTTTCAACATCCACAAGCACCTCGGTCCGGATTGCTTCGACCTCGGGAACGATCAGATCAGGCCGGTACTTGGCGATCGCAGTACGCAGCGCACCTTCATCGAGCATGCTGAAAATGCAGCTTTCATCTGCGACCTGCATGGCTGGAGCACCCTCATAGCTGTCGCACGCGATTACATGACATCCCAGGCGTTTCGCACTGATGACGAATTCTTTTCCCAGCTCGCCGGAACCTAACAGGAGGATCTTCTTCATGGGTGGTATTTTTATCCACTCAGCATGGGGAGGCAATCCATCGGTTCCAAGTCTCCTCAAGAGAACGAGTCTCATGCACAAGAGTCACCTTGATGCTATACTATTACTGACTGATGACCTGCTTCGGTTGCAATCATGATGAATCACTCGCTGCTCACGGATCTCTCAATCGAAAAATGAAAGTAGTTCTTGTTCATGGATATCAAGATACGGGAAAGGTGATGGGAAGGCTCGCTGATCACCTCTCACGTGAGGGTCATGAGTGCCTTGTCCCTTCGCTCGACCCGCATGATGCACGGGAGGGGCTCCCGATGATGGCCAATCAGTTACAGAGTGTGCTTGAAGAGAAATTACACGGTGAAGAGCGCTTTGCTCTTGTGGGATTCAGCATGGGTTCACTGATTTCTCGTTATTATCTTCAGGAACTTGGTGGACATCAGCGGGCGAAGGCATTCTTTTCGATCAGCGGACCGCATCAGGGAACGTGGGCGGCCTACCTTCACTCCGGTGAAGGAGTGAATCAAATGCGTCCCAGGAGTTCTTTTTTGAATAATTTGGAAAATTCCTCCCACCGACTGGAGTCATTACCAATTACCAACTACTGGACGCCATTTGATCTCATTGTCATCCCCGCAGTAAGCAGCCGCTGGAAAATGGGAGAGGAGGTCTGCATTCCCAGCATCCTCCATCACAAGATTATCTCCGATCCGCGCCTGATGAAGGATCTCTCCCGCCGACTCAGTAAGATCAGTCCGGCATGAACTACTGAAACTCTGGGAGTTTCTTCGCAGAGGCGATTTCCTGCGAGTAGGTTTCCGAGGCATTATCGCCCAAGAAGTCGACGGCCTCCCGATTCCGGGAATAGAGGCCGAATCTCGGCGCGTAGGACCCCCACTCGTAATTATCCATGAGTGACCAGTAGAAATAACCGATCAAGGGCCATCCTTTTGCCTTTAGTTCCTTCACCACCGCGATGTGGCTTCGCAAAAAATCACTTCTCAAGAGGTTATCCCGCCTGCCGTAGTGACGGCGTGGATCTGATCGGTACGCGATGCCATTCTCGGCGATCATGATTGGCAAATTGAAGCGCTCCAGGATCTGGACAAAGAAGGTCAACCCCTCGGGCAGCAGTCGCCAGTCCCACCACTTGTTGGTGATACTCTCTAGCAATCGCTCATGGAACGGCGGAGGATTGGGCACATGCTGATGGCGGTGCTTGTGAAAGAGATCGTTCCACCGCGGCCAGCGGAGCGCGTGGGCAATGAACGGGTCGTAGTAATCGAAGGCAATGTAATCGAGTGGCGGCTCCTCTGATTCGGCAGGATCATATAAAGTATCAAGCAGTCGCTTCCAGGCGGGCTCGGAGGTGTAGGCAAAGGCAACCAAGTGATGCAGCTTCTTGATCACTTCGCCCACCCAGAAGCGGATCTTTGGGCGGATGGGCAACCGTGCCTTAAGGAATGCTTCATCCAGCATCCAAGTCTGTTTCCAGAGATAGGTCATGAGGTGTTCCCTGGGAATCTCCCGTGAGCGGGCAACAAGCAGGTCCATCCACGCCTGATCATTCCAATACAGATCGCTGCAGTAATTATTGAAGCTGACCTTGGGGGCTTTCTCTCCCTCCCGTCCATGTTCCCTATAGAGTCGATGGATCAACCTGTAGGCCCTGATGTGTGCCTCCAAAAGGTGGGAGACACAGGTGATCGATTGCGCGGGATTCTTCTTCGTCTCCTTACCAGTGGGGAAGGAACCATTGAAGTAGCTGCTCGCAGCCAGCAGGTTAGGCTCGTTGATCGTGATGAACCACTTGGGTGGCTCCACGCCATAGTTACCCGGTAATGTTTCCAGGAGAAACCCGACGGTCTTTTCCACAAAGAGGAGGAACTTTTCGATTGTTCCATGGTCCAGCCACGCATCGATCCCGAGCCAGGCCGGGTGGGTGAAGTGATGGAGCGTCACCACCGGCTCGAGGCCCTCCTTACGACAAGACGCAAGGATCTGCGCATAGCGATCCAGCGCCTTCTCATCGAAGGATGGTGGAGGTCTCCGACTCGGAAGGCCATCTGGCGCCAACTCCCTGACAGGCTGGATTCGTTCCCACGAGAGACTTAGTCGAAAGGCATTGAGACCCAGAGAGCGGCATCGTTCGAAATCCTCCTCAGCCCTGCTCCAAAAATCAGCTGCAGTGCCCGCCGGGTCGACCCTCTCCTCCCGCTCCGCCCAGGCCCAGTTATTCTGAGGCTCACCCTCACCGTTGACTCCCCCCTCGTGCTGGTAGGCCGAGGTCGAGACTCCCCACAGAAATTCCTGTCCGGCGGTCAGGTCTCTGTTTTCAGGCTTCGGCGATTTGCGAGGCCATGTGTCGTGAGAGGCAACCATTACTGATGTCCTGGGAAGAGGTTCACGCCAGAGGCGTTGTATCGAGTTCGACGGCCGGTTGCGGGCGACCTGTCTCCTCAATGAGTGTTCGGGCAATCACCAGAGCCGCATCGGGATGAGACCAACTGAGGGCTTTTCTTCTCATCGATTCAAGTCGCGACGGATCTTCGAGAAGATTTTCCACTTTGTAGGCAAGAGTCGTGAAATCATTGCATTTGATGGCCATCCCCTTTTCGAGCAGTTGGTCGCTGTTGCGCTCCTCCTGGCCTGGAATCGGCGAAATAATCACAATTGGCAGTCCACAGGCCATCGCTTCGGAGATCGTCAGTCCTCCCGGCTTTCCGATCAGCAGGGTTGCCGCCGCCATATAGCGGCTCATCTCTGTTGTGTAGCCGACCACCTTCACCTGGATCGTGGGAGAGGGGACTTGAACCGCCAACTCCTCGAGTTCTTGCTTCAACAGGGCATTCTTACCCGCAAGTAGGACGATTTGAACCGGTACCGTGAGATCAAAAAGTTCCTCAAGAATGATTTCGGCAGGGCTCGCTCCCAGCGCGCCCGCCGAGACGAGGAGCACCGGTAGCGTGGGATCCAGACCGAGTCCGATCCGCATCGCTTGCTGCTCCTCCGTGCTATGGGAGCGGAACGAGGTATCGATCGGAATGCCGCTCACCGTGATCCGATCTCCAGGAAGACCGAGCTTCTGAAGATGCACCTTGGTTTCCTCAAGTGCCACAAAGTAGCGGTGAAAGGCACGCGAGAGCCACATCGCGTGGAAATCGAGATCCGTCACCACGATGGAGAGACGGGCCTGAAGCTTTTTTTCGGCAATAAGGTAGGAAATCAATTCTGCCGGAAGGAAATGTGTACAGACCGTGATGTCGGCATTGTAGGCCGTGATTTCCTTGATCAGGGGTGCCGTGTTGAGGCGGTCGAGCATCAGGCGCATCTTGTCCGTCTTCCATGGCTCATCACTGGTCTTATACCACCACCCGAGAAAGGTCGGAGCCTTGGCCACGAGTTGCGTGTAGAGCTTCGAGTAGAAATCCCGGAAGAGACGGTTGGTGTATTTCAGCGCATCGATACAGCGCACTTCGGCGACTTCGGGCATTCCTTTGAAAGCCTTCTCCAGTGCATGGGCGGCAATGACATGCCCGCTTCCAGCACTTGCCGAAACAATCAGGATCCTTTTGCCGTGCTTGATCATCGTTTATTTCCAGAAGTGAAACCCGAGGGACGTCAGGTATCCCGAGAGTACGACCCATGGGAGAATTCCGACAGCGATCGCCAGCAAAATCCTCTTCGGAGACTCTCCCAGAGCCAGGGAGAGGATCGCCGTGGTCTGGGGCCCGACCGAGACTGGTGCCACGAAAGCCAGCCCCCAGAGACCAAAATGGTGCCAGATCCTCCAAAAGAATTTCGAGGTGTCCGGTGTTGGGTTGATCTTGAGTTTACGGGTCATCCAGGAACGGAGTGGTGCTCCAGCTAGTAAAACAACCAGACCTCCCGCGCAATAGCCAAGCCAGGCCGCCAGCGCGGCAATCCAGAGCGGTGCATGGGCAGCAACTCCTGCGGGAATAGCTCCGACGAAGTAGAAAAACCCGAGACTCAGGGATGTGAGAACTCCTGCCATGACAAGAACATACTCCAGAATAAGGAAAACAAGATAGGAGTCTCAGATAGCTCTTTTGCTTATCGATGATTACTTGGAGGTCGGCTACGACCAGAAATCCTAGCAATGAGAATTTTACCGCATATACGATTCCTATCTGAAAATCCTAGTAGGAAAAAATTCCAGGAAAAAAAGTGGAGGTTCGTACTGGAGTCGAACCAGTCTAACAGGTTTTGCAGACCCGGGCCTAACCGCTTGGCTAACGAACCATAATTTCCACTGAAAGAGAGTGGAGCGGGCGAAGGGATTCGAACCCTCGACATCAACCTTGGCAAGGTTGCACTCTACCAACTGAGTTACGCCCGCATCGACTAGCGATTACTAATGCTACGAAAGAGATGAGGGAGGGTCAAGGGGAGATTTGCACATGTCCCTGCTGGGACAAAGGGCGAGCAGTGTGAGTCTCGGGTGGCAATGAAGTTTTTTTGAACGGAGGAAACGATTGATTGTCGAAAAGAGGAAAAACTCAACCACTTCTATGAAGGGAATCTCTTGGACCAAGTGCATCAAGTCATTCGTCATCCTCTGTCTTATCGCCACAGGCCTCACGCATTTGTCAGGGAATCCTGTCTGGGAAGTCGTCCCTCAGAAAAAAGACCTGGGTGGACGTTCCTCTGATGCCCTTTCGCTGCTGGAAAAACCCGACAGGTATCTGGTTCGCCTTGAGATGCCTCGACGGGATCTTTCGCAAGTCACCGTTAATCTTCGAAAAGGAGTTCTCCATGTTGAGGCACCGGCGAACGGGGTCGTTCCCTCATGCACTAGGGACATTCCTCTGGAGGGGGCTTCCAGTGATGGAAATCTCCTGATCGAGAGGCAGGATCGTCGTGGGTTGCTCGTCGTAACGGTGCCGAAGGAGGGTGGGCAAGCAAGCTCCATGGAACCAGATCCTGCCTGCGAGAAGAATGAGACTGACACGCGTGCACCATATCCCCTAAATGATATGGCGTTGATGATGGGTGAAATGCAGAGGATGCAGCGGGAGATGGATCGAATGATGGGCGGTATGCTGTTTGACGATTTTGCAATGCCAACAATCGGTCGTGGCATAAGCCCCCAAAGGATTTCTAGGGGTACCATGTCGTCAATTCCCTCACTGGAGGATCATGGAGATCATTACGTGGTACACACTCCGCTTCCCGGTCAGGATCTCGGTAAGGTGAATGTGAGCATTCATGACCGGCAACTCTTGATTGAATCGAATCAAAATAGTGATTCAAAGCCGAACCCTTACGAGATGATAGCTCAGTCTTCCTTCTATTCTCAGTCTATGAACTTACCCGGTCCTGTGCAGATCGGGAAAATGAAGGTGGATCGGCAGGGGGATGAACTTGTGGTGACACTCCCTAAGGCCTCGGGGGCATACCCTTAGTTCAAGTAGATCTACCGCTGCTCCTGCATCTTGTGGTTCTGCTCGTAGGCGCTACGAACCGCTGAGTAACGATCGACCGCCCCTTGCGTGAGGGTGTCGTAGTTGTCCATCTGGTCGGTACCTCTGCTGGTTATCCTGGGGGTTGTTGTGGCGATCGAGAGAGTTCCGAAGGTGCCCGCGCCGTACGTAAGCCAAGTGATGGGATCCTCGGCGATATCTCCCGCAAATCCCACAAAATCACGAAGCGAATAGGGGCCAAGAATTGGCCAGACGACATAGCATCCGTTCGGGATACCCCACTTCCCGAAAGTGATGGAGGTGTCGTTATAAGGAACATCGGCGAGGCAGGGGAATTTGTTGCTCACCTTAAAAATACCACCGACTCCAGCAGTTGTGTTCAGAAGAAACTTTTCGGTCTCCAGTCCCGCGGTCTTGGTTTTCCACTGGAGCATGTCATTGATGACCCGGCAGGGATATTGGGCATTATAGACGACATTGGAGATGCCGGTACGCACTGGCTGGGGGAAGGCAAACTTGTAAACCTTGGTGAGAGGTTTGAAGGCGTAGCGGTAAATCTGATGATTGAACCAGAAGGTGCCGCGGTTCACTGGCTCGATGGGATCGGGGATGTGCTTGATGTTGGCGTAGTCATCACCCGGGTCCTCTTGCGAGTTGGAAGGTGAGGCAATCTCTTTGCCGGATTTGGCAGTCTTGCTAATCGTGACTTCGGGCTTTGTTTGATTCGATGACGTGGTCTCTGCGTGAACTCCTGCAAAAGCCAATCCCGAGATGACCAAGAGCAGAGACCAAATAGATCGACGGGATGTGGGGATGTGCATCGGTAGTGAGAGTTGAGGCCGAATCGTTACTTGGTCTCTGCTGCGGAGCGGCGCATGGCGGAGAGCAAAGTCTCGGTTCCACCTTGCTTGAATTCGGAATCAAATTGGCTGCGGTAGTCGGCAACCAGGCTGACTCCCTCAATGACCACATCGGTGATGGTCCAGCTACCGCTCTGATCCTCCATACGGTAGACTGCGTCGTAACGGCTCCCCTTGTACATAGCACTGGTAGGTACCTCCACTCGACCAGGAGCCGTGGAACTTGAGGGCTTGAACTCCACTTGGGGGAATTCCCCTGGAGTGAACTTCGCCGTGTAGGTACGCAGGATCATCACGGTGAAGAGTTTGGTCGCCTCCTGCTGCTGGGCTGGGGTGAGCTGCTTCCAGGCGGGGCCTATGGAGCGGCGGGTCATGACGCCGAAGTTGAGGATCTTCTCCAGAGGAGGCTTGATATCCGTGATCAGGGCATCCCGTGTCTTGGCCTGTTTGACGATGGCGACAACTTCATCGACGGATGCTTTGAGTCGATTCTCAGCCGCATCGTTCGCTCCATGAGCGAAGCCAGTGAAAAGTCCGATCAGGAGTGATGTCAGAAGAAGTTTCTTCATGGGTTTGTAGGACCATTTTTCTCTTTGGTATTCGCCCCTTTGTCAACTGATCCGAAGGCCATTTTGCCGATCAGGGACTCCAAATCCACTGCCGACTCTGTCAGGGTGATCCGCTCGCCCGGCTTGAGGATGGTCTCGTCGGCTCCGGGGGAGATGGCCACATACTTGTCCCCGATGAGTCCGGAGGTCTTGATGGAGGCCATGGAGTCAGTCGGGAGGTGAAGAACTGAAGTGATCTTCATGGTGACGATCGCGCTGAAGTCGGAAGGCTCCATCCTGACGGCCTCAACCCGTCCCACGGTGACACCCGACATCAGAACGCTGCTTCCCGAGTGAAGGCCACCGGCATTCGCGAATCGGGACTCGATCTGGTAGGTCTCTCCCTGGATCAAGGAGCCTGCCCCAACCTTGAGCGTGAGGTAGGAGATGGCACCGATTCCGAGCAGCACGAAGAGTCCCACCAAGAATTGGAGTTTAGTGTTTTTCATAGAAAGTTCATCAGGCTTGGAGTGCGCTTTGGATCGAGGAGAGGGATTCACGCAAGGCCTCGGTACTATCTCGAAATCCGGCCACGACGGGGTCGGATGAGGAGGAGAAATCACCGGGCGTCCCCTCAAAGCAAATTCGCCCCCCGTTCAAAAGTGCCACGCGATTGCTTGCCACCAATGCCTCCGGCACATCGTGGGTGACGATGAGTGCGGTGAAGTTGAAGCGACGCTGGTATTTCACGATCATTGAGAAAACGGCATTGCGACGCAACGGGTCAAGCCCCGCCGTGGGCTCGTCGAAGAGAACGAGTTCGGGACGGGTCACGATGGCGCGGGCCAGGGCGAGGCGTTTCTGCATCCCTCCGGACATTTGGCTGGGGAATCGGTCACGGTAGCTCTCGAGCTCCAGTTGGGCTAGCGCATCCATGCTACGTTGCTGGATCTCCCGAGAATCAAGATCGGTGGTCTGCTCCAGCGGGAGGGAGACATTTTCCAGAGCGGAAAGAGAGTCGAAGAGGGCGTTGTTCTGAAAGAGGAAGCTGCAGCGTTTGCGGAAATCGGCGCGGGTCTCCTTGTCAGAGATGACAAGGGGGCGGCCTTCAAAACTGATCATCCCCGAATCCTGCTGCATGACGCCGGCCAGGCACTTCAGGAAGACAGATTTTCCGGTGCCGCTGGGTCCAAGTACTGTGAAAATGCTCCCGCGTTGGACGCGAAGATCGACCCCTTCAAGTACGGGGCGTTCGCCGAAGCTCTTGACGAGTTGCTCGACCTGAAGCAGCGGGGCGTCTGTTGAAGGAGGGTTCATCAGATGAAAAAGGAACTCACCACGTAGTCGGCGACGAGAACCATGATACTCGAGATCACGACGGCACGCGTGGTGGCCGCGCTGACGGCACGGGCTCCCGTCTCCGAATGGTTCCTATCGGCATGGAAGCCCTGATAGGCGCAGATGGTGACCGAGAGGAGGCCGAAGACGGCCGCCTTGATGAAGCATTCCCGAAGGTCACGCGATTCGACTGCTCTCTGGATAGAGGACCAATAGACACCGGAATCAACTCCCAGAAGCGCTGACCCGGAGAGACTCCCTCCCCAGAAGCCAATCACCACAAAGAGGGCGGTCTGAAAGGGGTAAACAATCAGGGCGGCGATCAGTCGCGGGGTGACAAGGTAGCCGTGACTCTCCACGCCCATGGTCTCAAGGGCCACGATCTGCTCGCTATTGCGTTGAATGCCGAGTTCCGCAGCCAAAGCCGACCCCGACTGACCGATGAGCATGAGTGCCGCGAGGACGGGACCCATTTCCCTGATGAGGCTCAGAGAGACCATCGACCCCAAGAGACCCTCTGATCCAAAGCGGCTGAGGATATGGTAACCCTGGAGGCCGAGGACGAGTCCTGTGAAGAGACCGACGATCAAGATCACTGGAAGGCAGACTGTCCCCTGCTCATAGATGGCACGGATGACCCTGCGGAAAAGGCGCTTTGTAGTGGCCGCGGCACTGAACGATCTGCCGGTGAATAGGGCGAGGTCGCCGAATCCCGAAACAATCCGAATGGTTTCTCGTCCGAGAGCGGAGATCATGAACGGTGATTTTGCCAGAAAGGTTCTGGTCATGCAACGCCCTGACTTTCCCGGTCAGCATTGTTCAAAAAGGCTTTGATCACACCAAACGCCCGATCGATCTGCTCATTTGTGATGCAGTACGGGGGCATGATGTAGAGGACATTTCCGAGGGGTCTGAGTAAAATCCCATGCTCTTGTGCAAATGTCGCGAGTTGCCTCCCTGCCGATGCTGAGTAACTGGAATCATCAGCGACCAGATCAAAGGCGGCGATTCCTCCCAGTACGCGTGGATGCTTGATTGAGGGATGACTCGATATCAGATCAAGATGTCGACGCAACTGCTCATGAATGCGAGCGATATGACCCAGGGAGTCCGACGAAGCATGAAGATCAAGGCTTGCAAGAGCGGCAGCGCAGGCGACGGGATTCGCCGTATAGCTGTGACCGTGGGCCAGGGCTGTGGAGAAGTCGTTGCCAAGGAAGGAATCGAAGAGATCATTTGATGCGATCGTGACGGCGAGCGGTAGGATTCCTCCGGTGATTCCCTTCGAGAGGCAGATTAGATCCGGAATGAATCCGGTCTGCTGATATGCGAAGAAACTCCCTGTCCTGCCGAAGCCGGTCATTACCTCGTCATAGATCACAGGAATGCCATGCTCGCGAAACAGTTCGCTGAGTTTCTTCAGGAAACGATGAGAATGGAAGCGCATCCCCCCCGCACCCTGCACCAAAGGCTCGACGATGAGGGCAGCAATGCTCTCTCCATCGGTTTCGAGTGTCCGACGGATTTCGTTTAATGCAGCCTGCTCTCCGTCCTCATTGAGAAATCCCTCGTAGACCAGTGGGACAGGGAGGGAGAGGGTCTCGAAGAGCATTACGTGGAAGGCATCGAAGAAGCCGGAACTCCGTCCCACGCTCATGGCCCCGACGGTATCCCCGTGATAGCTACCCCGCAGCGTGGCGAAGAGACGCCGTGGTATGCCGCGATTCACCCAGTACTGATGCGCGATCTTGAGGGCGGCCTCGACCGCCGTGGAGCCATTGTCGGAGTAGAAGACCTTCGCGCTTCCGGTCAGCCCGGCTTTCTCCAACAGGCGTTCTGCCAGGGTCACGGCTGGTTCATGGGTGGCTCCGGCGAACTGGACATGATCGAGTTTTAGGATCTGATTGGAGACGGCGCGAGCCAACTCGGGGCGACCATGACCATGGAGATTCACCCACCATGAGGAGATCATGTCGAGGTACTCGCGGCCTTCGGTGTCTCGAAGCACGGCCCCGGAGCCTCCGGCCATGGGAATCGGTTCCCTTCCCAAACCGTGTTGGGTGAAGGGATGCCAGACCGCAGCGGCGTCACGGGTCAGAAGTTGGGAGGGCAAGTCCGAGGGATCCATGAAAGAAGTGACATCACAACGGAATCAAGCTGGATTTGGAAATTGTAAATTCTCCATCCGATGAAGCCGCTTCCTAATTATGCCCGCGAGAAATGGATCGTGCTCGGAATGCTCTGGCTGGTCTGCATGCTGAACTACGCGGACCGTCAGGCGATCAGTAGTCTCTTTCCCATGTTGGAAAAGGACTTTGGCTTCTCCAAAGCTCATCTCGGCCTGATTGGCAGCGCCTTCATGTGGGTCTATGCGGCCTCGGCTCCCTTAGCCGGATTTGCAGGGGATCGCCTCTCGCGCAAGGGACTGATCCTGGGAGGATGTTTCTTCTGGAGCATCATGACGGCGCTGACGGGATGGTGCGGGAAGCTCTGGCAGTTTGTTTCGGCGCGGGCGTTGATCGGACTGGGGGAGTCGGTCTACTTCCCGGCGGCTGCCTCAATGCTCTCCAACTACCATGGGGCGCGGACGCGCTCGACGGCGCTCTCTTTGCATCAGTCTGCCGTTTATATCGGAACGATCGCAGGTGGATGGCTGGGAGCTGTCCTTGCGCAGCGCTATGGGTGGCGATGGGCCTTCTACGGTTTCGGGGCTGCGGGAGTCGTGGTTTCCCTTCTGCTTCTGCTCAGACTTCGGGAACCGCCCCGAGTTTCTTCAGAAATGCACTCGACGACTGAATCCCAATCCATGGCACACCTTGGATTTCTAGAGACGTTGCGGATTCTACTCTCGAAACCCGGCGTGCTCCTGCTGATGCTGGCCTTCGCTTGTGCGAATGGTGTTGGATCGATCTTCCTGATCTGGGCCCCAACGTTCCTCTTTGAGAAGTTTCACCTCGGTTTGGTAGCGGCTGGATTTTCCGCCGTGGCGGCGATCCAGTTGGCGAGTGCTTTCGGTGCTCCGCTCTCAGGCATCCTTGCAGACCGACTTGTGAACAACCTGCGTGGTGCAAGGATGCTGGTGCAGGCCTCCGGACTCCTGCTTGGGACGTTGTGCGTGGTGGCCGTGGCCATGGCACCAACGATGGGGATGCTGATGGTCGCCATGGCCTGCTTCGGTTTCTGCAAGGGAGCTTATGATGGCGGGATCTTTGCCTCGGTCTTCGAGTTCGTGGAACCGGGCCAACGTGCCTCTGTGGTTGGACTTATGAATCTTCTTGGATGGGGAGGTGGAGCTCTTGGTCCCTTAGCCGTCGGGATCCTCTCAACCTATGGATCAGGAACACCCATGGCTCGCATGAGCGGAGCGATCGCCTGGAGCGGGCTCGCCTACCTGGTGGCGGCCGGGTTGATCCTGGGAAGTTTTAAGATCTACCGCAGGATGCCACACTTCTCCGCCATCTCAGCAGGTGTGGAGGAGCGGTGTTCCATGGAGGAGAGGTAGCTGTCTGAGTGGGGTAGGGGACAGCTGATGTTTTCGGGATGTTCGAAGCGCGAAAAAAGCATCCGATGGATGCGGCTCAATGGGACGGTTTTTTCGCCGTAACCGCCGGGGATATTGTTTTGTGGAATGTTGCTGGACCAGAAGGTGAGGGTTCTGGCGGTTGGATCCTGACGCAGAAAAATCACCGAATGACCATGCTCGGTGGCACCGATTCCATCGTTCCAGAAGATCTTGAGGAAATCTCCGGGTTGGGCCTGCGAGAGATCGGTGAAGTTCTGTCCGAGTCCGAGTTCGTAGAAGAGGCGCGCCGTTCCGGGACCATTGGCATTCCAGCGTCCCCAGATCCCTGTGCCGTCGGGTTGCCCGTTCGGCTTTAAGGCATGAACAATTTCGGGACTGAGGGAAAGTTGGTGACTTGATTGAAGGGCTGAAAGGGTCTTCAGAAAAACCAGATAGGTTGCCTCGGAGCAGTAGCTCGGTGTGGCATGTGAGGGTCGAATCTCCAACATGCCGCTCGTTGTCGTGACAGCATCCCGAAGTTCACGATTTGCATCCGATGAGGTCGAATATCCGCCCCCGCTCGGCATCTGATGCATGGACTCCAAGACTAATTGGTTGATGTCGCTTGGATTTGCTTCCGCATGAAGCATGCTCATGGAAAGAATCGCTGCAGCAAGAGAAGAAACGAAGATCCGCGATGACATTACCGCATACCATCAATCAATCAGGCTCATCTGCAAAGGGGATCCTTACGGTCTCAGTTGCTCTTTTGCTGGTGGTTATGCTCGGCACTACACTTTGGTGCTGGCCGCATCCGATCAGCCCAAGCGGCGGACTTCCGATCCCTGGTGAGATTGTGATTTCCGTTCCGCAGTTTCTGCAGGGTGATCCGCAGTGGGAGAATGACCAACTTGGGAAGACTCCCGGGTCGATGCGAGGGGAGGGGTGTGCTGTTACTTCGGCGGCGATGGTGCTCTCCCACTATGGAATGGATCTCGATCCGGGGCGCCTGAACGTCTTTCTAAAACAGCACAATGGTTATGAGGGGCAGGCGTGGCTGAAGTGGGAATCGGCTGCCGAATACTCTCCGGATCTTGTCGAAAAGAACTACGAAGCCCTTCCTTCCTATGGCCTGATCGATTGGAATCTCCTGCACGGGAATCCGGTGATCGTGCGCCTCAGGCTCCCGAGCGGTATTACACACTTCGTCGTGATTGTTGGAAAACGGGGGTTTGATTATCTCATCCGTGACCCCTCCTCGTATGGAGAGGGGAACATCTATCCACTGAAGGAACTCGGGGTTCCTATCGAAGCCCTGCGCTATTACCGACGGATCCTCTAATTCTGGTGCAAGTCTTTACCTAGACTCTTTTTTCTCGGGGGTCTTATCCCTGAGAGGCATTACGAATTGGGGGCCAGAATTGAGAGGAACATAGACACGGTCTGCTCCCTTGATGTTCTCTGCCTGAAGATACTGGATGTAAGAGGGTGAGAGCACTGCAGTGATCGAGGTGATCGCCTTGGCTTGTTCGATGGCCTGGGCTGCGGAGCGTGCGCCTGCTGCTTCTCCATTCTCCCGTTCGATTTCGATGCTTTTCTGCGCAATCTGAACCTCAATGGCCTTCTGCTCGAGAGTCTGATTGAGCGCCACTTTGGTAGCGATGGCCACGATGACCTGCTGGGGAGGCGAGGCATTTCCCATCACGACGGACATGACCTCGAAGGGCGTGTTGTTGAGCAGATTCCTTACCTGATCACTGATATCCTTGGAAATGGCAGGGAGAGATTCATTGACGGAGAGGCCATCGTATTTAGCTACGACGGAGCGGGTGATCGTACGGAAAGGTTCCCGGATGAATTGTTCGTAGGCCTGTTTGGCAACTTTGTCAGGATCGGCTGTATTTTCCCAGCCTCCGAATTCCTCCATAAAGCGACGTACCGATTTCTCATCGGGCTTAAGTCGCCAGACGATATGGGCCTGGCTGGCTAGTGGCAGCTTGTCCTTGGCTAGAATGGCGCTGTCGGCTTCAAAAGCTTCGCTGTAGGTGAAGGGGGTAATCGAAACGCGCTGTCCATCCAGACGCCAACGGAGACCTGTGGAGGCTGGTCCGAAGATCACCTCCTTGAATGTTCCTTTGCCAAGAATCGGCTTGGAGTAAATGTAGCTCGCGTAGCCTGCGGTGACGCGGACATTAGAGATGTTGGGAGCCAGGAAGAAGAGAAGGAAGGTCGCAAGCGCTGCAATTCCGATCAGTGGGAGGGAAGCTTTCTGCATAAGGAATCAGTGAGTCAGATTAAGAGTTGAAGCAAGTGCCTTCCTCTTGTCAGAAGAAAGGAAAGGGAAATTAAGCAGAATCTGAATTATTGCGGGTAAACAGCAGTGCAACAAGGCTGATCAGCGCCATGGCGGCGAGATAGAACCCAACGGATCCGAGCCCGTGACTCATGGCAAGCGATGTGGCCAGATAGGGGGTTAGCGATGCTCCTAGGATCCCGGCGATGTTGAAGGCGATCGAGGCTCCGGTGTAACGAACCTCCACAGGGAAGAGTTCTGAAAGAAACGTCCCGAGCGGTGCGTAGGTGACCCCCATCAGCAGAAAGCCGATGATGAGTGTCGCGATCACGCCGGGAGTTCCAGCAGAGAAGAGCGGTCCGAAGAAAAGGCCGAAGAGCAGAATTGCCACGGTCGCCAGAAGGAGCATGTTCCGACGTCCGATGCGCGAGGAGATCCATGCGGTGCAGGGAATCGAGAGGGCGAAGAAGACTACCCCGGCAAGCTGGATGATCAGGAAAGTCTCACGGGAGTAGCCCAGATGCGTTGTGCCCCACGAGAGGGAGAAGACGATAAGGATGTAAAAAATCACAAAGGTCGCGACCGCTGCAAACGTTCCGAGAATCACAGGACGGAGATGGTTGCGCACGAGATCCAGCATCGGGAGAGCGACATGACTTCCACGGGACGACGCCTCCAAGAAAGCAGGCGTCTCGGTGATATTGAGCCGGACATAGAGTCCGACGAGCACCAGCACGCTGCTCGCAAGAAAGGGAACGCGCCAACCCCATGTCAGGAAACTTCCGGCATCGAGTTGCTTGCTGAGCAGGAGGAAGATGGTCCCGGAGAAGAGAAAGCCGATCGGAGCTCCAAGCTGGGGAAACATGCCGTACCAGTCGCGTTTACCGGG
>DAISZK010000091.1:3935-4953 GCA_036824855.1 Chthoniobacterales bacterium | reverse complement strand
CTCCCGTGATCGTCACGGTGTTCCCGCTCACTGTGGCCACACTAGGATTTGCACTGCTGTAACTCCAAGCTCCACTCGATGGAGACCATGGCGGCGTCAGCGTAAACGATCCCCCACCATAAACCTGGGCAGGTATTGTATAGATTCCCAGCCCTGTAGTACCGGGATTTACTGTCAGTGTAGCCGTCGTCGAGTTACTAGTATAGTTACCTGCTGCCGCCTGCGTGGCGGTGATTACAGCGCTGCCTGCTCCCGTGATCGTCACGGTGTTCCCACTAACTGTGGCCACGCTAGGATTCGCACTGCTGTAACTCCAAGCTCCACTTGATGGAGAACTCGGCGGTGTCAGCGTAAACGATCCCGATCCATACACCTGCGACGGTATTGTAAAACTCCCCAGCATCGGGTCTGCAAAACTCACCATGAAGCTACAGGTCACCTCTGCAGCAGTGCTGTAGTTGGCGTTACCCGGTTGATTGGCAGCTAAAGTAACCAATCCCGGGCCTGAGAAAGTCACCAGATTCCCGGAGATGGAGGCAGGACCACTCTTGACAGAGAGAACCACTGGCATACCACTGGAGGCAGTCGGCGGAGCAATAGTCAAAGTCGATCCTAAAAACTGCGTTGGAACCGAAGAAAAAGGTGATATCTGTTGGGAAGTTTTCCCTGTAGGTGTTACCGATGTCGGTGTGAAACTATTGGTTACCAAGATCGTTGCCGCCAGAGTCAATGGAGCGTACTGAGAATTACCCGCCACTGAGGCCTGCAAGACAATGATCCCTGTACCGCTCACCGATAAATAATCTATGGTAGGAGTGTAATTAGTATAAACAGTCAATGTTGCTGGTCCTGACAAAACAGTCATTGTGACAGGTAGGCCTGAACTCGAACTGGGTTGATAAAAATTAAAATCTTGTACTGGAATTGCCGAAAATGGACCGAACCCACTGATTGCTTGAGTCGGAGTCGGAGTCGGAGTCGGAGTCGGAGTCGGAGTCGGAGTCGGAGTCGGAGTCGG
>DAISZK010000091.1:0-3835 GCA_036824855.1 Chthoniobacterales bacterium | reverse complement strand
AGTCGTTGTGATACTATTGGTTACCAAGATCGTAGCCGTCTGAGCCAGAGGAGCATATTGAGAGTTACCAGCCACGTATGCCTGCAAGACGATGGTTCCCGTACCGCTAACCGATAAATAATCAATGGGAGGAGTGCTATTAGTAAAAATAGTCAATTTTGCAGGTCCTGACAAAACAGTCATTGTGACAGGTAGGCCTGAACTCGAACTGGGTTGATAAAAATTAAAATCTTGTACTGGAATCGCCGAAAAGGGTCCAAACCAACTGAACGTCTGGTTTGTAAGAGCTGATAGGTTGCAGGAGAGAACCAAGATAAGTACCCCAAGAATCAGAGAAACTTGAGGAAGCCTCTTGGGGAAACTTTTTTGCATTACGAGACTTGTAACTTGCATGAGTAAAATGTCAAAGAGGTCCTCCAAGAATTCCATGTCATTAAACAGGTCGAATAAAACCTTTACTAGAGCGCCGCAGGGGTGTGCTCGATGAATGGGATCTTTTAAAAAGGCCAAGATTTTCTCATCCCCTTGATCCCCTTTATCCCTGAGAATCATCAGTCACAACCCTTCCCTGCACCTGCTTGATGCTCGGATGGTAAGTCACCGGATGCACCTTGCCATCGCTGGAACGAAAGAAACTGCTCAGGATCCAGCTGATAATACCGATGATGATGCCGGCAAAAAGGGCGCTCCAGAATCCACCGACATGGAATCCGGGAACCACGGCCGATACGAAGAGAAGTAAGAGAGCATTGATCACCAGAATGAAGAAGCCCATCGTCACGATGATGAAAGGAAGGCTCAGCAGGAGGAGTACGGGGCGGACCAAAGCATTGATGATTCCTAGAAGTAAAGCCGCCCCAATCAAAGTCTCTGTCGAGTTGTAAGAGATCCCGGGAATGACATGAGAAGCCCCCATGACAGCCAGGGTCGTGATCAACCAACGGATGAGGAATTCCTTCATTCTCCTAAGGTACATCGCAAGATGGCGGAATTGGCAGAAAAAATCTGTCGACGCCCCTCAATAACGGCATACTCTTTGCTTACAGGGAGTAACATCTATGGCCACAAAAAAGTCCCCATCCAGCATCAAAGCGACGGCTCCTAAAAAGGCGATTTCGGCAAAAGCCAAGATTGCGGAGAAACCGATAGCTGCTGTTCGCAAGAAAAGGGCAGCTGGCAAAAGCACTCCGAAGCTTGCGCCAAAGCTCAACTTGGAGCCCAAGCGCACGACACCCGAACCAGAGATTTCTCACGAGGCGATCTCCCTGCGAGCTTATTTCATCGCCGAGCGCCGCCACCAGATGGGCTGGGATGGCGATTCCCACACGGATTGGCTGGATGCGGTTGCTCAACTCAAGGCCGAGGCGCTCGAAAAGCCGCTGAAGAAGCGCTGAATTAACTTTTAAGGCCGGTAGCGAGAATCGTCTGAAAATTCGGAGCCTGCAGCTCGCGCGCAACAATACTCACCTCGAGGTCGCTGAACCCGACCTTCTCAAGCATGGCATGGAGTTCCACTCCGGAGAAACCGAGCCAGACATGGGCGTAGAGTTCCTTGGCCTGCTCGTAGGTGTGGCTCGCCAGATCGAGAATGAGGATGCGCCCCCCCGGCTTCAGGATACGGAAGGCGCTCTCCACGGCACGTTGGGGACGAGCCGCATGGTGGAGGGCCTGACTGAAGAGGACCACATCGACAGAACCTGAATCGATCGGGGGCTCCTCGAGATCACCGAGGCGGTATTCCAGATTTGTGAAGCCGTTATCCTTGGCGACCCGCGCGCCGTACTCAACCATCTTGGGAGAATTATCAATCGCGATGACCTGCTTGGCGGTGCGCGCCAGCAGCTGCGAGAGCGTCCCCTCCCCCGCTCCCATGTCGGCGATCACCATGGGCGGCATCAGGCGGAGCAATCCGTGCGCGAGTGCCTGCCACGAGCGACCGGGCACATAGGTGCGGCCGAACTTTCCGGCGAGTTTGTCAAAATAATCCGCTGCACGGTCACGGCGTTTCCCCAGCACAAGCTGGAGCGCGTGACGATCACGCTCACCCTCGGGGAGTTCGGAGACGGCGGCGGTCACGGCATCACGGAGCGGAGTGATCGCCGAAACCACGGCGGCGTAGTAAATATTTTTCCCTACACGGCGATCAAGGACGAGCCCCTGACGACGGAGCATCCCCAGACTGGCCGAGATGCGTGATTGCCCCATGCCAAGAGCCTCCTGAAGTTCTGCCACGGAGAGCTCCTCCTCTAGCAGAAGAGCCAGAAGTCGCAGGCGGGTCGGCTCGGAGAGCGCGCGGAGTGATTGGAGAATTGACGCCACATCCATTTACATATACAAATATCTTCATAAGTAAAGCCGTCAGCGTTCTGTCGGCTCGACTTGGAACCCAAGAAACTCCAACCCAACGATCCTATGTCACGCAGCTACATCTTCTCTTCCGAATCCGTCGGCGAAGGCCACCCCGACAAAGTTTGCGATACCATTTCTGACGCTATCCTCGATGCCTGCCTAACTCTGGACCCCACCAGCCGGGTCGCCTGCGAGACCTATGCAAAGAGCAATATCGTGGTGATCGGTGGCGAGATCACCATTCCCAAGCTCAAGAACGCCCCGCTCGAATCCGCTCTGAATCTGGGCAAGATCGTCCGCGATGCGATCCGCGAGATCGGTTATCACCACAACGACGACGTCTTCCACGCCGACACCGTCTTCATCAACAACATCATTACCTCACAGAGCCCCGACATCGCACAGGGTGTGGATGCCAAGAAGGCCGAGGGAAAGAAGACCGCCGAGCAGGGTGCCGGAGACCAGGGACTCATGTTTGGCTATGCCTGTGACGAGACTCCCGAGCTCATGCCCGCGCCGATCATGTACGCACACCGCCTCGGTCGCGAACTCACACGCCTTCGCAAAAGCGGTGCGGCCAAGTGGCTCCGCCCCGATGCAAAGAGCCAAGTCTCCGTCGAATATGTCGACGGGAAGCCAACACGCGTCGTCAATGTCGTGATCTCCACCCAGCATGCCGAAGGAACTTCGCATAAGGAGATCGAGAAGTTCTGCATCGAGAAGGTGATCCGCAAGGTCATCCCCGCCAAGATGCTGACGAAGAAGACCGAGTTCCTCATCAACCCAACCGGCCGTTTCGTGATCGGAGGCCCTCAGGGGGATACGGGTCTTACTGGTCGCAAGATCATCGTCGATACCTACGGCGGAATGGGCCGCCACGGTGGCGGCGCCTTCTCCGGAAAGGATCCCACGAAGGTCGATCGCTCCGCTGCCTACATGGGCCGCTACGTGGCGAAGAATGTTGTCGCTGCCGGCCTTGCGGCTCGCTGCGAGGTCCAGTTCGCCTATGCGATCGGCCATCCTGATCCCGTCTCGATCCACATCGACACCTTCGGCACTGCTACGGTTCCCGAGGAGGCGATCGAGATCGCCGTGAAGAAGACCTTCGGCTTCAAACCCTCCGAGATCATCAGTCAGCTCAAGCTCCGTCGCCCGATCTACTCGAAGACCACCAACTATGGTCACTTCGGCAAGAACGATGCCGACATCACCTGGGAGAAGACCGATAAGGCCGCATCCCTTAAGAAGGCAGCCCTCGCCGCCGCTAAACTCTAATCACCCCAATTACCTAACCCAATCACCCATTTCCTAATTTTATGTCAACCACCACCGATTACAAAGTAGCCGATATCACGCTCGCCGACTGGGGCCGCAAGGAGATCAACATCGCCGAGCAGGAAATGCCCGGCCTTATGTCGATCCGCAAGAAGTATGCCCAAGACAAGCCCCTCAAGGGTGTGCGCATCACCGGGTCACTCCACATGAC
>DAISZK010000001.1:90223-110766 GCA_036824855.1 Chthoniobacterales bacterium | reverse complement strand
CCAAGTGGACGCTTCCTCTACTGGTCTCAGCCTTCCTAATCGTCGGAATGGTTGGATTCCTCGTAGGGAATGGTTGGATCCGACCTTATTCCCAAAGTCAACAAATCTCCGATATTATGCAGGCTTCGGCAGAAAGCTATTTCACCAAGACAATGAAACTCTTATCCCCTTCTGAACATGTAACCCTATATCAAATAGGGTGGGGGAGAGCGGCAACTCTTTTTGTCGGGGATAGCAACATTGAACAGTATATTCCAAGAATCAAAAGTCTTCTTGAAAAATCGAATGGTGGTGTCAGGAGAGCAATATTTCTTACAAGCGGAGGCGTGCCACCAATTCCTCATATTCGTGAAAAAGCACATCCCGGTGCTGCTGAGTTGATTCCACAAATGAATCAACTTCTGAAAAATGATTCCGGAATCGATCGAGTTGTAATAGGTGCTAACTGGGTATGGTACTGCGCTTTACCCGTCTATCCATATGAAATTAACGGCGAAAGATTCCCTTCGGAAAAAGCTAAAAAAATGGCGCTCCATGCGCTTAAGGAAATGATTGGTAGGCTTCGTCGGGATGGTAAAGCGGTATATGTTATTCTAAACACTCCTGTTGGCCCAGTTCAGGATCCAAAAAGCGATATCCTTAGAGGATTTACGGGCACCTCAACAACCAATGCAAGTCCTCTAACATTTCATGCATTTAATGAACTCTATGGTCAATTTCTCTGGAGTCTTAAATCTTGCACTCAAGAATCCGGCGCTATCGTCATTGACCCCTTGGATTTCTTTTTGGCTGATGGGTTCTACCCTCGCTTCATCAACTCGAAACATATTTATAAGGATTCCTGTCATCTTCGTCCTTCCTTTGTTCGTGATCATGTCACGTATCTCGACGGAACCGTGAAAGACTGATTCTTAACAACTCCTCAGCAGTGCTTATTTCCATCATTACTCCGACATTCAATGCAGGGTTAACTCTAGGCGAAGCGCTGGAAAGCGTTCGCAAGCAGATAGGAGATGATGTAGAGCATCTGCTTCTGGATGCTTGCTCGACTGATCAGACACTTAATGTGGTGAAGCAATTTTCCCATCTTGTCGTCCACTCAGAACCCGACTCAGGAATCTATGACGGGATGAATAAAGGTGCTGGGCTTGCACGTGGTGATTGGCTCTTGTTTCTCCAAGGTGACGACTGGCTACCTGAAGGGACTCTGGCGGCTTATCGAAGGGCAATCGCTTTACATCCCGATGCGGAGATGATTTGTGGTGATTGCGAAGCCGTTAAAGAATCAGATGGCAGTTGGCTGCCGATTTGGTCCGTTACTGATTCAATGCCAAAAAAACTGACAATCAAAAACATTGCCCTCGGGGAACCAATGATCAATGCGCGTCTGATCCGCAGGGATATTTTTTGGAAACTCGGGGGCTTTTCTCTTGCTTACCCACTAGCGTCAGACCGTGACTTCCTTTTGCGGTGTATCCACGTAGGTACTAAGCAGGTCGAAATTCCGATCATGACTTATCGATACCGGTGGCATGCTGGATCTAGCACCATGACGGAAGGGAACTCTTTGACAGCAAAATTGTCTACAGAGAATCAAAGAATTGCTAAAAAGTACCTTCTGGCCGCGGAAGGTGAGAGCATAAAGATACTTCGCAAATGGTATAGTCGCTTAATGGTGCAGGAAGCCATGAATCTCTTGGAAAATTTTGGGTGGAAGAAGCTACTTCAGGTCTGCAAAGAAGGGATGAACGAGAATCCCGCTTGGATATTTAGTTTCGCCTTTGAAATTCTTCGTTCCCTCCCAGGATTTATGCTTCGAGGAGGGAAGACTAGATCGCGGGTACTGCTTATGGGGAGGATGGCATGAACGGTGACAAGCAAGGGGATTGGCGATGGATCATCGTGATTGTAAGCTTATTTTATTTCGCTTTGGTTGTCGTCTCATCATTTTTTGCTCGAAGCAGTGCAGAACAGCATCTTCTGCAAGGGCTTGGGGTGCCGGCGTTGGAGCATCCTTTTATGGATATCAGGGGGGTCGCTGCATGGTGCGATGCAGCCGCCCGTGGGCAAAACCCCGCGCTTGAAACGACCTATATCAGCTTGCCCGGCGAGAAGCCGATACGGGACTATCTGATGAATTATTCACCACTTGTTTTAACTTTGGGGTACCTTGGCCTTGATCAACAGCATGCGCCGGTATGGGCGTTTGTCTTGGTGATCCTCTATGCAGCTTCACTTTGGTTCCTCTCCGGCCCCTGTACAATTAGACAGGCCGCCATTTGGGCACTCCTGATCCTGTCTCCCTCATCCGTGTTGGTGGTCGAAAGAGGCAATCTCGACATTCTGCTTTTTGCTCTGATTGTCACAGCACTGCTTCTTAGAAAGCATCCTTTTGGAGCATCGGCCTCAATTCTTTTTGCCGGGCTGATAAAGTTTTTTCCGATTGGGGCGTTGTCTGCAGTTTGGAGAGAGGGAGGTAAAAAAAATCATGCAGCAGCGATACTCGGTGCAACCCTGTTCCTTCTGTTTCTATTTTTTCTCAGATCACGTCTTGGTTTGATCGGGGCGAGTCTCACGGGACAATATCAGAGCGCTTTCGGATGTGTAGTTACAGCTGATCTGCTCAGGCATTACGGGGTAATTAGTGATGAAAGTTACGGGGCAACCCGTTGGGCGCTCGTTATGGCAGGAGGGATCTTTCTCTTCATTGCTTATGCATCGGGATGCTGGAAATCTAAAATGCCTGCGCAACGAACACTTTCTGATCGGATGCAATACGCATTCTTTCTGACTGCTCCTTTCATGCTGGGACTTTTTCTGTTGGGAAATCAGATGGATTACAAATGGATCTTCTTTCTCCCCATGATTCCGGCAATCATTGAACTCTTAAATTCACGTAATGCTTTTGAAGCAAGCGTTTCCAAGTTTTTGTTCGGAGGCATACTGGCTTACTCTTACTGGACTTTCTTTTCCGATGAGGGTTCTTTAAGGAATGCGCTTTTAAAGCAAGTGGTCATGTGGCTTGTTATGGGGATGACTGCATTTCTCGCAGGCAGACTTTGGAGAAAGGAGTTGATAGGATGAGCGTGGATGCAATGGCAACGGTTATCATTGCCTCGAAGGCTGGTCGTCTTGGGAACCGCCTCTTCCAGAGTGCTTACTTCATGGCCAACGCTCTGGCTCATGGATACCAACTATTGAATCCAGCACTGGGTGAATACGCGGCGTTTTTCGAAGGGAGTGCCAAGGATCCCTTCTGTGGATTTCCCGAAACAAAAGCGCAAATGGATCCTGAGGTTGCCGCACAATGCAGGGAGATCTTGGAGCCCTTATCTGGCCTGACCGGCATTCTAGCGCTCCGGGGGAAAACCCTTGATATTCGCAGGACCCTAGATTCCGTGGATGGCATCTATGACCTTAATGGCCTGGAATTTACTTCATTACTACAAGAGGCCCGTTTCCTTGCCGTGAAGGGATGGAAGTTTCGGGATGATGCAAACCTCGTTCGGCATCACGAAGTGATAGCGCGATACTTCCAACCAATTGCTTCTTTTCGCAAGCCTGTGGAAGAGATGTTGAGCGAAGCTCGTGCCCTGGGTGACGAAGTCATCGGCGTCCACATTCGCCAGGGAGACTACAGGGAATGGAAGGGCGGGGTGCATTATTTTGAGACGGAGCAGTACGCCCTTTGGATGAGGGAGTGTGCACTCTTGAATCCCTCCAAGAAAGTGGTCTTCATTATCTGTGCAAGCAATCCAGTGGATTCCTCCTGTTTCCGGGGCCTGAAGGTGGTGATGGGGCACGGATCAGTGATCGGGGATCTGTACGCCCTCTCGCTATGCGATCGGATCATGGGTCCCCCAAGCACATTCTCCACTTGGGCTTCCTTTCATGGAAGGAGGCCCCTTTGTATGCTTCAGAATCATGATCAGTCGTTCTCGAACGAGAGTTTTGTCATGCATGATCGTGTTTAGTTGATTGAGGCTGGTTTTTTTGAAGTCGTTTATTGAACCTCTGAGCCATTCATGCTTCTCAGCGTCATCATCCCTACTTACAATCGCTCCGCTTGTATCGGTCGTGCACTGGCAAGCGTGAAGGTTCAGGGAATTAAAGATGTAGAGGTCATCATCGGGGATGACGCTTCCACGGACGATACGTTGGCTGTGGTGAAAGCCCTGATGCCCGAGGCGATAGTGGTCAGCCTGCCGGTCAATCAAGGTGCTTCCGCAGCCAGAAATGCGGCACTTAGATTGGCCAAGGGAAATTTGATTGCCTTTCTTGACTCCGATGATGAATGGCTTCCAGACAAGCTGAAGAAACAGATCCTCTTTCTTGCGGAGCATCCAGAGGTAGGCCTTTGTGGATCAGGACATCTGCTTGTTTGCAAAGATGGCTCCAGAGTGGAGTTTCTTGGGAAGAATCCCCCTGACTGGCGCAGAGAGCTTCACCTTGCGCAGAGTTTTCATGGGGCGTGCACTCCGCTGATGAGGCGTGAGGTTCTGGAAAAAGTCGGGCTTCTCGATGAGAGGCTTAGGGTGCTCGAGGACTGGGACTGGATGCTGAGAATTTCGCGGAAATATAGGATTCATATTCTTCCCGAGATGCTGACGATCATCCATGAGAACAACCCCTCCAATCCAGAGCACACCTTGAGGTCCACCGAGTGTTTTCTCTCCAAGCATCATGAGGAATTTCTTCATTACGGTGCCTCCCATGCGCGGCGAGTGATCTCCCAGCATTACGAGAATGCAGCTCGGAATCTCTTCCGTCATCACAGGATGGGTGAGGGTCGCCGGATGCTCTGGAAATCAGTCTTTAGTTCCCCTCTGCGTAACCCTTTATCCTTGGCGGCGTTTCCCTTGTCCACCATGGATGAAGTTCTTGGAACGAAACTACTACCTCAAGTGCTCGCACGGCGCAATTGCATGCCGTTCCGGAAGTCATGAAGTTTTTCTTTCTTTCCAGTCATGCTCACTACGCGCTGGATCCTGGGGCAACGCGTGTCTCCGGAGGTGCTGAGTTACAGATTGCGCTTCTCGCGAAGGAGATTGCTGCATTGGGACATGAGGTAGTTGTCGCTGGAGGAGATACAGGCCAGCAGGATGAGCGATATCTCGAGGGAGTATTAACACGGACTGCGGGCAGATTTCACACTGGAAGATTGCTCGATACCCTTAATGCAATGCCCAAAGTAGCAGCTCTTTTGGCGGAGTATCGTCCCGATTATGTTGCAGTCCTTGGTTGGACAGCCTGGCTTTACATTCTTGCTCTTCTCAGGCCTCTCTTTGGTTACAAACTAGTCTTTATCTGCGGACTCGATACGGAGATCGACGGCAGTTTCTCACGGAGTCATGGCTGGAAGGGGAGATTGTTCGAGCAAGGGGTGGCCATGTCGGATGTTCGTTTCGCCATGTCAGAATATCAGCGGATGCTTTTCGGAAGACTCAATCTTTCCTGCGGACTCTATCGAAATCTCATTTTGCCAAGGAAGAAGCCGCACACCGCTGAGAAGGTCATCGATCTTCTTTGGGTAGGTCGCTGTCAAAAGATCAAGCGCCCCCACTTGTTCCTTGATCTCGTGGAACGGCTTCCAGATGCGCGATGCGAGATGATTTGTCCCAGGGAGGACCGGGCGCTCTGGGATGAAGTGGCGTCCAGAGCGGCATCTCTTGGCAATCTGACCTTCTTGGAAAAGGTGCCGTACCATGAAATCCAAGAGCACTATGATCGCTCAAGGTTTCTAGTGAGCACCTCCAAGGCAGAAGGCTTCCCGAATGTCATGATCCAAGCCGCCCAAGGGGGAGCGGGAATTCTTTCACTTGATCTTGATCCTGATGGACTGATCCAGATTTTTAGAGCTGGATTTTGCGCGATGGGTGATTTTGAACTTCTTGTGAAGAAGACCCGTCTCGTTTTGGCAAACCCTCAGGAAGTCTCGCTGATGGGAGAGGGTGCTGGAGTGATGCTTCACGAATGGCTTGATAATGAAAAAAACACCAGGGCTTTTCTGGAGGGCCTGAAGTGATGCTAAAACCAAATAAAGTACTCCATGTGATCGACAGCCTGGATCTGGGTGGGGCGCAGACGTTCCTGCTGGATCTCGTGAAGCATCATGACCGAACCCGTTATCTCCCGGAGGTGGCTGCGATGCATGGCCGTGGGGTCTATGCATCTGCATTTGAAGAAGCAGGAGTACCGATCTATTCGCTTTCTTCCGGAAAGTTCCCTCCATTTTATATCCCGAACTTCTGGAGACTCATGCGAAGCGGGAGCTATGACATTCTGCATTTCCATCTTTTCGGAGCCAACCTCTGTGCCAAGCCCCTTGCGATTCTGGCAGGCCATCCTGCAATCATCGTGCATGATCAGTGTAATGATGCCTCCCGCGAAAACAATCCCATGCTTCTTGCTGCGGATGCCTTTTGGAACAAATGCGCCGATCGGGTGATTGCCGTGTCAGAAAGCACTCGTCGATACCTCCTTGATCGAGAGGATCTCGATGACTCCAAGGTCATGATGATTCCCAATGGAATCGATACATTGATGTTCAAGCCTGCTGGCGGAGATCAACGGGACAGGGCGAGATTTGAGCTCGGGCTTCCTATCGGAGCCTTTGTCATCGGTGGAGTCGGCAGACTTGTTTCTCAGAAAAACTTCTCTCTGTTTCTAAAGGTTGCATCGAATGTCCTGAAGGTGCATGTGGGCGTTATCTTCGTAATCGCTGGAACTGGGCCCCTGGAGTCTCAGCTTCGTGAAGAGGCAGCGTTCTTGGGTATCGCCGAGCATATCCGTTTTCTTGGGCATGTCACGGATCGGGTGGGTCTCTATCATGCACTGGACGCTCTGATGATGCCTTCTGATTTCGAGGGGACTCCGATGTCGCTTCTGGAGGCCATGGCGAGCGGTCTTCCTGTGGTTGCCTCGGGCGTGGATGGAATTGCGGAGGTTTGCACGCATCGTGAAGATGCCCTGCTTGCTTCTCCCGGGCAGACTGATGAATTTGAAGAATATTGCAAATTAATCATCTCTGATGAATCCAAGCGTATTGATTTAGGAGCAGCAGCTCGACGAACTATAGTGGAGCGTTACGCAATCAGTGCGCTCACCCGAAGGATTGAGGGGGTCTATCAGGAAGTTCTGGAGTCTTCTCGCTAACCCCTGTTTATTCATCACATGATCATTTGGCTGACGGGACTGTCGGCTGACGGGACTGCCAGGAGCGGGGAAATCAACGATTGCCCAAGGCCTTATTGAAAGAGTGAAAGCGGATGGAATCCTCACGCTGATGATCGATGGAGATGGTCTGCGAGAAGAACTATTTAGGGATCTTGGATTCTCCGATGCCGATCGCATGGAGAATATTCGTCGCGCCGGCGCCATTGCCTTGATTGCAGCGCACTCTGGTATCACGAGCGTCTGTTCACTCAACTCGCCACTGCGCGCAGAGAGGGATGCAGTGCGATTGCTTTGCGATCAACGTGGAATCAATTTCTTCGAAGTGCATATCAGCACTCCACTTGAAGTCTGTGAGCATAGGGATCCCAAGGGGCTCTACAAAAAGCCAAGGGGGGGATTGATCCCGAAGTTCACGGGAATCGATTCGCCCTATGAGGTCCCGTTGAACCCCGAATTAGTTATTCCAACCGAGCGACTTTCGTTACAAGAATTCGTTTGGTTATTAAAAACTAAGATAAGTGAATATGGAAAAATAAAATCTCCTTAAATATTAATGTGAGGTTTCTGATTGCTGATTGTCACGCTTGAGTTATCGATCAGCTCCACCGGTAAGTTGCTCATCGAACTCTGTCATAGTTTTCCAGCGGCACTTGAAATCCCGGTCGTAGCGCTGGTCCTGGCGTTCGCTCATTTGATGGCGGTGTGCAATGACCTTCTCCAGTGAGGGGATAAATGCTGCATGGGTCTCCCGAAGGAACCTAAGTGCTGCCGGATCCCGATCCCAGAGGGTCGCGTAGGACTGCATGAAATCCTGAGCATATCCGGGCTCCGCACGGTCATTGGGATGCCAGATTTCCGATGGGGGCGTCAGAAGGTCCAGGAGCAGGGGGGCGATGTAGAGATTCTTGACCATGGCCTCCCTGTAGGCTTTCGCTGCTCCCTCCTCGTCCCCGGATCGCCAGAGGGCAATCCCTTTTCCGAAGAGAAGCGCAGGTTCACAGTAATCTTCTGGATACTTATCCTCGTAGTCCGAGAGTGACTTCAGGGCCTTGGTATCATTCTCTCCTAGGAGATAAACGAGAGGAATTAGGAAGCGGACCCCTTGGTTATCGATGGGATTGAGAGTGAGGAGTTGTTCAAGATCCTTGGAGGTCTCTTCAAAGTGCCCCTGATGCCATTCTGTCATGGCTCGTCCGTAGAGAGCGCGAAGGTAGGGACGTGTTTCCGGGTCACTCCACCACTCGGGAGATTCTCCCTTCCAGCGACGCTTTTCACGATCAATAAGCTCCTGATATCCGCGACGGCATTCGGTCCAACGGGCCGCTTGATAATCGGCGTCAGCTAGTTCGATCCGAGCAAGAACGCAGTCGGCATCCTGTTCAAGGGCTTTTTTTAAGTGGGCGCTTTTTTTGTCGGGTGAGCGCAGACGGCGTGAGGCAACAACCAGGCCTCTGGCGATGGCACTTGGGGAGTGGAAGCCTTCGCCTCGGAGGCGTTGTGTCATCCTGCGGACGAACTGCAGCAGATCCCCCGGTTTTGCAGTGGGGAATGCTCCGTAGGCGATCTCGATCCGGCAATCCATAGCGAAGCTTTGCCACGCCTCGGTATCCCATTCGGGGCTCTCAGCAATCGTCAGACGGTCCGGAGTGCCATGCTCATCGAAGAGACGACTGAGGAGTTGTTCGGCTCTCACTTGGTCGAGTTCCTCTAGAATCTCGGGAGGGCAGAGCGGTTTGCCGCCTGAAGTCGTGACCAGCAGGCAGGTGGGAAGGTAATATTCCTGATCGGGGTTTTGATGCCCTGCGAGCGAAGTATTGGCTGCATTTGCAATAATGGTTGGCTTGGGAACCGGTTCCTCCAGATCAAGCCAGAGGAGCCTCCAGCTATTGCGCGACGTATCGAGTGGCTGGATCATGGAAGCTCCACGGTGAGAGTCTGTCTCCGGGAGAACCTGTCGATGTAGTGAAGCTTCCCATGCTCCACCGCGTATTCGTGCACCAGTTTCGTGACCTTTACATCGAAGCAGCAGTACTCGGCGATCTCCATGATTTTTCCCTCTCTCCACCAGCGGATGGCATCCAGTCCCTCGGCGGTCTTGCCCACACCAAGTGTTGCCGTCGCGATGGAGTCGAGCGGCAAACGATGGCCGGCAGCCTTTTCCACAACCTCGAGCATGTCTAGTGTGGTAAGATGATGCGGGAGATCGAGAATCGTATACCCCATCAGCACCTCGTAATCAAAACGCCGATTATTATAACCTACGACCAGATCGGCTCTACCAAGAAGATCGATCAACTCTCCAACACGGCTCTCCGTGAATATTTCATAACTCTCTGTCGCCGTGCTGTAGGTCACCCCAATAGAGACGCCCATGTCGGCTTTCTTGTCCCATCCGCCCACATCATTGGCGGTGCGCTGGGTTTCCAGATCGAAATAGACAATGTTCTTGGAAGTGGACACAGGATCGAGATCCTAACGCATCCGAGTGAAAAGAGGGAAGGTTACAAAGTTAAAAGGTTGAATCGTTAAAATGTGAATTAATGATCCTAAAAGGATTCGACTTCTAGACTCTTAAGTTCTCTGGGGATGTTTTTGACTTTTTTAACCTTTCACTTTTTTAACCCTGCTACGTTACATTTATTCTTGCCAGGTAGTGATATTTTCAGTACTAACCTTTTGCTTTATGGCTAAAGAAGAAGCAATTACTACCGAAGGCGTTGTCGTCGAGGTTCTCCCCGGCACCATGTTTCGTGTAGAACTCGGAAACGGCCATGTTGTGCTGGCTCATATTTCAGGAAAAATGCGCAAGCATTTCATTCGAATTGTTCCAGGTGACAAGGTGACCGTAGAGATGTCTCCTTATGATCTGACCAAAGCACGCATCACTTTCCGTACTGCATAGTTCCTATCAATTAACCATCCCAAGAGTTCGTCACCCATAACCCATCACCTAAACCCCATACCCTACAATCATGTCCATCCCCGACTCCCTCACCCTGAAGAAAGCAATGAAGATTGCTTCAAAGATCGAGCGCCTTCAGCAGAAACTCCACGAACTCCTCGGAGACACGCTTCAGCTTCCCCCTGCTACACAGAAAATGACCAATCAGCTTCTTGAGGTTGCTAAGACCCCTCGTCGCCGTGGTCGTCCTCCAGGCTCCGGTCGCAAGCAACTCGGTAATGGTACGCCAAGCACTTCCAAGCTCGCCGGTCGTCCTCGTCCTGCTTCTCCTTCGGGTCCCCTAGCACCTGCCGTGGTGAAGGTCCTTCAGCGGTATAACCGCCCCATGAAGGTCACCGAGATTCTGATCGGCCTCGAGCAGGACAACTACATCTGGACTGCTAAGAACCCCAAGCAGACCCTTTACGTCCGTGTCGGTAAGCTGGCCGGAGTGCAGAAGGCCGGAGAAGGACTCTATGTTGCCGAGGGAATCGTCCCGACCGGGATCGTCCCCGAAGTGATCTCCGCTCCTGCCGTAGACCACACTGCTCCTGCCGTAGAGCACACCATCTCGGCTCCTGTTACCTCGTTCGGATTCGGTGAGGTAGCTCCTGCAACTCCCGCCTCGTTTTAATCCTCGCGTCTCGGTCACCTCATGACCGGACGGATTTCTGCACCGAACCTCGCCTCCCACTTTGTGGAGGCGGGGAACCGGTGGGGCGAGTGCGCCGCCTTTTCCACCCGTTATGCCGACGGGACCTTCCATGCGGTAAGCTACGGTGCATGGTTTGAACGTGCCCTTGCGCTTGCAACGGCATTGATTGATCTCGGGGTGGAGGCGCGCGATCATGTCGCGATCCTCTCCGACAACCGCTTCGAGTGGATCCTGGCTGATGCCGCCGTACAATTTTGCGGTGCTGCCGATGTTCCGCGTGCAGCCGATGTTACCGAAGGAGAAATCGCCTACATCTTAGATCATGCCGATGTGGAGGTCGCCTTCGTGGAGAATCCCGCCGTGCTGGCGAAGGTGGAGTCGGTCAAAGCGAGCCTCCCCAAGCTTCGCCATTTGATCCTGATGAGCCCCGTAGAGGGAGAGGGGCATCTGCCCAAGAATGTGCACTTACTTCGCGATCTTGAGATCCAGGGTGAGAAGTTACGCTTTCAGGGAGATCGTCGCGCCGAAGAGCGTATCGCAGCCATCCAGCCTGAGGATCTCTTCACTCTGATCTATACCTCCGGGACAACCGGTACGCCGAAGGGAGTCCAGCTTACCCATGGTGCGATGGCTTCGCAGATTCGGAATCTTCCCTTCGTGCTGACTCCTGAGGATAGGGCGCTCTCGATCCTGCCGATCTGGCACAGTTATGAGCGCGTCTTCGAGGTGATCTCAATCGCCTGCGGCGTCCATACCTACTACACCTCTCTGCGGCATCTTGGTGAGGATTTGCAAACGGTGAAACCAACGATCATGGTCTCGGCTCCCCGTCTCTGGGAGGGGCTCTACCAGCGGATCGTTACCAAGGTTCAGAAAGCTCCTCCTGTGCGCCGCCTCCTTTTCTATGCCGCCCGATTCACGGCGCATGAAGTGCGTACTGCTCGATCCTTCTTCTTCGGCACGCAGATCGATCTTCATCCAAGGAGCTTAATTGTCTCGGCGTTGATGACCATCCGCCATGCCATCGGCTGGGCCCTCTGCATTCTTCCATCGATGCTTCTGGATCAGCTGGTCCTTGCTAAGCTGCGAGCCGTGGTTGGTGGGGAGTTTCGGGGGACGATCTCCGGCGGAGGCGCACTTCCTCCCCATGTCGATGCTTTTTTCAATGATATTGGCATTCCGGTACTCGAGGGATACGGGCTGACTGAGAGTTGCCCGGTACTCGCTGTCAGGACCTGGGATAAACTCGTGATTGGTACGGTTGGACCTTTCTTTCCGGAGACTGAGATACGCATCGTGGATCTCCTTACGGGTGCGATTCTCTATCCAGATCCAACACGCAGTGATTTTGGGCGCGGGAAGCGTGGGGAGATCCATGCCAAGGGGCCCCAGATCATGAAGGGATACTACAAGGATCCCGAGGGTACCGCTCGTGTCCTGAAAGAAGCCTGGCTTGCCACGGGTGATATCGGACTCGTCACCTTTAATGACTGTCTGAAGATCGTGGGACGGTGCAAAGATACCATCGTCTTGCTGGGCGGGGAAAATGTGGAACCTC
This sequence comes from Chthoniobacterales bacterium, assembly GCA_036824855.1. Classification (GTDB taxonomy): domain Bacteria; phylum Verrucomicrobiota; class Verrucomicrobiia; order Chthoniobacterales; family UBA6821; genus UBA6821. Next base: position 98,436 of record DAISZK010000001.1, on the reverse strand, counting down.
TCCCCATCGAGTCCAAGCTTCTTGAGTCCCCCCTGATCGACCAGTGCATGGTGGTCGGCCAGGATCAGAAACACCTCGGAGCATTGATCGTTCCTTCCCTGGGAGGCTTTGCTGCCACAGGAGTCGCGGCGACCGACATCGCCAATCTGGCTACTCGATCAGAGGCTCGGGAACTTATCCAGTCTGAGATCCGCCGTCTGATTTCGGGTGAGACCGGCTTCAAGCCCTTTGAACGCATCGCTGCCTTTGAACTGATCGGAAAGCCCTTTGAGGTTGGTGACGAACTGACCATGACCTTCAAACTCCGTCGCCACGTCATCACAGAGAAATATTCCGTTCAGATCGGTGTCATGTTTTCCTGAGAAAGCATAGGTCATTCAACGAATTGACAGATCTTGAATTGCAAAAGAACATGCACCTTCTGTCGGTTATCCCACAATCAACACAGTCAGAAGCGACTCCATCCCTCCTCAGGGGGCTTGGTCAAGGGCGGCAGCATGTCCAGCTCACCAACACACTTTTTTTTACACTATGAAGAACATTCCAAAATCCGTATTCCATCTACTACTCGGGCTTATTGCCTATATCGCCTGTAGCGCATTAACAGGTTGCGGCTCCCTCCCAAGTGCTGGACCTTCTACCTCTAAGATCCTCTCCCGGGGCAACTCCGAAACACGCTCGGTTCAAGGGAAATTCAGCCTAATTCCCGTTACCGATGCCGTTGTGCAGGCAGCTAATAACGCAGAAGCACCATGTACCGGAATCAACAGCAAGGATCTGATGAATTCTCAACAGCCTCCTGGATCTCCTGCAGTCCAGAAAATCTCGATTGGCGATGTAGTGAACGTCATGATTTATACAACCGGAGGAGGACTCTTTGGAGGTGGGGCAGCAATGACTTCCGCTAACATCGGCGGAGTTAATCTCCCTACCAAAGAGGGTGGAGTCTCCATGGGCACCTCTGTGCCAAGTCAATTAGTGGACGATTCCGAATCCATCACGGTCCCCTATGTGGGACGTATTACTGTAGCAGGAAAGTCCCCCAATGAAGTTGAAAAAGAAATTGCCGAGCGGATGAAAGGAATGGCCTTCACTCCCTATGCAGTTGTCACAGTTGGTGGACGCATGGGAAGTGACCTGGTGACTGTTACCGGCGACGTCAAGGCACCCCAGCGCATCTCCGTACCGCTGCCAGGCCTGAGGATCGCAGATGCCGTCACGGCAGCTGGTGGCAGCACTGGGAAAGACTACGAAACCGTCGTCAGCGTCCTCCGTGGTGGAACCGTCCGGACAGCCTACCTTTCAGAGATCCTGAGCAATCCCTCCAGTAACATCTACCTCAAGCCTGCAGACACCCTCGTCGTCCGCACCCGCCCATGGAGCTACGTGACCTTTGGTGCCACTGGACAGAGCCTGCATCCCTTCTTGTCTGGCAGAATGACCGTGGCCGAGGCATTGGGATCCTCCAATGGTATGGATGATAACCGGGCAAATCCCGAGGCTGTGTTCCTCTACCGACTGGAATCACCTGCTCTCCTGAATCGCCTAGGTGGATCCTACCATGGAGCGAATTCGGAGGGGGTACCAGTCATCTATCATTTCAATTTGCGCGATCCCAAGGGATTCTTTGTAGCCAAAGAATTCGCCATGAGGGACAAGGACGTCCTCTATGTAGGTGATGCCGGATCTCTCGGCTTCCAGAAGGCTATGAATGTCATCGGCGCCCTCACAGCGCCCGTCATGACGTCAGCCTCTGCTGCGGGTGGGGCAGCGACCCTCTCAACCCTCCACTAGAGATAAACTTTTCCCCAAATCAAAAAGATTTAGAATCACAAAATCTTTTTAGAAAACTACTAACATGAAAGAACACTTCTCGGGAAATCCGCCTTCCGAAAACACTCACTCAGACATCGGAAGTCTAAAAAAGATTCTATCATCCCCAAAGCAGTCTGTATCCGATCTAATAGGATATCTCAAGCAGCACCCTTCCTTCAGCATCATCGTTGTTATTCCAACAGTGCTGGCCGTACTCTATTTTGGACTATTTGCTTCGAATGTTTACGTTACCGAGTCGACTTTCGTTCTCCATAGTGTTTCCCAGCCTAGTGCCACGACCGGAATCAGCTCCTTCCTCAAGGGCAGCGGGATCTCAGGACTCAATCCCGCAGATGAGAACCTAGCGGCCGTGACGGCCTACATCACATCACGCGACGCGATGAGGGAGCTCGATGAGCAGCTAGATCTCAAGAAACAATGGTCCCGCTGGTGGATCGATCCCATCCAGCGCTTTTCGACATTTAGCTTCAGAAAGCGGAATGAATACCTCTATCCCTATTATAAAAAGCACATCACCGCCGAGATGGAGAAAGAATCCAATCTCTGCACCCTAACCGTCCGAGGCTTTTCCGCAGAGCAGTCATTGCAGATCAACCAACTCCTCCTCCAGGCGGCCGAGCGACTCGTCAACAAACTCAACGAACGCGCCCGACAGAACATGATCGACTATGCCAAGAGAGAGGTCGACTCAGCCGAGAAGATGGTCAAAGCGGCTTCGGATAAAATGACCGACCAAGCATCCAAGGTAGCCTACGAGTCCGGTCCCTTAGCAATGAAGGACGCCCAGTATCAGCAACTCGTGCTCGACCGCGAATTTGCCAAGGAGCAACTCGCCTCAGCGATGACTACTCTACAGGCAGCGCGGAACCAAGCAATTAGGCAAGACCTCTACCTCGAAGTCGTTTCCAAGCCCAATTTGCCTGACGTGGCCATGGAGCCCAAACGATTTTACGATATTATCTCAGTATTGGCTGTGACACTACTGCTCTGGGGAGGATGGACGCTCTTTATCGCTGGCGTGAAAGAGCATCAGTACTAGAGGCTCTAATCGCAGCCCAGGAGACTAGTGTGTAGTTTTCTATGCCATAGAGACATTTTGATCCGATATTAGCATTCTAATTTTATATCCATTCTTAATTTACATTCTAAAAAAATGCGCAAAGGTATTGTTCTCGCCGGAGGCACCGGCTCTCGGCTTCATCCCCTGACCATGGCCGTGAGCAAACAGCTCATGCCGGTCTATGACAAACCGATGATCTATTACCCGATCTCGGTGCTGATGCTGGCCGGGATCCGTGAGATCCTGATTATCTCCACGCCGCAGGATCTACCCAATTTTCGCAAGTTGCTTGGGGATGGTTCCCGCTTTGGGGTTCGCTTCGACTATGCGGAGCAGCCCTCTCCGGATGGTCTGGCCCAGGCTTTTCTGATTGGAGCAGATTTTCTTGCGGGATCACCTGCCACACTCGTTCTAGGGGACAATCTTTTCTACGGACACGACTTCACGGATATCCTAGCAGCCGCAGATCAAAACAAAGATGGAGCCACAGTCTTTGGTTACGAGGTCGCCGAGCCCTCAGCCTATGGAGTAGTCGAGTTCGACGCATCGGGTAAGGCGATCTCGCTGGAGGAAAAGCCGGCTGAGCCCAAGAGCAACTACGCCGTGCCTGGACTCTACTTCTACAGTGCCGACGTCGTGGAAAAGGCCCGTGATCTCAAGCCCTCAGCCCGTGGCGAACTTGAGATCACTGACCTGAACCGAGTCTATCTCGAGGAAGGGCGCCTGCAGGTTCAGAAGCTGGGACGCGGTACGGCATGGCTCGACACTGGCACCCATGAGTCCCTACTGGAGGCGGCAGACTTCGTCCGCGCCATCCAGAATCGACAGGGTCTCCGCATCGCCTGCCTCGAGGAAATCGGTCTGCAGATGGGCTTCCTGGATGAGGTCGCCTTCGAGCATGCGCTCGAACCCCTCGGTAAGTCCACCTATGGTACCTACCTCCGTGGCGTCCTCAAACGCCGTCGTAAATAATCCCAAGCTCCTAGCTTCCACTTTCGGGCCATGCAAAAGCTACCCACCAAAATCCACGATGCCTACCTGCTGAAGCCCAAAGTCTTCGGCGACGCCCGAGGCTTTTTCCTCGAGTCCTGGAACAAGGCCACCTTCCGTGACCTCGTCGGCGACTTTGACTTCGTGCAGGACAACCACTCTCGCTCCTCCAAGCATGTACTCCGGGGACTGCACTATCAGTCAGGTGATGCCGCCCAGGGGAAACTCGTCTGGGTCACTTCCGGCACGGTCTACGACGTGCTGGTTGATCTCCGGAAAAGCTCCCCTACTTATGGGGCGTGGGACGGCTACTACCTGACGGCTGATGCGCACGAGCGTCTCTGGGTTCCTCCCGGCTGCGCTCATGGCTTCCTGGTGGTGAGTGACACGGCCGACTTTCATTACAAAGTGTCTTCACCCTACGCCCCCGCCACAGAACGCTCTCTTCGGTGGAATGACCCGGATCTTGGCATTACCTGGCCTATCGAGATCGGGATCGCCCCAACGGTTTCTCCCAAAGACGCTATCGCGGCCTCGTTTGCAGAGTGCGAGAAATACGATTAAGCCCAACGGGCTTGGTAAAAAGTGGGAAAGTGAAAGGTGTGAAAGTAAAAAGTGCGGAGGTGGAAAGTAGAAAGGTTAAAAGTCGATGAATTTTGCTGAGCAATTTGAGGATCTTGAAATCTGGAAAGAGGCCAGAAGGCTTAATCAGCAGGTTTATTGTTCTCTGGAGGAATGTCGTGACTTCTCATTCAGAGATCAGATACGACGAGCAGCCTTATCAGTCATGAATAACATCAGCGAAGGGTTTGAGCGCCGTACGGCAAAAGACTTTGCTCACTTCCTTGACCTTGCAAAAGGATCAGCAGGTGAGGTCAGGAGTATGGCTTACGCTGCTGAAGATCTGAAAATATTGGGAAACCACATCGCCAGTCAGTTGAGAGAAGACTACGAAACTCTTTCCAAGCGTATAGCGGCCTTCCAAAGGCACCTCCGCAGGAAGTAGCACCTTTTACTGTTCCATCGCTACATGAACTTTATAACTCCCTCCAAGCTTCCCCACCATCCCACCTTTAACTTTGACACAACTTCCTCCCGAAAGCCGTGACGCCCTCCGGGCTACGACTCCGTTGTAGTCTTCCGCGCCCGATCCTTCGGGCTTGGTTCCCACCTTACACCTTCCCACTTTCCTACCATTTATCTTTAACGCCTCTCAGCCTCCCTCAACCTTCCCACCTTACACCTTACACTTTTCACTTTTCACTAACATACCATGTCAACCATCCTCGTTACCGGCGGCGCCGGATTCATCGGTTCCAACTTTGTCCTCGATTGGATCGCCCTCGAGAAAGACTCCGTTATCAACCTCGACAAGCTCACCTACGCGGGCAATCTCCAGAATCTTGCCGCTCTCGAGGGCAATTCCGGCCACTCTTTTGTCCGCGGCGATATCGGTGATGCGGAACTCGTCGCCAAGCTCCTTGCCGAGCACCGTCCCCGAGCCATTGTGAACTTTGCCGCCGAGTCCCATGTGGACCGCTCCATCCATGGGCCCGCGGAATTCATTCAGACCAACATCGTCGGCACCTTCAATCTCCTCGAGGCGACCCGCGCCTACTGGAACGGACTCGACGAAGCCGAAAAACAGGACTTTCGATTCCTCCACGTCTCCACTGATGAGGTTTACGGCTCGCTAGCTCCAGCGGATCCTGCCTTCACCGAGACCAAGCAATACGAGCCAAATAGCCCGTATTCCGCCAGCAAGGCTGCCTCCGATCACCTTGTCCGCGCCTACCACCACACCTACGGCCTGCCGGTTCTTACGACCAACTGCTCCAACAACTACGGCCCCTACCACTTCCCCGAGAAGCTCATCCCGCTGGTCATCCACAATGCCCTCGCCGGCAAACCCCTCCCGATTTACGGCGACGGACAGCAGGTGCGAGACTGGCTCTATGTAAAAGACAACGCCTCGGCGATCCGCCGGGTGCTTGAGGCTGGTAGAGTGGGTGAGACCTACAACGTGGGTGGGTGGAACGAAAAGCCCAACCTCGACGTCGTTCACACACTTTGTGCCATCCTGGACGAGCTATCGCCACGCGCCGATGGCAAGAGCTACAAGGAACAAATTACATACGTTACCGATCGCCCCGGCCACGACCGCCGATACGCCATCGATGCGACCAAGATCAACCGCGAGCTTGGCTGGAAACCAGCCGAGACCTTCGAGACTGGCATCCGCAAGACCGTCCAGTGGTACCTTGATAACCAGGAGTGGGTGACTAACGTCACCTCAGGTGCCTACAAGGAGTGGGTCGATAAGCAGTATAGGGGTTAATTTTTGTTTAATAGGCCTCAATTATTGAGGCCTTAATGTATATAATACCTCTCAGGACAGAAGTAAAACCATGAATCCCCCTAGAATTCTTGTAACCGGTAAAAACGGCCAAGTTGGCTATGAGCTGCAGCGCTCCTTAGCACTGCTGGGCGAAGTGATTGCGCTCGACCGCGCCGGCTGCGATCTCTCGAGCGAAGAGTCCATCCGTAGTGCAATCAGAAAGTATCAGCCGAGTATCATCGTCAACCCAGCGGCCTACACAGCGGTTGATAAGGCTGAGACGGAAAGAGACCTTACCTATGCGATTAATAGCATAGCACCAGGTATTATTGGCGAAGAGGCCAAGAAGCTGGGTGCACTCGTCGTTCACTACTCCACGGATTACGTTTTCAATGGAACCAAAGCAGGGCGCTACACCGAGGAAGACGCCACAGATCCTCTTAGTGTTTATGGTGCGAGTAAACTGGCTGGAGAGGAGTCCCTGCGCTCGTCTGGAGCGGACCACCTGATTTTTCGCACAAGCTGGGTCTACGGAGTGTACGGAAAGAACTTTCTCATGACGATGCTCCGACTCATGAAGCAGAAGGAGGAGCTCAAGATCGTCTCGGATCAGGTTGGTGCTCCCACCTCGGCTTCACTGATTGCTGACGTGACAGCATTTGCACTCTACCGCATAGGATCTAATCCCCCAAGCCACGCTGACAACCTCGGGCTCTATCATCTGACGGCATCCGGGGAGACCTCTTGGCACGGGTTTGCATCCTACATATGCCAAGTTGCGACAGAACTAGGGATCACTCTTCGGGTGATTCCTGAGAGTATCCTTCCCATCCCGACATCGGGATATCCTACGCCGGCCGAGCGCCCGTTAAATTCGAGACTTGATTGTAGGCGTCTAGAAACAGTCTTTCGATTTGCAATGCCCAGTTGGCAATCCGAAGTCAAACATCTCCTCAGACTCCTTTTTGAAATCACCCATGGCTAATAAACCCACATCCAAGCGCCGGACATCTGGATCGAGCGCATCCAGAACTTCACAATCGCTGATTCTGCAACGCTCAGAGGGATCAGAAATTTTGCAGTCCAATCAGTACAAGTCGCTCGCACTCCGCTCCATGTTCTGGAGGCCGGATTACTTGCAGGGAAGCTCTGCTTGGGTCGAGCATCTCCCCTTTGCATTCTGGATCGTCGAGGCTCTCCAACCGTCCCTCTTTGTCGAGTTGGGCACCCATTGCGGGCACTCCTACTTCTCCTTCTGTCAGGCGATCAAGCGCTTGGGGCTCAATACACCTTCCTATGCCGTCGATACGTGGAAGGGTGATGACCAGGCTGGCCACTACGACGAGAGTGTCTACCAGCAGGTAGACTCGTATAATCAGGCAAATTACCCCGAGTTCTCCTCACTCCTACGCTGCACCTTTGACGAAGCTCTCACGAGGTTTAACGACGGATCAATCGATCTCCTCCACATTGATGGATTTCATACCTACGAAGTCGTCCGGCATGATTTCGAGTCGTGGCTACCGAAGCTGTCTGAGAGAGCCGTCGTCCTCTTTCACGATACGAATGTCAGGAGAGACAGCTTTGGAGTTCATAAATACTTTGCAGAGCTAACGCAAAAATACCCCTACTTCGAATTTATTCATGGTCACGGTCTGGGAGTACTGGGTGTTGGAAAAAAACAACCAGACCTTCTAAGTTCCCTGTACAATTGTTATGCACATCAGCCTTCAAGGAACATTGTTTATGAGCTGTTCTCAAGACTCGGTCGCTCTTGCCATGACTTGATGGATCTGAATGGAGAAAGAACGCGAACCCAAATAATTAGCGAAGAAAGTAAAGCGCGCGCGAATCACATAATTCATTTGGAGCAAATTGTAAAAGAACGCTCAGTTCAAGAGGGGCACCTGAAAGAGTTGGAAAAAGAGTATCAGGAATCGCAAGTTCGCATTAAAACGCTAGAATTGGAAAGAGACAAGCTGACTGAGA